>NZ_JAOWIE010000006.1:0-387 GCF_030332265.1 Citrobacter sp. Cu231 | reverse complement strand
CCTACGGCCACTCCCCGTAAGGCGTTCTCTGCGATGTTGTTGTCGATTTCCACCCAGCCATTACTGCAGTACACGTTCAGTGCATCCCACTGTTTCAGCAGGTATGCGAACGCTTTTGCCGTATCTGAGTGACGCGACAGTGTTTTCATCTGTTGCTGTATCCAGTCATACAGTGACTGCATCAGTGGCGCGGCTCTGGCTTTTCTTGCCGCCAGACGCTGTTCTGCTGAACAGCCCCGGACCTCTGCCTCGATGGCATACAGTTCACCGATACGCTGCAGGGCTTCCGTGGTGATGTAGGTGGGCGCTCTTGCATGCACATCGTGGATTTTTCTCCGGGCATGAGCCATACACGCGGCTTCCGTTATTCTGCCGGATTCGTATAAC
>NZ_JAOWIE010000005.1:0-281 GCF_030332265.1 Citrobacter sp. Cu231 | reverse complement strand
CACACTACCATCGGCGCTACGGCGTTTCACTTCTGAGTTCGGCATGGGGTCAGGTGGGACCACCGCGCTACAGCCGCCAGACAAATTCTTTTCTAAGTGCCGAACTTAAACCGAAAAACTGGTGCTGATACCCAGAGTCGAACTGGGGACCTCACCCTTACCAAGGGTGCGCTCTACCAACTGAGCCATATCAGCACACTAAATTTGATGCCTGGCAGTTCCCTACTCTCGCATGGGGAGACCCCACACTACCATCGGCGCTACGGCGTTTCACTTCTGAG
>NZ_JAOWIE010000004.1:0-245 GCF_030332265.1 Citrobacter sp. Cu231 | reverse complement strand
GAGTGGCTGACGGATAATGGTTCATGCTACCGGGCTAATGAAACACGGCAGTTTGCCCGGATGTTGGGGCTTGAACCGAAGAGCACGGCGGTGCGGAGTCCGGAGAGTAACGGCATAGCAGAGAGCTTCGTGAAAACGATAAAGCGTGACTACATCAGTGTCATGCCCAAACCAGACGGGTTAACGGCAGCAAAGAACCTTGCAGAGGCGTTCGAGCATTATAACGAATGGCATCCGCATAGTGC
>NZ_JAOWIE010000003.1:0-263 GCF_030332265.1 Citrobacter sp. Cu231 | reverse complement strand
CCGAGATGAGTTCTCCCTGAGACTTTAAGTCTCCTGAAGGAACGTTAAAGACGATGACGTTGATAGGTCGGGTGTGTAAGCGTAGCGATACGTTGAGCTAACCGATACTAATGAACCGTGAGGCTTAACCTTACAACGCCGAAGATGTTTTGGCGAAGAGACAGACACAAGATTCAGCTTGATTACAGATGACATCGACAGACTAAAAAGTGTGTTGATAAACAGAATTTGCCTGGCGGCTGTAGCGCGGTGGTCCCACCTGA
>NZ_JAOWIE010000054.1:11635-77081 GCF_030332265.1 Citrobacter sp. Cu231 | reverse complement strand
CCCAAACCAGACGGGTTAACGGCAGCAAAGAACCTTGCAGAGGCGTTCGAGCATTATAACGAATGGCATCCGCATAGTGCACTGGGTTATCGCTCGCCACGGGAATATCTACGGCAGCAAGCCAGTAATGGGTTAAGTGATAACAGGTGTCTGGAAATATAGGGGCAAATCCAATCTGCATATGTCATATCTATACATATGTGACACATCTGCATATACTTGGCATATGCACACACCCGGTGCAACGAATGTCACTCCGGATATGCGCCACATATCCACACTTACCCGGGAGAGAACACCATGAGAACCGTATCCATTTTCAAAAACGGCAACAACCGCGCCATCCGCCTTCCCCGCGATCTGGATTTTGAAGGGGTGAGCGAGCTGGAGATCGTCCGGGAAGGGGACCGCATCATCCTGCGTCCCGTCCGCCCGGCCTGGGGCTCGTTCGCGCAGCTCGAGAAAGCCGATCCGGACTTTATGGCGGAGCGCGAGGATGTTGTCAGCGACGAAGGGCGATTTAACCTGTGAACAAGACTTATATGCTTGATACCTGTATCTGCTCGTTCATCATGCGTGAACAGCCAGAAGCCGTCCTGAAGCGTCTGGAGCAGGCGGTGCTACGCGGCCACCGTATAGTGGTCTCGGCCATCACCTACTCTGAAATGCGCTTCGGGGCTACCGGCCCAAAGGCCTCACCACGTCACGTCCAACTGGTCGATGAATTCTGCGCCCGCCTCGATGCCATCCTGCCCTGGGATCGCGCCGCAGTAGACGCCACCACGAAGATTAAAGTGGCACTGCGGCTGGCCGGGACGCCGATCGGCCCGAACGACACGGCGATTGCCGGGCACGCCATCGCCGCCGGGGCGATACTGGTGACGAATAATACAAGAGAATTTGAGCGGGTGCCTGACCTGGTGCTGGAAGACTGGGTGAAGTAAGACACTCTTTTCAAAGTCAGGAGATAAGGGCACCAAAAAACAGCCCGTATACGGGCTGTTATAATGCAGCACACTTCAAAACAGAATCTTTTATAACAAGCATGGAATTTAAAGATGATTTGATAAAGCAGGTGGGAAGTATTGAAAGATTATATGCGCAAATTATTATGGATACTCGCGATGAACTACAGGCTTTCATACAGGCATGTAGCGTGTTAAATTTCGAAAATGTGTGTCCTGTCACACTTAGCACTAAACCAGAAAGAAAATTCATAAATGGTCGTAAAGTTCAGCCACCTGAAAAAACAAGTGTCCTTCATATACTTATAAAGTATTACAACTGCCTGAAACTAAGGTGCAAAGTAATCATACTGGAACAGGAAAATCCGGTGGGACGAAAAGGATGCACTTACGCAGAGGACATATTCGCAGGAAAAATAACAAACTAATATGGATCAAACCAGCAATGATTAATGCAAACAGTAGAGCAGGCATTGTTGATAAGGATTACCAGATAAATATAAGAAAAGAAGAAAACAAACCTTAGTAAATCTTACTGTGTAAGTAACAATCCGTTGTATCCTGCTATAAAAGTTCCTGATTCACATAGCAGGGTACAGAGTCATCTTCGTAAATTATTAAGGGATATTACATAACAGAAAGTTTATTAAATTTTGAACTATGATATTATAAGGAAGTAGAACAACACAGCCGAGGTATTTATGGGAAAACATCAGGAAGAAAGGAAAACACCAGTCATTGTGGTGAAAAAACGTCGAACTTTTTCGGAACCTTCCCTATCCGAAAAAACAGATATTATCGCACCTGTATTTACTGAACAGACGACAGAATCAGTATCCGCCGGAATAAATTCATCTGCCGTCGAAAAACATATCCCTGAAGCGCCAGCCAGGAAGAAGAAAAAGAAAAAGAAAAAACACAGTTTCCCACGACCCTCCCACTGGACCAGAGAGTATACTCACGAGTGCGTGGAAAAAATAAAGATCCTGTTTCCTCATCTTCGTGCTGAAGGTGGTGGATTTATTCCCCTGAAAATTGGCATAAACAATGATATTTCAGCATTTCTGGCAGAACACCCGGAGACAGAACTGACCATGGACGAATGGCTCTGTGCAGTGTCCTGCATCACCTCACGCCGTGTATATCTGCAGCGGACAGCTGTCGCCGGCGTCCCACGTTATGGTCTGGATGGTCACCCCAAAGGGCAGGTCTCAGAATCTGAAGCACAGAGTGCCGGTCGCAGACTGGTGACATTAGAACAAAAGTTGCTCAGGATGCAGGCACAGCAGGAGAATATTTCTGGGCAATAAACACTCCTGATAACAGCTGGCCATTACGTATCAGAAAAATGGGAAGAGAATTATTATGAGTAAATCAGGTGCAGAAAAAATTCAATTCATCCTGAATAATAATCAAGGAAAACAGAATACAGCAATGTACTTGTACTGTTTCTTATAAAGCCCTCAGTATCTTTCTAAGACACCATATTTTATGCCCCGGTAAAACTATGAGCAAACCAGACGACTGCGACGGTTCGGAAGATATCACCCTTACCGGGGGAGCAGAAAACGAATCAGTTTGGATATTGGAAATTATTGTACGTTTTATGCACAAAACTTGATGCTAATGTATGCATACATTAGCATTAACATGCTGACAGTAACAAGCGGCAGGATGTACGCCACCACCTGCTTCCCATAAGCGGATCCAACGACGCAGATTCCTTTTCGAAGGGTAGCCCAGTTCGCGTACGACGGGAGCCAGCTTCTTACCATATTTGAAATAAAGCTCAATGGCGCGGATTTTTTCTTCTTCAGTAAACATGTTTTATCTCCTGAGAGTCCAGGAAATCGTCCGCATCCCCCCCCCGGCCAATAATCTTGGCGTTGACAGCTGTTCGCAGGTTCCGACAGCGGTGGCGAACATGCGGCGGTGTTGTACTCGCTGATCGGCACATGCCGTCTGAACAATGTGGGGCCAGAAAAATGGCTACGTTACGTCATTGAGCATATCCAGGACTGGCCGGCAAACCGGGTACGCGATCTGTTGCCCTGGAAAGTTGATCTGAGCTCTCAGTAAATATCAATACGGTTCTGGCGAGCCGCTTACTTGCATAATGGCTCTGACGTCAGTGCACTACTCCTATTCAAAATCGTTTCTTGAAATCAGAAAGGGCGTATTTCAGATCAGAACCACAAAGCGCTCTCTGGGATTCACTTAATACATCCTTAACAGGAATAATCCCTTTTTTTCTTAAGGTATAAAACTCCATACCATCATCATTTTTTAATCTCCAGTCTCTCGATACATCAACCTCACCAAGGTATCCGGTAACGACCAGACTATGATACCCATGTACTTTCATAATTTCTTTCAGCCGTTGTGCGAAGGCTGGGGTTCTCGAATGTATCCCCGAGGCGCAGGACAACACTCTGAGATCTATGAAGTTCTTTGGTAAACGTTTGTGCATTAATAGAGTGGCTAATGCTACGGGATTCAACGTTGGCCCAGTTGCTGAACCTGATCCAATAACTGATGTGTTGCCATGAGCAACGATGTATAACGTATCGCTCGGTTTAAGAAAGGATAAAGGTGTTTTGTGTGAAGCTTTCACACCATAACATTCTTTATGCTTCATTTTCTGATACTTAACTTCGGCATCAAGAAAAGCGTCATTTTCTTCCATTTGAAATGGGAAAAAGTAAATAATCATATTACCTCGACATCAGAAAAAATTAAAATACTCCACATGCGGAAAGCTCTGAGCAGGAAACATCACCAAGGACGAAACCTCCTCTCTCTGCAAAGGATAGTTATCCATCCGGGGCAACCTATACCTTTACCATAACTTCCGGCAGAGCCACCTTGCTACAATGAACCGCCCCGGGTTTCCTGGAGAGTGTTTTATTTGTGAACTCAGGTTGCCAGATCATTGTTTCCGATGGAAGCATAATGAGCTTTTTGTGCTTCTGCCGGAGGAGTATGGCCCAGCCTTCCCAGCAATCGTCGATTGTTATACCAGTCCCCCCACGTGAGTGTGGCCAGTTCCACTTCTGCACGGTTTTTCCAGCTCTTACGGTGTATTACCTCCGCTTTGTAAAGACCATTGATGCTCTCCGCCATCGCGTTGTCATACGAGTCGCCTGTACTCCCTGTTGATGCCAGCAGTTTTGCTTCTTTTAATCGCTCCGTATAGGCCAGTGACACATACTGAGTGCCTTTATCGCTGTGATGGATGGTGCCAGACGGACGACGGGCCCACAACGCCTGCTCCAGCGCATCCAGCACGAATGTCGTTTCCATAGACGATGAGACCCGCCACCCCACGATGTATCCGGCAAACACATCAATGATAAACGCCACATAGACGAAGCCCTGCCATGTGCTGACGTAAGTAAAATCCCCCCCACAGCTGGTCAGGACGTACTGCCACGAACTGACGGTTTACGCGGCCACCTGCGGCAACGGTAGTGCGGACCTTTTTACCCCGGAGAACACCGGCAAATCCCATAACCGCCATGAGGCGCGCCACTGTACATCTGGCCACCCTGATTCCTTCCCGTAACAACTGACGCCAGACTTTACGCTCACCGTATACCTGATGATTCTCATCGTATACGCGCAGTATCTCTTTCTTTAGCCAGTCATCGCGCTGCGCACGGGAACTGCGTTTATCAGGATGATGTCGCTGTTGCTGACAGTGGTAATACGTTGACGGGGCAATATGCAGTTCACTGCATACCGGTCCGACCCCGTACAGCTTACGCAGCTTATCCAGCAGTGGCATCACTTTTTCCAGAGGCGGTCGAACTCCGCCTTCGCAAAATAAGCGGAAGCCTGGCGAAGGATATCGTTACTACGGCGCAGTTCAGGATTTTCACGTTCCGGCTCTTTCAGACGCTGACGTTCAGCGGTGGTAAGCCCACCATTGTCACCGCCTCCGGTATCCCGTTCATGCTGACGAACCCAGACTCGCAGAGTCTCTGGCGTACAGCCAGTCTTTGGAGCAATGGAACAAATTGCCGCCCATTGTGAGTCATATTCGCCCTGACTTTCCACAACCATACGAACTGCCCGTTGACGGAGTTCGGGGGAAAAACGAGTATTTTTAGTCATCCTGTTTACCTCTTTCTCAGGAAGTTTAGTCTCCAGGATTTCCGGGGCGGTTCAGGTTGTCTGGAGATTCAGGGGGCCAGTCTATATCTCCCCTGATGCTCGGACATATCAATATGTTGGGCCATTATACATTCACACTGCCAGAGGATATTTTAAAAGGAGAGCTGAGAGATCTAAATTTAAATATAAACAACGAATTATCTCCTTAACGTACGTTTTCGTTCCATTGGCCCTCACCCCCCGGGAATATTAACGTCAGCGGGTAACGTCAACTTAAGATACAACGACTGTCTGAATATCGTGGGTCAAGGACAGTTTTATTTACTCTAGGCACAAAGCCATTATTAAAGAGGAGCCGCCATTTACCCTCGATATGACTATCCGGTAGATATGTAAAATCCTTATTCAAATATGGTCAAATCTATTGATAGAACTCGTTTGTCAACTGAAAGTAAAAACATTCCATAAAGCTCAGAAATGGATATAGACAAACCAAACGCAACCCCTTATACTTTCAAAGCTTTATAGAATACTACTATGGGAGATTTAAATAGATGTTAGACAAGGAGACTATGCTTTTAACATGTTAGCACCCCCTTTACCAAATACAACTTTAGTTTATATATTCCCTTTAAGTTAAAGGATAGCGGGAATACAATTTTACTTCTCCTCTATTAATATGAATCGTAATAGATGAGATACATGTAATGCAAACAGAAAATGGAGGGTAAAAGATCACTGTTGTTTTAACCTGAAAGTACAAGGAGCTATCTCTTTTAAAAGACAATAAATGTTATTTATGTTGTCTTTATTTGTTGTGTGGATATTTTTTGATAAAAGACTGGATTCTATATATGAATAAAGTGTTCTCTCTTAAGTATAGTTTTTTAGCCAAAGGTTTTATTGCTGTTTCTGAACTTGCCCGTCGCGTTTCTGTTAAAGGGAAACTGAAGAGTGCCTCATCAATAATTATTTCACCAATAACATTTGCTATTGTTTCTTATGCCCCCCCATCTCTTGCTGCAACAGTTAATGCAGATATATCGTATCAAACATTTCGGGATTTTGCCGAAAATAAAGGAGCTTTTATAGTTGGCGCATCAAATATAAATATCTACGATAAGAA
Source organism: Citrobacter sp. Cu231 (assembly GCF_030332265.1). Taxonomy (NCBI): domain Bacteria; kingdom Pseudomonadati; phylum Pseudomonadota; class Gammaproteobacteria; order Enterobacterales; family Enterobacteriaceae; genus Citrobacter; species Citrobacter sp. Cu231. The sequence continues at coordinate 70,874 of NZ_JAOWIE010000054.1, read as the reverse complement.
TGGAGTGTTAGTTGGAGTGCTTGATAAAGCTCCAATGCCTGATTTTAGTAGCGCCACGATGAATACAGGGACATTACCACCAGGAGACCATACACTGTACTCGCCTCAATATGTTGTCACAGCAAAGCATGTTAATGGATCAGATATAATGAGTTTTGGACATATTCAAAATAATTATACTGTAGTAGGAGAGAACAACCATAATAGCCTTGATATTAAAACACGACGTTTAAATAAGATTGTCACGGAGGTCGCCCCTGCAGAAGTCTCCAGTGTTGGAGCTGTAAATGGCGCTTATCAAGAAGGGGGGCGTTTTACAGCCTTTTATAGGCTTGGAGGTGGATTGCAATATATAAAGGATAAAAATGGAAATCTTACACCGGTATATACAAATGGTGGTTTCCTAACCGGAGGTACTATCAGTGCTTTAAACTCATATAACAATGGCCAAATGATTACCGCACCTACAGGCGATATATTTAATCCAGCTAATGGGCCTCTTGCAAACTATCTAAATAAAGGTGATAGTGGCTCTCCTTTATTTGCGTATGACTCTCTGGAAAAAAATGGGTTTTAGTTGGCGTTCTTTCATCAGGAAGTGAGCATGGTAATAACTGGGTTGTCACAACTCAAGATTTTCTTCATCAGCAACTAAAAAATGATTTTGATAAAACAATATCATATGACTCTAAAAAGGGGAGCTTACAATGGAGATATGATAAAAACGCAGGAGTGGGAACATTAAGTCAAGAGGGAGTTGTGTGGGACATGCATGGAAAAAAAGGGGAAGACCTAAATGCAGGTAAAAATCTTCAATTTACAGGAAATAATGGAGAGGTTATTTTACACGACTCTATAGATCAAGGGGCTGGCTATTTGCAGTTTTTTGACAACTACACAGTTACATCCTTAACGGACCAAACATGGACCGGAGGTGGTATCATTACTGAAAAAGGTGTAAATGTGCTTTGGCAGGTTAATGGTGTTAATGATGATAACTTACATAAAGTTGGTGAAGGCACATTAACCGTTAATGGAAAAGGGGTCAATAATGGAGGACTGAAAGTCGGTGATGGAACCGTAATTCTGAATCAACGCCCTGATGATAATGGACACAAGCAAGCCTTTAGCTCTATTAACATTTCCAGTGGTCGTGCAACAGTTATACTTTCAGATGCTAATCAAGTTAACCCAGATAAAATATCATGGGGATATAGAGGCGGCACTCTTGATTTAAATGGAAATAATGTAACCTTTACTCGTCTTCAGGCTGCAGACTATGGTGCTATTATTTCTAATAATAACAAAAATAAATCTGAATTAACACTTAAATTACAAACACTAAATGAAAATGACATTAGTGTTGATGTGAAGACATATGAAGTTTTTGGGGGGCATGGTAGTCCTGGTGACTTATATTATGTTTCTGCATCAAATACTTACTTTATCCTGAAATCAAAGGCGTACGGTCCATTTTTCAGTGATTTAAACAATACCAATGTCTGGCAAAATGTTGGTCACGATCGTGATAAAGCGATTCAAATCGTGAAACAGCAGAAGATTGAGGAAAGCTCTCAACCTTATATGTTTCATGGACAACTTAATGGTTATATGGATGTAAATATACATCCACTCTCTGGTAAGGATGTGCTGACTCTTGATGGTTCTGTTAGTCTGCCTGAAGGGGTGATAACGAAAAAGTCAGGTACTCTGATATTCCAGGGGCATCCGGTGATTCATGCAGGAATGACAACCTCAGCCGGCCAGAGTGATTGGGAAAACCGTCAGTTTACAATGGATAAACTGAAGCTTGATGCAGCAACATTCCATCTCTCCAGAAATGCTCGTATGCAAGGAGATATTAGTGCTGCCAACGGAAGTACCGTCATTCTGGGAAGTTCTCGGGTCTTTACTGACAAGAATGATGGAACCGGTAATGCAGTATCTTCTGTTGAAGGGAGTTCCACTGCAACAACAGCTGCTGACCAAAGTTATTACAGTGGTAATGTGCTGCTCGAAAACCATTCGTCTCTGGAGGTCAGGGAGAATTTTACTGGTGGTATTGAGGCTTATGACAGTTCTGTTAGTGTGACCTCTCAGAATGCTATTCTTGACCATGTTGGTAGCTTTATTAATAGTAGCCTGCTTCTCGAAAAAGGAGCAAAACTGACTGCACAGAGTGGTATTTTCACAAATAACACTATGGAAATAAAAGAAAACGCCTCTCTGACTCTGACAGGGATACCTTCTGTAGGAAAGCCGGGGTATTATTCACCTGTGATCTCGACTACAGAAGGAATTCATCTCGGTGAGCGGGCCAGCCTTTCAGTGAAAAATATGGGCTATCTGAGTTCAAATATTATAGCAGAGGACTCTGCAGCAATTATTAATCTGGGAGACAGTAATGCAACTATCGGGAAGACGGACTCTCCATTATTCAATACCTTAATGAAGGGATATAATGCTGTTTTGCAGGGCAATATTATGGGGCCACAGAGCTCAGTGAATATGAATAATGCTCTGTGGCACTCTGATAGAAATTCGGAAATCAAAGAGCTGAAAGCCAACGACTCCCAAATAGAGTTAGGTGGAAGAGGGCATTTTGCAAAACTGCGGGTAAAAGAGCTTATTGCGTCTAACTCAGTGTTTCTTGTACATGTAAACAATGGCCAGGCTGACCAGTTGAATGTTACCGGCAAACTGCAGGGCAGCAATAATACTATTCTTGTTAACTTTTTTAACAAAGCAGCCAATGGTACAAATGTGACGTTAATCACTGCACCAAAAGGCAGTGATGAAAATACATTCAAGGCCGGAACCCAGCAGATTGGATTCAGTAATATCACGCCAGAAATCAGGACAGAAAATACGGATACAGCCACAAAGTGGGTGCTGACTGGATATCAGTCTGTCGCTGATGCCAGAGCCTCGAAAATCGCAACGGACTTTATGGATTCAGGTTATAAATCCTTCCTGACGGAAGTCAATAATCTGAACAAACGTATGGGGGATTTACGGGATAGTCAGGGAGATGCTGGAGGGTGGGCGCGTATCATGAATGGTACCGGTTCAGGTGAGAGTGGTTACAGAGATAACTATACCCACGTTCAGATTGGTGCAGACAGAAAGCATGAGCTGAACGGTCTAAATTTATTCACCGGTGCATTACTGACCTATACAGACAGCAATGCCAGCAGCCAGGCTTTCAGCGGTAAAACAAAATCGCTAGGGGGAGGGGTGTATGCATCAGGTCTCTTTGAGTCTGGAGCTTATTTTGACCTGATTGGTAAATATCTCCATCATGATAATCGGTATACGTTGAATTTTGCCTCCCTGGGGGAAAGAAGCTATACCACCCATTCTTTGTATGCTGGAGCTGAAATCGGGTATCGTTATCACATGTCAGAAAATACATGGGTGGAACCACAGATGGAACTGGTTTATGGTTCGGTATCAGGAAAGTCATTTAACTGGAAAGACCAGGGAATGCAATTGAGTATGAAAGACAAAGACTATCACCCACTAATTGGTCGAACAGGCGTGGATGTAGGTAGAGTGTTCTCTGGAGATACCTGGAAAGTAACAGCACGTGCAGGACTGAGTTACCAGTTCGATTTGCTGGCAAATGGAGAAACTGTTTTACAGGATGCTTCTGGTAAAAAACACTTCAAAGGTGAAAAAGACAGCAGGATGCTAATGAACGTGGGAACGAATGTGGAAGTTAAAGACAATATGCGTTTTGGTCTGGAGTTGGAGAAGTCGGCGTTTGGGAGATATAATATAGACAACTCTATAAATGCTAACTTCCGTTATTATTTCTGATTTTGATAGCTGCGCAGCTATCCAACATAATGCGAACTAGTTAAGGGAGCTGATATCACCTTAACGATAGTACAGCGACGGCTTCCATAATAGGGAGCCGCCTTCTTATTATAGCAGGATGTGGGGGTTCGCGCCCATTTCCTCTATAAGTCTCACCTTGCTTGGGTAATTAATTGAATGTATTTATAAAACGTTGCAATTTTAGCATCATTTTTTATTTATCTGGCATTACCGTACTATCAAATAAAGATATGATCATCACTGCGGTGTAATCTCCATGACTCTTTCGTGCAACAACCTATGATCCCGTTTACCATTAATATTCAGCGTTGCTCTGTTATTAAATTTCATTCTGACAAGCCAGTCAGGTTTTATTCCGTTGTGAGAAGAAACTTGATACAAACTGCCGTGGGTTTTATTCGTGGAGAACTATAAGTTTTTCCAGATTTACAACAGATTCAGCATATGAACAGATTACGCTTTGAAGTGAAGAATAATCAGGGCTGCTTCATTTTCCCGGAAACCTGGTATGAATCACTACTGGAGAAGTTTGACGAACTGCTTGACGCCTTTGACGAGGATGAGCTCAGCGACAGGTCTTATATCAATGCCCTGAAGCATATCACACAACAGGAACCGGATTTTATTGATGCGTATGCATACATGGCATATGCCTTTCTGGAGCAGGAGACACCGCGAAAAGCGCTGAATATTGCACTCAAAGGACTGGCGGCAGGTATATGAAACATTCTGCCCGTTATGGGGAAAATATCCCGAGGCATTGTTATTTATTAACTGGCTCTACAACCAGTCTGGCGTACTGAGCGAACGGGCTGAATTCATGAAGTGTGCTGAAATGCTGTTAAGGGCAGATGATCAGGAAATGAATGAAAGCATTTTTCAGCAGCGGGAGCTCTTACGGGAAAGAATTGATGATCGTCTTTCTGAGGAAATCGTTCAGAAATTACGGACATTGAACGGGGAGGAGATCTGGCCCTGGATGTTACCAACCGATCCCCGCAGACATTTGCTTTCAGAACAGTCTGAAATATCAGTAATATCTGCAACAGGATGCCATTCCGGGCTCAGTAAGGCACTTCTTCCCCTGACTTACGTGTCTTCAGCAATTTGAGCACCCATGTATACTGCTGCAAAATGGCATCTGAATCGATCACGGTTTGGCCAATCCGTGATCGAATAGAGCGGAATACGCACCGGTGCGGACATCGTGTAATCCGGGCATGTGACGGAAGTGCTGAAACAGACCCAGGAGCAGCAGTCATCTTCGCTTTGCAGTAAAATACCAGTACAGATTTCCTGCCTGGCGGCGTTTGTCTTCGGGCCTGTTGTTATTCAGAATTACTATAGCCCCCCCGGGAGAAACATATGTCCACCCATGACAGTCTGATTGAACTGACTGACACACTTATCCAGCAGAACGGTTACCAGGGGTTCAGCTATGCTGACCTGGCGAAGACGCTGGGTATCCGTAAAGCCAGCATTCACTACCATTTCCAGACAAAAACAGACCTGGGAATAGCCTACTGTGAATATAAAAAAGCCGGTTTTCTGGCGCTGGAAGCCACCCTGCAGCAGTTACCTGCCGGGAAAGCCCGCCTGAAGGGCTATATGGAGGCCTTTCTGGCCTGCGCGGACACCGGCCAGATGTGCGGGGTGTACGCAATGATGTCGGACTGTAACCTGTTTGAGCCTCCCCTGCAGGAGGCCGTTAACCGGTTGGCACAGACGGACCTGCGCATTCTGACGGCGGTCCTGCTGTCCGGAAAGGAAAGCGGAGAACTGTTTTTTTCTGCCCCGGCAGAAGATGTTGCTATGATTGTGGCCAGTTCGATAAAAGGCGCCCTGATGCTGAACCGCATACCGCCTCACGACGCCTGCATCCGCACGATGAAAGCGCTGGAGCAGTTGCTCTGCCGGGTCTGACTCATCCCTGCGGACGTGTCCCGGTGATGCCGGGGCGACCCCCTGTCATTTTGAGCGGTCCGACTGGACGTTACCGGAGTGATCCGGAACCTCTCAAGGACAGGCAACTCAGCATCAGCCATGGTCTGCCAGGCATAACTGCCTGTATTTATTTTCCAGACCGGGTGCAACCTGCCTCCCGTATTGTGAAGAAAATCTCGTTTTCCGGACATAAAGAAAAAAAACACATTGAGAACTTATCTATTAGTAGATAGTTTTAAAGGCATCAGCAATGTGCTGATAAATACAACGACTCAGAGGATATGAATATGAAAAAAACAACCTCCACCGCATTACTGGCACTGACCCTGGGCAGCGTACTGGCAGCGGCCAGTGCCCCGGCAATGGCCACTGGCGATAATATGGAAAAATGTTACGGCGTTTCGCTGAAAGGCAAAAACGACTGTAAAGCCGGCGCCGGCACAACCTGTGCAGGCACCGCGAAAATGGATTATCAGGGAAATGCCTGGAAACTGGTACCGGCGGGCACCTGCGTGAAGATGAAATCCCCGGGTTCCCCTACCGGCCATGGCCAGCTTGAGGCCTTTAAAAACGCATAATATCCACGACAGTCCACAACCAGGAGCCGATATGATGACCAGCCAGACTCACCCCTGTGATCCCTCTGCCAGCACTGCTTCTGGTATGTGGAATGCGTGCCTCCCCGCCCGGGGAGGCATCAGCCTGAAACCGGAGCATTTCCGGCAACTTCTGGCAGATAAACCCGATACGGGCTTTCTGGAAATTCATGCAGAGAATTATCTCTGTGCCGGGGGGCCTTTCCACCAGGCGCTGACGGCCCTGTGTGAATGCTATCCCCTGTCCATTCACGGGGTGGGGATGTCCATCGGTGGAGAACAACCGCTGAATACCGCACATCTGCAGCGGGTGGCGGCCCTGGTTGACCGCTATCAGCCGCATTCATTTTCAGAGCATCTGGCCTGGTCCACGCATGATGATATTTTTCTGAATGATCTCCTGCCGTTACCGTACACACAGGCCACGCTGAACCGGGTATGTGAACATATCGATCAGGTCCAGAATACGCTGCGTCGCCAGATATTGCTCGAGAATCCGGCCACCTATGTTGAATTCTCTACCTCCACCTTCAGTGAGACCGATTTTATCCGTGAGGTGATCCACCGTACCGGCTGCGGACTGTTGCTCGATGTGAATAACCTCTATATCAGCAGCGTGAATCACAATCGCGATCCGTACCAGATGTTGCATCAACTGCCCCTGGACCGGGTGAGGGAAATCCATCTTGCAGGCTATACCGAAAGCCAGGACGGCGTCGGTGCCCGCCTGCTTATTGACAGTCATGATAGCCCGGTGACGGTGCCAGTCTGGCAGCTTTATGAGTCCGCCCTCACCGGCACAGGTGCGGTCGCCACCCTGATCGAATGGGATGCCAGTATCCCCCCGCTCAGCGTCCTGCTCGGTGAGGCAGCAATGGCAGAAAACAGAATGAAAGAAGGAGCCAGGCATGCAAAACAGTCTGTACCAGGCACTGCTTGAGCCACACTCCCCCCCCCCGGTGGGGCTTACCGTCTGGAATGGCAGCGATCCGGCCGTCCGGTTTGCGGTCTACCGTAATAATATCATGGCCTCCTTAACGGAAGCGCTGGCAGAAAACTGCCCGGTCCTGCAACGACAGGTTGGTGACGAATTTTTTCGGGCCATGGTTGCTGAATTTATCCGTCAGCATCCACCCTCGTCGCCGGTATTGGCGGGGTATGGACATGCTCTGCCTGCCTGGATAGCGTCCTTTTCCCCACTGGCTGAATGGCCGTGGCTGGCCGATCTGACCCGACTGGAACTATTGTTTATCGATGCGTTGCATGCGGCGGAGACGACCAGCCTCGTATCCGAAGAACAGCTGGTGCGACTGGCGCAGACCGGACTGGTCAGTCTGACTGCGGGCCTGGTTCCTTCTGTCCGACTTTTCAGCTCGCCTTATGCGATATACAGCCTGTGGGCAGCTCATCAGGAGGAGGAGCCATTGTTTGTTGACCCTCTGCAGCCAGAGCAGGTGCTGTTGTTCCGTTTGGGGGATGACGTGCGGATTACGCTTCTCAGCCCTGCCGACTTTTCGTTTATGGTGGCGGTACATGCCGGCAATAACCTGGCGCAGGCAACGTTGCAGGCCAGAGAGCATGACTGCTGTTTTGAACCTGGCTCTCTGTTGCTGCGCCTGCACCAGAACAGGCTACTCGGGTGGCTGGCCTGCACAGAGGAGAAATGATATGGCATTGATGAGAAGTTTTCTGCAGCGGGGCCAGGCATTACTGCAGGACAGTCTGATCCCCCTTCTGGCTCGTACAGGCCTGGCCGCCACATTCTGGCTGTCAGGGCAAAGTAAGGTAGAGGGGTTGGTTCTGGATATACTGGGAGGGATGCCACCGGAACTGGATGTTCCGCATATTACCCGTTCGGCGGTTGCGCTGTTTGCCACAGAGTACCGACTGCCGTTTCTGGCACCGGAGACTGCTGCACTGCTTGCAGCAGGAGCCGAACATATTTTTCCGGTTCTGCTTGTCCTGGGACTGGCAACGCGTTTTTCCGCACTAGTGCTGGCAGGAATGACGATAGTGATCCAGGTGTTTGTCTATCCCGATGCCTGGCCGGTTCATGCCACCTGGCTTACCGCCCAGATGTATTTACTGGCGTATGGCGGCGGAAAATATTCCCTGGATAACCTGCTGAAACGTACGTACCGGCGTAGGCACCAGAATGTGATGCAGAAAAGGAATAACCCTATGATGACGCTATAATCTTAAATAATGTCCGGGATGGCATATAAGCTACTTCTTCAGGAAAAGGACTCAATTGGGAGGGCATGAAAAACCCTGGGGCAATAGCTATGCCGCCATGAACTATTTAAAACATCATTTGATGAATTAAAAAACAATCCATATATGCGGGAACCTATAGAGCATGGTGATTTATTATCTGATAAAGAGAAAATAAAAACTATAATAACTAATACTATAAATAGTTTTGATATTCAGTTTGCAGAAAACATGCTTAAAGCTCAAAGCAGAAGTTATCGCTATAAAAAATAAAATTTGAACATATATAACCATTAATCTAAGGGGGCTTCCCCTTAGATTTTTTCATACGATATAAACTGCATTTTCCATCCACCATTAACCTTTATCCAATTTTCAATAAATGCCATTAATATATTTCCATCATTTTGCTTTATTTCAGCTTTCCCTGAAACACAAGCAATTCCTTTAAACTCACGCATTACGACATCATATTCATATCTTTCTATGCCAGGTAAAATCCTCGCTGGACGCATATCAATCTTTCGTAACTGATGTTTTTTATAGATAACTTTTTGACCATTTGTTGAAATAAACCAATCAGCTTCCAAGTAATCTAGCATTTCAGTATTACCTGAATAAAATGCATTATACCATTCTTTTCTTATTAGATTTAAGTCTGATTTAAAATTAGTCACACTACCTTCCTCATATCTAATTCCTCCTCTAATCTATCCCCAACATTCCTTACTGATTTTATAGCATCATCAATAGCCACATTATATATGGCTGGGATTACTCTTTTAAGAATCTCATCGAGTAGGCAGCCTGGCGGCTGCGGCTTGTCATGGCCTGGAATTACCGTTATAAAAAATGATAATGTCATTGTCTTTCAGGTAGTTATATGGCCCGTTCAGCTAAATTACCGGAAACGGAGCAAAAAACCGCCATTCATACCCTGTATCAATCAGTGTCATCCTGTTTAATAGTCGTTTCCGCTCATATGGTGCACAAGGGGTGTTGAAGAAACATCCTTTTCGTGGTGCTTTTTTAGTCTTTTGGGGATTTTAATTCCTATCGATGAACACGCCAACGACGTTATGACCAGAAGACAACAGCGCGTCGAGATGACGCGCTGCAAAGTCAGGTGTACCCGCAAAAATAATACGTAGTGATTCTGACACGTTAGTTCTTATCCTTAAGCCCGGGCTTTCAGACGATCCAGTTTTTCAACTTTCTGACGAATACGTTGTTGTTTCAGCGGTGACAGATAATCCATAAACAGTTTGCCGACCAGGTGATCCATCTCATGCTGAATACAGATGGCTAACAGACCCTCTGCTTCCAGTTCAAATGGTTTACCGTCGCGGTCCAGGGCGCGAATTTTAACTTTCTCTGCGCGTGGCACTAAAGCTCGTTGTTCAGGGATCGACAGGCATCCTTCTTCAATGCCTGTTTCGCCGCTTTTTTCTAAAAGCTCCGGATTGATTAACACCAGCCGTTCGTCACGGTTTTCCGAAACATCAATAACAATGATACGTTGATGGATATCGACCTGGGTTGCCGCCAGGCCAATACCTTTTTCTGCGTACATCGTCTCGAACATATCATCGACGATACGCCGAATTTCTGCATTCACTTCTTCTACCGGTTTAGCAACTTTGCGAAGCCGCTCGTCCGGAATATGTAACACTTGCAAAACTGACATAAGTCTCCAGAGATGTGTTCAGGAGTTAGAAAGATTATTTCTTCTATTCTAGACAAATCCCCCTCTGATTGACAGCATCACTGACCAATCGCAAAGATTTCTAAGGCTGCTTATGGCAGGGAGATAAGGATGGGGTTCTACGCCGGAACCCCAGATTTTTCCGTTATCCCAGTTTTAAACCGGCTACTAATTGCCGGCCTGACACAGGCTAAGTGTGCCCGGGAATCGGTGCAAGTATAAAAAACAACCTGTCACGGTATAAAAATCGACCATGCAGAGAGAGAAACCACCGGAGTGGTGGGAAAAGCAGAAAGGCTCACGTGTCATAAGGCGTGGACAGCGGTATCGTCTGGTTTTCAATTTCCGAGCCTGTACATAGATTTGTGTAATTGCCTGATTTTGATATGTTCAATCCAGCATCAAATGAAGGTTAATTTATCGAGTAGGCAGCCTGGCGGCTGCGGCTTGTCATGGCCTGGAATTACCGTTATAAAAAATGATAATGTCATTGTCTTTCAGGTAGTTATATGGCCCGTTCAGCTAAACCCCGTAAACGCAAACCCGCACAACAAAGAAGCAAACTTCCCCGCTATGTTGTGAAACTTCATCCGGATGATTTTTTTGACGAAGAAGACGCTGAAGTTCTGCGCTTTGATAATTTTGACGATGCCGTTGAGTGCTGCGCTGACCTGGGTATTCCGTTCTTTCTGGATGCTGGAAACAAAAAGCTGGTCTTCTGGTTTGTTCGTGTCGATGACGAAGGGTATCCGGAAATAGCCCGCTGTACGGAGCGGGAGTTTGCAACCATTCTTGCCGGTATCAGTGCCGGTGGTATGTACTGCCCGGAATGCAGCACAGTTCACTGGCCGGATGGCGTTACCCCACCCGTCTGATGCTTCCCCGTTTTGCCGATATTTTTCAGCAGGGTAACCGCTGGCTTAACTGGCTGGAGAAACAGCCGGAAGGTTCAGTGCGTCCGGTGGTGACTGAGTCAGTGACAAAAATCATGGCATGCGGGACCACGCTGATGGGCTACACACAATGGTGCTGTTCGTCACCGGACTGTTGCCACACCAAAAAGGTCTGCTTCCGGTGTAAAAGCCGCTCCTGTCCGCACTGCGGGGTGAAGGCTGGCGCACAGTGGATACAGTATCTGCTGAGCCTGGTCCCCGACTGCCCGTGGCAGCATATTGTGTTCACACTTCCCTGCCAGTACTGGTCCCTGGTGTTCCACAACCGGTGGTTACTGGCAGAGATGAGCCGCATTGCAGCTGATGTGATACTGGAAATCTGCCATCAGGCAGATGTTGAGCCGGGGATATTCACGGTGATCCACACATGGGGGCGTGACCAGCAGTAGCATCCGCATATCCATTTATCGACAACTGCCGGTGGTGTGACGTCGGGCCACACCTGGAAAAATCTTCATTTTTACGCCCGTAAGGTGATGAGCATGTGGCGTTACCGGATAACGCGGCTACTGTCCCGGAAATACCCGGAGCTGGTAATACCGGATGAACTGGCAGTGGAAGGAAACAGCAAACGGGACTGGAATCGCTTCCTGGACACGCATTACCGCCGCGGCTGGAATGTCAACATATCCAGGGTGATGGATAACGCCACACATGTGGCGGTGTACTTCAGCTCTTACCTGAAAAAGCCACCGGTGCCGGTGAGTCGGCTGGAGCATTATGCCGGTCAGGATGAAATCGGTCTGCGTTACAACAGTCACCGTACAAAACGGGAAGAATATCTGTTGATGAGTGGAGATGAGTTCATGGAAAGGTTCTCCTGGCATGTAGCAGATAAGGGGTTCCGTATGGTGAGGTACTACGGTTTCCTGAGTCCGGTGAAGCGCCGCTTACTGGAAGAAGTGGTGTACGTCATAACGGAGACGGTGAGAAAAACGGCGATGCAAATCAGGTGGAGAGGGATGTATCAGAGGTTACTGAAGGTTGACCCGCTGAAGTGCATTCTGTGCGGAAGTCAGATGCGTTTTACGGGGCTGAAGCGGGGTTACCGACTGGCAGAGCTGGTCCTGATGCATGAGCGACTGGCACGACAGCAGGTGTGCGGCTGAGAGCCGCAGAGGGGAAGTTGCGTCCATTTTACCGGAAACGGAGCAAAAAACCGGCATTCATACCCTGTATCAATCAGTGTCATCCTGTTTAATAGTCGTTTCCGCTCATATGGTGCACAAGGGGTGTTGAAGAAACATCCGTTTTGTGGTGCTTTTTTAGTCTTTTGGGGATTTAAATTCCTATCGATCAAGTTCGGCCTGTCTGCGAAGCAGCGCCCATACCCGACGATAACCATATGTGGGCAGCTCTCCGATAACATGGTGTATACGGAGAAGCACATCCGTATCATCTGAGTGACGGCTGCGGCGACCATCTTTCCAGTCATCGGTTCGTCTGAGAATGACGTGCAACTGCGCACGCGACACCCGGAGACAACGGCTGACTAAGCTTACTCCCCATCCCCGGGCAATAAGGTCGCGTGCGCTATCCACTTTTTTGCACGCCCATATTCAACGGCTTCTTTAAGGAGTTCATTTTCCATCGTTTTTTTGCCGAGCAGGCGCTGGAGTTCTTTAATCTGCTTCATGGCAGCAGCAAGTTCAGAGGCCGGAACGACCTGTTCTCCTGCGGCCACAGCAGTAAGACTTCCCTCCTGGTATTGCTTGCGCCAGAGAAATAACTGGCTGGCTGCCACACCGTGTTGCCGGGCAACAAGGGAGACCGTCATTCCCGGTTCAAAACTCTGCTGAACAATAGCGATCTTTTCCTGTGTAGTACGCCGTCTGCGTTTCTCCGGTCCTAAGACATCAATCATCTGCTCTCCAATGACTAGTCTAAAAACTAGTATTAAGACTATCACTTAAATAAGTGATATTGGTTGTCTGGAGATTCAGGGGGCCTGTCTAATCATATATTCAATAAAAATCAAATTAAATTGAGATATTAAATAATAAAACAAGATAAGCGGTATAGGTAAACACAAAATAAAAGGGGCATTAAGCCCCTTCATAGTTATTTATGGTTCATCCGGGTAAGTAAATGTTTTATGTTTTTCATGCTCTAAAGCTGACATAACACAATGTAATAATGTTGGGTTATTATCATGAGATTTGTTTATCAGGAGCCTTAAAAACTCCATATTTAATCTTTGCCTTTCGTTAAGGCTGTTTCTGTCATGTTTAATCTGTTCGTAGCTATGGCTATTGAGATAATCAAAATAGTGCTGCATAAAGCCAGCCACAACATCACTCACTTGAACCAGAGGATTTAGCTTTGAATCAGCGAAAGAGTAATTAAGCGTTAGATTAGGGTTGGCTTCTGCTGCCTTTTGAAGATCTGCTTCCACTACCTTCTCTATGTCAAAGATATGGCTGGAAGCCTCGAACATTTGCGCCCGGTTCTGGTAGAAAATAGCAAAACCATCAACAAGGCGGTTGTCGTCGTCTGTAGGCGGTTCATCCCTAATATCCATAGTGAGTGTCATATCATCTATGTTTTGGTCAGAGCAGGCCATCAGGAGCTGCAGGAGGCCATGAGCTAACCGAAGCTGAAACTCATCTCTATTGGTAGCTGTATAGAGGTTTACGCAATGAGCGGAGATCTGACTTAATAGCCCTTGTATGAAAGCCTGTTCCCTCCCCTCGATGTATGGGAAGTCATAGGACTTGAGGAACTGGATGAAGGGAACCTTGTTAGCCTTAACGTAGGTGTGTAGAGCATCCTTGTTTGCCAACATGTAGCCATAGAACTGTTCATCACTCATTTCCGGGATGAAGCCCTTCTCACGTCCGAACAGGATACAATCATCAATGATGTCCACGTATCCCCAATACTCCATATTCAGGTGGAAGTAGTGTAGGTATAGATCACCATAGAGAAGCCACTCAAAGAACGCTGTGAGCTTCTTAGACGTGAGCATAGTCAGGAAGTCGCCTTTGGCTAAGTGTTTCAGCTTAAACTCTTTGGCGTTGGCCTGTAGCTGTATGCGCTGGCGTAAATCATCAAAGTCGGCACTGGATGAGGAACCAGTATGAGCAACACCGGCTAACACGAAGTTTACGCTGTTGTGCTTGTCTGGATCATGGTCAATGTTATAACCATCAATTTGTTTGGATAGATATAGTTTACGAACGTTATTAGATTCATCGTAATAGAATTGATAGCTTTTGTTTTGCTGCGGGAAAGGATTCATACACATCACTTTTTTTGTGGGTTATGAACCATATATAACAATGTAGGATCTGGAAGTCTATAAACAAAAAACCCGCACAGGGCGGGCTTCTTTAAGAGAGAGGATTTGATTTAGAACCACGGCAGCCTGGCGGCTGCAAATCGGGGTGTGGCAGAATATGAGCTTTCAGAGTAACCATCCAGAATGAGTTCCCATGTCACACAACCTGGAGCACCAGAAAGTCCACAGCAGAATGGTGAAAGAGGTTCTGAAAGCCGTCGCCAGAGGGGATGGCAATGCCGAAGTCGTTGTCACATATCACGACGGAATCACAGTGGAGAAGCCTGGTGCTGAAAGCCGGCGGAAAATACTGGCATGTGTACATGTCGAAGAAGACAGCCGGAGGGCGGAATACGGCACGCTACCTGGGTCGTTATCTGAAGAAGCCACCAATAGCGGCTTCCCGACTGGCTCATTACAACGGAGGAGCGAGTCTGAGCTTCCGTTACCTGGACCACAAAACGGGAGAAACGGCGACGGAAACGCTGACACAGCGTGAGCTGGTCGCGAGGCTGAAACAGCACATCCCGGAGAAGTTTTTTAAGATGGTGAGGTACTTCGGGTTCCTTACCAACCGGGTGTGTGGAGAGAAGCTGCCGCAGGTGTACCGTGCACTGGGGATGGATAAACCGGAACCAGTGGCGAAAGTGTGCTATGCACAAATGGTGAAACAGTTCCTGAGTCGTGACCCGTTCGAATGCGTGCTGTGTGGCGGCCGGATGGTATACCGCCGGGCCATTGCGGGGCTGAATGTATCAGGGCTGAAGAAAAATGCGCGGAATATCAGCCTGCGGAGGTACATCCCTGACTGATACGGGGTAAGTGCGCCTGCAATCCGGGGGGGAGTATAAAAAACAGCCCATTACGGTATAAAAATCGACCATGATGAGAGAAAAAACACAGGAGTGATGTGAAAACCGGAGAGTCGCACGTGGCATAAAGAGCGAACCAGCGGTATCGCTTAGTTTTTCAATTTCCTATACGTCCAGGATATGCCGCGCCAGCGGCATGGAAGGCGGCACGCTGTGGTTACATGTGATACCGGAGTAAAACCGCCGAAGCCCGGCGTAAGCCGGTACCGATTGATAGATTTCACCTTACCCATCCCCGGCCCTGCCAGACCATACCCGCTTTCAGTTATGACAGAGCTTCTGTGCGCGGTCGGAGTGGTCCCGACGAGGGTTTACCCGAAGTCGGGGCGTATCTCCGCGTTAGCGGGCCGTCAGGGCCGCTTACGAGCGTGTATTCAACACTTCCAGCCAGAAGACTGACAGCGATGAGGATCATTAGTTACAACATTCATAATTAAAAGCGATGTTGTTCCCGCCCTTCGGGCGGGGGCGGCCTCGCTTTTCAGTTATGAGGGGTAGGCACGGTGCTGCGTTTGTGTGGTGTTTTTATTCCTGATGTCTTTTTGTTGTGGTTTCAGAACGGTGAGGTTCGGGGCCCGCGCGTCAGCGTGGGAGGTGCTTTTAGATTCTGAGCGGCGCGGCTTTGGCCGCTGCAAGCGAAGGCCTCTTTGTATTTGTTCACAGTGGTTTCAGAGATAAAGACTTTCCCTGCGGCGAAGCAACGCAGGGGATTAAATAATGGGGTTAGGACTATATTGCAGGTTTGCTGTTTCAGGTTTGCAGCTTTTTAAAGTTCTTTGTTTGCGGATTTATGTGGATAACTGAAACAACGTGGCCATGTTCTGATGACTGATACGTGGTTTTATGGGCAGATATGCCCCTCTGAGGGGATTTAAGGTGATTACTGCAGATTTTGGGCTGAGCGGAACCAGCGCCGAAAGCCCCGGAGGGGCTGGCGATGATTCAGTGCTGAAGGAATGGTGCTGTCTAGTGCGGCGGTGGCGCAGCCAGCGTCAGTTCAAGCTGACGCAACTCCCTGATGGCCAGTCGCTTCAGATGGTCATCGGAACAAAAATAAGCTTCATCCGGCGGCAGACGCTTCCTGAGATACTCTGCCATCTCATGAATCTGCTGGTCGGCAGGCAGTTTCTTCAGACGTCTGGCGCGCTTACTGGCTGCCGCTTTTGCACGACGGTGTTTCAGTGCATCCTGGCTGCGCTGCAGATACCAGCGTTTTCTGGCCGCATGTACGGAGATATCTTCATCCTCACGCAGTACGCCTTCCCGGATGAGTTGCTGGCGGATTTCACTTTCACGCAACCGCTTCTGCTGCTGTTCGTGAAGTTTCACCATGTCGACGCCCAGCATCTGCCAGCCTGCCGGTGTTATCCAGACGTAACGTGGCAGACGCTGGCGGGTTTCACGGTCCCACAGGGTTTCCTCTGAAACACCCAGCACACCAAAACGTACCTGTTCGGCCAGCAAACGGGAAAGGCGGGAGACCGTCACTTCCAGTTCCGGAATAACCTTCCCCTTGCTGTCTTTCGGGCTGATTTCTCTGGCCAGACGGGAAACACTCATGCCTACGGTATGTGTGACCGCATCACTGAAGCTGACCAGAACCGGCCAGACGGTATCGAGGAGGCGTTGTTTTTCCGGACGGAAAGCATATTTGCGACCAGCATACGTTCGTTTCTGCACGTAAAAAGGATGCAGAGACATGTGCATGCGCAGGCTCTGCTCGCCGGTCACCGGGTCCTTTTTCACCAGACGGTTGTAGGCGTGCCCGAGCTGCCCGCTCAGCGCCTTATAGCGCTCCGGACGATACCAGGACGGATTTTCGCATTTGGGTTTGGTGGAGTGCTCACCGCGACGGCGCTTCGTGCGCTTCCTTTCCGGTTCAACCAGGAAAGTGGTCGCCCTTCCCGCTTCATAGTCTTCCCAGAAACGGATCTGCTCTTCGGGTGCTAACTGACTCCAGTGTACTGCGTTATATGAAGTATTCTTCAGACCTGCCACAAGCTGTCGCTTATGGCGGAGCGATTGTGCCGTGTATTTATACACTGCACAGGGTTGAATCTCTGGTACGGTTTCATATATACTTATCCCGTATTCTGTGAACGCCCCTACTATCTTTCACGAGCCCGCCAAAGTTCGAGGAAAGATAGTGGGGGTTTTCCTTTATGGCCTTCTGAAACTTTTTTCAGCCTTCCGGCACCGGCAAACTGCCGTCGTTTCTGCCATACATCCTGAATGCCTTATGGCGCATTCTGCCGTTTTCTGGCTTTCCGAACCGCGAGGATCCCAAAAGCCACTGCATAACGATCCGCAATATACCCCTTTTCCACCGCTTTGAAAAGCCGACACGATTTCTCAGGGTTACAGTTGCCCTCTTTAACCCCCTAAAAAGCGTCGTTTTTTTGAACTGTGTCAAAAAAATGAACAATTTCACAAACGATCTTTTATGCTGTGTTTTTCATCATTTTTAGTAGAAGAGATCGCATAAAATTTTTAAACGATCTAATCCTCCAGACACCGCACACAAATCAGAATAATATGCTGACTTATCAAATATAACGATCTATTAAACTGCCTATCTTCACTCTTGCCACAGATAAATCCTTATGTAATATATTTGCCAGCCATTAATCCTGTTTGCAGGAGTTGCCGGTTTTCGCCCGCCTCGAAACCGTCCACAAGGCTTACAAGAGTGCGTAAATCATGTGCCTGTCAGAACTGCAGGCCAGGCTGAACGTGGGTCAGCCGCTGTTTCCGACACATGCTTTATGTATTCGCCGTTCACAACAACATCGAAGCCCCTCTGCGGGGATCGATTTTCGCGGAGCGTTCCGGATTTTGAATATCAGTGAATTACATCAACGCAACTGGTATCTGGCTCAGTACATCCCTGCCGGCAAAAACCGCGAACATCTATTTTCCTGGCTTTCCGAACAACACGTCCTTCCCTGGACACCCCTGATACTGAAAAAAGTCCGCCGTACGGATAAAGTCTGCGGTTACCGTCGACATATACACGCCGTGTTTCCCGGTTACTTTTTCCTGAAAGCAGACCCCGAACGCCACAGCTTCACTCACCTTCGCCGTCACAGTGCCTTTCTGGACTTCGTGAAAATGGCCGGTGAAATCAAAACCGTCAGGGAGGATATCGTTCAGTCTTTGATGAAAGTGTACCCGGATCCTGCGCTCAATCCGGCAGCCAGGGAGGAGCTGGATGCTGCCTCCACCCTCTGGCTGACAAAAGCGCGTTACCAGTACCTCCTCCGGCTTGATGCACAACCTCTGCCGGAGTCGAGGATCGCCCTGCTCCTGCACCTGGTATCTGATGACGGAGCGTTGACATGAAAATTGCTGTCTTAATTTGACGACTTTTCCCGGCCTTTATGGCCGGGATTTTTTTCCCTTCTGTTTCCACAATGCCCGGCACCGGTGACACCTGAGGGTGTACGGAGAGCGGCTGTCGGGCATTTTTTCAGGACGCCTTTATGACCATTCTATCCCAGGAAAATCCTGTCATTCTGTTACTGGAGAATATGCTCGAAGCACTCTCCACCGCCCCGGACAACATAAACAACGAACGGCGTCGCCGGCGTTACCTGCTGAACTGGCTTGACACTGCCCGTCAGATGCGCGAGTTCAGAGGAATGGCTGAAGAGTTCACTACCCTGCGAAAACTGCTGGCCACCAATTCAGACATACCGGTAGCAAACACCCTGAAATCACTGCTGGAAAGTGGCAATAACGCAGCATTATACGACCTGTACCGCTTCCGCTCGGCTCTTGCCGCGTGCAGGAGTCTGGGATGGCAGATTGGCACGTGCGCATGGAGCGACCAGCTGCTGAGTGAGACACTTTCCCGTGCGCAAACAGGTAAACGTCATATCCTGCAACTGAACAGTACCAGAGACACCTTTTCCACCACGGGCAGAATGCTCAGACCGGTGGCATTTTCATTAATTCATCCGGCATCCCTCGAATCTTCAGAAGTGGAAGAGATATTCCGGGATGAAGGTTTTATACTCGCGCACGGACGCGAATGCAGCCTGAACGGCAGCGGCAGAAACATGCTGTCACGCATTCTTCATGTGGGGTATTCAGGTTTACCGAAAGCCGAATGGGGCATAGATCACAGCAATCACCTGTTACACTGAAATACCGGGACAGCCACAACGGCAGCCACTCTCCGCTGACTTTTTTTCGCAAATCGCGGTTTGCTGATGTGGATGTCCCATTTTTGATTATCCGTCCTCTCCGGTTGCCATAAAGCGCATTCCGGCGTGAGGCTTCTGTTGTTATCATCCCCTCCTGCAGACATCCCCTTGTCTTCTGATGACTGACGATATGCTTCTTCTGACAATTAAAGAAGCGGAAGCTTCACGCCATAATGTTGTTTGACTGACCTGCCACAGGAGTAAGCGTCAATACGGTGCTCCGTTGACGCTTACAATACATGTGAAAAGAAAGTCAGTTATATTCCTGCAACAGAAGATATAAACATCGCTATAATGCCATTTCAGACGGCAGACAATGGCTTAATTATTGTGTGTCAGAACTCCCGTATAATACGACGCAAAGAGCGTATCCCCGGAAGCAGCTGTGAATGGAAAGATGTGACATTAGCACCAAAATCCAGAAACCGCGTTCAGTTATAGCCTGACAGCCTGCTTTTCATCCCCCATAAAAGGGGGTAAAAATTAAATATTTCACAACCGCGATATTTTTCAGGAATGCAGATTATTTTCTGTTATGACTAATGGAGAAACAGGCATGAGAACAATCACAACACGTGAACAATTATTAATTAATGGGAGAGTCCACGAAAGAATCGCCACACATATAGTTACAGGAGCTCATGGGTATGAAACGCTTTGCACAAATGGCTATAACGTCAGATACAACAAGGCGCAGCAACTGGTTGAAAGCTGCGAAAAAATAGCTGAAGGTAAACTACCTGTTACCTGTCCTGTCTGTTTCACCATATGGCAGGATGTACACAGATTCACCCACGTTGACTTTGACACACAATCGGGGAAAAGTGATTTTATTGATACCTGCCATTCGGAGATCATAACCGGACATGTTTCAATAACAGGCAAGAAATAAAATAATGTTCCAGTTCTGAAAAACATTATCACTTGTTTTCTGGAAACTATCATTTGCAGCAGGACGTTTTTCTTTTTATATTTCCGGAACCGGAATGTTTTAGTTTTCATAATCACCCCGAATATGAATGTTCATCATCAATATCCTGATGAAATTATATTTATCTGAAGACCTGTTACCAGCCACCTGTCTTATATCGTAACCCGATACATACCGGATTTATTCTATGAAAAAGAAATCACTTACACTCCTTCTGCCGTCATTACTCAGCGGCTGTACGGCATTTAATGCCACGCCTGTTCCTGACACCACGCCTCCGGCTCTGGTGTTCGTCGACGGACAAATTCGCGAAAGCGCTGCCATTATCGCCCATACGCAAAAACGTCTGCTTCCGCCACCGGTGACCCGCCCTGTGACGCCGCCCCGCCCGACAACAACAGCGACGCCCACAACAGCAGTCAGCAGCCAGAGTACCACACTGCCTCCCCGTCCGCTCCTTCAGGCCACACAGCTGCCCGCACTGGTTATGACCGGTAAACCCGGTCAGTCATCCGTCGTTTATTTACGTGAGGCACATCAGCGCTCCGTCAGTGACTGGATACGCCAGTTGCTACCACCCGGCTGGCAGTTCCGGCAACAGAACGCTGTCATACCGGCACTGAACAAACGCCTCCCCGTCTGGTCCGTTAATGACCAGTGGCACCGGGCACTGAATGCGCTGCTGGCCGGCCAGCAGCTTTACGGACATATGGACTGGAACAGGAAAATACTGACTGTCACGACCTCTGCAACACCGCCGGTCGACGTCACGGCACCGCAGGGTTCACAGAAAGCTGCTGATACACCGCGTAATCCGTTCAGGGGCAGCACAGCAACGCCGGCAGGCCCGACACCAGTGACACCTGCCGTCAGCGTTTCCCGGGCTCAGACCACCACCGGGACATCCGGAACTCCAGAGAGCAGAACAACCACGCCAGCCCCGGTGGCCACGAAACCGGTAGTGCCACCACCGCAGAAGGTCATACCGCCACGGCAGTGGAAAATGGAAAAGGGGACCACCCTGAAAGACGGACTGGCCCGCTGGACATCATCCGAAAAATGCCCGCACGGCACATGGACACTGCGCTGGGAAACACCTGTCAACTACAGCATCGATGCCCCTCTGGTTTTCACCGGCAGTTTCCGCCAGGCGCTGGAGCAGCTCTTTGCACTCTATACCCCGGCTGAAAAACCGCTGTATGCCCGGACCAGCACTGCACAATGCCTGCTCCGTGTGACAGACCGCCCGCAGGAATAACCTATGGGATGGGTTACGGGTTTCATTATGGTCATTATGGCCATTGGTAATTTCTGGTTCCACAGTCACCTCAGCCGTACTGTGCACCATCAGCAGACCGCTGAAATCACACAGCAGGCTGCAGATTTTATTCGTTATATGAATGCCATCAACGATTACCTGTATCAGCACCCTGAACGACGTGCTGCCGGTGGTCAGCTCACGTCAGCACAGCTCGGTCTGCCCGCCACGAAAAACGTCAGCCACCTCATCAGTCAGCAGCGCGTTTTTGTCTGGGCAAAAGAAAAACCCGGCCTTATGGGTGCCCTCCTGGAACAAAGTGGTGATTCGGCCCTGCTTGCCAGAGTGGAAAACGGTCGCCTCCTGGACACCCATGGGCGGCGTATTTCCATCACGCTCCCTGCTGTGATCCCCGATCAGGTCATCATCTGGATGAATTAGGCCGGACTCTGAATAACTCACGGATTTATCTATGAACAAAAAACTTCTTGCTATTATGATTGCAGCCACTCTGCTGCAGGGCTGTACCAGTTTCCGACAGGCAGAGAACACCAGAAAAGACGCCGTTGCTGAACAACAACGGGCCCGGGAAATGATCGCTGATCTGCGAAACCGGACACCGGTTGTAAAGGAATCCCCACGTCAGTGGATCAATCCCCGTCCGGTCACGGATAAAAACCCCGGTAATGCGGTGCCCGGCTGTCCGATTATCATTAACACCCGGCAGAGCATCACCCTTCAGCAGGTGGCCCAGCGGATCTCGGAAAACTGTCATATTCCTGTAAGGATCACCCCTGATGTACAGGCGTATCTGAGCGTAACCACCTCCGGCAGTACGCAGCAAATCCAGGGCACAGTACCACCGCCGGATGCCGGCGGTATGGTTCCACTGGCCGCCATAGGCAGTTCTGACACGACACTTCCCCGCCTGCAGGGAAATACGGCGTCACTTCCTGAACTGAAGGCTTCAGGACTGACATCACTGCTGAATGCGGTCGCTTCCCGTCTCGGGATTTCCTGGCGTTATGATGGTTCACATATCACGTTCTATTATCTTGATACCCGGACCTTCCCGGTGACCTATATGGACAGCCAGGTTGCCTATAATGCCACCGTGGTCAGCGGTACCATGTCATCAAATGGCTCATCAGGTGGAACAGCATCGGATGCCATTTCCGGTGATGCCAGTAATACCCAGACCACCACCGTGGATATGAAATCTGCGCTGTATCAGGATGTGAAAAATGCTGTCTCATCAATGCTGACGCCGGGGATTGGTCGCATGTTCATGTCGACGGGCTTTATCACCGTTACGGACACCCCACAGGTACTGGAAACGGTCCGGACGTTCATTGAAAAACGCAATGAAGAAATGAAGCGCCAGGTGGTGCTGAATGTGGAAATTCTGAGTATCCGGAAAACCCGTAATGAGCAGGCAGGTATCGACTGGAACGCAGTCTTCAGCGACAGAACGCTGGGACTGAGCCTCGGCAGCACATTCACCAGTGCAGCCAGCGATACCGTCACTGGTGGTGTTTCCATTGTGAACGGGAAACTCACCGGTTCAAAAGCCTTCCTGAAAGCACTCTCTTCCCAGGGAGATGTCAGTGTGGTAACCCGGAATTCCGCCGTGACCAAAAACCTGACCCCGGTACCGATGCAGATTGCCAATCAGCAGAGCTACATTGAGAGTGTGACGACGGATACCACCGCCAATGTCGGCTCATCCACCTCCCTGAATGCGGCCACCATCACCACCGGTTTTAATATGACCCTTCTGCCGTTCATTCTCCCGGACTCACAGACACTGCAGCTGCTCTATTCCATGAGTCTCTCCGACAAACCGGTTATTGAGAATTACGAGAGTGGTGGAAGCAAAGCCCAGCTGCCGAATGTGGATCTGAAAACCATCAACCAGACAGTGGACCTGAAATCCGGGCAGACAGTCATTATCAGTGGCTTCCAGCAGTCAGGGCGTCGCAGTGGAAAACAGGGTGTCGGCACACCGGGATTCTTCGGTCTTGGCGGTGGGATCAACAGTGAAAACGACGACACCATTCTCGTGGTGCTGATCACGCCCAATATCATCTGATTTGCAGAAGGAGGACTATCGTGACGGATATTTCACCGACAGAGCGCCAGGTGTTTCCGCTGACGGCAGGACGGAATGTATTTCTTGCCGGAATGGACTGGAAAACACTGCCCGCAAGCCATAAAAACCCCCGGACGTTTGCCCGCAGTCTGGGGGCAGTACGCTATATTTCCTGTGAGTATCTCAGTACGGAAGATACCGATCGTCACATCATGGTTGCAGCCGTCAGCCAGAATACACTCCCCAAAGGCAGCCGCAGGTATTTCTCTCTCGCCATGCTTATCCTGCCCCTGCTCGAGTCAGGAGGATACGCTATCGTTGAACTGTCACAGGCAAACGATACAGAACTTTATGGTTTTGTTTCTGCTGTTGACGGCATCCTGGTCAGTGACCTGGTGGGAACCCGGGAGGAAATCAGGGAGGCCCGGGAAATATTCCTCACCATTAACAGCGCGCCTGAACACGGCTGGACATGTTATGAACCGCCCTCGTTTAACGGACCTGACGGCAGAGATCCCCTGCCACTGGAAACCCTGACAGGTGCAGGGAAATATCCGGCAGAGGCACGCCTTCACCCCGTATCCCGTGGGCCACAGCTTATTCCGGTATTACTCATACTCACCCTTCTGGGTACTGCATGGTATGGCTGGCAGTACTATGAACGCCTGAAGGCAGAAAAAGCAGCACTTGCTGAAGCAGCACAAAAAGCCGCAGAGGAACGGATCACACCACCGTGGCTGAGTATGCCGGAAACCGGAGATTTTATCCGGGGATGCAGTGACGTATGGTCACGCCTGCCGGTGTCAGTCGCCGGCTGGCGATATTCACTCGCCGAGTGTGCTGCCACCGGGAACAGCGGCAATCTGCGTGCATCATATACAAACATCGCCGGGACGACAGTGACCGCATTCAGCCAGCGGGTCAGGGAAATTTTCAGCATCCGGCCATTTATGGTTATGCCGGACGGGAATAGCGGTGGTTTTGCCCTGCCGGTCACCTTCAGTATGCCTGAAACTCCCGTTGCCGTTGAGGCATTACCGGAAAACACCCTCCTGCAGGAACGGCTGACCACACTCGCCCGGTCGATGCAGCTGAAAATGGACTGGCAGGAAGTCAGCAACAGCTTCACCGATGAAGACGGAAATACCATCCAGCCCCCCTGGAAGGAGTATGACCTGCAGATACTGACGACACTTCCGGCGCACCAGGTGGCAGAGCATTTCAGTGAACCCTCCGTCCGTTTTATCTCCGTAACAAGGCAACTGGAAGAGGGTCGTTTCCGTTATCAATTCACAGGTAAATATTATGTCCAGTAAAACAAAAGCTCTTCTGCTTTCCGTCCTGATCCTGCCGACAACGGTCGCGGCCAGCACCATCAGCAACATGCAACAGAATAACCGGCAACTCCAGGTGGAACAGATTCAGGAAGAAACTGCACTGTATGAAGCCATGCTGGCAAGAGAAAAGGTGCGACATGAACTCAGAACCCTGGAGCAGGGAGAACCAGCTGAGCCTGTGCATTCACAGGAAAGCAGTTCAGCCGTCACGACAGATACCCCTGCCCCCATTACCGGTATTCCCCGGCTGACAGAGATATCCGGAGTTCAGCCCCAGATAACCGCCAGGATACAACTGCCGGGCGGACGAACTGCTGATGTAAAAGAAGGGCAACACATTCCCGGCACCACATTCCGCGTGGAAAAGATCACCACTGACAGTGTTGTCCTTGAACAAAATGGTATCAGAACAACACTACAACCCTGACTCAGTGCCGCCATTTACAGGCGGCTGTCGGAACAGATTATTCCCCCGGCCCTTAATCACAAAAAAATCGTTTCCGGGTACCGCTGCCCGTAAGGAGATTTTATGCTGGCACCTGCAGACCAGCCACCTGATGACATTCTGGATTACGTGGTTGTTGATACAGATAAAACAGGACAAATTCGTGTCAGAGTGGTGGAAGGAAAAAAACACCTTCGTGCCGTCCAGGATTATCTGACCCGCCTGTGCTCCCGCTATCCGGGTAAAGTATCCCCGTTTGAGTTCACCACACTTGATGTGATCGCCCGACTCAGGCAGGAGACGGTCATTTCCGGGGTGGAAAACGGAATTAACCCCGTACAGCAAAAAATGCTCGGGTATATCAGCCATGCGGCCACCCTCAGCGCCTCAGATCTTCACATCACGCCGGGGCGTGACAGTACGGATTTCACGTATCTGGAGGCCCGTGTCCACGGAGAGCTGGAGCTGCTCGATATCGTCAGAAAAGATGAGGGGCTGGAATTACTGGGGGCCACCTATTCCGGAATGACTGACGTCATAAAGGGAACACAGTTTGATCCCGGTGTCCCCCAGGATGCCCGTCTGGCTGAAAGATTCCTGAAACTGGCCGGACTGTTTGGTGCGCGCTACTCCCACTATCCGTGTGTGGGCGGACTCTATGCCGTACTGCGTCTGATCAAGGATGACAGTCAGCATATACCGACATTCAGTATGCTGGGGTATCACCCTGAGCAGGAGCGCGCTGTCCGAAGGATGCTGCAGCGACCGGAGGGCATCGTGATCCTCTCTGGCCCCACCGGTTCCGGAAAATCCACCACGCTGAGGACGGCTTCTGCCGCCTATCTGGAACAGTATGGCTTCAACGATACCGGAGGGATCCTGCTCCCCCGGCGACGTCTGTTCACAATAGAATCACCACCAGAGGGGCGTATCCCCGGTGCAATTCAGACGGCCGTTATGGATACCGCTCAGGGCTGGGTCGATTCTGTTAAGTCCGCCCTGCGCCTTGATCCTGACGCTATCCTGAACGGGGAGATACGTGACCATGCCTCCGCCATCACGGCGATAAAAGCCGCCATGACCGGTCACCTGATGCTGACCACCCTTCATGCTAACGACCCGATAAATATTCTTGAGCGACTGGAAATGGAGGGCGTTCAGGCAAGGATGATTGCAGATCCGCAGTTATTTATCGGCCTGCTCAGCCAGCGTCTGGTTCAGGTGATATGTCCCCACTGCCGCCTCCCCTGGCATGAGGTGGAGAGCTCCCGGACGGATGAAGAACGACGCCTGGTGGAAAACTTCTGCCAGCCCGATGCCGTGTATCTTCGTAACCATAACGGCTGCCCACACTGCTGGCGTGGAGTGAACGGCCGGACCGTCATTGCAGAAGTGATTTCCCCGGATGCGAAGTTTTTCCAGATTTACCGGGAAAAAGGCCGGATTGAGGCAAAAACCTACTGGCACCGGGAGCTCGGCGGTATGACACGAAATCAGCACCTGCTGGGCAAAATCAACAGTGGTCAGGTCGATCCGCTGGCTGCGCATTACATATCCCCTGTAGACGAGGACAGCTATACGCTGCTGCACTGATATGAAAATTCTGGAAAGACTCAAC
The DNA here is from genome assembly GCF_030332265.1 of Citrobacter sp. Cu231. Classification (NCBI taxonomy): domain Bacteria; kingdom Pseudomonadati; phylum Pseudomonadota; class Gammaproteobacteria; order Enterobacterales; family Enterobacteriaceae; genus Citrobacter; species Citrobacter sp. Cu231. The sequence goes on along the minus strand of NZ_JAOWIE010000054.1, from coordinate 43,578 downwards.
AATACGGAACTGGAACTGTCCGGCCTTAACCGCTGGCTGGGCAAAAAGACGTTCAGGCGGACTACGTTTTACGAGTCCCTTGCAGGCATGATCCGGGACGGCACACCGGTTATGCGGGCACTGGAGTTCATCTGCGATGTGGAAACGGATTTTGGTAAAAAGAAAGGGCAGTCCGGCCTGTATTTTCTGGCGACAGACTGTATCGCCAGCATACGCAGCAGTGGTCAGCTCTCTCCGGCCCTGAAGGACTGGGTACCCAAAGATGAAATTGCCCTGATCCGTAACGGTGAAGAGCGCGGTGATATCGCTGAAGCCATGTTTCAGGTTGTCAAAACGGCAAAAGGACGACAGGAGATGATTAGCAGTCTGGTGAGTGTCTGCCTCTATCCGCTCATCCTGCTGACGCTCTGTGTGGTGAATATGTATAACGTTCATACCCGGGTTATTCCGATGATCAGCGCCTTTGCACCGGAAGAACGCTGGTCAGTGCAGATGGTCATTCTGGCCAAATCCTCCGAGCTGGTTATCGGTTATGGTTTGTGGCTGCTGGCTGGACTGCTTCTGCTGGCAATTCTCATCAGGATGTCATTCAGTCTGTATAAAGGTCCCCGACGACGGTATCTTGATCGCATCCCGCCGTGGTCCCTGTATCAGACATTCCATGGCGTGAATTACCTTTTTAATATTTCATCCATGCTGCAGATAAATATTCCTTTATCTCATGCCCTTACCAGAATAGAAAAACATGCAGAACATAACCGATGGTTAAAATCACGAATAAGTGCTATCAGAAAAAATGTCTTATCCGGTCAGTCACTGGCACTGGCCATGAAAAACAGTGGTTATGACTTTCCGTCAAAATCCTGTGTGAATAATCTTCTTTTAAATTCAGAAAGGGAGGACAGTGTTGCCAGTATGGCGCTTTATGCAGACCGCTGGCTGGAAGAAGCAAAAAAGAGTGTCAGAAAAAGCGGCATTATTATTACTGCTATATCAGGTCTGCTGGTATTTCTCTTCATCATCAATATGGTCAGTGCCATTTACGGCATCAGTGACATGCTGAAGCAGTAAACACAGCATCCTTTATATTCCCCTCGATCCAAATTCTGTTTTACCAATCTCAGGAGCTAATATGAGCGTCATAACCTGTTCGTATTCAGAACATAATATTCGTCACCTTCAGAACGATGATAAAGGCATGACCCTGCTGGAAGTCCTCGGTGTTCTGGTCGTCGCTGCCATTGTTATTGGTGCCGTGATGGGACTTATGTCCGATACCCTGTCCTCTTCAGACAACCAGAAGGAACTCAAAAACCTGCAGACAATCGCCACCAAAATGAAAGCCCAGAAATTCCAGGGGCAGTATACAGGTACTGACTACGTCAAAATCCTGACCGAAAGTGGTGGCCTGCCTGCCGATATGATCGCCGGTGGTAATAAGGCGAAAAATGCCTGGGGTGGTGCGGTAACCATCAAAGTCAGTTCAGATAAATACTCCTACGTTATTGAATCCAGCAATGTGCCGAAGAAAAACTGTATTGATCTGGTCACCAGCCTGCGCAGTTCATCCATGTTTACAAAAATCAACGGCAATGTGACGAATCAAGTTGACCCGTCTACAGTATGTAACGCAGATAAAACTACTATCAAACTGGAAACCAACAGTTAATCATTCATCAGCGCCCGCCCGGGCGCTTTATTTAAGGTCACTGTATGAACAGGTTATTTATCCTGACAGTGATTTTTTCACTGTTATGCTCACTTCCTTCCGCACAGGCATCCCCACAGGACAAACAATATGATCGTTGTTTTATTACCGCCGGAAAACGTTATTCCATTGATCCAGGATTACTCAAAATTATTGCCCGCAGGGAAAGCAGTCTGAATCCCCGGGCCATTAATCATAACAGGAATGACAGAGGAAAAATTATCAGTACCGATTACGGGATAATGCAGATTAACTCCACACATATTCCCGGGCTGAAAAAAATGGGCATTATCCGGAGTGAGAAAGATCTGTTGAATAATGTCTGCCTGAATATTCAGACCGGAGCATGGATCCTCGCCCGGCATTTTCAGCGATGCGGCGTAAACTGGGAATGCCTCGGCAGTTATAACGCCGGCTTCAGTAAAAGTAACACTCACCGCCGGATGAAATACGCCCGGCAGATTTACAGCGCTTACATGCAGGGACGTTAGTCCGGGAGAACTGCCATGCTCCAGATGATCCCGGCACTGCTGGTCGCCATAACCGTGGTAATACAGTGTCTGGCCGTTCAGATGAGTCGCTATCGACTCTCCCGGATGAATGCCCGCCCCCCTCACCATGGGCTGGCGCTGATGAGCGGGATGCTTGCAGCTGCCGCCATTATCCTGCGTCTTTATCAGAATGACAGCGCTGTCGGGGTGCTGTTTATGACGATAATGACCGGATGTATGACACTGATGACCCTGACGGATGCTGCATCCTGCCGTCTTCCCCGGCCCTTCACCGTCATGTATCTGATAAGCGGCAGCGCATTTCGTCTCTGGCAGGGAGACTGGCTGACAGGCCTGTGCAGTGCAGGGTTCTGGTTCCTGCTGTTGCTTCTGTTCAGGCAATACACCTCTTACCGCAGGAAAACAGAAACCATAGGCCTGGGCGATGTTTTTCTGATTGCCGGTATTGCCATCTGGTCCCCGCCGGGAGACATCCCCTGGATTGTCGCGACGGCAGCAGGCGGAGCCTTACTTTATCTGCGGTGTAACAGACAACAACGCATTACCAGAGAACTTCCCTTTGGGCCGTTTCTCTGCGCATCACAGTACGCATTTACTTTTTATCCCGGTGGCCTTTGGTAATACCGGAGGGAACGACTATGCAAAAAGACAACGATAAAGGTTTTGCACTTCTTGAAATTCTGGGGGGACTGGTTGTCATCAGCCTGCTCATGCCGCTGTTCTGGTCTTACATTGAAGACTACCTGAATGAAATGCGCAACCAGAGCGCCGCATTTCATGCAGATGCCTACAATACTGCAGCCAGGACCTACATCGCCGATAACAATGCCCGCCTGCATAGTGGAACGCTTCCTGCCACCTTCACGGCGGATGAGTTAATCCGGAAAGGATATCTGAAGGGTCTTAACCGCTCGCCCTTTGGGCAGAGTTATACCACCGGCATCCGTCGTAATACGAGTACCGGTCGTCTGGAGGCCCTGACCTGCTCCACCGGAGGGGAGAATATCAAAGACGATGCCCTGCGCAGTATCGCCAGCCTGCTCCCCGGTCTGGGCGGATTTATAGGAAAAAATGGCACAGCAACCGGTGTTTTTGGTGGATGGACAGATAAACCCGGCGACTATGGACTCAGCTGCAATGGCGGGCACATCGCCATCGTAATGATGGGTGATGACCTGCAGGAAAGCGATCGCCTGTATCGCTTTCAGGTACCGGGACGACCGGAGCTGAACCAGATGAACACGGCCATCAATATGGGAGGGAACAACCTGAACAATGCAGGAAACATCAATGGACAAAGTGCAACACTGAAAGGTGATGTTACAAGCGAAAACGGCTGGTTAATCACCAAAAATGATAAAGGCTGGAAGAACATCACCTATGGTGGCGGTTTTACGATGACAGACAGCCAGTGGATACGCGCAGTCGGTGGTAAAGGAATTATAACCACAGGGGAAATCAAAGGAGGAAAAGTCAGTGGGGGGACAGTCCGGTCTGACGGTCGCCTTTCCACAGGTGAGTATTTACAGCTGGATAAAACAGCCGTAGCAAATACAAAGTGTTCACCAGATGGACTTGTAGGCCGCGACAGCAAAGGGACAATACTTTCGTGCCAATCCGGTACGTGGCGGACAATAGGTGGAAAACTCAAAGTTACTCAGCTTTCCACCACAGGTTATCTGGGGCAATTCGACTTCTGTGCCATTGCCAGAATGGGCAACGCAGAGGATGCCCACTACTGCCAGGTAGTTGAGAGCCCAGCAGGTTCACGCAAATGGTACAAATACGAGCATAAGACAGGTTGTATTGCGTCGTGTGTAACGCTCAATTAAGTTTGATATCCAAATAGTGACTGCTCCCCGCCCTGTCGGGCGAGGCTTCCCACTTCTCAGGCCGCAACCGTCTGTGCGACGGATTTACGCTGGCCTCCATGGGTAGAGACGACGAGTCCCGCCGCCTTTAGTTCCAGTATTCCTTTTTGCCGGATGTTGAGTGCCGCATTGATATCGCGGTCGTGCTCTGCTCCACACTCAGGGCATCGCCAGATGCGTTTATGAAGTGGCATTTCCGGCATTTTGTAACCACAACAATGGCACGTTTTCGAACTGGCAAACCACTGGTCGAGTTTTACCAGGTGAGCGCCTTTTGTGGCGAACGTGTCTCATCTCCCGGAGCGTTACCTGTTAACGACCCTGACTACATTATGATTTGCCCTCTGAACCCGGGCAGCACCCCGCTGTAAACATCATTCAAAACACATACAGAAAGGTGAGTTGCAACAACTCGCCAAACACATTCGATCTGCATGATCGAAATTATTCGTTTCACCAGAAAAAACACCGAAGATACAATAACCACATGAGCTGAAAAGACTTTTTCAGTCGGAGGAACAATGAGACTGAATACGACCGGTATTGCGGCCCGAATGATGCTCTCGCTGGACAAAAAAGCAATCGGCGAAAAACTCATCAACGGTCGTCAGATAAACCCGACACCTCTGCAGGTCCGTTACCCACAAGGGGTAAGAGAAGTTCTGGGGATAATGAGCGAACAATTAGCCATATCCACCGCTGATTTAACCCGAATCCTGCTTGAGGATGCTCTTCATAATATGTTTATGCCTGCGGATAACACCACAGGAAACATAATAAGCAGAATTGAATACATCATGCTGTCGCATGATATAAATGCGCCATTACTGGCAACATTGCTGTCGCCATGGAATATCCGCTCCACGGTTATACAGGACCCGGCCAGACTTGCAGACTATCTTTCAGCTGACGCTCTCGAACATCTTGCTGAATGTTTTAATCTCAATCCGGACTGGCTGAATGGCCATGAAAACTATCCGATAGCGTTGTCCGGTGAATGGCCAGATACTGCTGATAATTTCAGAATGCTTATTAATGATAGCAGCAACACTGAAGTTATTTTCTGGCATAGTTTCCCCTTCGCAGGAAACACGAAAAGAGAATATTGCGGGGTAATATTGAGACAGAAAAAAGAAACAAATGGTTCTGTAATATATCCGGCACTATCATTATCACCAACACTTCTGAACGATGAAAAAAGAAAATGGTTAACTGAATATACAACCAGGCAGAATACAACAATGTCTTTGCGACGCGTCACGTTGAGACCTGGCCTTGCCGGGAACCTTATTACAGGTCAAATACTACCTGTTAGCTTATTTAATACGTCTTTATTACCCTGGTAAATACCAGATAGTACAAAAGTAAAAAATTACGGCACATCCGTGTCATAGCGTTGTTTTGTCTAAATTCTGATAAACAGGAAATTAAATGATGAAGAAAAATCATATTACCCGCACCATCATTGCATCTGCTGTATTATTTTCCTTTAACGCTGCAGCAGCGACGTCATATTTTGAAGCACGTAACGATGCAATGGGTGGCACCGGGGTAGCATCTTCCCATTATGGTGTGGCACCTCTGGCAAACCCGGCTTTACTGACAAAGCACAACAGCAATGATGATTTCAGCCTTCTTCTGCCGTCTGTTGGGGCACAAGTTGCTGATCCTGATGATGTATCAAATAAAGCTGATGATGTTAAAGATGACTGGGATTTGTTTGACAGTGCTGTAGATAACCAGCATGGCGTACAACAGGCAGCGGCAAATCTTAAACATCGTCTGCAGGAGTTCCGCAATATCAATGCAGATGCTCAGGTAGGTGTATCAGCTGTAGCAGCCATGGCAAATGACACTCTGCCGTTTGCCCTTATGGTCAAGTCTTACGGAACTGTCAGCGTAAACGGAAAAGTAAACGATGCAGACCTGGATTATCTGGACAAAGTTGCCAATGGAACAATTACCGACGTCGATAAGAATGCCCTGACCTCACGCGCATTCGGGCGTGCAGCTGTAATTACCGACGTCGGAATTTCATTTGCCAAAGAACTGGAAACGGCCGGACAAAAATGGTCTCTTGGCGTCACACCAAAATATCAGCGTGTGGACCTGTTTAACTACAACGTAACGGTTCGTGATTACGACAAAGACGATTTTGGCGGTGACAAGTACCACAACACGAAAAACGGATTCAACGCCGATATTGGTGCTTATACAGACCTGAATGACAACTGGACTGTCGGTCTTGTTGCCCAGAACATCATTCCACGCAGTATTGATACTAAAGTCGTCAATGGCTTTAAAGAAACCTTCAAAGTTCGTCCGCAGGCAACCGCCGGTGTATCCTGGCACAATGACCTGTTTACCACTGCTCTTGACATTGATCTGACTCCTGCCAGTGGCTTCACTTCTGACAGCAAACGTCAGTTTGCAAGTGTTGGTGCTGAATTTAACGCATGGAAATGGGCGCAATTGCGTGCCGGTTATCGTCAGAACATGGCATCAAACTCCGGAAGCGCCTTCACCGCTGGCGTTGGTATCTCTCCATTTGACGTCGTACATATCGATGTTTCCGGCCTGGTAGGAACTGACCACGATTACGGTGCAATGGCACAACTTCAGTTCACTTTCTGATTACTGTCCCCGCCCCCGGCACTAAACCCGGGGGTATTTTTATATTCAGTTTAAATAACATGATGAAACCACGTTCTTCTTATTCAAAAACAGCATTCATTCTTTTATTTTCTGTTTTCCTGGTAGCGGCAGTGACAAAAGCAAAAAGCTCGCTTCCCGATATCACCCTGGAACAGGCAAAAGAAATTAATGCTGATAACACCGTTATTTTCCTTTTCCGCCATGGAGAACGTTGCGACCGTTCAGATATGCCCTGCTATTCGGATAAAAGCGGAATCACTATTACCGGTACAGAGAAAGCACAGCAGGAAGGTATTAAGTTCGCAACAATCTTCAGTGAATATGATATTTACTCCAGCAATGCGGTAAGAACCATACAAACTGCAAAATTCTTCTCCGGTAAAGAACCCGTCGTTATGGACAGTTTATCAGACTGCAATAATGATCTTTATAAGACGCTTGAATCAATCGCAAGAGAATCTCATAAAAGGAACATAGTAATAATGACACATAATCATTGTTTATCATTTCTGGCCAGAGATAGGCTCGGCAAGAAATTCAAACCGGCGTACCTTGATGCCCTGATCATGCATTACGATGGCACCCGGCTCATACTTGACGGAAAATACAACAAAGAGGCATAGAGGATATTTGAATTTACATAAATTCTGATATACTCAGTAAGATACAAGAGTGTACGGGCACATGTGCCTGTCTGAATTGCAGGTTATCCGGACGAGGGCCGGGAACTGTTTCAGGGACAAGCGCCGGTACGTTCGATTCATAAATCGTCGAGTCATCCATCATGGATCGATTCGGCGCGGAGCGTTAAAGATTACGCTCATATTCGTTTTATGTCTGACGACACATCAACCAGCCAGTATCAGGAATAATCACCTTCAGTAAACTATGAGGCTATTTACCTGGCCACACTGGCATTTATTTCCGGTAACGCAAGTATAACCGGAAACAAACATCATCCTGTCTGTACCGGAGCACCGGTATATCCCATTCTGATTTAACTGCTCAGGAATTATTATGAACCGTATTATACCTGCGGGGTGTCTTGCCGCCCTTTTTCTGGCTGGCTGCAACTCCCCTTCTCAGCATACTCCTGTTCCGCGTAACTACGGTGCTGCCTCTGATGTGGCGGTTACCCGGCACACTCAGTACACATTATGGGACAAAGGTGTGTTTTCCGGCCAACTTCCGGTTTCAACGGGGTCTCATATTCTGACAGCTAACAGCGATCGCCTTTCCTTTGACTGGGAAGGTGATGCAATTGAATTACTGAACGAACTGGCCAGAGTCAGGGGGATGCAGTTTAACTACAATGGTGTCCGCCTGCCGTTACCAGTCAACCTTCACGTCCGGGATATGACGTTTTCCAATACGTTGAGACTTATTGAAGCCCAGACTGCCTGGAGAGCAACAATCCATCAATATCCGGGCCTGTTACAGGTCAGCTTCATGCAGACGGAGAACCGGAAAAAATGAAAGCACTCACCTCTCTCATTTTGCCAGTAATACTGCTTACTGGTTGTTCTTCTTCCCCTACCATCTCGCCAGGTGGTGTCAATACGCCACCACCTGACATTAACGCATGGCTTAAACCACGAAGTGAAAAGCCGGATAGTCTGTCAGAAACACGCTGGAAAATGCTGACCGACGCAGGTAAAACGCTTGGATTTCGTGGTGGCAAGGCTCAGCGTTCATGGGAGCTGATTCAGGCGCTCAACGCCCGGGAAAGCACACTTAATGCCTTATACGATTTCCGGCCACTGATTAGCCCGGAAGGCTGGCTACCACCGGTTATTGATGAAGCACAGGACGTAGCTCATATCACGCCAGATCAAATCCGGACCTCTTCCCGGGTCTGGAGCATCATTCGCCCTGAACGCTTTGTCAGCAATCCACCGGGCTGGCGTGACTGGCTTCTCCGGGGGCTTTCAACAACAGCCACTCCGGGTACAGAAGGCAGCGTCGTTCCAGAAGACAGTGTGCAACGAAAAGTGTGGGAAACCGCATTACGGCAGGGATGGCAGGAAGGAAGACAAAACGCCGACCTGACGCTTGAAGCCAACCAGAAAACCCTCACCCGTGATTACCGGGGCATGATGCTGTACTCACTTCTCTGGCGTCAGGGCATGATCACCCGTCCGGATGTTTCTGATCAAATGCAAACCGTTACAGGTGACGGGAAAAAACTGGTCACTGGAGATCGTGTTCGTCGCCTTAAAAATCATGCGGAATTCAATCTTCAGAAATCTCACTGGCGTCCGCTTATAGGCACTGAAGGAGGCTCCCGATGAATATTCCTGATGAGTTTGGTCTTTTTCCGTTTCAGCGTTTCACTGCAGATGAACTACGGCATTTCTTTGTCTGGTGTGCCGCACATAAAGTCAGTGATGTGGATCTGACCGGCGGGTCACCTGTATCTGTCAGTCGCTTTGGCCGACGGGTGCGTTGTTCCAGTGCAACGTTACCAACCACACTCATGTCCTCCCTGATTGATGCACTGTTCGGTCGGGAAGTCATTCCCCGCGTTCTGGCAGGCAATCCGGTTGACAGGACGATACAGATTAACGGGGATGCATCCGGGCGCTATGGTCTTAAACGCGGAGAACGCATCCGGTTACGCTCTCACCTCATTCAGGGCACATCTGGTGCGGAGGAGAAAGCAATCTCAATAACCATGCGTGTCATCCCGACAGAAATACCGGACATTCTCTCCATGAACATTGAACCAGACCTGCTTGAAGCAATGGTCTGCAAAAGCGGTCTGGGATTTGTATGTGGTGAAACAGGGTCAGGAAAATCAACGCTGTGTGCAGCACTGTACTGTTACATTAAGAAGAATTATCCCAACGCCAAAATCGTGACATATGAAGACCCGGTGGAATATATCCTGGGAAATGAAAACGATCTGCTCCCACCGCATCAGGCAGAAATCGGGCGTGATGTGGTCAGTTTTGCTGCCGGACTGCGTTCTGCTGTACGACGTAATCCCGAAATTATCGGTGTTGGTGAGATCAGGGATAACGAAACCGCCGACGCAGCGGTACAGGCAGGCAACACCGGACATTACTGCCTGAGCACCATGCATACAAAATCTCCTGGTGAAACGCTGGCACGTATTCTTGGGCTGTTTCCCCCTGTCATCAGGGATTCGATGGCCTGGGCTGTCCTGTCACTGTTGCAGTTCATTCTGGTTCAGGTTCTGGTCAGAACAAATGACGGTGGTCGTAAAGCCGTCCGGGAATATATCGTCATTAACGATGAGCTTCGCGACAATCTTTCCGGAATGCCGCATGCAGAGTGGGGGCATCACATTGATGCCATAATCCGGCAGGAGAAGCGCCGTATCCGGGACCAGATTCTGGAAATGTATATCCGGAATGAAGTTGACCGAAGAGAAGCGATTCTTTTTATCCCGCCAGGGGAGTTACGGTCATGAAAAGAGAAGGTTTCTGGCGATATGCAACACCGCCAGTCAACATCCAGGGCGTACCTCTGCCGTTCACCATGATTTATCTGTTTATATGCCCCTTTCCCTCCAAAACAACCTTCTGGATTTGCACCGGCATCATTTTATTTTTCGTTATTCTCGACCGTTCAGGCTGGACTGTCAGGACGATCTGTACTCGCATTTTCAGCATTCTGAGAGGGGCCATCGCCTCCGGTCGTCCATGGTGGTATCGCCACCATACGGAATCACCACGAGACTGGACTGGCCTCGATTAAATTCTGGAGTCTTTATGTCAGGTAAAAAAACTATCGTTACTCTGCTCCGGGTATCGCTACTGGCATGCCCGTTACTGTTCACGACACCATCGTTTGCAATGATCGACACGCCATCCGTGAAGGTCGGCTTTTCTCCTGAAGGAAGCGCATCCGCTCTGGTGCTTGACACAATCAACAGTGCGGAAAGCTCCATCAGGATGATGGCATATTCCTTCACCGACCCGGATGTAATGCATGCGCTGGCAAAAGCGAAAAAACGCGGAGTGGACGTCCGTATTGTTGTTGATGACAAGGGGAATACGAACCGGGCAAGTCAGGAAGCGATGAAATATATCAACCTGCTGGACATTCCTCTCCGGACTGTAGATGCCTTCCCCATCCATCACGACAAAGTCATCATAGTTGACGGAAACACGGTTGAAACCGGCTCCTATAACTTCTCTCGTGCTGCTTCACGCAAGAATTCAGAGAATGTCGTTGTGCTTAAGAATATGCCGGATGTAGCCGCACAATATCTTGAACACTGGCAGGATCGCTGGAATAAGGGTACAGACTGGAGACCCTGACAAACATTTCTCCCCCGATTTTCTATCCCCCCAGCCACCCCCGGCTTCCGGCGGTGGTTTTTTTCCGTCTTTTTTCAGGAGAAGCACTCATGCCGTCTGTATCCCGCTATCGCACCTGGCTTGCCGTGCCTGCAGATGAAATAGAAGATCTCAAAAAAGCACATCCTTTGATGGAAGGACGTAGCCCCGTCATCTGGGACAAGGAGCACAAACTCTGGTTTGCCCGCCCGGGTGCAGATCTGTCATTACTGGACCGATGGCGTCCACGACCACACGAAATCTCAACAGATGCAGCTGATCCCGTCAGCGAATTTGCCCAGAAACTGGAAGAAGCAGGACTGGTACTGAATGAACTTCCTGTCATGGATGGCAAAATTCACCGTGTATCCACAACAGAAGATCGGAAAGGAGAAAAAAGTGGTGCATACAAAGCCTTTCTGGACGGACGCCCTTCTGGCTGGTATCGGGATTACCGCAGCAACGATAACAGTCCCACCAAATGGGTATTTTCCGGCGGTAAACAAACCGATCCACAGGCAAAGCTTCACCTGAAGGCGTATTCGCTGCAACGCAAGGAAGACGCTGAACGGGAACTGAAAGCACAGTACAACAGACAGGCAGCGTATGCCCGCCGCTATGTCAACAAATGGCCGCAGGCCACAGCACATGAATACCTGACACGAAAAGGCATTCAGGCTGCTCCAGGTGTACGAATCAACAACCAGAATGAACTGGTTATTCCCTTCAGTAACCGTAACGGCGCGATACGCTCTTACCAGCGTATTCCGGTCACTGGCGGGAAAGATGCCCGCATCCTGAAAGATTCTGAGAAAACCGGTAACTGGTTTGCGCTGGGTACACCACGCAACGGCCAGCCAATACTGTTTGCCGAGGGCTACGCCACTGCGGCCTCCCTGCACGAAGCAACCGGGCTTCCGGTGCTGATGACCGTGGATGCCGGCAACATGATTTCCATAGCAGAAAATGTCCGGCAATTGTGGAAGCAAAGCCCCTTTATCTTCTGTGCCGATAACGATCATGCACGCCAGGTTAACAAAGGTATCGTCAGTGCAACAAAAGCCGCAGAACTGACAGGAGGATCGGTCATCTTTCCTGCGTTCACCGATGCCGAAAAAGCGCAGGGGCTGACCGATTTCAATGACCTGGACGCAAGCCGGGGACGGGCCGCTTTTCAGCATGTCATCAACGCCCAGTTAGAACACATCGGGGTTTCCACCCCCAACAGTAACACCCCGGAAATGCGCGAGGCACTGGTGATAGGCAACCTCGTTTTTACACCGGTCCACACTGAGGAAAAAACCATGACTCCGACAGAATATCCTGAAACATCACCCGATACAGGGCACAGCCATGACCAGGGACCTTCTCTGCCGTCCGCCACGCAGCAGGAACAACCAGCTGCTTCCAGCAGTAACATTGATGATGAAACACAGTCATTTACCAGTCACGCCACTGAAAATAACGGCAAAGATGAGCGGCACGCTGATAACGTTCAGGCGCAAACGGAAAGCTCTGTAGTTCAGGACTCCCCTGCAGAATCACCGGCGTCCCCGGAAAGTACAACGGCGTCTGCCCCTGATGAACCCGCTCATCCGGCGGAACCTCCGGAAAAAGTTGTCTCGGTGGCCACAGATAAAGACTGGCGTGAATTTGAAGCCGAACTGTCACAACCGGAAAAAAACGAGTCACAACAGGAATCCGGCACTTCACCTGAAATACCGGCCCCTGCTGCCACCACCGCATCCCCTGAAGACAGTCCCTCATCTGAAACCATGAATGAATCAGCCGAGCCATCACCTTCCCCTGATGCAGTCAAAGAGGAAATGACCGTGATGACGGAGCCTGATGACAAACAAAGCACCGGAATATCCCCGGATACTCCCCGGGAAGAGGCGGTCAGCCATGTAACTGAAGACATTCCCCTTCAGCCAGAGCCGTTCCTTCCTGAGTCAGATGGCCCCGAAGAATACGAAGACTACAGCGCATATCAGGAGCTGATGAACAATGAAAATCCTGAGCATCTGCAGGAAAACAGTGATATGCCGTCGCAACCGGACACAGGCCACGTTCAGGCAGATGAGTCAGAACTTCAGGCCACAACAGCCACTATAGAACCGGCTGTCCGGGATGAACCCACTCCGCAGCAACCTGTTCAGAGCACATCACCTTCTGATAATACTTCATCGTTTCTCGACAAAGCGCGTGGCCTTTTTACGCGTAAAAAAACGGATTCACAGGCGCATGAGAACAGTGATCCCACGCCCTCAGCGGAAACCACGACGACTCCACCGATACCTGACAGTATTGTCTACGCCCCGGAACGTTCTGATGCACCGATATCGCTCAACATGGACGAAATTCTTAAAGAGCTTGACTGGGAAAAACGAGCAGACAGAACCGTCCTGTACAAACTGGATGGCAAACCTGCCTTCATTGACCGGGTAAACCGACTGGAAATGGTCAACGGTGCCAGCAATGACGATCGCAGCGTTCTGGCCGCACTTGCTGTGGCCACCAAATTTTATGGGGGCGTCATAGAGCTGACGGGCAGTGATGCCTTTAAGCAAAAAGCAATGCAGTTGATTATCGAGCACAACATCGATGTCCGGATGAAATTGCCAGATCAACGGGCTGAACTAGAAAAATTACGCAAGGAAATGGCTGTCAGTAAGGATGCTGTTGTCACCCATCAGCCAACACCGGAACTTAACCGGAATATCCCTGAACAACCGGCTGTCCCTGACCCCGTTCAGGAAAAAGAAGCCACACAATCCCCGGCGTCTCCTGCTGCCCCTGAAGCATCAACCGTCAGCACCGCTCCTGCATCATCACCGGCTGAACCAGGCAAAACGGCAGATGCAGCACCAGGTGAAGAACCACCAGGAAAACTTCGCCCGGGAGAGAGCGTGACTGCCGTACTGCACAATTTTGGTCGTGCTGAATATGCACCCGGCAAAGGAGAGAGTTTCTTTGTTGAGCTTAAAAACCGCAGTGGCAGCAAACTCTACTGGGGGGAACAACTGGGAAGTCTGGTCAAAAACCATCAGAAAGGTGACGTGGTGACACTGACACTTCAGAACCGCGAACAATTCATCCTCCCGGGAGAGCAAAAAGCACGTTTCCGGAATAAGTGGTCCATGGAGTCAGTTACCAACGGGATCTCGGTATCACATGATAATCCGGATAAAGGTCAGCGTATTCAGGCGATTCCGGTCGAAACCTTTATGAAAGTGGCTGCGCAAATCAGCCAGGGGTGGCCCGAAGAGATGAAAGCGTTACGTATGCCAGAAAACGTCGGCTCACATCTGTTTATCGGTGAAGACCGACATCCGGTCTCCGCGCCACAGAACGCAAATCAGGTAACAGAAATAACCAGCGCAGCCCCTGACAAGCTGACACCTGTTCTGGGATCAGTGGATAAGGATACGCGTGAACTCAACCTGCTACTTGTCCAGAGTGCCGATGAACATCTGCAGGGTGTGGTCCGGCTGAACGGCACATTGTATCCGGCACTGGCCACCCCATCAGCCGACAACAGTCAGCTGGTTATCAATGCGCTGACCGACAAAGGTTTACGCTTTGCAGGTTATGGTGAAGCGGTAAACCACGATGCTGACAGCACGAATCGCCCCGCACCGGAGCTTATGCAGTTTCATCTGAAAACCCGGGAAGAACCGCTTTTTGCTGCTGTCTACACGCCGGAAAAACAACCTGATGCGTTGTACCGGAACCTGGGCTTCGAGCAGTCATGGCAGCAGTGGTCCAACAGCCAAAAGCCGGAGGACAGGCAGGAAAAAACTCTGCATCAGGATCTCTCCCACAGCCCCGGCCGATGAGCCGGTAAGGAAGCCATATGAACATGCATAAGTCTCTGGTTGCCGTGCTCGGCCTTATCCTGATTTCATCCACGGCAAGTGCTGCAACCTGTCGTGCGGGTAGCGCGGCACAGGCCGGTAGTAATACAGGATATGAGCGAGCACGTGCAGCTGCGGATGCATGGTCACAACGTGAAAACGATGTTTCCTCATCCCTGCAGTCCTGTCTGTCACGAATCAAAAAAATCAGCATAAACCTCCCCCAGTTCCCCAGCCTTGACGACATTCTGTCGCAGCTGGAAAACCAGGTCTGCGACGCGGTCGTGGACAAGGTGAATGAAAAGCTGCCGGGGAATATTGATCCCTGGAAGGACTACAACCTATGACCGAAAATACCGAGCCATCCTCGCCATCACATCCGGCACCTGACCCGGAAATACTGAAGAGCACAATCAGGGCTATGAAGCAGTCAGAACAGCGGGCAAATAATGTCCCTGCGCTGATAAAAGCGCTTTTATGTACGGGCACATGTCTTCTTATCAGTATTACTGGTAACGCCATTCAGTACTGGCACTCAACGAATGTGGAGCGCGAATATTTCGCTACAGACAATGGTCGTCTGGTCAGGCTGGCACCAACAAGTCAGCCAGCATGGAGTCAGAATGATGCAATGGCCTTTGGCAGCCAGGCACTGGCGACCGCATTCAACCTGGATTTTGTGCACTATCGTTCACAGATCTCCTCCCTGTCTCCGCGTTTTTCTGACGAAGGTTTTGTCGGATATGTGAATGCATTACAGGCATCTAACATTCTGGAGACGATCAAGAAAGAGAAGATGAATCTGACCGCCACGACAGGTGCTGGCGTTCTGGTACGACAGGGACAAATGTCCGACGGCGTATGGTTCTGGACATTCCAGTATCCTGTCCGTATGCGTCTGGTCGGCCAGACAACCAGCAAGCCAGAACAGTCTTTTGTTTTCGAAATCACCATCCAGCGTGTTGACCCCAGACTGAAACCATCCGGTATGGAAATCCGGCAGATGATCTCCCGTAACGCCGGACCGAACTCCTGAGATAAGTAATATGCAATCACGTTATTTACTGAGCACACTGCTCCTGGTGTGCAGCGCCGCCACGTCTGCCGATAACGCAGGATGGCAGAACGCACGCACACCACAAACGACAAATTCTGCCAGCGATCACGTTCAGAATGCCTCCCAAAACACCGGAGGTGTTCCGGCAACACTGGTAAAAGGTGAGCTGCCTGCCCCCGGGCAGGCCAGCCCGCTGGTACAGGATGCGGCAAGACTTGATTCTGAGCTCTCCGCCGATGAAATTCGCTCACTACGCAGTCTCATGGCGGATAACGAGCGGGCCATCAATGCGCCCATCACCAGTGTTGTACCCCGTATCAGCTCTCTGACAGTTAATCTGTCCCCCGGTGCCAGCCTTCCTCTTGTTCGCACAGCCATGAACAACCTGAGCGTGGTGACATTTACCGATATCAACGGTTCACCATGGCCACAATCCGATCCTCCTTATAACGCGGCACCAAAACTCTTTGATGTGCAGTACAACGGGAACATGGTGACAATCACACCATTGCGGCCATGGGCATCCGGAAACATTTCTGTCTACCTGAAAGGTCTGTCGGTACCGGTCATCCTGAACGTAACCAGTGGCGAAACAGATACGCCGTCATCCAGTCAGGAAATGGACAGTCGTCTGGATCTGCGAATACCACGGCAGGGACCAACCAGCCCGGTTGTCTCCATCCCGACGGATAAAATCGCCCTGCATGATGCAACATTACAGGCATTTCTTGATGGTATTCCTCCCCGGGACCCTTCAGTTAAGAGGCTGAAATTCACAGGTAATGTCCCGGATACAACGATCTGGCAACACGGCGATGACCTTCTGGTTCGTTCCCGGGCGATGTTGCGCGATGAATTTGAACAGACCTTGTCCTCCGCCGACGGAACTCATCTCTGGAAGCTTCCCGTCACCCCACTACTGACTTTCTCTGTGAATGGCCAGTCCGTTCACGTGACACCAGAACTGGAGTAATCATGAGTGCTGAACAGGATGCCGGTAAATCCGGAAAGAAACTGGCTGCCCTGCTTGGACTGGGCAGCATCATCTTATTTGGCGGCGGCTATATCGCGTTTTCCAAACTATCAGGGAGTAACAGCGATATGCAGTCAGCCGTGAACATTAACAGTGCAGCAAGCGGCGGAACGCGCAGCGTTACCGAAACGCCTCATTATCGTGAACTGTTAAGAGCGGATAATGAACGAGGGGCCGCAGCTGCAGCCCGCAATAATCAGACGTTCATTGCCAGTCTTCCACAGGGGCTTGATATTCCGGACACTCCGGAAAAGCAACAACAGCCTGCAGCAAAACCGGAAAACTATGCTCATCGCCAGGCTTCCGGCACACCACAGGAGGATCGAGCAGCCAGTGAAAAGCGTATGGAGCGGCTGCAAAAGCTGATTGTAAGAATAAAAGATCAGCATCCTGCCGGTAGTACACCAACCATAGCAACGACTATGTGGAATAAATCTCCGGCAGAAACAACAGGGCAGAATGGTACGCAGCAATTCGCATTACAGAATGCCAGCCTGTCCACGCCTGTAGCAGAAAAAGGGATACAACTGATACCTGCTCTGACCCGTATACCGGCATATATTGATACTGCAGTGGATTCTGATAACCCGTCATCCAAGGTTATCGCAACCATTCCCGCTGGCCCCTGGGCAGGGGCAACGCTGTTCAGTCCGGGAGTCAAACTGGTGGGTAACGGAGTGGAGATCCATTTCGACCGGATGAGCTGGAACGGCATGGACCTTAAGGTCAATGCATATGCACAACGGGAAGACAACCTGATGTCATCCGTGGCCAGCAATGTGAATACACGCTGGTTTAAACATATCATTCTGCCGTCAGTGTTAGGAGGTGTGGGCAGTATTGGCACACTTTATAAAGATGCCAACACGCAGGTTATTCAGGGTAACTATGGCACGGTTACCGGACGCGTGGGAATGCCCAGTGGTGAAGCTGTTGCGGGCGTTATTGCCGGTGGTATGGCGGAAAGAGGAAGTCAGATATTAACCCGCCAGGCAGAAAGTGAGCCCTATAAACAGGTAGAAGTGTATCAGCATGAAGTCGTATCAATTCTGTTTGTTGACCCGGTAATGACAAACGACGCCAGGTCATCTTCCCTTTCCAGTGGCATTTCCCCTTCAGTTAATCGTACATCACAGGCGGAACAACGCTCGCAGGCACGAATGCAGACAGCCATGGAGCAAAAAAAAGCTGTGATGCAACGTCGGTATGATGAACAACCGGAGACACCATAATGAAACCTGAAACAGAAATAGATGAAACCGGCAGCTTCGGTGAACCCGAAGAGAAACCAGCCCCCTTCTGGAAACGTTCCGTCTGGGGGATATCTGTAGCAACATGGGGGCTATGTGCAGTCGTGTTGCTCGCAGCCATATGGTATCTGTTCCTGAGAGCGCTATCGGAAACAGGCATGCCTCCGTTTAATGATGCGGATGCTGGCGTACAGACCTGGCAAACCACACAAGAATCATCACCTTCCGTTCAGTCCACTGAGGCTATGACTGTCCGGACAGGAGAAGATATGAGCCAGCTTGCCCGGGATGTAAAAACAGAGCTGGATAACCGCGATGAAAAAATTCAGGCAACACTGAATATGCTTCACGACAGCATTAACAAGCTGGGCGAAGCCATAAAAAAGGATGAAGAATACGCACAGGAAACGCGCCGTCAGCTGGATGATATCCGGAGCCGCCTGAACGGAATAATGACACAGAAAAGCGTCACTGAATCCTCTTCCACACCGCATCCAGCAAAGAAAAAAACGTCGTCTGTACTTAACGGAATGAAAATCATGTCGATGGAAACTGGTATGGCCTGGATTCGCTGGCAGGGTAGTACCTGGGCTGTCAGAGAAGGTCAGACGCTGGGCAATGTGGTGATCCAGCGGATTGATCCGACTACCCGGACCATCATCACCAGTGCAGGGACGTTACGCTGATGAACATGGATGCCCTGACCGCCATTGAGAACTTTGCCAGCAGTATTTTCAGTGCCGGAATGGATTTCCTGTTTACCTGGGGAGAATTCATCGGGGTGATCAGCATGATTACCCTGTTTGCCCGCGCCCGTTCAGCCGGTCCGGTAAAAATGTCTCCCGGAAAATTTATTGCGGGGATGTTAACCAGCTGCATGCTCGTATCACTCCCGGCAATGATTAACGCCGGAGGCGTACAAATGGGATTCAGGGCTGACTCATTTGGCCCGATTGCATATGTGCAACCTCAGACGTTTGGCGCTGCTGCTGGCGCAGCAAATGCAGTTCTGTCGCTGGCCAAGCTGGCCGGTGTGGGATTTGTCATGAACGGGATATCCATCTGGCGCAAGGCCGGACTCGATGGACATACCGCACTGAGTGCCAGTGAATCCGTCAGTAAGGGAAACGTCAAATTTATTGCCGGCGTCCTGCTGGTCTTTATCGATCGTGTCCTCAATGCCCTGCTGGCAAGCATTGGAATCGTCTTCTGATTTTTTTCACCTTCATATAAACCACTGATATATCCATTTAAGGAGAAACTATGTCACGTATTCGTGTCGTAGCGGCCCGTCTGTACGCCGCATTTATCCACGCACAACTGTTTGTAATGTCATGCCGGAGCAAACTGACTAAGTTCCTGCTGCTCATTCCCATGATGTTGCTGCCCAAAGCCGTTCTTGCCGATGGAGATCTTGCCGATATGGTTCGCAATGTCGAACAAGGTGCCAAAACAGCACAGTCATCATCACTGACTATTGCGCAGTTCATCGGCGTAATTGCGTTTCTCGGGGGCCTGATTGGGCTGAAAAAAGTTGGGAAACAAGGGGGGATGGGACTGGCTGGTTGCATTCTATCTATCGTCATTGGGGCGCTACTTGCCGCCGGACCTGAAATGATGAGTCGCAGCCAGAAACAGTTGGGGATTTCCTCAATTTCCATTGGCTAATCCTGTCCAGGGCACTGGCATTTATCCGGTGCCCTTCCTGTTCGGCAATACAAGGAGGCACATATGTCTGCCTGGAGCCCGGAGCACATAACGTTACGACGAACAGAAAACGGCAATGTGATTGCCCACGACAGTCGGGACGATCAGGAATTCATTTTTGCAGAATGCTGTTCCGATGAAATCGCAAACATCATTCTGGAAGCCGTGAAACGTTACACCAGTACGGAGCCTGCTCATGCAACACAGCATTAAAGACTTGTGGTTGTATCCCTTTCCAGAAATTGATGTGGTTCATACACAGGAGCCACTGTTACCGGAACCGGAATTAACAACGCCCGGTCGATGTATCTGCTGCCGGCAAAACGTCAGGCACCGTTTCAGACTGGATGACTCATGGCCACTCAGACAGCTTACCGACACAATCAGTGACACACGAGTTCGTCTTAATAAGGCCACAGAACATCTGGATAAGTTAAAAAAGCGTGGTGAACCAGTCGCAACCGGCGAAAAGGAAAAGTACAACACGGCAGTAAAAGCCGCTGAACGGGCGCTTGAGCAGGCCCGTCTGTCTGCCAGACGTCTTTCACTCCGCCATGTACAGAAAGCTGAAATCACCAGTACAGAGTCGTTGTCAGAGAAAGAGCAGGAACTGTTTCATGAAGACGGTCCGCCTTACAGCTTATGTGCTTTCTGCCACGCCTGGCATTCACTGAATGGTTATGCCGCAGCACAGGGCGTTATGGTGTGGCTACCCGACCTTCATCCATCCACGGTCGTGGCCCTTAACCGTCGTTCATTACAGGAAGTTTTCAGTAATGATAAGTTCCGGGTCCGGCGGGGACGGGAAGCGCTCTCTGCACTGATGCAAAACAGACTGGCGGTTGAGGATAAATTCCGCAGTTTCCGCCCGGCCGATTTCGCTGACGTTTTTCGTCGCTATCCACCTTCCGGTCGTTCGCCCCTGCGTGAAAAAATGAACGGGATTGCCCTGATTCTGACACCAGATTCATTCATCAAAAAAGAATACGTTGATTGATTTTTCTTCATGCCACTCCAGCGCGGGGTGGCATTAAAAAAATCAAACTGCACAAACCTCCCTCCTGTAAGTCCGGAGTTCCCTCACCTATGAACATAAACCGTTTAATCTTCACTATCGAAGACTGTCTGAACACGCTATCCCGTTTCTCTGTCGCAAGCAGTTTTGTTGAGTATTGCGATTTACGTACCGTAATTGGTCTGGACAGACAGGATCGTGAACGTCGCCCATGGCTGAATTCGCCCTATATTGCAGCCACAAAGCGTGGAGAATATATCTCTGTCTTTGAAGTCAGCGGTGCTTTCAGGGAAATGGATGAAGCATCCGACCAGACTGGCCCAGGTTCACTGGAATCGCTGATCACCAGCATGAGTGACAGCCTGAATACGGCATATAAAAACAGCGGTCATAAAATCAGCTTCGTTTTTGAGCGTGATCCTGACATGGGGAAAGAAGAAATCGAAGACATGGTCGCCCCACAAAAGCGCTCACTGGCTAATACAGGTATCCAGTTACAGGATGTGGTCGATGAGAAAGTCACAACACTGTCCCCATGGCTGGTCCGGGAGCGTTGCTGGCTGGCGATCTGGAGTGGACCCGACCTTATCAGCAACAGCGATCGCACCGCCCATGATGAGCTTGTCAGAAGACTGGCTGAACGGGTACCGAAAGCACGCTTTGCCCAGTCTCCCTGGCAGTGGGCCTTATCTGCACTGAAAATCCGCCACGAAGCTTTTCTTGATAATGTGGAACAGGCACTGAGACATTCATCTGATGGCCTGATTCTCCGGCTACTGGATATACACGAGGTCGGGCGTGAAATACGTCGTCAGACAGAACGGCACAGCACACCGCGTAACTGGCAACCCCATCTGCCTGAAGATGCCCAGCCAGCGGGATATCGCTGGACTGACGATGAATCCGTACTACATGCTCCTTCATTGCATTTGCAGTTATTCAACACTCAGGTGACCACACAGGGCAACCTGGTTCAGGCGGGCGGACTCTGGCACGGAATGGTATCGATTACTTTACCTCCGCAAAATCTGCAGACGTTTAACGAACTGGTCCGTGCCGTCCCCCGCGCAGTCCCCTGGCGCATCAGAATGGATCTGATGCCCGGCGGGATGAAGGCTCTTAATCTGAAGAAAACGCTTCTGACTTACAGCAGCTTCATTTCTGCCGTTCGTCCAATGTATGAATCCGTTATGACCCTGGCGGCAACGGATGAAAAAGAACCTGTCTGCATAATGACCATCATGGCCTCCACGTGGGGAAAAACACGTGAAATATGCGCACGAAACCAGGCCATTCTGAAATCGGCCATTGAAGGCTGGGGCGTATGTGGCACCACGACAACATTTGGCGATCCCCGACGCGCCTGGGTGAATACCATTCTCGCGGCATCCGGAGGCTCCGGCCCGGTTCCCCTGTATCCCCCGTTGTCACATGCCATCTCGCTTTTCCCGCTTAACAGGGCAGGCTCTGTCTGGCGAGGCAAAGGGAATCTGATGTTACATACAGAAGACGGTTCCGCATTTGAGGTTGGTCTGGCGTCATCCCAACAAAATAAACATACAGAACTGGCACCAGGCGATCCGGGACTGGGTAAATCAGTTCTGATTAATACGTTGTCGGAAATACAGATATCATCTGCTCAGAAAAACCTGCCCTTCATTGCCTATATCGATAAGGGATACAGTGCTCAGGGACTGGTTCAGCTTATTCGCGACAGTCTTCCTCCGGAAAGAAAAGACGAAGCTGTCGGTATTATTCTGAGCAATGATCCGGAATACATCCGTAACCTTTTTGACGTGATGTACGGCGCTAAAAAGCCTATTACGCCGGAAAAGAATTTCATGTCATCTGTGCTGTGTGCTCTCTGTGTCGATACCGGTACCGGTCAACCCTGTAACCCCGGAGACACCCGACAAATTATCAACCAGCTTATCGAGCTGGCTTTTAAAGAGTACGGTGAAAATAACCCGCGACTTTATCGCGCTTCAACGGAAGAACTGGTGGATTCAGCACTGCAGGACTCGGGACTGTATGAAAAACATGATGCAGCCTGGTGGGCCAGATCAACCTGGTTTGAAGTCCGGGATATGCTCCACAATGCCGGGTATATCATGGCGGCTCAGCGGGCTCATTATCAGGCAATGCCCCAGCTTCCCGAAGTGTCCTCGATGCTGGGCCATACCAGTCTCAGGGATGTTTTCGGTACTGTTCAGCGTGATGGTTCAAACGAGCTTCTGCTGGACTACATCCGCCGCGCCCTGGAGCAGGGACATAACGACTACCCCATGATATCCGGGTATACCCGGTTTATGATCAACCCGGAAACCCGGGTCATCGCTGTCGATCTGAATAATGTTGCCGGTGACAAAACGCCTGCAGGCAGGCTTAAAACCGGCATCATGTACCTGCTTGCAGGTCAGATCGCCGGTGGTGACTTCACCCTGCCACAATACAGGGATGAAGTGTTAAAGCAGCTTCCACGGGAATACCATGAAATCGCTCTTAAACGTATTAACCAACTTGATCAGGAGGTTAAGACAAAAGTTTATGATGAACTGCATAACGCCCGGGGCATTGACTTCATCTGGGAAAATCTGGATACCCAGGAGCGTGAGCAACGCAAGTTTGCTATCCGCACGGTTCTGAGTACGCAGTATCTGAGGGACTACCCGGAAAGCGTTCTTAAGTCAGCCAATACTCTCTGGTTACTGCGCTACAAACCCGAAGATATCCCCGTACTGAGGGATAACTTCAACGTTCCTGAATTTATGCTGAAACGCTTCCTGAAAATGCCGGAAGGCCCGGCACCAGATGGTAGTGGTGTTCCTGTTCTGGGAGTATTCAGGGTAAAAAGTGGCACGCTTGCGAGAATACTCAAATTTACCGTCGGTCCACTGGAGCTATGGGCGCTGAACTCATCGCCAAAAGACAGTGCCCTGCGTAAAACGCTGACAAATAAGTTAGGTTCAGTTCGGGCACGTAAGATTCTGGCCGAAAACTTCCCCAGAGGTTCTGCAACGTCATTAATTGAGCACCGGGCGGGCCAACATAACAGTGACAATGTTATTGAAGATCTGGCCTCGGAGCTCATCCGAAAACAGGGATACAATCTCTGATGTGTACAATTCATATCACCCCACGCTGCCGGAGACCTGCCAGAGGGCAGGTATTTCTTAAAAAACTTGAGGTAAAAGGTGACAGTTTCTCATTCACTCTGCCGTCACGTGTCTTCAGGTTACATCCGGCCCCCAATCCCAGAGTGATATACGCCTCGGATGCCAGAACACAGGGAAAGGTTACAGGCATGCGGCTGTTGTTGCCGTCCAGCACAGATGAGCTGATAACAACGGCAACATGGCAGGTTTCTGTCCCGGATGAAACACCATTCGACGTTCAGCATGTCATCCAGTGGATACTCCCTTCACCGCTGGCTTCGCTGATGTCCGATGATACCTGGTTATGGCCATCCGTTCCCGGAACGCCGGCACTGAGTGCCGGTGACTGGCCTGTTATGGATACTGACCCTTCCACCTTACGGCGCGTCAGACGTCGTTCTTTCAGCATCATCGATAACCGGAACAGGAAAGGTTATATCACCAGGCGATTTCAGTGTTTCCCTCTTGCATCGCTACCTGAAGACAGAAAATACGACAGCCTTCCTGACCTTGTGCTCCATCCCGAGCAGGAGACAATAAAATGCAAAGAAAAACATTACTCGCAGCCCTTATAGCCATCCTGAGTGGAACGGCATGCCAGGCTCATGCTTATTCAGTCACCGTCGTCGCCAGCCGGCCTGTTGAAGAGCAGGTCATCCCCAGAATGGAAGCCATCAAAGATGTCCTTGGCAACATACTGAGTACCCAGACAGCCACGGGTACCGCTATCAATCAGAACTCTGAAAAGCTGGCAAGTGTCATTGCCCAGAACGGACAGGCGACACGTCAGCAGATGATTTTCAGTAATGAAACTCAGCGCCTCGAGGAGGCACGGAAAAGCTTCACCGTGCCAGACTCCATCTGCAGTGAATCCGCATCAGGGATTGCAACAGAAAGCAAAAGTGCCTCAGCATCCGCAGCCTCAAAACTCAGTAAAGGTGGCGGTGTGAGCAACCGTAGCATCCGCGACCGTCTGGCCAGCGCAGCAAACTCTCCCGTACGGGAAGCTTATGATGGCGCGGCCATACACGCCAGTTACTGTACAGAAGCAGAATATGCACGTTTTGGAGGAACCGCCGTTTGTCCTTCTGTGGGCGAAATACCAGGTGGAGACAGTCAGGTACGCTCGATTTACCACGGCGCAGGTACAGCGGACACACCTGCGGCACTGACATGGGATCAGAAGCAAATAGATGCAGCGACGGCTTACATGAAAAACACTTCCCGCCCCTCTGCCGGTCGTGCTCTGGGTAAAGGAGAAGTGAATACCCAGAGTGGGCGAACCTACGTCGGACTCCAGAACGAATACAACGGCATCATTGATTCTGCGTCGAATCCCCAACTGACGCTGATTGCTGACAGCACGCCTGATGAAAGCACACGTAAAGCACTGGCTGAAACACTGCAGTCAGACTCAGCGGCCGCTTACTTCGACCAGGTGGCTTCACCAGAAGCAAAAGCACGGGGATATATGAGTACCCGTGAGTTTGAAGCTTTTGAGGCTGGCCGGCGCTACGCCAACACAGCATACCTGGTGGATTTACAGGAAATGCAGGGGGATAACCTGCTCCGTGAACTGGTAAGAATCACTGCGCAAATGAACTGGCAGCTGAACGATCTGAAAGAACAGATCCGCCAGGGTAATGTTATCTCTGGCCAGCAACTGGCTCTGACTGCCCGCCAGTATTATGAAAAACAACTCGGTAGCCTTGAGAAAACAATCAATCAGGCAAACGCACGTTGAAAACTGACGTCAGAACAGGACTGAAAAAATGAATAAGTTACCGGAAAATTCAGACCAGACGAAAAACGTCAAAAAATCACCATCCATAACCCGCATAGCCACCCGGGGAATTATTAACATTTTTGTTCCGCTGATGGAGACTCGCCTGATAACGAATTCTGTACAGCGCATGCTGGAACAACAAAAACGCAGACTGGACAGATTTCGTCAGGTAAATAATAAAAAGGCGCAACTCCACCTCACGTGGGAAGAAGCTCTGCAGGCCAGCCATATGTCAGTAGACGATCTGGATCGTCGTTTCCGCCGGCGCAGAACAGTATGGCGGTTATGCTGCTGGAGTCTGCTGGCCATCGCTTTATTCCTCAGCGGTATGCTCTTTGCCGCCTCCTCATTACCTTTGATAACACAGGTACGCGCCATCAGCACTCTTGTGTTGATTCTGTCAGGCGTCGCTCTTTGTGCTTCCAGAGCTCTTATAGTTACATACCGCCTCTGGCAGTTGCATGAACGAAAAGTCAGCGAACCCGAGCAGGGGACTTTTCGTGATTTTCTGAACGACCGCAATGGCTGGCGCAATGCCACATTAATTGCCGTAACCAGTAAACAATACTGATCACGTCCAGATGCCAGTGCCACTGGCATGTCGCCATCCCCCTTAATTAAATCCTGTGTGGCCTTTGCCCATACGCAATTCTATTCCGGAGTTACTGTGAAAATTTTACTTCGCGCACTCTGTGCAGGCCTTGCTATATCCTCACTGCCGGCAATGGCTTCAGTGACCTATCAGGATATTGTGTCTGCCGCAACCAATCCTGACGATCTGTCCCGTCAGGCGCTGGTCACGATATTCGGTGATGTGGTCACCAATCCACTGTCAACCAGCGCCCCCACCCTGATCGGAAGCATGTTCGGGGCGTTCAACAGTATCATCGCCGTACTTGCCGTTGTCTGGTTTATGTTCATTGGTATCCGTCATGTTGTGCGTTCGGGGCATCAGGGACAGGTATTCAGCACCGGACGTGATATCGTCGGCACACTGAGTGTCGTTGCAGGTTTTCTGATGATCGTTCCAACCGGAAATGGCTGGAGTATCGCTCAGCTCATTATGTTATGGGGCGCATCGATAATGGGGGTTGGGTCCGCCAATGTGATGGTGCAACTTGCCGCTGACAATATCGCAAATGGTTATTCAATGACTGTACAGCCAGTTCAGGCATCCACACGAACAGCAGCGCGTGGCATTTTTGAAATGGAACTGTGTAAGTATGCGGTTAACGCAGGACTAAATGATTTTAATCAGACGGCCAAATCCTCAACTTCACTGATGACAGAATCAGCTAAAACCGCCAGTGGTAATTACACTGTCACGGTATCCAATGGCAGCGGTATCTGTGGTACAGCCAGCCTGTCAGTAGAAGGAAACGGAACAACAGATCAATCGACGATTGGAAAATTCTTTAATCCCTTCAGTAAAAACGAATACAGCGGTGTTATCTCAGCACAACGTGCAGCCATGGATAATATGATTAGCGACATGGACAATGCTGCCAGTGAGTTTGTGACAACATTTCTGGAAAAAAGAAATTCTGGCAACGGAACACTGCCGGATATCGAGACACGAATTCAGAAAGCAGCCGACGAATACGAACGTGCTGTGCAAAAATCGCTACCCACTGATAACGGAGAGCAATCCAGAAAAGAGGCTCTTAAATCTTATCTCACAACCTACGGGTGGGTAACGCTTGGCGCATGGTATCAGACCTTTGCCACTGCTAACCAGCGTTTGGCAGAGCTGGCTGACAGAGCTCCAGCTGTAACTTCAATGTCATCACTGGGAGAAGTTGGTGATACTGACTTATTCAGTGCGGTCATGAGTGCCTATAGGACGCAACTGCAGAATTCCTCCTATACGCCACCGCTGGGCACAGTAGTATCATCCAGTGAACAACGCATGGCAAATGCACAAGATCCGAAATCTGCCTTGTCTGAAATTATGGGCCCCCTTGTTAGTCTCACTAACAGGATTGCAACGGAAACAAGTGGCACAGGCACAACCAGTGCTCAAATTAATCCTCTGATAAAAATGAAAAATATCGGAGATATAACAATGGTAAGTGCAGAAGGAATCTGGACTATATATACAACGGCCAGAGTTGTCGTTGCCGGTGGCAAAGATTCAATTCTTGTAAAATTCTTTAACTCACTAACAGGTGCCGCTTCGATGCTTACCGCGCTGTTTGAAGCACTTGCACCACCTGTTTATTTTCTTTTGTTCCTGATGTTCTGTGCTGGATTTTCCTTATCAATTTACCTGCCATTCATTCCGTTTATTTTCTGGATGACAGGCATCGGGAACTGGATAGTCAGCGTATTAATAGGATGTACCGCCGGGCCGCTGTGGGCTGCAACACATCTCGGGACATCAGAAGACAGAGGAAGTCGGGCAGCCTACGGTTATATATACTTAATTGATAGTATGATAAGGCCGCCCATCATGGTCTTTGGTTTTTTCTTTGCTTCTGTAGCCATCATCGCCGTAGGCACAATACTGAATGCATTATTTGGCGCTGCCCTGGTTAACGTACAGTTCAATTCGCTGACCGGTATTTTCAGTCTTGCTGGTTTCTTGCTGATATACGCCAGAATTTGTACAACCACTGTAGCTGCCATATTTGCCCTTCAGGCCTACCTACCTGATCATGTTATTAACTTCCTAGGGGGACGTGATGGAGCCAACACGCTTGGCAGCATGGCAAATTCTGTTAAAGAAATATTTATTGGAGGAAGTCGCAATATCCGACATACTCCTGGAATGAAAACAGATCGTCTTAAAGATAATACAAAAGGAAGTGACGACAAGGACGGAATAAAAGGATAATATCAATATAAATATTGCACAACCTCCCCATCGGCATTAAAATAATAGATAGTACGAGGGGAGGCATTATATGAAAGCTAAAAAAGAAACAACAGACAGATTTCCAACCTGGTGGCTATTTTATTATGTATTAAGAAAAGCTTATTTCTTTCTTGGAATACCTTTTTTTCTGTTCTGCGCATTAGGCTTTACCGAAATGCTATGTTCTGATCGTTATTTCGGAAATAAGGTCGAAGATTATGTTGTCACTTTTGGTAGTTGGTTCTTATTACTTGCGCCAGGCATATGGATGTACTCACGTGCAAAAACAAGGAGAGAAAAAATAAGAAAAGTTGTACAAACAATAAAAGAGTCAGGCTTCTACTCTCCAGAGAAGGGGTATGAGGGATTATCTTTAACCCAGGGAGCTTATTTCGGCATTGACCTTAAAAATGGCACAATGTTGTATGTCCGTATCTATCCAGGCAACATTATGGATGTTATCGGTTTTGACATTCATAATTTCACTCGTACTGTAACAGACGACAAAAAACTGGAAATTCATACGAAATACATCAACCTGCCAATGGTTCCTGTTCCATCATGGTGTACTCATCCAGAAACCGCATCAAACACCATGCACGCTATGGCAAGTCGAGGATATGATTACCCTGTCGACTTTCCTCGCCTGATTCAGGAAAAGCGTAAGGAGTGGGAGCAGATTGCAGGCATGCCTGTAGCCGAAGTATTTTAAGATAAGCTCCCTCCATAACAGCCGGTTCAAATGAGCCGGCTTTTGTTCATTACAACAGATAACTTATGCCGTTACCGATAAATTCGACCAAGTGCTTTAATCGCTGCAATTTTTATTTCCATATCATCACTTTGACTCAATCTATGTAATTCACGAGTAATGTTCTCCGCCTGACACCGGCCTTCACCTAATGCATAGATCGCAGCAAGTGTAACGTCTTTTGATTTACTCTTCATCATTTCAAACAAGAAAGTATTAGCTATCGCAGGAGGCATGCTCATAATCAATCCTCTTCATGAAATAAACAATGGCACTCACTTACAAACAGGAGTCCACTATCGCAAGCGACTCAACTTAGCAATATCTCTCAATTTGAATGAAAAAACCAGATGGCAAGTGACAGGGTGGATTTGCCCCTATATTTCCAGACACCTGTTATCACTTAATCCCATAAGCTAACCTTGTCACAAACGGGCGCAGAACAGCCTGCCAGACAGACAACAAAACAAAAGTCCAAGATAAAACATGAATACCGGCATCTCAATGCGAAGAAATAATCTCCGTAGAAACCCCCATGAGAAAAATATCATATGGGAGAAAATCGCAATTATCACAGCCAGCGCATTCATTATTTTCGCTGTGCTCTGGCATTAATTATTTTCAACACAAAAAGGAAAAAGCAATGAATCTGGTAGACGCCTTTGTCAAAAAAGTAATATCCGGGCCATATGAAGAATATGGAAAATGGTGGATAGATGTCGAATACATTTCATGGGGTGTTCCCGGGAAAACAAGACTGATGTTTGACTCAAAGGAGCAGGCACTGGAAGTTAAGGAAGGGTACAAATTTTTAACATGAGATCTCTTTTTGTTAAAGGGCAGGAAGCGGTCACCTCCTGCCCTTAGTTACGTTTCCAGGCTTATCAGTCGATAAGTTCCCGGATCAGTTCCAGAACAGCAATCAGCGCGTTTGCAACGGCAACTACTGCCCTGAGAACGATGATTAACAGATTAATCATCCGCTTCTCCATCACTGGAGAAAGAACCCCGTTGTTCGCTCTTACACTGCCTGTCACAACGGTTTCTATAGTGTCAGTTATAGACAGTTCTTCTCCGACCAGAGCACCAAAACCAGCACCACCTGATGTTTTGGCCAGGACTTGTAACCTGTTCTTCCCGCTGAACAATATGCCGGACAGAACATGCCTCAGAGCTGACATGCCGAGTATACACTTATCCAGTACTTGCAGAAATATAATTCCAGACGTACTATCTACAGGTCAGTTATAGACAGTTCTTTTCCGACCAGAGCCACCCACTCTGTAACGGAACAGTAAAAAAACCGACCTCACCAGTCGGTTTTTTTACATCTGTTGTTTCTCAAAATCCGCCCGACATGCCCGTCACACCGGGGAAACTCATGCTTTGAATCAGAACCAACCATCTCAACTTTGCCGTCTCCTGAAAAAACTGGCACATTCAGTTCGATAACTACCCATAAATACAGAGAGAAAATCCGATGTCAGAAAAGTGGAGTAAAGAATTCGACTCTTGCTTTCAGGTGGGGAGCATAGAAGAAATTGCCGATGCTCTCGAGAAACGCAGCGGAAGCGAGGAAAATGCGTTAGCCATGCTGGCAATGACAGCCTTCACACTCATGACCCGACGTGGTATCTGCGAAATGCAGAACGTGGCCCCGGATGGCAAAGGCATTCGGCTGGAGCTAATCGGCTTCAGGGGAAATGAAACAATACCGGATACGCTTCATTGAAGAAGAAAGGGCGCAATGAGGTCAGCCTTCGCAACAAAGCGGCGGCAGAAAACCTGCCGCCGTGTTGCCCGTTAACGTTTAACTTCGTAGGCTAACGTTGCCACAAGCACTGTGTTTCCCTGCTGGAGCCGGAGTACGCAAAGCGAATCCCTCACCATCCAGACAAAACACAGAATCGTCACACAGATGACGATTAACATCATTAAAAACGTTCGCTGTGGCATCATAGCCCCTCCATTGCCTTACGGCGGTTATCGGGCTACTATAATGTTGTCGAAGCATTACAGTAGAGCCCTTGGTTGATTGATAAAAAAATCTCCAGGGGCTTTCTGCTGTATACCGTCCACAAAACGCTTTCGGCATACAGCCTCAAGCGCCCGCAGCTATTCTAACGACTTTCGTATCTGTAACAATCCTTTTATTATTTGAATGATTCAGCGTTGTTTTTGACGTTAACAACCAACCCAATACATGGTTCTCTACTTCACAACAACGCATGTTATGCTGATTTTAGTTAATAAAAGAATCCCCTTAGGAGATGGAAATGTCGCAATTAAAACAACCTATTTTCCTGAAAAAGATAAAAAAAGTCATCAACACAATCCCTGGGCGGTAATGACTCCAACTTATTGATAGTGTTTTATGTTCAGATAATGCCCGATGACTTTGTCATGCAGCTCCACCGATTTT
>NZ_JAOWIE010000054.1:0-11585 GCF_030332265.1 Citrobacter sp. Cu231 | reverse complement strand
AGTGAGGTGTCCATATCCTCACTTTACAACGGGTTATATGCGGATTCCAGCGCGTTCCGTTCGTTTCGGGTGCTTCCAGTCGATGCCTTCGAGAAGCATGGACAACTGAGCCGGAGTAAGGTGAACCTTTCCATCGCGGGTGACCGGCCAGACGAAGCGGCCCCGCTCCAGGCGTTTGGTGAAGAGGCACAGTCCGTCACTGTCAGCCCACAGCACTTTTATCTGGTCACTCCGGCGTCCGCGGAAGATGAACAGATGCCCGGAGAACGGGTCATCCTTCAGGACGTTCTGAACTTTTGAGGCCAGGCCGTTAAAGCCATTTCGCATATCGGTGATACCGGCAACCAGCCAGATACGCGAACCGGCAGGGAGAGATATCATCAGTGGCTGCTCCCTTTCATTTCGCGGATAAGTGTCTGTAATAACGCCGGTGTCAGTTCACCTTTCAGCCTGAGAGTTCCGGCCGGCAGAACCAGCTCGCAGCACAGACTGTCTGGCAGTGTATTTATCTGTTCAGGTATCTGCACTGGTGCCGGGATTTTATTATCCGGCTCCGGAGTTAACGTCACGGGAAGTAGCGATGTTTCATGTTCGCCGGGCGGTTGCAGGCCACCGTTACGCCAGAGATGCCGCCAGTTAAAGAGCAGGTTATCGTTAATTCCATTCTCTCGAGCTATTTGTGCGACACAGGCACCGGGTAAAAGAGTTTGCTGAACCAGTCTCCATTTAAACTCCGGTGAAAATCGGTTCCGGCGGGGTTTCTCTGCTTTCACAGGCTGAGTCACGGTCGGGGCTGAAGGGTATCGCCCCGGGAAAAGAGCCCGGGCCAGTTGCCCGCAGGAATATTCACCGGAAAGAGGCCAGTCAGTGAATACCTGGTGAAATCGCCTCACCAGAGAAAAAATGGCGGTTTTGCTGACACCAGTCTGCGCAGAAATGCGCGGGTACGACAGTGACTCGTCAAATCTCAGCTGTAGCACACGCAGGATCAATTCTGGATTATCTGCCAGTACCGCTTTTCGTGCATTCATCTTAAATGTCCTTTTACTGCGAAAATGGACATTAGTATCGGAAACAGGAAAGGGAGGCGAAAGACGGTTTAAATGATGCGCTTACCTTTATGGCTCGTGATAACCATCAGAATGGTGCCGTTGTGGAAACACAGGAACATCAGGAAGTGGGGGCTTTCCGTAAGGTGATGCCGCTTCTGACATGGTTCCGTAACCATACTGATGCTTCAGATGAGCAGCATACTTTCCCTGTAACACGCCGGTCACTGACTGCATTATTGCGTGACCTCAGTATGCTGACGCCGGGGAACTGCCACAGGCTGTTTCCTTATGTCAGAAACTCGCGTTTACGGGGCGAAGACTATGCCGGCGATTACTGGTATGACGTGGATGACGTAAAAGCGTGGGTCAGCGATACGCTGAAGACGTTTGATTTTGAGCGTCGTTCACTGGTGATGCTGGCGTTGTGGTAAGTCCGGCCAGTCTGATTTTCGTTATTAATTTAACCGTACGGTGCATGCTCACCGTACGGGGAGCGTGCATCTTTTTTATGGAGCGTGCTCTTATGAAAACGAAAAAACATACTTCACGTACCGCGAACAAAACGCCGGAACGTGACCTGTATCAGCTGGTGACCGACAGGATTGTGACGGCCATTGAAAATGGTGTTCCACCCTGGAAACGCCCCTGGCATTCTGCGCGTAACGGCGCGGGCGAGCCGGAGATGATGCCGGTAAACGCCCTGACCGGGAAGCCTTATACGGGAGTGAATGTCCTGCTGTTGTGGCTGACTGCGGATGAAGCCGGATATGCCAGCAATCACTGGCTGACGTACCGTCAGGCGCAACAACTGGGTGGACACGTCCGTAAAGGGGAGGTGGCCACGCTGGCGGTGATTTACAAAGACTGGAAAAGACAGGCTGTGGATGAACACGGTAACCGGCTGACGGACAGTGAGGGGGAACCGCTCATGGAAACGGTACCGGTACTGAAAGCGAATCCTCTGTTTAATGTGGGACAGTGCGACGGTTTACCTGAGCATCTGATGGTGAAGGCGGAAGGCAGAGCAGATGTACTGCCGGCTGATACCATCAGTGAGCGGGTGCTGCCGATACTGAATGGCAGTGGCGTCAGTGTTTCGTCGCTTCCACAGGACAGGGCATTCTACCGGCCTGACACTGACCGTATCGTGATGCCTCTGTCGTCACAGTTTGATTCAGTGGCCGATTACTGGACCACCCTGCTGCATGAACTGGTACACAGTACCGGTCATGAAAAGCGTCTGCGGCGGGCCGGGATAAGTTCTTTTGCCGGTCGTAAAAGCCCGGAATATGCGTTCGAAGAACTGATTGCCGAGATGGGCAGTGCTTTTCTGTGCGCACATCTGGGAATTGCCGGTGACGTACAGCACGAAAGTTATATTGACGGATGGCTTAAGGTCCTGAAGTCTGACAAAAAAGCGCTGTTTCGCGCCTGCCGGCAGGCACGCGAAGCATCAGAGTATTTACTGATGCAGCGGGCTTCGCAGGCGCGGGTCGCATAATCTGAACCGCTGGCGGAGGGGGTAACCTGACCGCCATTCATCCCGTGAGGGCATTGTTCCTCACGGGACAGTGCCCTCTTTTTTACATCTGTTATATCAAAGAGGAGCGTAACCATGTCTGAATGGTGCAAGAATCGTTTTGAAATTACCGGTAAGTCAGTCTGCCTGGATGTGCTGACGCAGTGGATTGAAGGATGTGAGACACCGCGTTACCGCCATGCCATACAGCAGAGTATACAGCTGTTTCTTGCCGGTTGTGCCGGACTGGTGAAACCCACCCGGACGACGCAGTATCCGCCATATCCGGCGCTGGTTCGTCATGGTACAGGGTTGTCATCTCCGGCTAACCAGGCATTTGAACAGTGGCTGGGGCTGCTGGTAAAAGATGCCGTACTGGATGAAGAGACGATAAAGACCATTGACCGCCTTTATCACCAGTCATGTATTGGCGCAGTCCGCTGGGGGAATCTGCCGGATAATGCCCGGGAGATAATCACCGCGTTAATGCGTTGTCAGTATTCTGACTGGTTTGGCCTGGTCGGACTGAGTGAACACATTGATGCTGAAGCCTGCTGGAGCCGGCTGTCGGATTACCCGGAGCAGGCGCAGCCCTGTGACATGCTGATGGTCATACCCTCCCGTCTGGCCACAGAGCTGAACGGTTCAGGTGGACTGCTGCAGGGCATTTCCACCACGACCAGCCTTTACAGCCGGATATACGGTGTGGAGTGGCCATCAGGTCACAATGTCCGCTGGGTGCGTGATGAGATGAGCAGTCTGGTGCTGCTGACTGACACGCCCTGGTATCCGCCTTCAGGTGAGCTGGTTGGTGAAATCTCGAAGGTGTTCGACTGTGAGATACGGCACTGGTACAGCGAGCCTGTCAGGGGCATACAGGGTTACAACTGTTATGACGGTGGTGAACATACGGACAGTGACCCGCAGGCCGAATGGCCGGGCAGGGAAACACTTCCTCAGCCCCGGCTGTATCTGGTGGAGGAGCGCACTGAAGAACAGACAGAAGCCGCGCCTTTACCGGTTCCGCTGGCTTCAGGCCAGTAATTAACCTCAGGGTGCCACATTCGTGGCACCCGTTTTTTCCTGTCACATTTCATTTCAGCCCGAAGGGGAACACCTGTTCCTCCCCGGGGCCATGTGTTCCCTGTTTTTTACGGAGATTCACATGGCCACCTTTATCGACCATCAGAAAGCCTTCATTTCGCTGTTTAATCAGACCGCCCGTTATCACAAACGCCATAAGGTGTTTGAGGACTTTGTCAGCTGCAGTGTGATTGCCCTGGAGAACCGGCTTCAGTTCAGTGAGGCCCGGGAGCAGAAGTATCTGCGCAGCACCTCTTTTGCTGTCTCGGTGGTGGTTGTGGTCGTGGTCGGGCCTCCTGTGCTCATTCGGTGGGGTAGGGGCCAAGGAACCGCACTCCGTTGAAGTGGATCAGGTGAGAGGGCGCATCGGCCACCCACACCTCCGTCTCCCATGCGATTTCGGGCAGGTAGCGGCCCATGATCGAACGATTGGGGAAGGCGGTCACATAGACCAAGCCAGCCTTGGAACTGGCAAACAGCTTAGCGAGTTCGGCGTGGCGCTTGCCATCGACCGGGCCGTGACTGGTGACGGACTCGACCAGCAGCAGCCAATTTTTCTCAACGAAGTGCAAGACCACATCGGGCATCTTGCCGTGTGAATCCACATCGACACCCAGCCCGGCCAGCAGGGCGGCGTCGAAGTAGCCCCACTTGTCGCCTGTGTCGCCGGCATAGACCAGCACGCTACCCGGCGCAAAGCGCGGGGCGAAGTCCTCGATGATGGCCCGGATCAGTTCGCTGTGCTCGCCGGGGCTGAGGGTGATTTGCTGGCCCGGTGCAATCTCAACCGGGATGCGGTTCTGCTCGCGCTCCTTGGCGTAGCGGGCAACCAGCGTTTCACGCTCGGCCAGATAGGCGGCGAGGCTGTCATGCCATGCCGGGGTGCCAAAGGTTCGCAGCAGGGCCAGCGCGGCGGGTTCGATCTGATAAACCGTCTTCGGGCTATTCACCGGGCGGTCGGGCTTGTCCGGGTTGTAGAGGGCCACGCCAGCGTCGCAGAACTGGTGCATGGACTGGCGGCGGAATGTCTCGCGGGTGTTGGGCGCGTACTCCTTGCCGTAGTGCTCCCGTGCCCAATCCATGATGGGCGTGATGCCCACAAGCGGGTTTTCCGCGTCGGCCCATGTCTTGCCCGGCGTGAGGTTCAGGAGGGCCAGCAGGCACAGGGCGGAACGCTCGTTCTGCTGCGCTCGGGGCAGGCCCAAGGAAACGATGATTTGCTGCGCGGCCTCGATGTAGTCGTTTTGGTTGTTCATGCGGTCAGGGTTCCTAGCTTGGCGTCGATCTGTTCTTGCGTGAGCGTTCCTTGCTGCATGGCCCACTTGCCAAGCTCGGTCAGGGTGTCACGGCTCGGGTACTTCATCAGCTTGAGGTCGGTTGCATTGACCTGTGTATGGCCGTTGAAGCGCCGGAAATGCTCATCTACTGCGGTCGTGTTCAGGAACACGGCCAGCCCACGGGCCAGCGCCTCGGGCAAGCCGTGTTTGTCCTCGTGAAAGAGGTTCATGTGGTTCTCGAAGCCCAGCACGGAATGATCGCCAAAGGCGGCAGGATCAACCACGCTTGCCACCACGCGGCGCTTTTCCTCCTTCGATGAGAAGCGGCGCACCACGCAATAAAACCCGTTCGGGTAAAGCCACTTTTCCGTCTCGTCGTTGCGCATGATCGCGTTGGGCTTCTTCAAGCCCGCCACGGGCCAGACGGTGCCGGTCATGCTCAGGTGGCCGGGGTAGAGCAGGGGCACGGTGCCCGGCTCGGGCATGTCGCGCAGGTGCGCTTTCAGCCGGAAATCGACTACCGGCCCGGTCGATACCTTCACGCCAATGTCGGCCAGCGAGTAGCGCACGGCGGGCGATAGCTCGATGGCGCTTTTCTCGGTCGTGGTCGGCACATGAATGAACCGCTCCGGGTCATCCGGGAACACGATCCGGT
Organism: Citrobacter sp. Cu231; assembly: GCF_030332265.1. Taxonomy (NCBI): domain Bacteria; kingdom Pseudomonadati; phylum Pseudomonadota; class Gammaproteobacteria; order Enterobacterales; family Enterobacteriaceae; genus Citrobacter; species Citrobacter sp. Cu231. Next base: position 5,999 of record NZ_JAOWIE010000054.1, on the reverse strand, counting down.
CGAACGGGTGTTCGTGGGTGGTCAGGTCTGAAAAGCTGTCATCGGTCGAAGTCGTGACCGTGACCGGCCCCTGCTGGCCGCCACGCTCCAAGCGGATGATGATGTTTTCCTGCAGCACCTCGTCATCCCTGAAAGCCTTGTTGCGCGACTCGAACAGGTGCATGTGGCGGATCGCCGCCCGCTCAAGGATGAAGTCACGGAACGGGCGGTAATACGGCCCGTTGCAGAAGCTGCGCGGGATGATGGCCACGATCTGCCCGCCCGGCGCTGCCTCGCCCACGGCCAGCGCGACAAAGGCGGAATACAGATTCACCGTCTCGATGCCGACAGTGCGCAGAGCCAGCCGGTGGGCTGATTGGCTGTTGATCTTCTTGTACGGCGGATTGAGGATCGCATGGGTATAGCCTCGATCCTGCAGACCTTCGGCGGTCGCCAGCTCGATGTAATCGCCCGCGATGATGCGGGGCGTCACGCGGCTGTATCCGGCCAAGTGCTGTGCAAGGTGGCCGCGCAGCTTCTCGTCGATCTCGTAGGCCGTCGCCTCGACAGACTCAAAGCCAAAGCCGCCCGTCACCCAGCGGTCAAGAAAGGCGCAGGACAACGCGCCCACGCCCGCGCCTGCGTCCAGTAGGCGGCAGGTCTGCAGGGTGCTCGGTGGGAACAGGGACGCCATGAAGCGGGCCACGCTCGAAGGCGTCATGAACTGGCCGAACTCGGCTTTGTGTTTCTGCGCGGTACGGGGTGCCACCTCGCGGCGCACGCTGTCTGCGGTGTCTAGTTGTTGGAGCATCCCAAGTCCTCATTGACGCGGCGTGATGACGCCGACGTGCTTGTAAAGGGTGGTTCGGGACACGCCATAACGGCGGGCTACCTCGGCCACCTTAATATCTGGATCGCGCAACAGGGCTTTGATCTCTCGCACCTGCTGGTCGTCTAGCTTCGGCTTGCGACCACCGGCCCGGCCACGGGCGCGGGCGCGGGCGGCTGCAAGCCCGGGCTGCGTCCGCTCACGGATCAAACCGCGCTCGAACTCGGCCAGCGCCGCGAACACATGAAATTGCAGCTTGCCCGATGCGCTGCCCGTCTCGATCTTCTCGGTCAGGCTCTCGAAATGCACGCCACGCTGCTCAAGCTCGGCCACGATCTGCACCAAGTCATGCAGGCTGCGCCCGAGTCGATCAAGCCGCCACACCACGAGGGTATCCCCGGCCCGTAACGCCTTGCGGCACTGCTCAAGCTCCGGGCGTGCCGCGTTCTTGCCGCTGGCCGCTTCCTCGTAGATCACGCTGCACCCGGCCTGCTGGAGCGCGTCGCGCTGCAGGTCTAGGTGCTGGTCGTCCGTCGAAACGCGGGCGTATCCAATGCGTTGATTCATTGACAGTGCCTGAACATAGAAAAATTGACGGTTATCTTAACAGTTTTGGGTATGCCCGTCCATGAAAAAGCGAAACCCTGCAGATCTGTCCAGAAAACCACCGTTTTCTGAACAGTCGGCAGGGCTACGATGAAACACAAACAAATGCCCGCAGACGGGCGACAGGATCACGCCTTGCCCTCGGTCAGCGGCGTTTTCGTCACCCAAATGGGCAATTCCAGCGGCAAGGCGATTTCGGCCCGGTCGCGGGCCTGCAACTGCTCCCGCGCCCATTGGCCGTCTCGCCTCATCTCTGTCCGCAAAGACAGGGGATGGGGGCCCTCGAATTGCTCCCGGTCGAACGTTACCCCGGCCACCTCCAGCCGCTTGGGCATGGGCCGCTCGTGGCCGTCCTCGCGCACCATCAGCACGTCGCCGCGCTGGATGATGTAGAGGGCGTCCGGGTCGACCTCGATCTCGCCCGGCGCTGCCGGGCGGAAGTCCGCCCGGTTCTCGTCATAGCGCCATCGCATCATCGCCCCCTATCAAGTGCGTTGGTGGGTGTGCGTCGATCCAGCGGCGGCGGCTGGCGTTCGGCCAACTGCCGCGCCTGAGCTTCACGGGCCAGCCGTTCCTGCTGCTCCTGCTCTCGCCGGGCCTGCTCGGTCTGGCTCATGCGCTCATTGGCCGCGTTGGTCTGGCTGTCGCGCTCGGTTGCCCGGCGCTGCTCGTCGTCGCGGTTCATCGGTCAATGTCCATTTGCTGATTCATCATCCGGGCCTGCTCCTTTTCCTTCTCTTGCTTCTCTTTCCGCTTCTCGGCCAACTGCCGTGCCTGCGCCTCGCGGGCGGCACGTTCGGCCATTTGCTTTTCCTGCGCCTGCTTCTGCTGGGCCTGTTGTTGGGTCTGTTGCTGCTGTTTGCGCTCGTGCTCGTTGTTCGCCATGTTGGGGTTCCGTGGGCATTTCTGCGACAGTACACGGTAACAAAATCTGGTTCATTAAAATTCAAGGCGTTAGCCATACCAAACCCAAATATTCGGGGTTACTGAATCTGAAATGTACGGAAAACGTCAGAAGTCGGTTTGTCGTACTATTCGACTATCCGACTGCGTTTTCCACATATGAAAACGCAGTTTTTGGGGATGAATATTCCTCTCGACAGCCTCTGAACGAGAAACAAGTGATTTCCGTCAGGGAGGAATCGCTTAGCGGGTGTTATCGCAGAAATTCCCACGGAGCCCCTACAGTATGAAATTTTTGACGGATCTCCGCTGGATGCACCGTGTGGCCGGGATGGTGGTGAATCCGTGGCATATGCATCCATTGGTTTTTCTCGATGCTATTGCGGTTAAAAACATTGACAAGATCACATTGCCGATGCTCAGAAAAATATGGACGAACGAGAATAATGTGAGTGATTTGCAAAATGGCATCTGAATCGATCGCAGTTTGGCATTCGAATCGATCATGATTTAGCATTCATCTCCGATCACAGTTTGGCATCACAATCGATCACGATTTGGCATGCTTCCGATCATTGATTGGCATCCTGCCAGTCACTCCGGGAATTAACTCTTTTCACCACAGTCTCCATTGCCGTGTTTAAACCAGTGGAGACGTCAATGTCCAGAAAGAGAAAATCCAGGAGTACTATGGAAACCTGTTTTAAGATCCTTCAGCTCAAGTTCGACAAGAAGCTGACTAACCGTTGTATCGGACTGACGTTACACATCAGCGCCTCAACCGTTTTTGAGGTTCTTGCCCGCTTCAAAGCCTCTTCTCTGTCATGGCCATTACCTGCTGATATATCCCATGACACGCTGGAGAAACTCATTTTTCCGCCCAAAGACACCTTTGCATCAGAGCTTGTAATGCCTGACATGTTGTACTTCGATACGGAAATGAGAAAACCAGGTGTGACGCGACAACTGTTGTGGATGGAATACAAGGCACAGGCGGGTGACAAAGCGATGGGATACTCGCACTTCTGCCGTTGCTACCGGGAGTGGAAAAAAACGCGACGTCTCTCCATGCGCCAGGAGCATCGTGCCGGCGAAAGGCTTTTTATCGACTTCTGTGGTCCTACGGTTCCTGTTATTAATCCGGACACCGGTGAGATACGCCGCGTGGCAATCTTCGTGGCCGTAATGGGAACGTCCAACTATACCTACGTTGAAGCGTGCGAAGGTCAGGACATGATGTCATGGTTAAATGCCCACAGCCGTTGCCTGACCTTCCTGGGCGGCGTACCGAAGCTGCTCATCCCCGATAACCTCAGAAGCGCAGTGAAAAAGACCGATCGCTATGAGCCTGTCATCAACGACAGTTATCAGGCACTGGCTGAGCACTATGGCACGGTTATCATCCCGGCCCGACCACGCAAACCTAAAGATAAACCAAAAGCAGAAAACGGTGTTCTCATCGTCGAACGATGGCTTCTTGCCCGCATCCGTAATGAAACCTTCCACACGCTCAGGGCGCTGAATGCGCGCCTTCGGGAGTTACTGACAGACATGAATAACCGACCAATGAAGGGGTACGGCAATCAAACCCGTGCAGAACGCTTCCGCATACTGGATGCGCCAGCTCTCTCTCCGCTGCCTCTGACACCTTATGAATACACGGAATACAAAGCCGTGAAGGTTGGCCCTGACTACCACGTTGAATATGCCCGTCACTGGTACTCCGTTCCACACGAACTGGTCGGTCAGCGTCTGTCACTGAAGGCGGGGCAGTCGGTGGTACAGCTCTGGCACAAGGGGCAGTGTGTGGCACAACATCCGCGCAGCACACATGAATATAAACACACAACCAATCCGCTTCACATGCCAGAGCGCCACCGGCAGCACGGGACATGGACACCGGAACGCCTTATCGAGCAGGGAAAACGTACAGGCCCGTCCACAGGCCGGGTGGTTGAATCCATGCTGAAGGCAAAACCCCATCCGGAACTGGCTTATCGTGCAGTTCTGGGGCTGCTGGCACTTCAGAAAAAATACGGCCCGGAACGGCTGGAAAAGGCCTGTTACGTTGCCCTGCACTATAACGCCCCTGACAGACGCTTTATCGACAATCTGCTGCGTCACCATCGGGAGAACCAGGAGCTTCCGTTATCCCGCCAGGGCGAACAACATCCGGCATATGCTTCAGAGCATGAAAACCTGCGTGGTCCGGGCTACTACCACTGACAGAAGGGACAACAGTATGAGTGATAACCTGTTAAACAAACTGACCCAACTGAAACTCCCGGCGATGGCCGGGAGCCTGATACGGCAGCGGGAAACGCCTCAGACCTACGACGAACTGTCGTTCGAGGAAAGGCTGACGCTGCTGGTTGATGACGAGCTTCTGAGCAGGGAAAACAGCCGTGTGGCACGGTTGAGAAAAAATGCCGGCCTGAAATATCAGGCAACACCGGAAGGGCTGCGCTATCCGGCCTCAAGAGGTCTGCGGGCTGAACAGATGAGGGAACTGCTGAACGGCCACTACATAACCCACAGGAAAAACCTGCTGATAACCGGTCCGACAGGATGTGGCAAGAGCTGGATAGCCAATGCACTGGGCGAACAGGCATGTCGACAGAAACACAGCGTCCGGTACTGTAGAACCGGGCGATTACTGGAACAACTGGCTCAGGGACGTGTTGATGGCAGCTGGCTGAAATATCTGAAACAGTTGCAAAAAATACAGGTTCTAATCCTGGACGATCTGGGGCTGGAACAGTTAAGTAACGCCCAGTGTAATGACCTTCTGGAGCTCATAGAGGATCGTTACGGACAAAGCAGCACGATAGTGGTAAGCCAGTTCCGGGGTTTGAAGCCCAATGGCGCGGAAACGTACGCTAAGAATCTAACTATATGATTTTAAGTCAATAAAGTCGTGGCGTTGTTAGGCAGATTTACGTTGATTTGATTACCGAGTTTATTAACACTGAAAGTCCCTGAAACCTCATGGCTACTGGCATTGACGGGAAGAGTAAACAAAATTCTCGTTTTCTTTACTCGGTAATGACTCCAACTTATTGATAGTGTTTTATGTTCAGATAATGCCCGATGACTTTGTCATGCAGCTCCACCGATTTTGAGAACGACAGCGACTTCCGTCCCAGCCGTGCCAGGTGCTGCCTCAGATTCAGGTTATGCCGCTCAATTCGCTGCGTATATCGCTTGCTGATTACGTGCAGCTTTCCCTTCAGGCGGGATTCATACAGCGGCCAGCCATCCGTCATCCATATCACCACGTCAAAGGGTGACAGCAGGCTCATAAGACGCCCCAGCGTCGCCATAGTGCGTTCACCGAATACGTGCGCAACAACCGTCTTCCGGAGCCTGTCATACGCGTAAAACAGCCAGCGCTGGCGCGATTTAGCCCCGACATAGCCCCACTGTTCGTCCATTTCCGCGCAGACGATGACGTCACTGCCCGGCTGTATGCGCGAGGTTACCGACTGCGGCCTGAGTTTTTTAAGTGACGTAAAATCGTGTTGAGGCCAATGCCCATAATGCGGGCTGTTGCCCGGCATCCAACGCCATTCATGGCCATATCAATGATTTTCTGGTGCGTACCGGGTTGAGAAGCGGTGTAAGTGAACTGCAGTTGCCATGTTTTACGGCAGTGAGAGCAGAGATAGCGCTGATGTCCGGC
>NZ_JAOWIE010000053.1:153595-292391 GCF_030332265.1 Citrobacter sp. Cu231 | reverse complement strand
CCAGCGTTCAATCTGAGCCATGATCAAACTCTTCAATTTAAGTTTGATGCTCGTGAATTAAACTTCGTAATGAATTACGTATGTTCACTCAGAGACTTGGTATTCATTTTTCGTCTTGCGACGTTAAGAATCCGTATCTTCGAGTGCCCACACAGATTGTCTGATAAATTGTTAAAGAGCAGTTGCGACGCGCTTTAGCGCTCTGTCGCGAGGTCCCGTATATTACGTTTTCCTCATTCAGAGTCAAGCATTTATTTTTGCTTTTCTCTACGAAGTTCTCAGTGGAACCCCGCTGACCCGGCGGCTTGTAATCCGTTGTTCCGTGTCAGTGGAGGCGCATTATAGGGAGTTATTTCAGGCTGACAAGGGGAAATTTAAAATAACTTTCCGAACGCGTATTTTTTCATCAAAACTACCTAAACTGCCAGTTTTTCGAGCGTCTTAAAGCCATAACGCTGCAGTACGGGCAATAGTTGTTCAGCTTCTGTCGTCATTGCCATACAGAATGCGACATTCTCGTCGGATGATTTTGCATCTGGTGCTTCATGTTCTAATAACCAGGCCGTGCGACGCGCAATCGCAGCACCAGAATCAACCAGCCGCGTCCCCTCGGGCAGAACCTGTAAAAGCTCTTCCTGTAATAGAGGGAAATGAGTACACCCGAGCACCACTGTGTCAGGGGGTTCCGACATCCGCAGCCACGGACGCAGAATGCGGCGCAGCTCTTCCAGAGAAACTGTTTCACCGTGCAGCTTCGCTTCAGCCAGTTCCACCAGCTCGGCAGAACCCAGCATCGCTATCTGACATTCGTTTGCAAACCGCGCAATCAACTCATGAGTATATGAACGTTTCACCGTTGCACGCGTAGCCAGCAACCCCACCACGCCATTCGCCGTGAGTCGCGCCGCCGGTTTAATCGCAGGCACCACGCCAACTACCGGAAAAGCAAATTTCTCCCGTAACGCAGGGAGCGACACCGTGCTTGCCGTATTACACGCGATAACCGCAAGAGAGAGGGGATAGCGCTGCTGGACCGCAGTCACAATCTCAACAACGCGCTCAACGATAAACGCCTCGCTCTTCTCTCCATAAGGAAAGGCGACGTTATCAAAAGCGTAGATATAGTGGAGATCCGGGAGAAGACGCCGGATCTCGCCATAGACCGACAACCCACCGACGCCGGAATCAAACACCAGCACGGTGGGACGTGGATCAGAAGGTGTAGCTGCCAGACAAGGTGTATTCCCGTCCTGCAGTTGCGTAGCCATAAACTGTCTCGTAATCTTTATCGAACAGGTTGGCGATTTTACCACGAACTGTCAGCTGTGAGGTGATTGGATATGATAATCCGATATCCCATAAGCTGACGCCGCCCAATTTAACATCACGATTATTGTCGAAATCATTATCGTAACGTTTACCTATATATTGATACGCAACGTTCCAGCCCAAATCCTGGACCTGTCCGGTTAACTCATACTTAACCTGCTGTTTTGCACGGCGATAGAGCACCTTGTTTGTGTCATCATCACGCGGGTCAACGTATTGTAGCGTCAGATTATGTTCTACGGGGCCTGTCGTAAAGTTTCCGGTCCATTCCAGCCCTTTAATCGTGGCTGATTTAACGTTGACGTACTGATTATTCTTGTAGTCGATCAGGTTTTGAATTTCATAGTGGTATGCGGAAAGACGCCAATTAAGCGGCCCTGTCAATCCATCAATACCTGCTTCCCACTGTTTAGATTCTTCCGGTTTCAGATTCGGGTTGGCAGCGATACCCGGTCCATAGGATGAGGCAAAGCGCGTCGCCCCGTATTGCTGACCCAGCGAGGGCGCCAGGAAACCAGTACCGTAAGAGAGCGTTGCACGATAGCCATCAACAAACTCCCAGCCAGCTGCGGTCTGCCAGGTACCATGCCAGCCGAATTGTTCGTCATGATCTTCACGGCCCGAGGCTTCCAGCGTGACGCTCTCAATTTGTTGCTGCCCGGTCAGATAAAGTCCCGTTGTATCACGTTTATAAGCATCTGATTTCGTCGTACTGCTGGATGTCAGCTTCTCTTGTTTCCAGTCGACACCGCCGCTAATTGCCCCATGCCCAACCGCAACGTTATTTCCCCACTGAATATAGCGTTGTTCCATATTATCCAGCGTAGCGTCTCCCGCATAACGGCCGAGTTCGTTGCTATAGTTGTAATCTTTGAGATGCTGGTAGTTAGCAATAAGTTGGGAGGAGTAGATACCAGAGCTGTAACGAAGACCTGAATCCCAGGACTGCGTGTAATTCTGGGCTTCGTCATTCCCTCCAGGATTACCCCACGAACCCTGGTCATAATCACTATTAGCGGTATATCCATAACCACGGAAGAAGCCGGAGACGTTATCGCTAAACTTGTGTTGAACGCCGCCCCAGAACAGCTTATTGCGATAACCATCGCGGTCGCTGTCACCGCTGTAGGGTGAGTCGGGTTGAATGTTAAAACCTTTCGTCGTCTGGTAAGCACCAGCCGCCGTCACCATCGTGTCACCAAACCGCTTATTAACCGAGCCGTCATAGGTTTGATAACCATCAGTCCCCATACCCGCGTTGATCTGCGATTTCTCTTCATCACTCATCGTAATGATGTTAACCACACCACCGATCGCACCAGAGCCGTACACTGCTGAACGGGGTCCGCGAATGTATTCAACACGCTGCACCAACGATACCGGAATCTGGCCAATGTCGATCGCATTGCCGATGCCGGCACGTGCCATCGGCACACCATCAATCAATACCAGAACGTGACGAGATTCAGTGCCGCGAACATACAGAGAGGAACTTTTACCCATACCGCCGCTCTGGGAGATATCTACGCCTGGCAATCGACGCATGACATCGTTCAGATCTTTTGACTGCCAGCGTTGAATATCTTCACGCGTGACCACATCGGTGGGGGCAAGAACAGTATTAACAGGCTGCTGAAAACGGTTGGCAGTGACGACGAGAGTATCCGGGCGAGTGTCCTGTGCCCAACCAGAAAATGCCGTGACGGACAACGCCGTGCACAGCAATGATTTTTTGATCATTGTAAAGCATCCACAATTTAAGAAGGATGCCGCAGGTCCCACCGATAGTACGCGATGATGAAGACCAGATGCGACGTTAGCCGGCAGGTCTTCGGGCTTGGAGGCGACATAAAGAGACGATGACTTCCCGCGGCAAGCCGCAGTGTCTGCACCAGGTGCGCTCATCTCTTACCTTCCTTACCGCTGCGCGTCAGCTCCAGATTTACACTGGATTCCCTTTTAACTCACAGGACCGGAAAACGGATGCTACAGTTTGTTACAACCTGGTGTCCAGACCGCATATCACATTATCGGAAATCATCAATGACTGGACATCTGTTGAGCAATCCCTACAATCCCCGCGTACTTTTATTTTTCAGGACGCATCATGACCCCCGAACACCTTCCGACAGAACAGTACGACGCCCAGTTAGCTGAAAAAGTAGTGCGTCTGCAGAGCTTAATGACGCCATTTTATGCACAGGCTCCGGAAGTGTTTCGCTCACCGGTCAGCCATTACCGTATGCGCGCCGAATTCCGCCTGTGGCATGACGGTGATGACCTGTACCACATCATGTTCGACAGCCAGACCAAAAGCCGTATTCGCGTCGACAGCTTCCCGGCTGCCAGCGAGCTCATCAACACGCTGATGACGGCAATGATCGACGGCGTTCGCAACAACCACGTCCTGCGCCACAAACTGTTTCAGATTGATTACCTCACAACCCTGAGCGATCAGGCGGTGGTATCGATGCTGTACCATAAAAAATTAGATGATGAATGGCGTCAGGAAGCCGAAGCGCTGCGAGATGCGCTGCGGGCGCAAAACCTGAACGTCCATCTGATTGGTCGGGCAACCAAAACCAAAATTGAGCTGGACCAGGACTACATTGACGAACGCTTGCCAGTAGCAGGTAAAGAGATTATCTACCGCCAGGTTGAGAACAGTTTTACCCAGCCGAATGCCGCCATGAATATCCAGATGCTGGAATGGGCAATTGATGTCACCAAAGGGTCAAAAGGCGATCTGCTTGAGCTGTACTGCGGCAATGGCAACTTCTCGTTAGCCCTGGCGCAAAACTTCAACCGTGTACTGGCCACCGAAATCGCCAAACCGTCCGTGGCTGCTGCGCAGTACAACATCGCGGCTAACCACATTGATAATGTACAAATTATTCGCATGGCGGCCGAAGAGTTTACTCAGGCGATGAACGGGGTACGCGAGTTCAACCGTTTGCAGGGAATCGATCTGAAGAGTTACCAATGTGAAACCATTTTCGTTGACCCACCGCGCAGCGGTCTGGACAGCGAAACAGAGAAAATGGTGCAGGCGTATCCGCGTATTCTGTATATCTCCTGCAATCCGGAGACATTATGTAAGAACCTGGAAACGTTAAGCCAGACGCACAATGTTTCACGTCTGGCTCTGTTTGATCAGTTCCCGTATACGCACCATATGGAGTGCGGCGTGTTACTGACCGCAAAATAAGTGATGACCTGGCCGGGAGCGCTTCGCTTGCCCGGCCGACAAAGATTACTCCACAATTTCCTGTTTACGGTTACGCACTTTAAAACCGATCCAAAACACCAGAATCACCGACAGTACCGCCGGGAAGAAGTTAGAACCAATATCCGGGTATTCAGCGCGTACCACGGTGCTGTACAACAGAACACCGAGAATAAAACAGGCGGCAGCCAGGCCCGGTAGTCCCACAGGCATGGTGCGGTTCTGATAGCGCTGATGCAGACAATAAACCGTCAGCACCAGCGAAATAATCGGGAATACTGAGAATGGCACAATGGAGCTAAACAGCGCCGCAAATGTGCCATTGATCGATAAGCCAGCAACCAGCGCCAGCAGCAGCGTACCTTTATCTTGACCTGACTGTTTCATTGCTTGTCCTTCTCGTTACTCGGAGTGGTGCGTCATCTTTTCTTGTTCACGGCGGTACCAATAGAATGCGCCTTTCGCGATCATGCGCAATTGCAATACCAGCCGCTCTTCCAGCTGCCGACGCTGTTCAGCGCCAACATCCAGTGCTTCTGCCCCGGCGCTGAACACAATGGTTACCATGGCTTCGGCTTGCGCTTCAGTAAACGCACGAGGCATATGGTTTTCGAGTTCCAGATAGTCCGCAAGTTCCGCAATGAAGTGCTGAATTTCACGTGCGACCGCTGCACGAAACGCTGCGGAAGTCCCCGAACGCTCGCGCAATAATAAACGGAAGGCGTTGGGATTGTTGCCAATGAACTCCATAAATGTTGAGACCGAGGTGCGGATCACACTCCCACCCTTAGCAATACGCTGACGCGCCTGACGCATCAACTGGCGCAGCATCAGACCACTCTCGTCCACCATCGTCAGGCCGAGTTCATCCACATCGCGGAAATGGCGATAAAACGAGGTTGGCGCAATGCCCGCTTCACGAGCGACTTCGCGTAAACTGAGGCTGGCAAAACTACGCTCAGCGCTGAGTTGACTAAATGCGGCTTCTACCAGCGAACGCCGGGTTTTTTCTTTTTGTTGCGCTCTAACGCCCATCACGATGTCTGAATCCTTCCACATACCTTGCTGGCACTATACCAGAGATTAGGCGGTTGGCATGGCTTTGTGAATGATTGTTTACGCGCAGTTTGTGCTTCGACTTCGCAAAAAAGCACAACGATAATTGGGTTATCCTGACAACGATGTTACTATTCTGTTGCTTTTATGTATAAGAACAGGTAAGCCTGACCATGTCACATTCCTACGATTACGATGCAATAGTAATAGGTTCCGGTCCCGGCGGCGAAGGCGCTGCGATGGGTCTGGTTAAGCAAGGAGCGCGCGTCGCGGTGATTGAGCGCTATCATAACGTCGGTGGAGGCTGTACCCACTGGGGCACCATCCCGTCGAAAGCCCTCCGCCACGCCGTCAGCCGTATCATTGAATTCAATCAGAACCCACTTTACAGCGACCACTCCCGACTCCTTCGTTCTTCTTTCGCCGATATTCTCAACCACGCTGATAACGTCATAAATCAGCAGACACGTATGCGGCAAGGATTTTACGAGCGTAACCACTGCGAAATTTTGCAGGGCAATGCCCGTTTTGTTGATGAACACACGCTCGCTCTGGAATGCCACGACGGCACGGTGGAAACGCTGACCGCGGATAAGTTCGTTATCGCCTGCGGTTCACGCCCCTATCACCCTGTAGACGTCGACTTTTCGCATCCCCGGGTGTATGACAGCGACTCGATCCTGAGCCTGCACCACGAACCCCGCCACGTTTTGATTTATGGCGCAGGGGTCATTGGCTGCGAATATGCATCGATTTTTCGTGGAATGGACGTCAAAGTCGATTTAATCAACACTCGCGATCGTCTGCTGGCGTTCCTCGATCAAGAGATGTCCGACTCGCTCTCTTATCACTTCTGGAATAGCGGTGTCGTCATTCGCCACAACGAAGAGTACGAGAAGATTGAAGGCTGCGATGATGGCGTCATAATGCATCTGAAATCCGGTAAAAAACTGAAGGCCGACTGCCTGTTGTACGCCAATGGTCGCACCGGTAATACCGATTCGCTGGCGCTGGAAAATATTGGTCTGAAAACTGACAGCCGCGGACAGCTGAAGGTCAACAGCATGTACCAGACAGCGTTACCGCACGTCTATGCCGTTGGCGATGTGATCGGCTATCCGAGCCTGGCATCAGCAGCCTACGATCAGGGACGCATTGCCGCCCAGGCGTTGGTAAAAGGCGAAGCGACTGCGCATCTGATCGAAGATATCCCGACCGGGATTTATACCATTCCGGAAATCAGCTCCGTCGGTAAAACGGAACAGCAGCTCACGGCAATGAAAGTTCCCTACGAGGTCGGTCGCGCCCAGTTTAAACACCTGGCACGGGCACAAATCGTCGGTATGAGCGTCGGAACGCTGAAGATTCTGTTCCATCGTGAAACTAAAGAGATTCTGGGGATCCACTGCTTTGGGGAACGCGCGGCCGAAATTATTCATATCGGTCAGGCGATTATGGAGCAAAAAGGTGGTGGTAACACCATCGAGTACTTCGTTAACACCACCTTTAACTACCCAACGATGGCGGAAGCCTATCGGGTAGCGGCGCTAAATGGCTTAAACCGCCTGTTTTAACGCACTGTCGAAATGGCCATCCATTGATCCACGGATGGCCTCTGCCAGCTGTTCATAACGACTGCGCAGCGGCGAACCTGGACGATACACCAGGCCAATCGTCCGGCGTGGTTCAGGCTTGATGCAGGGCAGATAAACAACACCATCACGCTTACGCTCAGACGGAACAGCCAGCGCAGGCAATAAAGTAATACCGCTGCCTGCCGCCACCATGTTGCGTAGTGTTTCCAGACTGGTTGCCCGAAAATGGGTATCCTCATCAGCGCCCGCTTCAAAGCAGAAGCCCATCGCCTGATCGCGCAGGCAGTGACCATCCTCCAGCATCAGCAGTTTTTCACCCGCCAGATCGGACATCGGCACACAATCCCGGTTTGCCCATGGGTGATCTTCATAGATCGCCAGCAACATAGGCTCATCAAATAACGGCACTTCGATGAACGCTTCACTCTCTTTCACCAGCGCCAGAATGACGCAGTCGAACTTACCGCTGTCCAGTTGCGCCAGCAGTTGATGCGTCTGCGCCTCATGGAGATACATTTCCAGTTTTGGGAAGGTCTGGTGCAACATAGGAATAATATGCGGCAGCAGGTATGGCCCCACCGTTGGGATCAAACCAATATGCAGCGGGCCAGACATTGTCTCGCCTTGTTGGCTTGCCATCTCCTTGAGCACTTTGACCTCGCGCAGCACGGTACGCGCCTGATCCACCAGCAGTAAACCTGCCTGAGTGAACAGCACCTTGCGACTTGTACGCTCCAGCAACATAACGCCAAGCTCATCTTCCAGCTTACGGATCTGGCCGCTCAGCGTTGGTTGGCTTACGTGACAGGAGTCTGCCGCTCGTCGGAAGTGACGATGTTCGGCGAGTGCCACCAGGTATTCAAGATCACGAATATTCATTATTCATCCTCCATCGCCACGATAGTTCGTAGCGATAGGTAGCATAGCAACGAACGATTATCCCTATCAAGCTTTCTGTTTAATAATGCACCACAGAAACGGAACGGTACCCCTTTAACCCTTGAAGCTACTGTCCGTTCTCATACTCGAAATAACTAAAGCCAACGTGAACTTTTGCGGACCTTGTGTCCGCATTTTTTTTGCATAAAAAAGCCCGGCGTAGCGCCAGGCTCGAATCATTACCCATCAATTTACGCCAGACGCGCCTTCGCATAGTCGATCGCCTGCGCAACCTGCAGGGGCGAAACGCCGCCTTTCGCCGCACGTTTGTCTAAGCAAGATTGCAACGAGAGGATTGGGTAAACGTCATCGCCAATGACCTGGCTGAACCGTTGTAAATCGGCAAGCGACAGAGCTTCCAGCGGTTTGCCCTGCCGAATCGCCTCAACTACCGTTTCACCCACAATATGGTGCGCTTCGCGGAACGGAACACCTTTTGCCACCAGATAATCCGCCAGTTCAGTGGCGTTAGCATAGCCCTGCTGCGCAGCCTCCTGACAACGCGGACGTTTCACCTGAATGCCATCCAGCACCAGCGCGGCCATATGCAGGCAATCCAGCCAGGTGTCGAGCGCGTCAAACACCCCTTCTTTGTCTTCCTGCATATCTTTGTTGTATGCCAGCGGGAGGCCTTTTAACGTCATCATCATGCCGGTCAGCGCCCCCTGCACACGACCGCATTTACCGCGGATCAGCTCCAGTGCATCCGGGTTTTTCTTCTGCGGCATCAGAGATGAGCCCGAAGTCACACGATCGGACAGCTCAACAAAGCCCGCTTCCCCGGTATTAAAGAAAATAAGGTCTTCAGCAAAACGTGACAGATGCACCATACCGATAGAGGCGTCGGAGAGTAGCTCCAGCACGTGATCACGGTCAGAAACGCTATCCAAACTGTTGCGCGTCGCCGAGGCAAAACCCAGCCAACCGGCCAACTGCTCGCGATCGATTTCATATGCCGTACCCGCCAGCGCGCCACAGCCTAACGGGCTAACGTCTAAGCGTTTGAGTGTGTCCTGCAGACGGCTCTCGTCACGCGCCAGCATTTCAACATAGGCCAGGCACCAGTGGGCAAACGTCACAGGTTGCGCACGTTGCAGGTGGGTGTAACCCGGCATAACCGCGTCCTGGTTATTCTCTGCCGTCACCACCAACGCACTTTGCAACTGACGATTGGCCGACAGCAATTCAATAACCGTATCTTTACACCACAGTTTAAGATCGGTCGCGACCTGGTCGTTACGGCTACGTCCGGTATGCAGTTTTTTGCCAAGCTGGCCGACTTTATCGATCAGCTTTCCTTCTACCCAGCTATGAATATCTTCGGCATCGCTTTGCAGGATCTGCTGCGGATTCGCCCTAACCTCTTCCAGCAGAGTATTCAGCGCCTCTTCCAGCTGAAGCTGCTCATCGGCGGTCAGTACGCCAACTGTTACCAACGCTTTGGACCAGGCCACAGAGCCGACAATATCCTGTTCTGCCAGGCGGTAGTCAAAACGCAACGAGTCGTTGAACTGTTTGAACCGCTGATCTGCTGCCTGTGTAAAACGCCCACCCCAAAGTGCCATAACATCGTTCCTTTATTCATTAGTTCCGCCGGGTAGCGCTGCGCTTACCCGGCCTACAGTCATTCAATAAAAACTTACGCTAAAATCCGCGTACCAATTGGCGTGCCGTTAAACAGCGCCGGAAGTTGATCGGCATGACGCCAGGAGGCGATATCCACCGGACGGCCCAGCGTACGCGCAGCATCCAGTGCCGCATTGACCTTCACGATCATGCCATCAGTAATAATACCTTGTTCAATCAGTTGTTCCGCTTTGACGGCGGTCATTTCAGCAATACGCTGACCTTTACCATCCAGAATACCACTTACGTCAGAGAGCAGGATCAGATCCGCCCCCAACGTTGCTGCCAGCGCCGTTGCCGCCTGGTCGGCATTAACATTCATCAGTAGTCCGTCTTCAGTAACGCCAATGGAGCTCACTACCGGCAGAAAACCACCTTCCAGCAGCGTGTTAATCAGCTTAGGCGAACCCGGCTGCGCCAGTCCAACATGACCCAGCTCTTTATCGAGCGGCGTCACCTTTACGCTGTCACCATCGCCAAGATACAGACCCACAGACGCGATGTGATGTTTTTTTGCCCAGGCCAGTAAGGTTTTATTCGCTGTTCCCGCCAGGGCGCCGGTAATAATGTCAATTTGATCGGCTGGCGTGACGCGCAGGCCATTTTTCTTTTTTACCGGCAGATTGAGCTGCTTCATCAGCTCATCAACCACGCAGCCGCCACCGTGCACAATGACCAGTGGACGCTGATGCGACTCACGATAATTCACCAATGCGGTAAACAGACGCTCCAGCGCCTCTTCGCTATCCAGTAAAACGCCGCCCAGCTTGATAATTAATGGATTCATTGTTGCACCTTTACATAAGAGACTGCGTTTGGGCAAAGCCAAAACGAATATTTGCGCACTGCATCGCCTGTGCTGCCGCGCCTTTCAATAAGTTATCTTCAGTTGCCACCACGATCAGGTGCTCACCCTGTACAGCGAACCCGATATCACAGAACGGTAAGCCAACCACGTTCTTCAGCGCTGGAACGCCTTTGTCATACAAACGCACCAGTGGCTTATCGCCATACGCCTGTTGCAACGTCTGGGCCACTTGCGCATGGGTTACGCCCGTTTGCAAACGGCAGGTGATAGTTTCCAGGATGCCGCGGGGGAAGTTACCCAGATGCGGGGTGAAGATCACTTCCGCACCAAGGTGAATCGCGATTTCCGGCTGATGACGATGGGTAAACACGCCATACGGCTGTAGGCTCACCTCACAAAAGCTGTTGGAAATAGCCGCCTTACGCCCCGCGCCGCTCACGCCGCTGGTGGCGTTGATCACCGGCCACTGGCTGAGATCCAGCAGCCCGGCATCAATCAGCGGTTTAAGCGAAAGCTGCGCCGCTGTTGGGTAACAACCTGGTACGGCAATCAGGTTCGCGTCTTTTAGTTGGTCTTCGCTCCACTCCGCCAGCCCATAAACGGCCTGCTCCAGCAGGTCAGGGTGCTGATGGGTAAAGCCGTAATATTTTTCATAGAACGCGCCGTCGTTTACGCGAAACGCGCCCGAAAGGTCAAACACCACGCATCCAGCCTGCAGGAACTGCGGGGCCAGGTCATGACTCACCTCATGAGCCGTTGCGAGGAACACAATGTCCACCCCTGCGCTAAACTCGCTGATATCTGACATTGGCTGCAACGGTAAATCGACAATGCCTTTCAACTGCGGATGCAAATCGGAGATTAATTTTCCTGCATCATTGCTTTGCGCTGAGACGGTCAAAGCGGTTATGTTCATATCAGGATGGCGATTTACATAGGTCACAAGCTCTGCGCCGGCATAACCACTGGCGCCCACAATCAGCGTATTCAACATCGGGGCTGCTCACCTTCTTAGATTCTGTTGCCAGGTATAAGCCTTTATCACCTCACCTTACACTTGGTGGGTTTTATTATGCTTAACGTTAATGTATTTTTATTCACAAATATTGCATGAATATTGATACTATCATGACCCGAGGTGTGTCAACAATGAAAAACAATTTACCGCCATTTATCGAGATTTACCGCGCTCTGATTGCCACACCGTCGATTAGCGCCACCGAAGAAGCACTCGATCAAAGCAATGCAGGTTTAATCACTCTGCTTGCGGGCTGGTTTAAAGATTTAGGCTTCAATGTAGAGGTCCAGCCGGTTCCCGATACGCGAAATAAATTCAATATGCTGGCGAGCATCGGGCAAGGGGCTGGCGGTCTGTTGTTGGCGGGCCATACCGATACCGTCCCGTTTGATGACGGACGCTGGACGCGCGATCCGTTCACTCTCACCGAGCATGACAATAAGCTCTACGGTCTGGGTACGGCGGATATGAAAGGCTTCTTCGCCTTTATCCTCGATGCGCTGCGCGACGTCGATGTCACGAAGTTGAAAAAACCCCTGTACATTCTGGCCACTGCCGACGAAGAAACCAGCATGGCGGGTGCACGCTACTTCTCTGAAACCACCGCCCTGCGACCGGACTGTGCGATCATCGGTGAACCCACCTCCCTGCAACCGGTCCGCGCGCACAAAGGTCATATCTCTAATGCGATTCGCATTTTGGGGCAATCGGGCCACTCAAGCGATCCGGCGCGTGGCGTCAATGCGATTGAGCTGATGCATGATGCCATTGGCCATATCATGACTTTGCGCGACGACCTGAAAGAGCGTTATCACCATGATGCGTTTACCGTCCCGTATCCGACGTTAAATTTGGGTCACATCCACGGTGGCGATGCTGCCAACCGCATCTGCGCCTGCTGCGAACTGCATATGGATATTCGCCCCCTCCCCGGCATGACGCTCAACGATCTCAGTGGCTTACTTAACGATGCGCTGGCCCCGGTCAGCGAGCGCTGGCCGGGTCGCCTGACGGTGTCGGAACTGCATCCGCCCATTCCAGGCTATGAGTGCCCACCTGACCATCAACTGGTACAAGTGGTTGAGAAACTGCTGGGCGCGCAAACGGAAGTGGTGAACTACTGCACCGAAGCGCCGTTTATCCAGACGCTTTGCCCAACGCTGGTGTTGGGTCCTGGCTCCATTAATCAGGCGCATCAGCCGGATGAGTATCTGGAAACGCGTTTTATCAAGCCGACGCGGGAGTTAATTACCCAGGTAGTGCACCACTTCTGCTGGCATTAACCGCTTATCGCCTCGCTAACCCTTTAGTGGTAAGCGAGGTAATTTATTAACATTTCCATAAGCAACGCTTATTTGATTCGATGTGAATTAAATAACGTAAATTGCCGCCATTTTTTCGTTTGCTGAACCGATTTCGCAGCAATTGACGCCACGAGTTTTACGTGGCTTTATAAAAGACGGCTAAAAAGTTAAGTCCGAAAAATACAGGGCTAATAATTTCAAAATGGGGTGTCTGGGTTAATGAACGAACAATATTCCGCGTTGCGTAGTAATGTCAGTATGCTCGGCAAAGTGCTGGGAGAGACCATCAAGGACGCGCTGGGAGAGAACATTCTCGACCGCGTAGAAACAATCCGTAAGTTGTCCAAGTCATCCCGCGCTGGCAATGAAGTCAATCGCCAGGAATTGCTCACTACGCTGCAAAACCTGTCTAACGACGAGCTGCTGCCGGTTGCCCGCGCGTTTAGCCAGTTTCTGAACCTGGCCAACACTGCCGAGCAGCACCACAGCATTTCGCCAAAAGGCGAAGCCGCCAGCAACCCGGAAGTGATTGCTCGCACCCTGCGTAAATTGAAAGACCAGCCCAACCTCGATGAAGCCACCATCAAGAAAGCCGTGAAGTCTCTCTCGCTGGAACTGGTACTCACCGCCCACCCGACCGAGATCACCCGCCGCACGTTGATCCATAAAATGGGCGAGGTAAACGCCTGCCTCAAACAGCTTGATAACAAAGACCTCGTCGATTACGAACGCCACCAGCTGATGCGCCGTCTGCGCCAGCTGATTGCCCAGTCCTGGCATACGGATGAAATTCGTAAACTGCGCCCAAGCCCGGTTGATGAAGCCAAATGGGGCTTCGCGGTGGTTGAAAACAGCCTGTGGGAAGGCGTGCCGAACTATCTGCGCGAACTGAACGAACAGTTGGAAGAGCACCTGGGTTATAAGCTGCCGGTTGATTTTGTCCCGGTTCGCTTTACCTCCTGGATGGGCGGTGACCGTGACGGCAACCCGAACGTAACGGCGGATATCACCCGCCACGTGCTGCTGCTCAGTCGTTGGAAAGCCACCGATCTGTTCCTGAAAGACATCCAGTTTTTGATTTCTGAACTGTCGATGGTAGATGCCACACCGGAACTGCTGGCGCTGGTGGGCGAAGAAGGTGCGGCGGAACCTTACCGTTATCTGATGAAAACGTTGCGTTCACGTCTGATGGCAACCCAGGCCTGGCTGGAAGCCCGTCTGAAAGGCGAGAAATTGCCGAAGCCTGCGGGCCTTCTTACCCAAAACGAACAACTTTGGGACCCGCTGTATGCGTGTTACCAGTCTCTGCAAGCTTGTGGCATGGGTATCATCGCCAATGGCGAACTGCTCGACACCCTGAGGCGCGTGAAATGTTTCGGCGTACCGCTGGTACGTATCGATATTCGTCAGGAAAGCACCCGTCATACTGAAGCTCTGGGCGAACTGACCCGTTATCTGGGCATTGGCGACTACGAAAACTGGTCAGAAGCCGATAAACAAGCTTTCCTGATCCGCGAACTGAATTCCAAACGTCCGCTGCTGCCGCGTCACTGGGAACCAAGCAACGACACCCGTGAAGTGCTGGACACCTGCCAGGTTATTGCCGAAGCACCGTACGGTTCCATTGCCGCCTATGTTATCTCGATGGCGAAAACGCCATCAGATGTGTTGGCCGTACACTTGTTACTGAAAGAAGCCGGTATCGGTTTTGCTATGCCGGTCGCACCGCTGTTTGAAACGCTGGACGACCTCAACAATGCCGATGACGTCATGTCCCAGCTCCTGAATATCGACTGGTATCGCGGCTTTATTCAGGGCAAACAGATGGTCATGATTGGCTACTCTGACTCCGCAAAAGATGCGGGCGTGATGGCCGCCTCTTGGGCACAATATCAGGCTCAGGATGCGCTGATCAAAACCTGCGAAAAAGCCGGTATCGAACTGACGCTGTTCCACGGTCGCGGCGGGTCCATTGGTCGCGGCGGCGCACCTGCCCATGCGGCACTGCTCTCTCAACCGCCAGGCAGCCTGAAAGGCGGCCTGCGCGTGACAGAACAAGGTGAGATGATCCGCTTTAAGTACGGCCTGCCGGAAGTGACCATCAGCAGCCTGTCGCTGTATACCGCAGCAATTCTGGAGGCCAACCTGTTACCGCCGCCAGAGCCGAAAGATAACTGGCGTCATATCATGGATGAGCTTTCCGATATCTCCTGTGAGCTTTATCGTGGATATGTGCGTGAAAATAAAGACTTCGTTCCTTATTTCCGCTCCGCGACGCCAGAGCAAGAACTGGGTAAATTGCCGCTCGGTTCACGTCCGGCAAAACGTCGCCCAACCGGCGGGGTTGAGTCTCTGCGCGCCATTCCGTGGATCTTTGCCTGGACGCAGAACCGCCTGATGCTCCCGGCATGGCTGGGTGCTGGTACCGCGCTGCAAAAAGTGGTTGAAGACGGTAAGCAAAGCGAACTCGAAGCAATGTGCCGCGACTGGCCATTCTTCTCCACGCGTCTTGGCATGCTGGAAATGGTTTTCGCCAAAGCGGATCTGTGGCTGGCAGAATACTACGATCAGCGCCTGGTCAAAAAAGAGCTGTGGCCGCTGGGCGAAGAACTTCGTCAGCGCCTGGAAGCCGATATCGATGTCGTGCTGGCGATTGCCAACGACTCACATTTGATGGCCGACCTGCCGTGGATTGCCGAGTCCATTCAGTTAAGAAATATTTATACCGATCCACTGAACGTCTTACAGGCTGAGCTGTTACACCGTTCACGCCTGGCCGAAGAGCAAGGACATGAACCGGATCCACGCGTTGAACAAGCGCTGATGGTGACTATCGCTGGTGTTGCCGCCGGTATGCGCAATACAGGCTAACACCCCTCCAGCTGTCGCCTTCGTGCTACTGTACGAAGGCGACAGTAAAAACCGCTGTTACAATCATTTCATTTTCAATATATTCCTGCCTGAACATATTCACTACGTGAATATTACAACAGCGAAACACGATCCTGAGATCGTGATGCTTCAGTTCCTCTTAATGTTTAGCCGCTACTCTTGGCGCTACAATTAAAGACAGGCTCATACTATGCAATCCTTACAACTCCAGTCTAAACCCGCGTTTAGCTGGAAAGCCCTGGGTTGGGCGCTCCTCTATTTTTGGTTTTTTTCCTCATTACTGCAGGCCGTTATCTATTTCAGCGGCTATAGCGGATCTACCGGCCTACGCGACTCCCTGCTGTTCAGCTCGCTGTGGTTGATCCCGGTATTTTTATTTCCAAACCGTATCCGCATTATTGCTGCCGTCATTGGCATAGTGCTATGGGCGGCCTCGCTGGCTGCTCTGAGCTATTACGTCATTTACGGGCAAGAGTTCTCGCAAAGCGTTCTGTACGTGATGTTTGAAACCAATGCGAACGAAGCCAGCGAGTACCTGAGTCAATACTTCAGTCTGAAGATCGTCTTAATTGCGCTGGCCTATACGGCAATAGCAATTCTGCTATGGACGCGCCTGCGCCCGGTACATATTCCATCGCCCTGGCGCTACCTGGTGTCGTTTGCGCTTTTATACGGTTTGATTCTGCATCCAATGACGGTGAACACCTTCATCAAACAAAAACCGTTTGAAAAAACGTTGGATGGCCTTGCTTCACGTATGGAGCCCGCCGCGCCGTGGCAATTCATCTCCGGGTATTATCAATATCGTCAGCAGTTGACCTCGCTCAATAGCCTGCTGAATGAGAACAATGCCCTGCCACCACTGGCCAACTTTAAAGACAGCTCAGGTGACGCACCGCGTACGCTAGTGCTGGTGATTGGCGAGTCAACGCAACGTGGCCGCATGAGCCTGTATGGCTACCCGCGTGAAACGACGCCAGAACTGGATGCGTTGCATAAATCCGATCCTAACTTCACCGTGTTCAATAATGTTGTGACCTCACGTCCGTACACCATTGAAATCCTACAGCAGGCGCTGACCTTCGCCAACGAGAAGAACCCGGATCTGTATCTGACTCAGCCGTCTCTGATGAACATGATGAAACAGGCGGGTTATAAAACCTTCTGGATCACCAATCAGCAGACAATGACGGCCCGCAACACCATGCTGACCGTGTTCTCTAAGCAGACGGATAAGCAGTTCTATATGAACCAGCAGCGTACGCAAAGCGCACGCGAATATGACAGCAACGTGCTGGCACCATTTAAAGAAGTGCTGGCCGACCCGGCGCCGAAAAAGTTCATCATCGTGCACCTGCTGGGAACGCATATTAAGTACAAATTCCGCTATCCGGATGGCCAGGGTAAGTTCGACAATAATATCGACAATGTTCCCGCTGGCCTGAGTAACGATGAGCTGGAAGCCTACAACGATTACGACAGCGCGAATGTCTACAATGATCATATTATTGCCAGTCTGATCAAAGACTATAAAGCGACCGATCCGAACGGCTTCCTGCTGTACTTCTCCGATCATGGTGAAGAGGTTTACGATACGCCACCGCACAAAACGCAGGGTCGTAATGAGGACAGCCCAACGCGCCATATGTATACGGTGCCGTTCCTGTTGTGGACCTCGGAAAAATGGCAGGCCGCGCATCCACGTGACTTTTCACAGGATGTGAATCGTAAATACAGCAGCTCTGAGCTTATCCACACCTGGTCTGACTTAGCGGGCTTCACCTACGATGGTTTCGATCCAACTCGCGCCATTACCAACCCGCAGTTCAAAGAGACAACCCGCTGGATTGGCAATCCGTACAAGAAGAATGCCCTGATAGATTACGATTCCCTGCCTTACGGCGATCAGATCGGTAATCAGTAACTCTCGCACCGGCCACTCTTAAAGAGTGGCCTTTTTTTAGGATGGCGGTTACTGTTTCCCTGTCTGCTGCCTGCAAGGGATTAACATGTATCACGACGTAAGCCATCTTCTCTCCCGCCTGATTAACGGCCCCGCACCGCTGCGCCAGGTGTATTTTGCCAGCACCACTAGCACAACACCGGAACTGGCGTATCAGGTCGATTTTCCCCGGCTGGAAATTGTGCTGGAAGGTGAATTTGCGGATTCTGGCGTTGATAAGGTGCTTACCCCCGGCGATGTCTTGTTCGTTCCGGCTGGCGGCTGGAACTATCCGCAGTGGGTCACACCGGTCACAACACTCAGCATTCTGTTCGGCAAACAGCAACTGGGTTTCAGCATCGTCCAGTGGGACGGCAAGCAATATCAAAATCTTACCCGCCAACACGTCGCACGGCGCGGGCCACGTATTGGTTCTTTTCTGCTGCAAACGCTCCATGAGATGCAAATGCAGCCGCAAGAACAGCAAACGGCCAGGCTAATCGTTGCGAGCTTGCTGAGCCATTGTCGCGATCTGCTCGGCAGCCAGATCCAGACCGCATCCCGCAGCCAGGCCCTTTTCGAAGCCATTCGCGGTTATATTGACGAGCGTTACGCTGCGCCGCTCACCCGAGAATCCGTTGCGCAGGCGTTTTACATTTCACCCAATTACCTCTCCCACCTGTTTCAAAAAACGGGCGCAATCGGTTTTAACGAATACCTGAATCATACGCGACTGGAACACGCAAAAACGCTGTTAAAGGGTTACGAGCTGAAGATCAAAGAAGTAGCACACACCTGTGGATTTGTTGACAGCAACTACTTCTGCCGCCTGTTTCGCAAGAATACTGAACGTTCACCGTCAGAGTATCGTCGGCAGTATCACAGCCAGTTGACGGAGAAAAAAACTACTCCAGAGTAAGATGTGTGTGCTGCGGCGCTGACAGCAGCTTTCGTACTGCACTCATCACCCGTTGTGGTTCACGCAGAAAAGCGCTAATGCCCGACTGCACGTATCGACTCTGCGTAAAGCGTTCCGCCCCCGCAAGTTCAATATCGGTAATGAGCAACACCGCATCAGCGCGGTTAATATCTTCTTCCGTTAAGCGATTTTCGGTTCCCAGCGCGCCCTGAGTTTCAATCTTAATGCTCCACTTCTCTTGCTGGCAGAGCTTCTCCAGCCGTTCGGCAGCCATATAGGTATGTGCCACGCCGCTTACGCACGCGGTAACCGCAACCAGATATCGTACAGGTGCGACTGTCATATTAACCTCCTGTGGTTACCTGAAAACCAGCGCGTACCGCCATCCCACGCAATGCAGCCAACTCTTGCGCCGATGGCGCGGGCACATCTTTCATCGACCAGGGCAGGCCGAGCAGGCTGTATTTCGGTTCGCCATACCGATGAAACGGTAGCAGATGAACCTGTTTTATGCCTAAGGATGTCAGCAGCGTCAAAGCTTGTCGCAGGTTTTCCGCATTGAGCGTATATCCAGGAATTAACGGCAAACGGGGAATCACATTGATTCCCTCCCTCACTAACAGCCGCAAATTTTCAAGCACGCGCGGCAGGTTCATATTGACCACCTCGCGCGCCTGCACCACATCCATAATTTTGAGATCAAACAACACTTCATCGCATGCTTTTGCCAGCGGAAGCAGGCGGCTGGCCGGGGCGTCACCTGCAGTTTCAATAGCGCACCTAATCCCCAGCCGCTTCAGACGCTGTAAAAAGCGGATGGCAAAGGGCGCTTGCATCAGCACTTCACCACCGGAAAGCGTCACTCCGCCACCTGAGGTGCGAAAAAAGAGTTCATCTTTCAGCACCTCGCGTTCCAGCTCATCCAGCGTGATATCACGGCCAATATGTTCAAACGCCCCGGAAGGGCATTCATCAGCATCACGCAGGCAAGGCGCACAATGCAGGCATTTACTCTCTCGTCGTACCGTTTCAATACGTGGAGAGAGAGATTCGGGGTTAGCACACCACGGGCAGGTGTGCGGACAGCCTTTAAAAAAGACGACTGTGCGAATGCCTTGCCCATCATTTAGCGAGTAACGCTGAATGTTGAAGATGCGTGCGGCTTCATCGTCGCACTGCTCCACAACCTCACAGCTGATGCGCGGTGCGACGAATGATGTCATCCTGAATCTCCTTCGACAGCTCGACAAAGAAGGCGCTGTAACCCGCCACGCGCACCACCAGCCCGGCAAAATCTTGCGGACGATGCTGTGCCTCGCGCAATGTTTCGGCATTCACCACGTTAAACTGGATGTGCTGTAGCTTAAGTTGAGTAAACGCACGCAGGAAATCTGCCAACTTGCGTAATCCCACCTCTCCTTCAAGGGTAGCTGGCGTAAACTTCACGTTCAGCAAGGTACCGTTTGAAAGCAATGTGTTATCCAGCTTACTGACCGATTTCAGCACCGCAGTCGGCCCCTGCATATCCTGTCCCAGCATCGGCGACAGGCCACCGTCTGCCAGTTGCTCTCCGGTGAAACGGCCATCCGGCGTCGCCCCCACTACCGAACCCAGCGGCACGTGAGCAGAAACGGTATACGAACCTGGCGTAAATTGCCCACCGCGCGGATTTTGGTATTTTTCTACCTCTTTACAGTAAAAACGTAGCAGTTCAGCGCTGATGTTATCCACATCATCAATATCGTTGCCGTATTTTTCAAAACGGTTGATCAACCTGGCGCGTACCTTTTCACCTTCCGGCGTGGCAAAATTGTCTTTTAATACCGACAGCAGCTCGTCAAAACTTAAGCGCTGCTGTTCGAACACCAATCCATTAAGCGCATGTAAAGAATCACTCAGGTTGGCGATACCAATACCTTGCACGCCAGAGAAGTTATAGCGTGCGCCGCCGTCGGTAATATCACAACCTTTATCCAGGCAGTCGCTGATAAACGAAGAGAGCAGCGGTACCGGCGCCCAGTCACGATGGCCGATATCGCAGATATTGCTGCCCTCCACCATTAGCGTGATGTAGTGGCTAATTTTGGCGCGAATATGCGCCAGCAGACCGTCATACGTCAGCGCGCTGTTGCCTTCGTTCTCATACAGACTGATTTCCATCACTTTCAACAGGTTGAACATGGCAATGTCATGCAAGCCGTAAGTTCTGCCCGGAATCGACAGCTCCACACAGCCGACCACGGCGTAATCCCGCGCATCCTCCAGCGATACGCCACGGTTCAGAAACGCAGGCACCACCACTTCATCGTTAAAGATCTGCGGAATACCGGTGCCAAGACGAATGGTCTCCGCCGTCTTCATCAGGAAAGGTGTATCAATCAACGCATTGGTGCGCACGCCAAGATTTGGCTGCGGCAGTTGTACACTCTGGTAAGCATCAAGGCAGAGGAATGAGAGAACGTTTACCGCGCTGCGTCCGTTCTCCGTCAATCCGCCGAGCAGCGCGGTATATCCCGTCGGGAATCCAGCGAAATAACGCGCGCTACTGGTAGAACGCAACAATACGATGTCATTGCACTTTACCCACAATGATTCGAGGATCTCCTTTAAGAAAGCCGGATCGTCCCCCTGAGTCAGTGAGGTCTGGTAGAACGGCAGCATATACTGGTCGAAACGCCCCAGCGAAAGCGAGCTGGCGTTGGACTCATACTGCAAAATAATATTCATGTACCAGAACAGCTGGCACGCCTGCCAGAAGGTTTGCGGCTTGTGCTGCATGTTGTGGCGGGAGTTTGCGGCAATGGCGAGCAGTTCCTGACGACGCTGCGCATCCGGGCAATCTTCCGCCATTTTTTCTGCCAGCAGAGCGTAACGCAGAATATGGCTTTGCGAAGCTTCAAGCAGCAGCAACGCAGCCTGATAAAAGTGGTTATCCGGCTGCTGCTCGCAGTGTTGCCGCATCTGCGTGACCAGCTCACCAAGCCCGTGATTCAGCAGGCGCGGATAATCAATAATGATATGTCCCTGCCCTTTGTCCGTCTGGTTAATGCTAAAAATCTGGGTGCTGACGGCGGCTTTTACCTCATCGGTCATCTGACCGTTGATGAAATCCTTCATCGAGCGCTTTTCCCAGTACGGGTACAGCACATCACGATAGAGACGTTTATCTTCGTCACTAATATCAAAACGGTCCTGCGGACGCGTCGGGAACTGGTCCAGCTCTTTCAACAGCCAGTACGGATCCATCTCCGGCGACATTATTCCCGCCCGCGGCTTAACGGTACGGTTGCCTGCAATCAGCTCTTCATCACGAATCGAAATTTCAACGTACTCAAGGATATACGCGGTTGCTTTCGCCCGACGCAGAATGACCGGATCCCCTTCCGTCTGCTGATGGCTGGCGGTATACAGTTGCGCGCGCTCAAGTGAGATTTCACGATTATGTTGAAACAGAGCGGCTTTCAAACGTTGGATGCGATTGGTCATGAAAAACTCCTGTGGGCAAGCTTGTTGCCTGATGGCGGCGTGAACGCCTTATCTGGCCTACAGGATTAATAGCGTAGGACAGATAAGCTTGCGCCATCGGGCATTCTAAAGTTAAGCGGTTTGCGCAAGGTGTGCGCCAATCTTGTTCATGATGGCGTCGGCGCGTTTCACTGCATCGCTGATGTTGACGCGAACGATAGTTTTGCCCGCAAAACGCTCTTCAAACTTAATACCAATGTCCTTGGTCAGAATGACCATGTCGGCCTCAGCCACATCCGCCAGGGTCAGTTCGTTTTCCAGACCGATCGACCCCTGAGTCTCAACCTTTACGTCCCAACCTTTGGCTTTAGCGGCGCTTTCCAACGCTTCGGCTGCCATATAGGTGTGAGCAACGCCAGAAGGACATGCGGTTACTGCGATAATCTTAGTCATGACTCTTTCCTCACTTAATTCATTTCAAAATCTAAATCCAGATCGTCCTCTTTCTGCTCGACCTGAGACACTTTTTTCCGTGCCAGACTTTTCAGTACGTTAACGCACACGGCGGTCACCACAGCACCAACGGCAACCGCCGCGATATAACCCAGTTTTCCTTCCACAACGGGCAGAACAATCAGCCCACCCCAACCGGCATAACACTGCGCTCCAAACAGGGCGGCGGTTACTGTGCCACAGGCTGAGCCAACCATAATGGATGGGATAACGCGCAGCGGATCGGCGGCGGCAAATGGAATCGCGCCTTCCGTTACGCCAACGCAGCCCATCACTAGCGCAGCTTTACCGGCTTCACGTTCTTCAGAAGAGAAATTCTTGCGGCCAATCAGCGTCGCCAGCCCTAAGCCCAACGGAGGCACGCAGATCCCCACAGCGGCAATAGCGACCACGGTATAAACCCCTTGCGACACACAAATCAGCATGAAGGCATAAGCAACTTTGTTGACGGGACCACCCATATCAAATGCCAGCATGAGGCCTAAAATAACGGCCAACACGACAATGCTCCCCTGCTGCATCCCCTGCAGCCACTCGGTCAGACTCGTAGTTAATGCGCCAACGGGTTCTCCCAGGCCCCACATCATGATGCCTGCGGTAATAAACGTGCCGACAATAGGAATAACGAAGATAGGCATTACCGAACGCAATACCTTATGTACGGGGATTTTCTTCAGATAATGGACGACAATACCGCCAATAATCCCGGCGATTAGTGCGCCGAAAAAACCTGCGCCGAAGCTGTTTCCCACCCATGCGCCAATCGCACAAGGGGCCAGAGCGGAACGCTCGGCAATGGAATAACCGATATACGCGGCAAGGAATGGCACCATCAGCGTCAGCCCTGCAACGCCAATATCAAACAGCTTCTTGAGATTAGGATCCGTTGCGGCGTCCGGTACCGCGCCCTTGCCATACAGCATGACGGAGACCGCCAGTAAAATACCACCCGCCACGACAAAAGGGATCATATGCGAAACACCGGTCATCAGGTGCTGACGGGTATTTTTCAGGATCTGCACCAACTCTTTCATAAGTCGCTCCCGGGCTGCCTACAGCCCATATCCATAAGGTTGTTGGGGAAAACAATAGGCAATCCGTAGCGACGCAAACAGTGGATAAAAAGGCCATTTGCTGGATTTTTGTAATATCAGTACAAAAATGCGATCCGCCTCATAACTTGCGGCTTCTCGGAATTTATAAGGAACACACTGACTTGTGAGGGATATCTCACTTTGATGGTTACATTACATTTATCCAGTTTTTGGCAGATTTATCACATGGCAAGCTCAGGCGTTGCCCTTTTATCCTGTAGCGAGAACTCGTTATGGGAGAGAGGCGATGGCCCTGATTGTGGAATTTACCTGTGAGCTGCCCAATGGCGTACATGCCCGTCCGGCAAGCCACGTTGAGACACTGTGCAATACGTTTACCTCACACATTGAGTGGCATAACCTGCGCACCGACCGTAAGGGCAATGCCAAAAGCGCGCTCGCGTTGATTGGCACCGACACGCTGGCTGGCGATAGCTGCAAGCTGTTGATTTCAGGCGCTGATGAGCTGGCTGCCCATCAGCGCCTGAGCCAGTGGCTGCGTGATGAGTTTCCACACTGTGATGCGCCGCTGGCGGAGATCAAAAACAGCGAACTGGAGCCGCTTCCCGCATCGTTGACCAACCTGAATCCTCAGCTGTTTCGTGCTCGCGCCGTTTGCAGCGGCAGTGCAGGCGGTGTTCTGAACCGGCTTTCCTCACTGGATCTCAACGCGCTGGATTCCCTCCCATCCGCGAAAGACATTGAAACCGAGCAAGCAGCGCTGGATAACGGTTTAACGCTACTGATGAAAAACCTTGAATTCCGCTTGCTCGACAGCGACGGCGCGACCAGTGCGATTCTGGAAGCACATCGCTCGCTGGCGGGCGATACATCATTGCGTCAGCACCTGCTTGCCGGAGTATCACGCGGGTTAAGCTGCGCTCAGTCGGTTGTCGAAAGCGCCGGGCATTTCTGTGATGAATTCACCCGCTCCAGCAGCAGTTATTTACAGGAACGTGTGCTGGACGTACGCGACGTCTGTTTCCAGCTCCTGCAGCAAATTTATGGCGAACAACGTTTCCCCGCACCGGGGAAGCTGACCCAGCCGACTGTCTGTATGGCTGATGAACTCACACCCAGCCAGTTCCTCGAACTGGACAAAACACTGCTGAAAGGCTTGTTGTTGAAAAGCGGCGGTACCACCTCGCACACGGTGATTCTCGCCCGCTCATTCAACATTCCTACGCTGGTTGGCGTAGATATTGAAGTCTTGACGCCATGGCTGCAGAAAACGGTTTATATCGATGGGAACGCAGGCGCGATTATCGTTGCACCAGATGAACCCGTCGTACGTTACTATCAGCAGGAAATGCGTGTACAAAATGCTCTGCGTGAACAGCAACGTATCTGGCTGACCCAGGAGGCGCGTACGACGGATGGCATCCGCATGGAAGTCGCCGCTAACATCGCCCACTCCGTGGAGGCGCAATCCGCCTTTGGTAACGGTGCCGAAGCGGTTGGGTTATTCCGTACAGAAATGCTTTATATGGACCGTTCCTGCGCCCCGAATGAAAATGAGCTATACAACATTTTCTGCCAGGCGCTGGAGCCTGCACAGGGGCGCAGCATTATTGTACGCACCATGGATATCGGTGGTGATAAACCCGTTGATTACCTGAATATTCCTGCCGAAGCCAACCCGTTTCTCGGCTATCGTGCGGTGCGTATCTATGAAGAATATGCCGCGCTGTTCACCACCCAGTTGCGCTCAATCCTCCGCGCATCGGCCCACGGTAGCCTGAAAATCATGATCCCAATGATCTCCTCGATGGAAGAGATCCTGTGGGTCAAAGAGAAACTAGCTGAAGCCAAACAGCAGCTGCGTAATGAACACATCCCGTTTGATGAGAAGATCCAGCTTGGCATTATGCTGGAGGTTCCTTCAGTAATGTTCATCATTGATCAATGCTGTGAAGAGATTGATTTCTTTAGTATTGGCAGCAATGACCTGACGCAATATCTGCTGGCGGTCGACCGCGACAACGCCAAAGTCACCCGCCACTACAACAGCCTGAATCCGGCCTTCCTGCGCGCACTGGATTTCGCCGTGCAGGCGGTACATCGTCAAGGAAAATGGATTGGCCTGTGCGGCGAATTGGGCGCCAAAGGTTCAGTGCTACCCCTGCTGATCGGATTGGGGCTGGACGAGATCAGCATGAGCGCCCCGTCAATTCCCGCCGCTAAAGCACGCATGGCGCAACTCGACAGCCGCGCCTGCCGTCAGTTGCTGAATCAGGCGATGGCCTGTCGCACCTCACTCGAAGTGGAACATCTGCTGGCCCAGTTCCGCATGACCCAACAGGATACGCCTCTGGTTACCGCCGAGTGCATCACACTGGATAGCGACTGGCGCAGCAAAGAAGAGGTCATTAAAGGCATGACCGACAATCTGCTGCTGGCCAATCGCTGCCGTTACCCGCGCAAGCTGGAGACCGATCTGTGGGCTCGCGAAGCGGTGTTCTCCACGGGTCTGGGCTTTAGCTTTGCCATTCCACACAGCAAATCTGAACATATTGAGCAGTCGACCATCAGCGTGGCGCGCCTTAAAGCACCGGTACGCTGGGGCGATGACGATGCGCAGTTCATCATTATGCTGACGCTCAACAAGCACGCCGCAGGCGACCAGCATATGCGTATCTTCTCGCGCCTGGCACGCCGCATTATGCACGAAGAATTCCGCAACGCGCTGGTTAACGCCGCCTCTGCCGAGGCTATCGCCAGCCTGCTGCAACATGAACTTGAACTTTAAAGAGGGTGTTTTTGTATGGAACTTTACCTTGATACCGCCAACGTCGCGGAAGTTGAACGTCTGGCACGCATCTTTCCTATCGCGGGTGTCACCACCAACCCAAGCATTGTGGCAGCAAGCAAAGAATCCATCTGGGATGTGCTGCCGCGCCTGCAAAACGCCATTGGCAAAGAGAGCATTCTGTTTGCCCAAACTATGAGCCGCGACGCGCAGGGCATGGTGGAGGAAGCCAAACGGTTGAGTCACGCTATACCCGGCCTGGTAGTGAAAATCCCCGTAACGTCTGAAGGTCTGGCCGCAATCAAGATGCTGAAAAAGGAAGGTATCACCACGCTGGGAACCGCTGTGTACAGCGCCTCTCAAGGGCTGCTGGCAGCGCTGGCGGGAGCTAAATACGTCGCGCCTTACGTTAACCGTATTGATGCCCAGGGCGGCGATGGAATTCGCACGGTACAAGAACTGCAAACATTGCTGGAACTGCATGCGCCAAACAGCATGGTACTGGCGGCCAGCTTTAAAACTCCGCGTCAGGCGCTGGATTGCTTGCTGGCAGGATGTGAAGCAATCACTCTGCCATTAGACGTAGCGCAACAAATGCTCAATACCCCTGCGGTAGAGTCAGCAATAGAGAAGTTTGAGCAGGACTGGAACAACGCATTTGGTCACATCAACCTGTGAGGTAAATAAAGTATGGATCGCATTATTCAATCGCCTGGTAAGTACATCCAGGGTGCCGATGTTATTACCCGTCTTGGCAGCTACCTCAAACCACTGGCAAAGCGCTGGCTGGTCGTTGGGGACAAGTTTGTCTTAGGCTTCGCCCAACCAGCACTGGAAAAAAGCTTCCAGGATGCCGGACTGACGCTGGAGATTGCACCATTTGGCGGCGAGTGTTCACAAAACGAAATCGACCGTCTGCGCGGCGTAGCGGAAAAAGCGCAATGTGGCGCAGTACTCGGTATTGGCGGCGGTAAAACGCTGGATACCGCCAAAGCGCTGGCGCACTTTATGAGCGTGCCTGTCGCCATTGCGCCAACCATCGCTTCCACCGATGCACCGTGTAGCGCGCTGTCCGTTATTTACACCGACGCGGGTGAATTCGACCGCTATTTGTTGCTGCCGAACAACCCGGACAGGGTCATTGTTGATACTAAAATTGTCGCGGGCGCACCGGCGCGTCTGTTAGCCGCGGGTATTGGCGATGCGCTGGCGACCTGGTTCGAAGCACGCGCCTGTTCGCGCAGCGGTGCCACCACCATGGCAGGCGGTCAATGTACTCAGGCGGCGTTGGCACTGGCTGAGCTGTGCTTTAATACGCTGATAGAAGAAGGTGAAAAAGCGATGCTGGCCGCCGAGCAGCATGTGGTCACGCCTGCGCTGGAGCGTGTGATTGAAGCCAACACCTATCTGAGTGGCGTCGGTTTTGAAAGCGGCGGTCTGGCTGCGGCACACGCCATTCATAATGGACTGACGGCAATCCCGGATGCGCACCACTACTACCACGGCGAAAAAGTGGCTTTCGGTACGCTGACGCAACTGGTGCTGGAAAACGCGCCGGTCGATGAAATTGAAACCGTTGCGGCGCTGTGCCATTCAGTTGGTTTGCCAATTACGCTGGCGCAGCTGGATATCAAACAGGATATCCCGACGAAAATGCGCATTGTGGCAGAAGCCGCTTGTGCAGAAGGCGAAACCATCCACAACATGCCTGGCGGCGCAACCCCAGATCAGGTGTATGCCGCCCTGTTGGTGGCCGACCAGTACGGCCAACGTTACCTGCAAGAGTGGGAATAACCTGCCAATAAAAATCCCCGCAAATGCGGGGATTTTTTATTCCTAACATGCCAGACCCGCGCAAGCGGCATCCGGCATCGTCTGTTACAGCAGATCGAAACGATCCAGGTTCATCACTTTCACCCATGCGGCAACGAAATCTCTCACGAACTTCTCGTGGGCATCGCTACAGGCATAGACTTCAGCCACTGCGCGCAGCACAGAGTTAGAACCAAACACCAGATCGGCGCGAGTTGCGGTGTATTTTACTTCGCCGCTCAGACGGTCACGACCTTCAAACAGCTCTTTTGACTCATCAACCGCCTTCCACTCATGACGCATATCCAGCAGATTGACGAAGAAGTCAGTGCTGAGTACGCCAGGACGATCGGTAAAGACGCCGTGCTGGCTACCATCAAAATTGGTGCCCAGTACGCGCATACCACCCACCAGCACGGTCATTTCCGGTGCGGTCAGCGTCAGCTGTTGCGCTTTATCGATCAGCAGCGACTCGGTGGTCGATACGTCAGGACGGGCGCGATAGTTACGGAAACCGTCAGCAATCGGCTCAAGCAGCTCAAACATCTCAATATCTGTTTGATCCTGACGCGCATCCACACGACCCGGCGCAAAAGGTACCTTAATGCTGACTCCCGCAGCGCTAGCCGCCTGCTCGATACCAACCACACCGGCCAGCACGATAATATCGGCCAACGAGGCGGTATGGGCAGACTTATAAATCCCTTCCAGCACAGGCAGAACGCGTGCCGCGGTGGCATTCACATCCCAGCCGCGCTGTGGGTCCAGTGCCAGACGCGCACCGTTAGCGCCGCCACGCTTATCTCCACCGCGGAAAGTCGATGCCGAAGCCCATGCTACCGATACCAGTTCGCCCACGGACAGCCCGGAAGCAGCGATGGTCGCCTTCAGTTTCAGGATATCTTCTTCGCTTGGGTTGAAGAACGCATGCGGCAGCGGATCTTGCCAAATCAGATCTTCTTTTGGCACTTCCGGTCCGATGTAACGCGCTTTTGGCCCCATATCACGGTGCGTCAGTTTAAACCACGCACGAGCAAACGCTTCGTTGAACGCCTGCGGATCGTTCAGGAAACGGCGGGAGATTTTCTCGAACTCAGGATCGAAACGCAGCGTCAGGTCGGTAACCAGCATCGTCGGCTTACGTTTTTTCGACGGATCAAACGGATCGGGAATAATTTCTGGCGCATCAACCGCTTCAAACTGAATAGCGCCTGCCGGACTGCGAGTTTGTGCCCACTCATATTTGAACAGGTTCTCGAAGAAATAGTTGCTCCATTGGGTTGGCGTCTGCGTCCAGACCACTTCCAGACCGGATGTAATGGCATCCGCACCCGCGCCGCTGCCGTAGCTGCTGGCCCAGCCCAGGCCCTGCGCTTCAATCGGTGCGGATTCTGGATCGGCACCAACATGCGATGCCGGTGCAGCCCCGTGGGTTTTACCCAACGTATGACCGCCACCAATCAGCGCTACGGTTTCTTCGTCGTTCATTCCCATGTTACCGAAGGTCGCGCGAATAGCCGCTGCCGCTGAAAGCGGTTCGCCGCTATGGTCCGGCCCTTCCGGGTTCACATAGATAAGACCCATTTCGGTTGCGCCCAGCGGCGCCTTGGCCAGCTCTTCCGGGTGACGGTGGGTCAGCCAGGCTTTTTCATCACCCCAGTTTACGTCGAGATCCGGTTCCCAGACATCTTCACGACCGGCACCAAAGCCAAAGGTACGAAAGCCTGAGTTTTCCAGCGCCACGTTACCCGCGAGGATAAACAGGTCAGCCCAGGAAATCTTCTGACCATATTTTTGCTTAATTGGCCACAGCAGACGACGCGCTTTATCAAGGCTAACGTTATCCGGCCAGGAATTTAGTGGTGCAAAACGCTGCTGTCCGCGACCCGCGCCACCGCGTCCATCAATGGAGCGATAGGTCCCTGCACCGTGCCATGCCATGCGGATAAACAATCCGGCATAGGTTCCCCAGTCAGCTGGCCACCACGGTTGAGATTCGGACAGAAGGGCTCTGAGATCCCCTTTCAGGGCAGAGTAGTCGAGTTTGCTAAATTCTTTGCGGTAGTCGAAGTCCTCACCCAGCGGGTTAGAACGGTTGGAATGTTGGTTTAAAAGATCAACGCGCAGTTGATTTGGCCACCAGTCGCGGTTGTTCGTTCCAGCTCCCGCGCTCTGGTCGTGACCGCCCTGATGAAAAGGACACTTACCGGCAGTTGATGCGTTTTGGCTATCGTCGGACATGCTCATCTATATGCTCCCTTTACAGTGTTCTGACTACGATATACACCACCAGAGATAAGATATAGTCGAAATAACCCACAGATTCGATAGCTAATTCCTTTTATATTTTGCGTTACAGAGATGTAGATCAAAATGATCAAAAAAAGCCCTCCGTAGAGGGCTGAGTATCTGTTTAGTTCGGTCTTACACCCAGTGTATGACAAATAGCGTAGCTCATCTCGGCACGGTTGAGAGTATAGAAGTGAAAATCTTTCACCCCTTCGCGGCTGAGAATCTTCACCATGTCCATGGCGATATTGGCACCCACCAACTTGCGGGTTTCCGCATCATCGTCAAGACCATCAAACATGGTCGACATCCACGCCGGAATGCGGACGTTGGTCATGTCGGCAAATTTTTTCGCCTGCTTGAAGTTAGATACCGGCAAGATGCCAGGAATAATTTCCACATCGATTCCCGCAGACACGCAGCGATCTCGAAAACGCAGATAGCTTTCTACATCGAAGAAAAACTGAGTGATCGCACGGTTCGCACCGGCATCAACCTTGCGCTTCAGATTCAGCAAATCAGCCTGAGCACTCTTCGCTTCCGGGTGCACTTCCGGGTAAGCCGCAACGGAGATATCAAAGTCTGCAACGTCTTTCAGCAGTGTCACCAGGTCAGAAGCATACATATCCGGTTTACCGCTTCCCGGCGGCAGGTCACCACGCAGGGCAACAATATGACGAATACCGTTATTCCAGTAGTCCTGAGCAATAGTACGCAGCTCATCACGGGTCGCATCAATGCAGGTCAGGTGCGGCGCTGCTTCAAGACCCGTGCGATCCTTAATACCTTTAATAATGCTGTGCGTACGGTCGCGCTCACCAGAGTTTGCACCGTAAGTGACTGAAACAAACTTCGGCTTCAGGCTGCTCAGGCGATCGATGGAGTTCCACAGGGTTTGCTCCATTTCACTGGTGCGCGGCGGGAAAAACTCAAATGAAACGTTAATCTGACCGGCAACTTCTGCCAGGCTCTGATTCAGGGCTTCCCGCTGGTTGGCGTGAAAAAAGCTCATACCTTACCTCATCAATCTTTTGTCGTTATATGTTGTGTTGTGAACTGCTATACGTTTAGACGTCTAGATGTAAAAATGACGGAAAAGCATGCTGGCGTCAACACAAAAATCATCGCCAAAGGTGAGGAATACTCAGCCAACGTGAAAAAAATTCACATCAGTCTGAATTGATGAGGGATTGCGTCATGACCGTCTGCAGCCACTCTAATTTTTTTACGTTTTCAGGCAACATCACCAACCCCGTACTGATACGCAATTCGCTATCGGTAAGCGGCAGGAATATCACCCCCCGACGTTGGATTGCGGAAAAGGAGGCAGGAAGCAGGCTCAGACCGTCACCCTGCGCGATCCGCGCCAACAACACGTCATGTTCCAGCGGTTCTTCAATACAGGCAGGAGAGTAACCGGCACGACTAAAAATGTGTCGGGTGTAATCAAAATAGGCAGGGTTACGTTCACGTTTGAACCAGAACAGGGGTCGGTGGCTTAGCGACGTTAACGAGAGCGAAGGCAGCGCCGCTTCTGGCCAGAACGCGGGTAAGGCGACGATCAACGATTCTTGCCAGCCAAGTGGCGTGACGCTAAGCCCCGAGGTCTCAAGCGGTAGCGCCACCAGCGCGGCATCCAGTTTTCCACGACGCACCTGGCGCGCCAGTTCAGGCGAACCATGACGGACAATATGTCGCTTCTGCACATGCGTAGTCAGCTGTGACTCAAGCGCAGCAAAAACGCCCTGTTCAAACGCCGTACTTAGCCCTAAGCGCAGAGATGGCTCCCCGGCTTGCGTTAACTGACTCAACGCAACGTAGGTTTTGTCCTGGAGATCAAGCAGCGGGCGCACCATTTCAAGTACGCGCTGGCCATCCTCCGTCAGCGTTAATCCACGGGTATGACGGACAAAAAGCGTGACCCCCAGGCGATCTTCAAGCTGGCGAATGTGGCGGCTCAACGGCGGCTGCGACATGAACAAACGCTGCGCCGCGCGGCTCATATTGTTCTCTTGTGCCACAACGGCAAAGTAACGCAGCAGACGAATATCCAGAGAGTGTAATGTCGATGTTGTCATACCGAAAAGGTATCACGGAAACGGTATTATCCAAATCATTCTACGCCCCCTATTCTCTCGCCATACGCCACACCTACGAGGGGAAAATCATGGAATCAGAACGTTTTGTTACTGGCCAGAAAATGCTGCAACAGGTAGATGGTAAAGGGGGAGAGGCCGTCGTTGAGAGCCTGAAGGAAATCGCGCCGGATTTTGCCCGCTACCTGCTGGAATTTCCGTTTGGCGACATCTACGCACGGCCAGGTCTGGATCTGCGCAGCCGGGAAATTGCCACCATCGCAGCGTTAACGGCCATGGGCAATGCCGCCCCACAATTGAAAGTGCATATTGGCGCGGCATTACACGTTGGTTTAACGCAGGATGAGATCGTTGAAGTGATTATGCAGATGGCCGTATATGCCGGCTTCCCTGCAGCTCTCAATGGTTTATTCGCCGCGAAAGAGGTGTTTGCCTCTCACAGAGGCTAAAACAACAGGCCAGCGGATTATCTGCTGGCCTGAGCTCACTATGGTTTCACATCTGCCACACGCATGCCTTTAATCTGCTCATCCGTCAGCGTATTTCCCGCTTTGAAGTAATCAACGACAGCATTAGAGACATAATAACCGCCGGAGGTATTTCGCGCTTTACCTTCGGTAAATGCCGTAAAACCATCACCACCGTCTGCCAGGAAGCTATTGGTGGCTATGTGATAAACCGTGGCGTCCTCAATCGGTTTACCGTTTAACGTTAATACGGTGACTCGCTGGCCGACCGGTTTACTGCTGTCATACTTCATCTCCAGTCCTTTGGACACCTGCAATACACCGTTGCTTAAACCCGCACCGTGCTCCATCAAGCCACGCAACTGCTTACCGGTGAGTTCCATCGTAGCCAGCTCATTTGGGAACGGGAAGGTGCTAATGACTGCACCCATCGTGATAGCACCCGCTGGGATTTCATTCCGGATCCCGCCTGAGTTAGTGAGCGCCAACTGGGTATCTTTACCCGCCGCCGCCAACAGTGCATCCGCCGCCAGATTGCCCAACGAAGAAGATTCTCCGTAAGCACGCGTCAGCTCAACCGGAGAGTTTGCAACCGTCTGTTGTACCACTTTATCGAGCTTTTTATTCCAGCCATCAATGACCTGTTTCGTCTGTAGGTCTGGCTGCCATTCATCAGCAAAAATGGTCTTCAGCTCGAAGTTCTTCACGGTCAATCGATGCGGTTTCTGCTGATAATCCAGCACCAGTTTACCCACATCAATACCGCCGCTGTCGGTAGAAAGAATCAGGGTGTTACCGACTTTAATCGGCTCCGGCGTGCCAACATGCGCATGGCCGGTAATCAGGATATCCAGCCCCTGCACCTGGCCTGCGGTCTGGATGTCTTTATCCAGCGCACGACGCACATCAGTACCCCCCAGACTGGACTGACGTGCTGGAGTGCCTTCATGGATCAACGCCACAGTGAGATCGACTTTACCTTTGAGCTCATCGATATAGCGTTGCAACCACTTCACTTCATCCCGCGCTTCAATACCGACACGTGTCGCAGCGGAAACCGTATCATCAAAAGCAAATACGCCGTGCAGGCCAATCACGCCAACCTTCACACCATCTTTTTCAATAATGGTGTAAGGCTTATCCCAGAACATTTTGCTGCTGTTTTGATAAAAGATATTACCCTGCACAATGGGGAATTTCGCCTGACTCAGCTGCAGCAGCGTATTGTCCCAACCGTGATCGAATTCATGATTACCTATGGTGACAGCATCAAAATTCATGGTGTTCATGATATCGATAATCGCCTTACCCTTAGTCAGACTGCTGATGTAAGGGCCCGTAAAGTAGTCGCCCGCATCAAAAAACCAGGTGGCGCTATTTTTCGCTTTCTCCTGCTTCACCATCGTGGCGATATTGGCCCAACCGCCAATATCGCGTGCGCCATTGGCAATCCATGGGACCTTATAAGGCTCAACGTGGGCGTGAAGATCGTTGGTGTAGATAATCGTGACATCTTTTGCCGATGCCCATAACGGCAGTGATACCAGAACACCAACAGCAAGCATTTTTAACTTCATAATCAATCCCTTTCAGTCATATAAAGAATCGCTACGTTACGTTCTGAAAGGTTTTTTTATGTGAGAAAACTCACATCCAGCTGTGATAGTTGCAGGTCAAAATCAACGACCATTAAAAATCGTTGGTAATACGATGACGTCGCTGTTCACCATCAATTGCTGTAAGTCTTTTGGCTGCAAAAATCTGGGGCTGGCGAGCTCACCAGATTACAGCTGGCCAGAGTATCGGTTGGGTTATGCTGCACTGCACTGCCGGGTATGCGGCAGTTATCCCCCGTTGTTTAATGAGGAACAGTTTCGTAGCTGGTTGTCGGAATATTTAACGGATTTTGCCGCCAAAAGCGGTCATTTTTGCCCACGTTGTTATCAGCGAGAAACCATCCGCTATGGGCATAATCCCCAGGGCAGCCAACGCCTTCAGTGCCGGAGCTGCAAAAAGGTCTGGACGCCAAAGCAGCAGCCGCTCGCCACCATTGTTCCACCAGAACAAATAGCAACGGTTCCCTTAATCGTCCCTTTTCAGGGAGCCTGCACCGAGCAGAAACTTTATGTATTATTCAGTTTTGATGCTATTCGTGGCAATGTTTTGCATATTTCCAGTAATTTCACGCCCCATCTCGTAGGGGATTCATTACGATACCGCTGGCGTGACAATGTTGAACCCGAAGTCATTCATGACGATATCGTTGAGCGAGTAAGACAGCGGGAAACCCTGTTTTTACGCCGTAGCCAGTTTGATGAAATCCAGTACGGTAGCGCCATGCTCAAACGGAGCGCCAACGGCGCGGTTTTACGTCCGGTCATTACCGCACACGGGCATTTCCGCATACTAAGTCACCTCTGGCCAGAGGTAAAAACACACATTATCTCTCACGAATGTTTTCTACGCGGCGCGACAATCACCGCTTGGGCAGAATCGTTTCGTAATCGTCACGCATCGCTGTGGTTTATAGATGAAGAGATAAATGACAATAAATGCACATTACCCTGGCAACTCCGGGGTAAAACGGACCAGGGATGGTGGCAGAACCAATGGCAGATTTTGGAGCAAGGCAGTAATCGTAAAATGGTATGTCTGCTAACAGAGGGGCACGTTGAAAAAGGGATATCAATAACTCTGGCGGCAGGCCGTAATTTTCTCGACTGGTTGCGGCAACAGACGGAATTTCAGTGCAGTGCCCGTTACTCTGCCCATTCTGTTTTTCAGGCGATAAGAGCGCTGACAGGGAAATACAACGCCCTCATTGATAAACGGTAATGCTGCCGGATAGTAATACTGACGCATTTTATCCGGCAACAAAAACTACAGCAGTTGCGCCAGACGGTTGATGTCAGACTGAATCGCCCCAGCGGTAACATCACGGCCCGCGCCCGGCCCACGGATCACCAGCGGGTTGTCGCGATACCAACGGCTTTCAATGGCAAACACGTTATCGCACGGCAACAGCGCCGCCAGCGGGTGCTCAGGGCGTACCGCTTCAACACCAACGCGTGCTTTTCCGTTAGCGTCAAAACGCGCTACATAGCGCAGCACCAGCCCCATTTCACGGGCCGCTTCCAGGCGTTGCACCATCTGTTCGTTCAGCTCATCGCCATTTTCAAAGAAATGGTCAATGGAGCCTTCTTCACAGTGCGCAGGCACCAGTGACTCCACGCGTACCTGGTCCGGTTCGATGTCATATCCTGCCTCACGCGCCAGGATCACCAGCTTACGCATCACATCTTTACCCGAAAGATCCACGCGCGGGTCAGGCTCAGTCAGACCCTGCTGCCATGCCTGATCAACCAGATCGGTGAACGGGACCGTGCCATCAAATTGCAGGAACAGCCACGACAACGTGCCGGAGAAGATCCCGCTGATCGACAGAATGGTATCGCCACTATCAATCAGATCGCGCACGGTATGGTTGATCGGTAAGCCTGCTCCTACGGTGGCGTTATACAGCCAGTGGCGACCCGTCTTTTCGAAGGCATCATGAATCTGGCGGTAATTATTACTGCTGCTCGCCCCTGCCAGTTTGTTGGCGCTGATGACGTGGAAGCCATGACTGGCAAAATCCAGATATTGATCTGCCAGTTGCTCGCTGGCAGTGACGTCCAGCACCACTAAATCATCATACGGATGGGCGCACATCCACAGGAATAATGATTCCTCATCCTGTTCTACCGCCTCGTCATCAAAAAAGGCCAACGCACGGCTGGCATCCAGCCCTTCATAATTAAGCAGGCTACGACGACTATCAACCACACCTGCCAGCACAAACTCTAATCCGGTGCGCGCAGAAAGCGTGCTCTGCTCGCGGGCAAACAGCTCCAGCCAGCGTGACCCAATATTGCCTTTGCCGAACAGCACCAGACCGATGCGTTTTTCAGCACGGAAGATTGACTGATGTAGCCCCTGGATCAGACTCTCCGTCGGCCCGGTACGCAATACCGCGACCAGGCTGATGCCCTCTTCCGATTGCCAGGTAAATTCAACCGGCTGACCTTTCAGCTGTTGCCAGAAACGGTGGCAATGCAGCGGATTACGCGTCACGCCCGCCCCAACCATCGCCACCAACGCCAGCCCCTGACGCAGGCGTAGCTCACCAGGCAGG
Organism: Citrobacter sp. Cu231; assembly: GCF_030332265.1. NCBI lineage: Bacteria > Pseudomonadati > Pseudomonadota > Gammaproteobacteria > Enterobacterales > Enterobacteriaceae > Citrobacter > Citrobacter sp. Cu231. Next base: position 255,078 of record NZ_JAOWIE010000053.1, on the reverse strand, counting down.
CCTGCTTCATCAAGAATTTTCAGCGCGCCGTCGGCAACTTCGGAGGTGTAGCAAAATTGCAGCAGTTGGCGGTCAGGATGCACGCCCACCGCCAGCGGACGCACTTGGGCACGCTTCAGGATCTGGTCAATATCCTTATGCGCCAGCTTAAAGTCCTTGCTGGCAGGAACCTGAAACTCAATCAGGCAGACGTCGTCATGGCTGGTCACAATACGCGCCCCGGTACCAGAAGCCAGTACGCGTTCAATACGCGTCGATCCCTGATCCGGCGTGTAGCTACAACGCAACTGGAGGTCGATATCGCTGCCGGAAACTGGCTGTAAGGTGCGGGCATGCAGAACCGGTGCCGCCAGACGCGCCAACTCGCTGGCTTCATCCAGACGCAGCAGCGGCAGCAGGCACGCATCTTTCACTTTACGCGGGTCAGCGCTATATACCCCGGCAACGTCGCTCCAGATAGTGACGCGGGAAACACCTGCCAGCGCGCCAACCTGCGTCGCCGAGTAGTCCGAGCCGTTACGCCCCAGCAGTACCGTTTCACCCGCATTACTGCGGCTAATGAAGCCTGTTACTACCAGGCGCTTACCCGGATGCTGCGCCAGCAGTTGCTGCAATAATGGGTAAGAAAGACCTTCATCCACCTGCGGCTGAGCGCCGCGTTCAGCACGTAAAAAATCGCGCGCATCCAGCCAGGCCGACTCCAGCCCTTGTTGGTTAAGAACGGCAGACATCAAACGTGCGGACCACACCTCGCCATGCCCGACGACTTCAGCATAGACGGCATCGTTCACGCCGCTGTCGAGTAACCCGGCCAGGCGTTCCAGATCGTGAATAAACGCGCCGATCAACCCATCCGCCACCTCGGGGGGTAACAAACCGCTAATAAGCTCGCTTTGATAGCGACGTAACGCCTGTTGAACCTGATGCGCAGAGAGACGATCGGTCTGGCTTAACTTCAGCCAGCTAATCAACTGGTTAGTGGTACTGCCTGCGGCTGAAACAACCATCATGTCATCGGGCTGCGAGTACTCCGCCATAATGCCTGCGACACGCAGATAACATTTCACATCAGCCAGACTACTACCACCAAATTTGTGCAGTTGACGACCCTTCGTCCCTGCCTGCGCAATCACACTCATGTTTACCCCTTGTTTGCAGCCCGGAAGCCATTTTCCAGGTCGGCAATTAAATCTTCGCCATCTTCAATACCGGTGGAGATACGCAACAGCGTTTCCGAAATCCCGGCAGCAGCACGCGCTTCTGGCGCCATACCCGCGTGTGTCATGGTTGCAGCGTGGGAGATCAGACTTTCAACGCCCCCTAACGATTCCGCCAGCGTAAACAATGACAACCCGCCCAGGAAGCGACGCAGCGTTTGCTCATCGCCATCCAGTTCAAAACTCAACATCGCGCCAAACCCTTTTTGCTGGCGCGCGGCAATCTCATGGCCCTGGTTATCCGGCAATGACGGGTGATACAATTTTTTCACCAGCGGCTGAGTTTGCAGATAATCCACAATCGCCTGAGCATTACGTTGCGCCACCTCCATACGCGGTGACAGAGTACGCAGGCCGCGCAACAGCAGATAACTATCAAACGCGCCGCCGGTCACACCAATATTATTCGCCCACCATGCCAGTTCAGTGACCGTTTCCGGATCTTTCGCTATCACCACACCAGCCACCACGTCTGAGTGACCGTTTAAATATTTCGTGCATGAATGCAACACCAGATCGGCGCCTAATGCCAGTGGATTTTGCAGTGCCGGGCTTAAAAAAGTGTTGTCTACCACGCTGACCGCGCCAGCCTCACGCGCCAGTTGGCAGATTTTCGCAATATCCACCACGCGCAGTAGTGGGTTGCTTGGGCTTTCTACCAGCACCAGCTTCGGTTTTTCTGCCAGCGCCGCCTGCAATGCCTGCTCATCTCCTTGATCGACAAACAGTACGCGATAACAGCCACGTTTTGCCAGACTGTCAAACAGACGATAGCTCCCGCCGTAGCAGTCGTGCGGTGCAACCAGCAGATCGCCAGGCTTGAGGAATACCGTGGTCACCAGATGAATCGCCGACATACCGGTATTGGTCAGTACCGCTCCGGCCCCCCCTTCCAGTTCCGCGAGCGCACGCTGAACGACATCACGCGTCGGGTTACCGCGGCGTGAATAGTCATGGGCGCGAGGCTCATTAAAACCGGTAAAATTATAGGTACTGGAGAGGTGAATTGGCGGGACAACGCAACCGTACTGTTCGTCGTCATTTAATCCGCTACGCACTGCGATGGTGGCCTGTTTACGCGTCATATTGAGGAGATCCTGGCTGAGTCGGTGAAAAGTCAGGCACCAGAGTAAACATTGTCACAATAGACGTCAATACATCTGGACATCTAAACTTCTTTGCGTATAGATTGAGCAAACTGGAAATAGCCGTTAAAATTATATGCATTAGCGCACACATGCGACGGCTAACATCGTGTCACAACCGCGCCACTACGGTAAACTACGCGCAATGCAATTATGGCTCGGGCTCAGGTTCCGGCCTCATTATTACTGACAAAGAGGATTAGGTATCTCATGGCTGAATGGAGCGGCGAATATATCAGCCCATACGCTGAGCACGGTAAGAAGAGTGAGCAAGTCAAAAAAATTACGGTTTCCATTCCTCTGAAGGTGTTAAAAATCCTTACCGATGAACGCACGCGTCGTCAGGTCAACAACCTGCGCCACGCCACCAACAGCGAACTGCTGTGTGAAGCGTTTCTGCATGCTTTTACCGGGCAACCATTACCCAACGATGAAGACCTGCGTAAAGAGCGCAGTGATGAAATCCCGGAAGAAGCAAAGGTAATCATGCGTGAACTGGGTATCAACCCGGAAACGTGGGAATACTGATTGTTAGAACAAATGAGAAAAGGCGGGATTACTCCCGCCGCTTCTCGCTATTTTACTTACTGATACCATTAAGTTTATTCAATGTCTCTTCCATTTTTAGCGTCTCTTTACGGTTCAATGGATAGAAATAAATCAGAATAACCGCGGCCAAAAACAGGCATAACGCTGGTAAAAGATTCGCCATTGTATAGATGTTTTCCTGTACGATGCTGGTTTGCACAGCGCCGCCCGTTGACGAAGATTGATAACCAATGATGGCCAGCATAAAGCCGCCAATGGCTCCTGCGCACGCCTGACCAACCTTGCGGGCAAAGAAGTTCACGCCATAGACGGTGCCATCCTCACGATCGCCGGTGACATACTGGTGATAATCACAAACATCGGTCATAAACGCCCAAATCATCAGGTTGAATAGTCCAGCCCCCAACGTCGCCAGGAACAGGAAAACCAAATAGACTTTCGCGTCGGTAATATGGATGAAGTACATAATCAAATACATCGCTACTGCAAAGAGTAGTGCGCCGACGCTGGCCTCTTTTTTACCAAACCGCTTCGTGAGCCAGGATGCCGATGGCGCCAGCAGAACCAGAGAGCCAAAGGTGAAGAGCAAGGCAACGGACATGGCCTCTTTGTTATGGAAATAGTCATTAAACAGGTAAGTCATGTTGGTACCAGACAACCCCTGATTAATTACGATCAGCAGATCCACAACCACTAAAACAATCAGCGCTTTATTGCGTAATAGCCCTTTCAACAGCACTGAAACAGGCATGCTCTCTTTTTTCTCTACGCGCACACGCTCCGTCGTTAACTGGCAGGTCAATGTTAAAAAGATAAACCCCAACACCGCACAACCGATGGCGATCCAGAAGAAATGCTGCCCGGAGATCACCTGACTTCCGTCCACCAGCGTAGTGTACATCAGGATTGGAATAAAAAAGCCGGTTGCGCCGCCGCCGATAGCTGACCCAACGCTGCGCCAGGTTGACAGCGAGACACGATCTTCCGGGTTCGAGCTAATGGCTGCAGACATGGCCCCATACGGAATGCTCACGGTCGATAACAGTGAACCGTAGATAAAATAAGAACAGCAAATGTAGATAATTTTCGCCGTATAAGAAAAATCATTCACAAACGGCAGGAACAGGACGACCGCAATGATACAGAACGGGTACTTCATACGGCGTACCCACGGATTAAACCGTCCATGTATCGTCAGTTTAGAGGTATCACATAAGCGCCCTACGCCAACGTCGACAAACGCGTCAAAGAGTTTGGTCACAAAATAGAGTGAACCAACAATAACACCGGAAATACCGAGTACGTTGGTGTAATAAATCATTAAAAAACTATTTACCAGACCAAGAATAAAACAGGTTCCAAGGTCGCCACACAAATAACCAAATTTATCTCTTAATCCGAAAGGTCTGACAGCAATACTTTGATGATTTTCGATCATAGTTCCATCATTAGACATGATGTTAACTCCTTAGACACATTATTCACGCAAACTATGCGTATATACCGATACTCAGCGTAATAAACTGATATGAAATGTATTAATGGTCAGAAGTTATAACCAAGACCAACGCGATAACGAGTCTGACGATCGTCTGTGGTTGTGGTGTTATACCCCGAGGAAACGTTACCAACTTCAACAAATGGAACCCAGGAACCAATTTTATAAGCCACGCGGAAGTTATATTCGTAATCATCTTTTCGGTTATTATATAAATCTTCGCTGTCGGCAATTTTATAAATGCCGTTTAGCTCAAACATCCAGTCATTGATGTTATAACCGAGCCAGGCTTCCGGACGATAGACCATACGGTCATCCTTGCCGTCGGTGTTTCTGCGCATGTATTCCTGGCGATAGCGGAACGCGGTCCACCAGTTGTCATTGATGTTGTACTGCACGCGAATATACGGTTTATAAATCGCGATGTTATCACCCGTTTCAATCGCAATACCCGGTTGCCAGATAAGACCTTGCCAGGTGAACTGGTAGCTTGCCGTATACTCGTTACCATTACTCTCCATGTTATTCCACGCATCATTAGATTGCGTGTCTTCGGAACGTGAAATAGCTTCTACTGCCACGCCGAAACCTGTGGCAAAACGATGCGACATATAAACACGATCGTAATTACGACCATCATCATAATATTCATGCCGATAATCAACATAACCCGCTTGCGCGGCCGCAGAGAATAATGGAATCAGTAATAATGCGGTTTTAAATTTCATAGCCATCCCTCTTCACACTCAATCAAGGAAATTGCCCATCTCGTTTCGCCGATAAATGGAAAAACGATGAAGGATTAAGAATAATTTTATATTTCCACAAAAGTGTATTTTAGAAAGAAGAGAGAAACCTTTGGTATTTTGCCAAGAATTGGCTTAAGTGGCAAAAACCAGAAGATGAAAATGACGAAGATCACCAGTTGAAACAATTTATCGTAAAAATAAAAACACTGTTTTATTTATTAGATAATAGACATCATTCAATACATCAATACGAACTTCAGACTACAGGTGTAGAAACAAAAAAAGCGCCATATGGCGCTTTTTTCTGACAGCTGAAACTTATTTGCTGCCTGGGATGCTGAAACGCTTGTTGAAGCGATCAACACGGCCACCGGTAGCAACATCACGCTGCTTGCCAGTATAGAACGGGTGGCACTTACTGCACACGTCCAGGTTCAGATCGTGACCGACTGTAGAGCGGATTTTCATGACGTTACCGCAAGAGCAGTTTGCAGTAATTTCTTCGTATTTCGGGTGAATATCTTTTTTCATGGGAAAACCTCGGTTTAAGGCCGCGTCGCTCTTCCAGCCCTAACGCCAGACACCACGCGATGTTAATAGTATAGGCCTATGATACAAATTCATATCAAAGGCGGCGAATCATACAGAAATTAACCTGCTCTTGCAAACTGATCCGCATTCTGTCCTTCACTAATGTGTATACTAACCCGCCAGATTTCAAGTCAGGATGATTCAATGCCCGTTGCGCACGTTGCCTTACCCGTTCCGCTACCTCGCACCTTTGACTACCTCTTGCCGGAAGGCATGAGCGCCAAAGCCGGGTGTCGAGTACGCGTGCCTTTTGGCAAACAACAGGAGCGCGTGGGTATCGTCCTTTCCGTCAACGAAAGCAGCGAACTGCCGCGGAGCGAATTAAAAACTATTCTTGAAGTGCTGGACAGCGAACCGGTTTATTCGACCTCCGTCTGGCGTCTGCTGTTGTGGGCGGCAGACTATTATCACCATCCTATCGGCGACGTACTGTTTCATGCCCTGCCGATTCTGTTGCGCCAGGGACGCCCGGCGACTAACGCGCCCATGTGGTACTGGTTTGCCACAGAAGAAGGTCAGATCATTGATCTGAACAGCCTGAAGCGCTCTCCCAAGCAGCAGCAGGCGCTGGCTGCGCTACGCCAGGGAAAAATATGGCGCGACCAGGTCGCTGAACTGGAATTTAATGACGCCGCATTACAGGCACTGCGGAAAAAAGGACTGTGCGATCTGGCGAGTGAAACGCCAGGCTTTAGCGACTGGCGTACGCACTACGCCGTTTCCGGTGAGCGTCTTCGACTGAATACCGAGCAAGCCACCGCCGTCGGCGCGATTCATAGCGCCTCGGACAGCTTTAGCGCCTGGCTATTAGCGGGCGTGACGGGGTCGGGCAAAACAGAGGTCTATCTAAGCGTACTGGAAAATGTCCTTGCCCAGGGTAAGCAGGCGCTGGTGATGGTGCCTGAGATTGGCCTGACGCCGCAAACTATTGCCCGTTTTCGCGAACGCTTCAATGCGCCGGTCGAAGTCCTGCACTCCGGATTGAACGACAGCGAACGTCTTTCAGCCTGGCTGAAAGCAAAGAATGGCGAAGCGGCGATAGTTATCGGTACGCGCTCCTCGCTGTTTACGCCGTTTAAAAACCTCGGCGTGATCGTCATCGACGAAGAGCACGACAGCTCTTATAAACAGCAGGAAGGCTGGCGCTATCATGCGCGCGACCTCGCAGTTTATCGCGCCCACAGCGAGCAGATTCCGATTATTCTCGGCTCTGCAACCCCGGCGCTGGAAACGCTGTGCAACGTGCGGCAGAAAAAATATCGCATGCTGCGCCTGACGCGACGCGCCGGAAATGCGCGCCCAGCCACTCAGCACGTGCTGGATCTCAAAGGTCAGCAAGTGCAGGCAGGACTCGCCCCTGCGCTTATCACCCGCATGCGTCAACATTTGCAGGCAGATAACCAGGTAATTCTGTTTTTGAACCGCCGGGGTTTTGCCCCTGCGCTGCTGTGCCACGACTGCGGCTGGATTGCCGAATGTCCGCGCTGCGATCACTACTACACCCTGCATCAGGCGCAGCACCATTTACGCTGCCACCACTGCGACAGCCAGCGCCCAATACCGCGTCAGTGCCCTTCCTGCGGTTCGACGCATATGGTTCCGGTTGGCCTCGGCACCGAACAGCTTGAGCAGGCTTTGGCACCTTTTTTCCCCGGTGTGCCAATTTCACGCATCGATCGCGATACCACCAGCCGTAAAGGCTCGCTGGAGCAGCATCTGGCGGAAGTACATCGCGGCGGCGCGCGAATTCTGATCGGCACGCAAATGCTGGCTAAAGGCCACCACTTCCCGGACGTCACCCTGGTGGCGCTTCTGGACGTTGACGGTGCACTGTTCTCTGCGGATTTCCGGTCGGCAGAACGCTTCGCCCAGCTCTACACACAGGTCTCCGGACGAGCAGGACGCGCCGGGAAACAGGGCGAAGTGGTGCTGCAAACGCACCACCCTGAACATCCGTTGCTGCAAACCTTGCTGTATAAAGGTTATGACGCGTTTGCCGAACAGGCGCTGGCCGAGCGACAAACGCTCCAGCTTCCACCGTGGACCAGCCATGTGATCGTGCGGGCTGAAGATCATAATAACCAGCATGCGCCAATGTTCTTACAGCAGTTACGAAACCTGATTCAGGCCAGTCCACTGGCCGATGACAAACTGTGGGTGCTCGGCCCGGTTCCCGCTCTGGCACCAAAGCGCGGCGGTCGGTATCGCTGGCAAATTTTGTTACAGCATCCGTCGCGAATTCGCCTGCAGCATATCGTCAGTGGCACATTGGCGCTGATCAATACGTTACCCGATGCACGTAAGGTTAAATGGGTGCTGGATGTCGATCCCATCGAGGGATAATCCCTCACGATGCGAGGCGGATCGTAAAATTAAAGATCCATCACACTTTTTATGAAAATTCTGTAACCGCTTCCATTAACTATCTGATAAAAATGTTTCAGATGAAGGCTATTCAAGGACGAGTCTGTGCCAGCAGCTCTCTGGCGAGGAGAAAGAGTGAAACCGAATAAGCAGGTTGCCGCCGCTACGATGAAAGATGTTGCTCTGAAGGCGAAAGTCTCAACGGCAACCGTATCCCGCGCATTAATGAACCCGGACAAAGTCTCACAGTCAACCCGTAACAAGGTTGAGCAGGCAGCCCTGGAAGTGAGATATTTACCTCAATCGATGGGACGCAATGTTAAGCGTAATGAATCACGTACCATTCTGGTGATTGTGCCGGATATCTGCGATCCGTTTTTTAGCGAAGTGATTCGCGGCATAGAAGTGACCGCCGCAGAGCAAGGATATCTGGTGCTTATCGGCGATTGTGCGCACCAGAACCAGCAGGAAAAGACCTTCCTCAACCTCATAATCACCAAGCAGATCGATGGCATGGTGCTGCTCAGCTCGCGCCTGCCGTTTGATGCCAGCGTGGAAGAGCAACGCAACTTGCCGCCGATGGTCATGTCCAACGAGTTCGCGCCAGAGCTGGAATTGCCCACCGTGCACATTGATAATCTCACCGCCGCCTTCAACGCGATGAACTATCTGCTGGAGCTGGGGCACAAACGCATTGGCTGTATCGCTGGACCAGAGGATATGCCGCTGTGCCATTACCGTCTGCAAGGCTACGTTCAGGCACTACGCCGTAGCGGAATTACGGTCGATCCGCATTTCATCGCGCGTGGTGACTTTACCTATGCAGCGGGAGCCGATGCACTGAAGCAGCTTCTTGAACTTCCGCAGCCGCCTACCGCGGTCTTTTGCCACAGCGACGTCATGGCACTAGGCGCGCTCTCATATGCCAAACGTCAGGGCCTGAAGGTGCCTGACGATTTATCCATCATTGGCTTTGATAACATTTCGCTCACGGAATTCTGTGATCCACCCCTGACAACCGTTGCACAGCCGCGTTTTGATATCGGACGTGAAGCTATGCTGTTACTGCTCGATCAATTACAAGGGCAGAACGTCAGCAGTGGCTCACGTTTACTGGACTGCGAGCTAATTATTCGGGGTACTACCCGGGCACTGACGTAAAGTAAAGTGCTTTCGGACTCCCCTGTCTGGTCAAAGGCCCGCCGCTTAAGTAACATGGCGGGCTGACGAACGAATAAATACAGCGAAACGATAGTGGCACAACGAGATTATGTACGTCGCGGCCAACCGGCACCTTCGCGGCGCAAGAAGAGCACATCACGGAAAAAACAACGCAATACGCCTGCGGTATCGCCCGCTATGGTTGCTATTGCTGCAGCCGTACTCGTGACCTTTATCGGTGGTCTGTACTTCATTACGCATCACAAGAAAGAAGAGTCCGAAACGCTGCAAAACCAGAAAGTCACCGGCAATGGCATCCCACCAAAACCGGAAGAACGCTGGCGATACATCAAAGAGCTGGAAAGCCGCCAGCCTGGCGTACGTGCGCCTACCGAACCGTCCGCTGGCGGCGAGGTGCTGAACGCCGATCAGCTAACCAATGAGCAGCGACAGCTATTAGCGCAAATGCAGGCTGATATGCGTCAACAGCCAACGCAGCTCAACGAAGTGCCGTGGAACGAGCAAACGCCTGAACAGCGTCAGCAAACGTTGCAGCGCCAGCGTCAGGTGCAGCAACAGCAATGGGCCAACACGCAGCAACAGGCTCAGCAGCCGCGCACGCAACCACGGGTAACGGAACAACCGTACCAGCAGCAGCAAACGCGTACGGCGCAAGCAGCTCCAGTACAACAACAGCCGAAAGCACAGCCAAAACCGGCGGCCCAACAGCCGTACCAGGACCTGCTGCAAACGCCTGCGCATACTACCGCCGCTCAGCCGAAAACGCAGCCGGCCGCGCCAATAACGAATGAAACGCAACCGCCAAAACAGACAGCGGAGAAAAAAGATGAACGCCGCTGGATGGTGCAGTGCGGGTCATTTAAAGGCGCAGAGCAAGCAGAAACCGTACGGGCGCAGCTGGCCTTTGAAGGCTTCAATTCACGTATTACCACTAATAACGGCTGGAATCGCGTGGTCATTGGTCCGGTTAAAGGCAAAGAGAATGCCGACAACACCATCAGCCGCCTGAAGGTTGCTGGTCACACAAACTGCATTCGACTCGCCACTGGGGGTTGAAACCCCTAAAATCCCCCCCATCTATACTTACATTCTGCCCCGTACGTGGTACGGGGCCCCTACGTCCGTATTTGTAAGAAGGGGTCTGCTCGTGACAACAATAGTAAGTGTTCGCCGTAACGGCCACGTCGTAATCGCCGGTGATGGCCAGGCCACACTGGGCAATACCGTCATGAAAGGCAACGTGAAGAAAGTCCGCCGTCTGTACAACGACAAAGTCATCGCGGGCTTTGCGGGTGGTACTGCGGATGCATTCACGCTGTTTGAACTGTTTGAACGCAAGCTGGAAATGCATCAGGGTCACCTGGTGAAAGCGGCCGTTGAACTGGCAAAAGACTGGCGTACCGACCGTATGCTACGCAAACTCGAAGCGCTGCTGGCCGTCGCAGATGAAACGGCATCACTCATCATCACCGGTAACGGCGACGTCATCCAGCCAGAAAACGATCTGATTGCCATCGGCTCCGGCGGTCCCTACGCCCAGGCTGCTGCACGCGCTCTGCTGGAAAACACCGAGCTTGGCGCGCGCGAGATCGCTGAGAAAGCGTTGGATATTGCAGGGGATATCTGCATTTATACCAACCACTTCCATACCATCGAAGAATTGAACTCCAAAGCGTAAGGATCCCCCATGTCTGAAATGACCCCACGCGAAATTGTCAGCGAGCTGAACAAACACATCATCGGCCAGGATAACGCTAAGCGTTCCGTGGCGATTGCCCTGCGTAACCGCTGGCGTCGTATGCAGCTCAACGAAGAGTTGCGCCATGAAGTCACGCCGAAAAACATTCTGATGATTGGCCCGACCGGCGTCGGTAAAACCGAAATCGCCCGTCGTCTGGCAAAGCTGGCCAACGCGCCGTTCATCAAAGTTGAAGCAACGAAATTCACCGAAGTCGGCTATGTAGGTAAAGAAGTTGACTCGATCATCCGCGATCTGACCGATGCAGCCATCAAAATGGTTCGCGTTCAGGCGATCGAGAAAAACCGCTTCCGTGCTGAAGAGATGGCGGAAGAACGTATTCTCGACGTACTGATCCCACCGGCTAAAAATAACTGGGGACAGTCAGAGCAGCCGCAGGAACCTTCAGCAGCGCGTCAGGCATTCCGTAAAAAACTGCGTGAAGGCCAACTGGATGATAAAGAGATCGAAATCGATCTCGCGGCCGCACCGATGGGCGTTGAAATCATGGCACCTCCGGGAATGGAAGAGATGACCAGCCAGTTGCAGTCTATGTTCCAGAATCTGGGCGGACAGAAACAAAAACCGCGTAAGCTGAAAATCAAAGACGCGATGAAGCTGCTAATTGAAGAAGAAGCGGCCAAACTGGTGAATCCGGAAGAGCTAAAACAGGAAGCTATCGACGCCGTTGAACAGCACGGGATCGTGTTTATCGACGAAATTGACAAAATCTGTAAGCGCGGCGAATCCTCCGGCCCGGACGTATCCCGTGAAGGCGTTCAGCGCGACCTGCTGCCGCTGGTTGAAGGCTGCACGGTCTCCACCAAGCACGGTATGGTGAAAACAGATCACATTCTGTTTATCGCCTCTGGCGCATTCCAGGTGGCGAAACCGTCTGATCTGATCCCGGAACTGCAGGGTCGTCTGCCGATTCGTGTGGAGCTTCAGGCGCTGACCACCAGCGATTTTGAACGTATCCTTACCGAACCGAATGCCTCCATCACTGTGCAGTACAAAGCGCTGATGGCGACCGAAGGTGTGGACATTAACTTCACCGAGTCGGGCATTAAACGCATTGCCGAAGCGGCCTGGCAGGTCAACGAAACCACCGAAAACATCGGTGCGCGTCGTCTGCATACCGTTCTTGAGCGTCTGATGGAAGATATTTCCTATGATGCGAGCGATTTGAACGGCCAAAGCATCACAATTGATGCCGAATATGTGAGCAAACATCTGGATGCGCTGGTCGCAGATGAAGATCTGAGCCGTTTTATCCTATAATCGCGTTCAATGCATTTTCATCACTGTTGATGGGGCTGATAAAGCCCCATTTTTATTGGCGCTAAATATGACTGAACAACAACAAATTAGCCGCTCACAAGCCTGGCTGGAAAGTTTACGACCTAAGACCTTACCGCTCGCCTTCGCGGCGATCATCGTCGGTACGACATTAGCATGGTGGCAAGGGTTCTTTGATCCACTGGTCGCTCTGCTGGCACTCATTACCGCGGGACTGCTGCAAATCCTGTCGAATCTCGCGAACGACTATGGCGATGCCGTCAAAGGCAGCGACAAGCCCGACCGCATAGGACCGCTGCGCGGTATGCAAAAAGGGGTTATCACCCAACAGCAGATGAAGCGGGCGCTGATCGTCACCGTGGTGCTGATCTGCTTGTCCGGTCTGGCCCTGGTTGCTGTGGCCTGTCACACGCTGGCAGATTTTGTCGGCTTCCTGGTGCTCGGCGGCCTGTCGATCATTGCCGCAATCACTTACACCGTGGGCAATCGCCCTTACGGATATATCGGTCTGGGCGATATTTCCGTGCTGGTGTTCTTCGGCTGGCTGAGCGTTATGGGAAGCTGGTATCTGCAGGCGCATACGCTGATTCCGGCGCTCATTCTGCCTGCCACCGCCTGCGGCCTGCTGGCAACTGCCGTGCTTAACGTCAACAACCTGCGCGATATCAACAGCGACAGAGAGAACGGCAAGAACACGCTGGTGGTGCGTTTAGGCGCTGTCAACGCCCGCCGCTACCACGCCTGTCTGCTGATGGGCACGCTGGTCTGTCTGGCGCTGTTTAACCTGTTCTCACTGCAAAGCCTGTGGGGATGGCTGTTTATCCTCGCCGCTCCGTTGCTGATTAAACAGGCGCGATACGTGATGCGTGAGATGAACCCTGAGGCAATGCGCCCGATGCTGGAACGCACCGTAAAAGCGGCACTGTTAACTAACCTGCTGTTTGTCGTTGGAATTTTCTTGAGTCAGTGGTCTCTTTAACTGACAAATATCAATTAACAATTGATGATTTTGCCAACAGTACACATAGCGCGATATACTAAAAATTCTCGCAGCAACTGAACGTTGAGCCTATGAAATACGATACATCCGAGCTTTGTGACATCTATCAGGAAGATGTCAACGTCGTGGAACCACTGTTCTCTAACTTTGGAGGGCGGTCGTCGTTTGGCGGACAAATCATCACGGTAAAATGTTTCGAGGACAACGGGTTGCTGTACGATCTGCTCGAACAAAACGGCCGTGGTCGCATTCTGCTGGTCGATGGCGGCGGTTCTGTCCGTCGTGCGCTGGTCGATGCCGAACTGGCTCGACTGGCCGTACAGAATGAATGGGAAGGTCTGGTCATCTACGGCTCAGTCCGTCAGGTAGACGATCTGGAAGAACTGGATATCGGCATTCAGGCGATTGCCGCAATTCCGGTCGGTGCCGCAGGGGAAGGTATTGGAGAAAGCGATGTACGCGTCAACTTTGGCGGTGTAACGTTCTTCTCCGGCGATCACCTGTACGCTGACAACACCGGGATAATTCTCTCCGAAGACCCGCTCGATATCGAGTAAGTAAAAAAGGCCATCAGCAAATTTGATGGCCTTTTTTTCATTCATTTGATTCGTAATGAATGACTTTAATATCATACTTTTCATTTTTTTCTTCGGCAACGACGCTCATCATCTCACGACTGGCAGGATAAGTTTCGATATAAGCATTTAATTTATCCTCAGCTATCTGAAGGTCACTCTTTTGTATTCCGGTAAAAATTATTTCACTGAGTTGAAGATGGCTACCTTCATCTGAATAGCTTACAAAAAACCAGTCGCTGGATACCCTTGGAACCTGTTTAAGAGGTGTCGGTGTTAGCAGATGATAGAATAATAAATTCTGCTGTGTATAGATTTTTTCTGTAAAGATGCTCAACATGAAACAGCAATAAAGTAGCGAAATTAAAATCATAAATACAATAATAAAACCTGATTTCCTGAACTTCATATGCGGAGTTCCCGAACATAATTTGGATTCGCAACAGGTTTTATTATATCCATAAATAAAGGTAATTCCCCTGAGTAGGGTTCATGTTTCTTATTCTTATCTATTGGGTCAGGAAATAGTAACGGAATAACGCTTTTGTTTTTATACTCACCAACAGGACCATAGAAGTCCCAGATACGATAAGCCTTTTCTTTCGAACAGATCCGAAGACGAGAGGTGTAATCTGCATAATTTACAGCTTGGTAAAAACCAAATAAGTTCGATACCAAATCTTCAGCACTATAGCCACTATCCGTTAAATATACGTAAGGCCAAAAATCCTGCAAGGATTCGAAGCGATGTGACGTACCTAAGAATATCGATAAAGCAATACCTTGTAAGGTTCGTTCCGGTAATCCTCGTCGCACCATAAATCTACGATATATACCAGTATTAATATTTAGGCCATGAATGTTTTTGGACATACTTTGATGATAATTTACTTCATAAAATTCGCTATCACCACCACGAGCGCTTATCATTTCAAACCATAATCTTTCAGCCCCTGCTGGATTAGCATGGCCTAAATCAATCCATCCTAGATTCTCTGTATAGATAAGGCCATATTTAATATCACTGGTGATAAATCGATCCGAATTATCAATAATATCGTTTCTTTTTGTCATATCGTATTCTTTGAAATTTAAAAGTTACGATATCCTAATATCTACATAGTAAAAAGGCATCCATTATGGATGCCTTTTTAAAGAAATCAGAATTAGACTTCTTCCATACGACCCAGGAGGGCATGCAGACGATCCTGCCAGCCATTCTGCTGTTCTTTCAGGTTGTTGTTCTCACGCTCCAGCTCTTCACGCTGCTGCTGTGCAGTCTGAACTTCCTGCGACAGTGAGTTGTTTTTTTCTTTCAGCTCTTCGATTTCCATCTGTAACAGCGTGATGGTATCAATCGCCTGCTGTACTTTTGCTTCCAGTTTCTCAAACACTTCTAATGACATCGTCATACCTCTCCTGAATTGCAAGGCGTTGATGGATAAAAATCCTCGTCCCGATAACCGGCGACGCCTTAATAAAAACGAGCGCACTCTACTTAGCTCCGATTGTATGAAGCCGCGCCATCGCTGTCCAGCGGCATCCCGCGCAGATTGCGGTTTGCAACACTTTTCGTCTTTCTCCTGGTGACATTACTGTCATAACTCTTAAGTGTTAACGAATTGATCGTTGAAATGATTCAGCTCACACTATTTTTGTATAACAAATACCGCCAGATGGCGCGATAACGCTCATTTTGTTGATGCAGTACACACATTTTAATTTCGATATTTCTCGTTTTTGAGCGTTAACGATAAATTAACAGTGTGCCTACCGGCTCCGGGGATGTCAGTGACCTTCTCGCACATAAACATTAATCTCTCTTCAGGATCCGATTATGAGTCAAACCTCAACCTTAAAAGGCCAGTGCATTGCTGAATTCCTCGGTACCGGGTTGTTGATTTTCTTCGGTGTGGGCTGTGTCGCTGCACTCAAAGTGGCCGGGGCTACTTTTGGTCAGTGGGAAATCAGTGTCATCTGGGGCCTGGGGGTAGCGATGGCTATCTATCTGACCGCAGGCGTTTCTGGTGCACACCTGAATCCCGCGGTAACCATCGCACTCTGGCTGTTCGCCTGTTTTGATAAACGCAAAGTTATCCCTTTTATTATTTCGCAAATTGCCGGCGCCTTTTGCGCAGCGGCACTGGTTTACGGGCTTTATTACAATCTATTCCTCGATTTCGAACAAACTAACCATATCGTGCGCGGCAGTACCGAGAGCCTGGGTCTGGCAGGTACTTTCTCCACCTATCCGAACCCGCATATCAATTTTGTGCAGGCCTTCGCGGTTGAAATGGTCATTACCGCTATTCTAATGGGGCTGATTCTGGCTCTGACCGACGATGGTAACGGTGTACCTCGTGGTCCGCTGGCACCACTGCTGATCGGCTTGTTGATTGCCGTTATTGGTGCTTCCATGGGTCCGCTGACAGGTTTTGCGATGAACCCGGCACGTGACTTCGGACCGAAACTCTTCGCCTGGATGGCCGGATGGGGTGAGATTGCCTTCACGGGTGGTCGTGATATCCCTTACTTCCTGGTACCGGTGTTTGGCCCAATTACCGGCGCGATTTTGGGCGCATGGGCATATCGCAAACTGATTGGTCGCCATTTACCGTGCGATGTCTGCGTGATTGAAGAAAAAGACGCGGCGGCCAACACTCAACAAAAAGCTTCGCTGTAATGTGACTACGGGACAAAAATTATGACTGAAAAAAAATATATCGTTGCGCTCGACCAGGGCACCACCAGCTCCCGCGCGGTCGTAATGGACCACGATGCGAATATCGTTGCCGTTTCACAGCGCGAATTCGAGCAAATCTACCCGAAAGCAGGTTGGGTAGAACACGACCCAATGGAAATTTGGGCAACCCAAAGCTCTACGCTGGTTGAAGTTCTGGCGAAAGCCGATATCAGTTCCGATGAAATTGCAGCAATCGGTATTACTAACCAGCGTGAAACCACCATCGTCTGGGAGCGTGAAACCGGTAAACCAATCTATAACGCCATTGTGTGGCAGTGTCGTCGCACCGCGGATATCTGCGAAAAGCTCAAGCGCGATGGCATGGAAGAGTATATCCGTAACAACACCGGCTTGGTGATTGACCCGTACTTCTCCGGTACCAAGGTGAAGTGGATCCTCGACCACGTTGAAGGCTCACGTGAGCGCGCTCGTCGCGGCGAACTGCTGTTTGGTACCGTGGACACCTGGCTTATCTGGAAAATGACGCAGGGACGCGTACACGTCACGGATTACACTAACGCTTCACGTACCATGCTGTTTAACATCCATACCCTGGACTGGGATGACACGATGCTGGATGCGCTGGATATTCCGCGCGCCATGCTGCCAGAAGTGCGTCGTTCTTCTGAAGTGTACGGCCAGACCAACATCGGTGGTAAAGGCGGCATTCGTATTCCTATCTCCGGTATTGCCGGTGACCAGCAGGCGGCTCTCTTTGGTCAGCTGTGCGTGAAGGAAGGGATGGCGAAAAACACGTACGGTACCGGCTGCTTCATGCTGATGAACACCGGCGAGAAAGCCGTTAAGTCCGAAAACGGGTTGCTGACTACTATCGCCTGCGGACCGACCGGGGAAGTGAACTACGCGCTGGAAGGTGCGGTATTTATGGCTGGCGCATCCATTCAGTGGTTGCGCGATGAAATGAAGCTCATCAGCGATGCATTCGACTCTGAGTATTTCGCCACCAAAGTGAAAGACACCAACGGCGTGTACGTCGTTCCGGCATTTACTGGCCTGGGCGCACCGTACTGGGACCCGTATGCACGTGGCGCCATCTTCGGCCTGACCCGTGGCGTAAACTCCAACCACATCATCCGCGCAACGCTTGAGTCTATCGCTTACCAGACCCGCGACGTACTGGAAGCAATGCAGGCTGACTCCGGAATTCGTCTTCACGCCCTGCGCGTTGACGGCGGTGCAGTTGCCAACAACTTCCTGATGCAGTTCCAGTCTGACATTCTGGGCACCCGCGTTGAGCGCCCGGAAGTCCGCGAAGTCACCGCATTGGGTGCAGCGTACCTGGCTGGTCTGGCAGTAGGCTTCTGGCAGAATCTGGATGAGTTGCAAGAGAAAGCGGTCATCGAGCGTGAATTCCGTCCAGGCATCGAAACCACCGAGCGTAACTTCCGTTACAGCGGCTGGAAAAAAGCGGTCAAACGCGCAATGGCGTGGGAAGACCACGACGAGTAATACGTCATTGCCGGATGGCGACTGTGCCTAATCCGGCAATCTCTTCTTGCGGGGGCAACCCCGCACACACATCAATAATCTCGCCCCCTCCCCTGTGCTACACTTCGCGCCATTCCTTTCAGCTACGAGTTTGCAATGAGACGAGAACTTGCCATTGAATTTTCACGCGTGACCGAAGCGGCCGCGCTGGCTGGCTATAAATGGCTGGGCCGCGGCGATAAAAATACCGCTGACGGCGCGGCGGTGAACGCCATGCGTATTATGCTCAACCAGGTCAACATCGACGGCACCATCGTGATTGGCGAGGGTGAGATTGATGAAGCGCCGATGCTGTTTATCGGCGAGAAAGTCGGAACCGGTCGCGGTGATGCGGTCGACATCGCCGTCGATCCTATCGAAGGCACGCGCATGACGGCCATGGGCCAGGCCAACGCGTTGGCCGTACTGGCGGTTGGCGATAAAGGCTGCTTCCTCAACGCGCCGGATATGTACATGGAAAAGCTGATTGTCGGCCCAGGCGCAAAAGGGTCCATCGACCTGAACCTGTCGCTGGAAGCCAACCTGCGTAACATTGCTACCGCGCTCAACAAACCGCTCGGCGAACTGACCGTCACCATCCTGGCAAAACCACGCCATGACGAGGTTATTGCCGAGATGACAAAACTGGGCGTACGCGTCTTCGCCATTCCTGACGGCGACGTTGCGGCCTCGATCCTGACCTGCATGCCCGGCAGCGAGGTTGACGTGCTGTATGGCATTGGCGGGGCGCCGGAAGGGGTGGTTTCCGCGGCTGTTATCCGCGCGCTGGATGGCGACATGCAGGGTCGTCTGCTGGCACGCCATGACGTCAAAGGCGACAGCGAAGAGAACCGTCGCATTGGCGAACAAGAACTGGCGCGCTGTGCTGCCATGGGCATTGAAGCGGGCAAAGCGTTACGTCTGGATGAAATGGCGCGCAGCGACAACGTCATTTTCTCCGCAACCGGCATCACCAAAGGCGATCTGCTGGAAGGAATTAGCCGTAAAGGTAATATCGCAACCACCGAAACGCTACTGATCCGCGGCAAATCGCGGACGATCCGCCGCATTCAGTCGATTCACTACCTCGATCGCAAAGATCCTGATGTGCAGGCGCACATTCTGTAATTGATTTGATCAATAGAGCCTTCCAGCCCATCCGGGCTGGAAATCTTTCGCCCAACGAACGAAGATAAGGCAATCAAAGCAGACAGGAGAAAACCATGGCAGATTGGGTAACAGGCAAAGTCACAAAGGTGCAGAACTGGACCGATGCCCTGTTTAGTTTGACCGTGCGAGCTCCGGTTCTTCCTTTTACCGCAGGTCAGTTCACCAAACTTGGCCTTGAGATTGACGGCGAGCGCGTCCAGCGCGCCTATTCATATGTTAATGCGCCTGACAATCCTGACTTAGAATTTTATCTGGTGACGGTTCCCGACGGCAAACTCAGCCCTCAACTGGCAGCGCTAAAGCCAGGTGATGAAGTCCAGGTGGTGAGTGAGGCCGCTGGATTCTTCGTACTGGATGAAGTCCCTGATTGCGAAACGCTATGGATGCTGGCAACCGGCACCGCTATCGGTCCGTATTTGTCGATTCTGCAGTTAGGCAAAGACCTGGATCGCTTTAAAAATCTGGTGCTGGTGCATGCCGCACGTTATGCCGCCGATTTGAGTTACCTGCCGTTGATGCAGGCGCTTGAAAAGTGCTACGAAGGTAAATTACGCATCCAGACGGTTGTCAGCCGGGAGACAGCTGCAGACTCGCTGACCGGGCGCGTACCGGCGCTGATTGAAAGCGGTGAACTGGAAAAAGCGGTAGGGCTGTCAATGGATAAAGAAACCAGCCACGTGATGCTGTGCGGAAACCCGCAAATGGTACGCGATACACAGCAACTGCTGAAAGAAACCCGGCAAATGACCAAACACCTGCGTCGTCGACCGGGCCATATGACCGCTGAGCACTACTGGTGAGGGCTTGCCGGATGGCGTTAATGCTTATCCGGCCTACGAGTCAGCTCTGTACTTCACGTCCTGCGTATCCTTCCCATATTTATTTTCATCCTGGGTGCCAATGAACGCGCCCAGATCGATTAGCATACCGACCAGAATCAACGTCGGCACAAAGCGACCAACCGCCCATTGCCAGACGCCTGGTAACATCGCCCAGTTCCCGGCCAGCAGCATCCACGCCAGAATCATCAACAGCGCCCATGCTCCTGAACGCCCCCTATCGTGCAGGCGTTTTACCGTCACCGCAGCCGTTGGCCACAGCAGACATACCAGACAAAATGCCGCCGTCTGAATATCGAGTAATTGTTTACTCGCCAGCGAAAACAAAACCAGCATTCCAACGATCCACAGGCCTATCCAAATCCAGAAATCACGGCGCCCGATGCGCCCTTTAAATGAGAATAACCACTGCTGTATGGTCATGTAAGTTCCTTTATTATTACCTTCCAGAACAGTTTACCCTTTTGACAAGCCCGACGGTTACCGTTTTAATCGTGAGCAGTGAGAATGAAAGGTACTATTGATGAAGCAAGGATTTATACTGTTTTTATTATTGTTTTCAGCCTTAACAGCCAGTGCTGCGGCACGGGCGGAAGAGCCATCGACGGCAACCACGGCCCCCTATTTACTGGCGGGTGCGCCAACCTTTGACCTGTCGATCAGCCAGTTTCGCGAAAACTTTAATACGCAGAATCCGAAGCTTATCCTGAATGAGTTCCGCGCCATCGACAGCAGTCGCGATCGAGCAAATCTCACCCGCGCAGCCAGTAAAATTAATGAAAACCTGTATGCGTCCTCCGCCCTTGAGCGCGGCACCTTAAAAATCAAAAGTATGCAGATAACCTGGTTGCCCATTCAGGGGCCAGAACAAAAAGCGGCCAAAGCGAAAGCGCTGGAATACATGATCGCCGTTATTCGCACCGTCGCGCCGCTGCAGACGAAAGAACAGAGCCAGAAAAAGCTACAAAAACTGCTCGCTGCCGGCAAAGGCAAGCGCTATTACGCAGAAACAGAAGGCGCAATTCGCTATGTTGTTGCAGACAACGGTGAAAAAGGACTGACCTTCGCTGTTGAACCGATTAAGCTGGTACTATCAGAAAGTCTTGAGAAGGCGAATTGATGACAAAAAGCAAAGCCTTTCAGGGGATGAATCTCTATACTGTTTCACAGACCATGCTGCCCTCACGGGCGGCCATATTCCTTAATTCGCTGACAAGCGTGGAGAAATGAAATGCGACATCCTTTAGTGATGGGTAACTGGAAACTGAACGGCAGCCGCCATATGGTAAACGAACTGGTTGCTAATCTGCGTAAAGAACTGGCTGGCGTTGCTGGCTGTGCAGTAGCGATCGCTCCGCCGGAAATGTATATCGACCTGGCAAAACACGCCGCTGCCGGTAGCCACATCATTCTGGGCGCGCAGAACGTTGACCTGAACCTGTCTGGCGCATTCACCGGTGAAACTTCTGCTGAAATGCTGAAAGATATCGGCGCGCAGTACATCATTATCGGTCACTCTGAGCGTCGTACTTACCACAAAGAGTCTGACGAGCTGATCGCTAAAAAATTCGCTGTGCTGAAAGAACAGGGTCTGACTCCGGTTCTGTGCATCGGTGAAACCGAAGCAGAAAACGAAGCGGGCAAAACTGAAGAAGTTTGTGCACGTCAGATCGACGCCGTTCTGAAAACTCAGGGCGCGGCAGCATTCGAAGGCGTGGTTATCGCTTACGAACCAGTATGGGCTATCGGTACCGGTAAATCAGCAACTCCAGCGCAGGCTCAGGCTGTTCACAAATTCATCCGTGACCACATTGCTAAAGCTGACGCGAAAATCGCTGAACAAGTTATCATCCAGTACGGCGGCTCCGTAAACGCAGCAAACGCTGCTGAACTGTTTGCTCAGCCGGACATCGACGGCGCGCTGGTTGGCGGTGCTTCTCTGAAAGCTGACGCCTTCGCCGTGATCGTTAAAGCAGCAGAAGCCGCTAAACAGGCGTAATGCGCGTTAATGCCTGATGGCGCTATGCTTATCAGACCTACGGAATCATGTAGGCCTGATAAGACAACGTCGCCATCCGGCATTTATTACAATTTCCCCAACACATTAAACCAGGCGTAATCCAACGGCAGAAGAAGCAGATACGTTGCCGCCGCCAGCGCGATACACAGCAGCATCCCCGCCCTCGCAGGCACTTTCCCAAGCGCCATCGCTACCACAATCGGCGAAGCCTGATACGGCAACAACGGTGTGGAATAACCCAATACCTGAATCATAATCACCGACAGCAGCGGGAACCCTGTTGCATCAGCAAAACTTTGCGCCAGCGTGGTATACAGCGCCGGGACGCCGTTCGCTGTCATAATAAAGTTGAGCGCGGTGGTAATGCCAGTCAGCGCGAGAAAGCTGGTAAACGGTTTTTCTGCATCCAGTGGCATCACCTGCAGCAACGCTTCGCCCACCGCACTGCCAATGCCGGTCTGGGTAACGGTAATCGCCAGCCCCAGAATGCCCGCCACGTAAATACAGGTCCGGATATTTACCCCAGAGGAAAACTCCTCGCCATTGATAAAACCAACCCGTGGTAGCAGCGTGATAACCGCCGCCGCCAATCCGGTCCACGCGGGGCCAATGCCGTGCCAGCTTTCGCTTACCCAAAGAAGCAACACCACCGCTAACATCCAGGCCAGACGTTTTTCATCTCCGCTCATCGGTTCCGATGGCGTGAGATCGCGCGGCGCATGAGGCTTGCCAGGGAACAGCCAGCAGATAAGCGCGATGAGAACCGCACCTTTGAGCCAGCCCAGCACCGGTGTATGCAACAGCAAATAGGGAAGATAATTGAGATGGATACCGTAAGAGCCTTCCGCCGCGCCGCTCATCACCAGATTCGGGACGTTGGCGGGTAAAATCGTCGCGGAAAGCTGGAATGTCCCAAACCCGACGGCCAGCGCCAGACCATACCAGGCGCGCGTACCATCATTAATTCCGGCTCGTTTCGCCATCGCCGCGACAATCGGCATCAGTAATGCAATACGCCCCATGTTGGACGGCATCACAAACGCCAGCGCGTAACTGAGCAGCACCACACTCGCCACCATCAACGGCCAGGAATCGGTCAACCGCGATGACAGCGCCCTCGCCGCCCTGTCCGCCAGCCCCGTTTTGCGAATCGCGATCCCCAGCACAAAGCCACTAAAGACCAGCCAGAACGCCGACGATGCAAAGCCGCCAAAAATCACATCCGCTGGCGCGATTTTGGCCACCATTGCCACGGCAAAGAACAACAGCGCGGTGATAAATTCCGGCAGCAGCGACGTAGCCCAGAGCAGGATGGTGATACCAACCACCAGAGAGGGGATAAACAGAGGGTGTGTAAGCCAGATCGACATGCCTGTCTCCTGTTGTTTTTTTCAACAAGAATACGGGGACAGGCATGCGGAGTAAACGCCAGATTAGGTGGGTCGACTGAAACCATTTATTCCATAATAGATCGGATAACTTAAATCGGAATGAACGTCCCTTAGTTTTTTGACTATCAGAACCATGTTTCTAACTGGGCGCCAAACAACAACGAACCACCGCTGTGATAACCCGTACTCCCAGGCGTATCCGTACTTGAATAATCATCCAGCGATTTATTCCAGTTCATATACGTCACAAAAAAGCGTATCTCAGGCCGTTCAAAGAAATCGGTGACATTTTGCATTTTGAATGTTGGCGCGAAGGTCAGTTTGACGTAGCTACCGCTGGTTGCTTTGTTATTGTTAAAACCTTGTGGATCGATATCCATATACTGATAACTGGTTTCATATTGCAGCGCAAAGTTTTGATTAATTTCCTGAATAAAACGCGAGTTCAGCGTTATCCAGTTATAGCGATCGTCAGTGATATAGCGATTATTGCTCGTTTGCGCCATAAATACCGGAGCCCAACTGAATTTATCCGTTAACGGGGTGATACCATAAGAGGCAAATTTAATCGTCCAGGCGTCATCAATCAGGTATCCATCTGACCCCGGAGCCCGCACCTCGGCCCCCAGCGCTTTACCATACTGCAGGATCGTTTTCGACATTCCCTCGCCTATGCCGTAAAAGCTGTCGCCATGGTACGCCAGCATCGTATTGATACCCTGTGATGCCGCTTTGTTCGTCGCTAACCCGTCGTTGATTCGTTTGTCATTATCCTTTGAATACAGACCATTAACCATCCATTGCCATGGGCCCAGACGATTATTCAGAGAAAAGGTGTAATTCTGCACGAAGGTGTTCGCCGCACCGGTCATATTGTTGTATTCAACATTCCCCATATCCTCAATATCATTGAAGTTGCGGCCATAAACCGAAAAGTTTGTTTTTACGCCATCAACAAAACTCACATCATAAATACCCGCCCCGGTCCCCACCAGACTCATCATGTCAGAATCGAGCCAGTGGATATCAAAGTTATCACGATCCTCACGCTTACCAGCCCACAGCGTTGCATTTTGAAAAGCGCCACTAAAGGAGGGCATATCGCTCATTTCCGCAAATGCCTGCCGTAAGTTCATTTCACCATTGAAGGCACTATCGGTATTATATGTTTTGTCCCATTCCGCTATTTTCATGTAATAACGTAATTTCGAATTATTGGCATATTGGTGCAAAAAGTTCATATCAGCAGTCACATACGTGTCCGCTTCATTCCCTAAACGTCCTACGCTGCCCCCGGTGCTGCCCGCTGGCGTCATGGAAGGCCCGACGGTCGTAGAGGAACCGGTTTTACCCGTCAGGATCCCCGTACGCGCATAACCGCCGAACTTAATCTCCGTCCGCTCTCCCGCCGGGGTCTCTTTGCCGAAGGACGGTGCCATAGTCAACGCAATATTCGGTTGCGATGACGATTGTGATTGTTGTATCGCCCGCAATTTTTCCTGTACCTGCGCCGTATTTCGTTCTGCCGCTGCTGCACGTTTTTCTGCACTGTCGATTTTTCGTTCCGCCTGAACCAACTGCGCTCGCGACTGCTGCAACTCCCGCTCCAGCACTTCTAACCGGGCGTTAATATCGCTGAGGGTTATGTCCGCACTTTGCGCTGTTAAAGGCAATAACAGCCCCATAAAAGCAACGTTATTGAGTTTCATAATAATCCCAAAGATGGGCAACGGATATTCGGGCAAAAGCAGACCTTACGCACCGTTGCGCATAACATAATTTATTAACAATAATTTATATCAATAATAGCTCTACATCATTCGAGGCGTAGTGAACACACGTACAACCTGAAATATGATGTTTCTATTCCTTATTTATGATTTTCTGTTTTATCTCCAGGCGCATCATTAATTTTTACGAGCAGCGTGGTCATGATAAAGGCGAGGATAAATACGGCAACGCCTACACAGATATAACTCACAACCTGATAATGATCGTAAATATACATTAATGGTGATAACAATACTGCCAGCCCATAAGAATTGGCTTTTATAGACAATAATGATAATACCATTCCGCCAAGCGCGGAGCAGATAAGCATTATAGCGATAGCACGAATTCCTGTTCGCATCACAATACCAAATAGCGCAGGTTCTGAGACACCAAGAAGTTGCGTCGCGGTTGCGGAAATACCAGCCGTTTTAAATGATGGACTGCGTGATTTCAATGAAATAGCAAGACACACGGCAGCATTGGCGAAGCCATACATCGCGCAGACGGTGATTAAAGGGTTAAACCCTGTGCCCGCTATCAGGGAGGTTTCAATCATAATGAACATATGATGCATCCCGGTCATGACGGCTATCGGGTAGAGGAATCCAATTAGCAATCCACCAATTCCTGCAGGTAAAGAAAGGAATTGCTGTATAGCTAAGATCGCGTAATGTTCAAAACCATGAACTAATGGCCCTAATACAAGTAAAGCAATGGACACCGACAGCAAAATGACCACAAACGGCGTAAAGATAAGGTCCATCGAATCTGGCATAACCTTCCGCAATACAATCTCCAGTTTCGCACCGATAATGCCAGTGATGAGCGCCGTTAAAATTGAGCCCTGATAGCCCACCAGTGGAATAAAGCCAAAGACATAAATTGGGTTCGCATTACCGTAGGCGACGTCATAAGCGTTAGGCAATGCCGGTGAAACCAGCATCAGGCCAATCAAAAATCCAACGATCGGCGTCCCGCCAAATTTTTTAAATGCCGACCAGCAGATAAACGCTGCCAAAAAGGCAAATGCCGTATCGCACAGCACCGTGGTCAGGGTTTTCAGGTACAGAGGAATATTGTCAGCATTACTCCCAAACCAGGCCAGTACGGTATCGTTGAATAGTACCCCTTTCAGACCAAGGAACAGGCCGGTTGCCCCGAGAATGGGGACAATGGGCACAAACACGTCCGATAAATTGCGTATACCACGTTGTAAGCGATTTCCGCTCTGCTGGATCATCTCCTCTTTGCTGACCTCAGTAACATTAAAAGCGGCGGCAAACTCACTATAGACTTTATTAACGATTCCAGTACCAAGGATAATCTGGTATTGCCCAGAATTAAAAAATACGCCCTTTACATCACTAATACTGCGGATTTTTTCGTCATTAATACGCTCACGGTCTTTTACTTGCAAGCGTAATCGGGTGGCGCAATGGGTGGCCGAAATAATATTATCAATGCCAATTGTATCGACAATCTCAACGGCAATTTTTTTAAACTTGCTCATTTGTTACACACTCTTTAATGATAATTGTCTGGTAGGGTTTCAGGTTAGAATCAATGCTGTCATAGTTATTAAGCAGAACTTCCCCAACCGGAATCACATAAGATAATGGAGTATTACTCATATTGGTTATGGAAATAAGACGCTGATTATCGGTATGCCGTGCATACGCGACGATGTCATCACTGTGGGTTTCTAACGGGCTAAAATTGCCATAAATCAACACTTCTGGATATTCAAGATTACGTAGCTGAATCAGACGTTGATAAAAATGGAACACGGAATCTGAACGATGTCGCTGCTCTTCAGCGTTAATCTCAAAATCACGGTGGGTGAATTCCAGCCACGGCTGTGCTCCCGAATTGAAGCCTCCATTAATCGTTTTAGCCCACGGGAACGGCGTTCGTGAGTTATCCCGGGAACGTTGATTAATAAACTCCAGTGCCTGGGCAGAAGTAAAACCCTCCGTGAGTGCGCGATGATAGTTATCAATACTGGAAATATCGTCGAACTGCTCAATGCGAGTCCGATTGAAATTTTTCATTCCCAGCTCCTGGCCCTGATAAATAAAAGGCGTTCCGTGCATGAAGAAATACATGGCCGCCAGGGCTTTAGCACCTGTTTCATTTTGAAATACCGGATCGCGGATCAATTTTGAAAGTGCGCGGGGCTGGTCGTGGTTTTCGATAAATGTCGTTCCCCAGCCGGATGCGATAAACGCTTGCTGGCTGGCAAAGAGCGCCTGTTTAAACTCTTTCACGGTCCAGTCACGTCGACGGAACCATTCAGAACCATTTTCCACATCGATATCGGCAGCATGAAAATCGAAGATCATGTCGAAATAGCCCTGCGGCCCGATAAACTGACCGTAATCCGCTAGCGGTACGCCCGGCGCTTCCCCAACGGTAACGCAGCCAAAACGCTGAAAAGTGCGTTCTTTTAGCTCGTTAAGAAAAACCTCAATCCCGGGGCGGTTGCGTGATTTCCATTTTATCGATACCAGGCCGTCAATCCCATCGGCAGGCAAGGAACCATAATCCTGGTCTTTCTTAATGAAGGTGATGGCGTCAACCCGAAAACCCGCAATGCCTTTCTCTAGCCACCAGGTGATCATGGCGTAAATCTCTTCCCGTAACGCCGGGTTTTCCCAGTTAAGATCGGGCTGTTTGCGGTGAAAGGTGTGCAGATAGTAACACGCTTCACCCGCTACTTTTTCCCACGCGCTGCCGCCGAAAATAGAGCGCCAGTTATTTGGCGGCGCATCGTTGATGGCGGGTTTGAAAATATAGTAATCGCGATATTTCGACTGGGGCTGCGCCAGCGCCTGCGTAAACCAGGGATGCTCATCGCTGGTATGGTTTATAACCAGATCAATCATGACCTGAATACCATGTTCTTTGGCGCACGCAATGAGATTTTCCACATCCTGCATATCGCCAAAATCCGGATTTACGGCATAGTAATCCGCAATATCATACCCATTATCCGCCATCGGTGACTGATAAAATGGCGAAACCCAAATCATGGTGATTCCCAGTTCTTGCAGATAAGGCAATTTAGCGATGATTCCCTGGATATCACCAATACCGTCATTGTTACTATCGTAAAAACTCTTTGGGTAGACCTGGTAGATCACCGCCTCCTTCCACCACGCGTGGCGGTTTTTTTCCATCTTTGGCATAACATCCCCTGATATATGAAATCGATACCATATCGAATTAAAAAAAATTTATGCCGACTGTCGAATCACTAACTCTGGTCTCAACTCGGCCGGATCATACTTGTATTGCTGCCCATTGATTAACGCCAGCATATACTCTGCCGAAATCCTGCCCAGAGCCACGATGGGCTGACTGACGGTCGTTAACGGAATATTGAGCATTTCAGCCACGGGTAAATTATCGAACCCGATAACCGCCAAATCTTCCGGTATTTTCATACCGTTCATGGTCAGAGTGCCTATCACTCCGCAGGCAACTTCATCACTTCCGGTGAAAATGGCGTCCGGGCGCTCCTCAGGCATCATTTGCAGGATCTGAAGTGCAATCTCCTGACCATCATGATAAGTATGCTGTTCACGAAATAACCAACGTTCATTGACGGTCAACCCCATCTCGTTCATCGCCGCCAAAAAACCGTTGTTTCTTCGGCTACCATGCCCCTTTTGCTGAAATTTTCCGCCAGTGGCGTACGCAATACGGCGATAACCTTTTGCCATTAAGTAGCGAATCGCATGATAGGTTGCGTTCCGATCGTCTACCCGAACCACCGGCAGAGTCGTCATTTCACCACCGGTATTACACAACAAAATCGGGCCATATTTTTCATATTCTTCAATAACATGCGATTCGCTTTCCATTGCACAAAGGATCAGCCCATCGATGATTTTTTTCTTTAACAGATCCAGACAGTTCTTTTCTTCTCCAGGGCTGTTGTGGTTCTGAACAATCAGCACCGAGTAACCATTTTTACGCGCGGTACTTTCCAGCGCATCAACCAGACTGGCAAAGAAAGGGTTAGTGATCCGCGAAATCAGTACGCCAATACGCTGGCTTTTCACGCCACGCATCTGCTGCGCCGCGGTGCTGGGTTCATAATCCAGCGCTTTCATCGCTGCCAGAATTTTTTCCCTTTTATCTTCAGAAATATAGGGATGGTTATTAAGAAACCGGGAGACGGTGGTTATTGATAAACCTGCTTTTTCAGCAACATCTTTAATCGTGGCCATGGCGTATTATGAAATCGATATCATGTAATCATCAGAATAAGGGGGGAAGGACAGAGAAAATACTACAATGTTTTGAAAATATGATTGCTATCACAAAGTAAAATAATCTCTTCCTCGTCGCGGGGGAAAATTTGCCTGCCTCCTATTCCGCTTGATCCTGAACTGTGTTTAACTTAGCTAAACCGGTTTAGCACTGTTTAGCTAAAAGAGGAATTATGGTGAGCAGAAAAGTTTGGGTCCTTGGGGATGCTGTCGTTGATTTATTGCCGGATGGTGAAGGGTGCCTGCGACAGTGTCCCGGCGGCGCGCCAGCGAATGTGGCAGTTGGCGTGGCCCGTCTGGGCGGGGACAGCGGATTTATCGGTCGCGTTGGCGATGATCCTTTTGGTCATTTTATGCTCCAGACGCTGAAACAAGAAAACGTCGACGTCGGGTACATGTCTGTTGATGGTGAGCATCGGACATCCACCGTCGTGGTCGCACTCAATGAAGACGGCGAACGAACTTTCACGTTCATGGTTCGCCCCAGTGCTGATTTATTCTTACAGCAACGCGATTTGCCACTATTCACTTCCGGGCAATGGTTGCATATTTGCTCAATTGCACTCAGCGCAGAACCGAGTCGCAGCACAGCTTTTGCCGCAATGGAAAAGATAAAATATGCGGGAGGCTACATTAGCTTCGACCCAAATATCAGGGCCGATCTGTGGCGTGATGAGCAACTGCTGCGTGACAACATTCAACGCGCGTTGACCATGGCAAATGTAGTTAAACTGTCGGAAGAAGAGTTGGTGTTTATCAGCGCCAGTGATGACCCGTCCGAGGGCGTGCGCTGGATGATGGAGCGTTACCAGCACGACCTCCTGATGGTAACCCGAGGTAAAGAAGGGGTCATAGTGGCCTTTCGTGGGCAGGTTTTGCATTTCCCTGCTCGCCCGACGATCAGCATTGATACCACTGGCGCTGGCGATGCTTTTGTCGCAGGTTTACTCTTCAGTCTGGCGGCACATGGACTTCCACAGAATGCGCAGTCTCTGGAAAAAAGCATCACGTTGGCACAAACCTGCGGTGCGCTGGCGACCACCGCCAAAGGTGCAATGACGGCGTTACCTCGTCTGTCAGACCTTGCGTAGTGCATTTTTCGAGGCAAGAATGATGTCAATACTCATCTCATTCCTCATTAAATCGGTTTAGCATGGTTGATTAAAGTCAGCCCCCTCACCTGAGATGGCCACGTTTAATACTGGCCAGGTTTTATTCTCTGCGGGCGCCGTACCGATAGCGAAATCAATCACTGATACAACGCAAGGTTGTAACTAAACGATAAAATGGACGTGAACTAATGTCATTACCTTCCCGACTGCCTGAAATTTTGCAGGCGGTAATGCAAGGCCAGCCCCGCGCGTTGGCTGATGACCATTATCCTCACTGGCACCATGCGCCGGTGACCGGATTAATGAACGATCCTAATGGATTTATCGAATTCGCTGGCCGATACCATCTGTTTTACCAGTGGAATCCTTTCGCTTGCGATCATACCTTTAAATGCTGGGGGCACTGGAGCTCTGCTGACCTAATCCACTGGCGGCATGAACCAATTGCCCTGATACCAGATGAGGAGTATGACCGTAATGGCTGTTACTCCGGTTGTGCAATAGATCATGAAGGGATCTTACGTCTTTTCTATACCGGCAACGTCAAGTTTGCCGATGGGGCGCGCACGGCGTGGCAATGTCTGGCGACACAGTGCGAAAATGGAGCGTTCAGTAAACAAGGTCCGGTATTGCCGCTCCCGACGGGATACACTGGCCATGTGCGCGACCCAAAAGTCTGGTGGCATCACGATCGCTGGTATATGGTGCTGGGCGCTCAGGATCTGCAGTTGCGGGGGAAAGTGTTACTGTTCAGCTCCACAAACCTACAGCAGTGGCTTAGCCATGGCGAAATAGCGGGCCACGGCCTTAATGGCCTCTCCAGCGGCGGCTATATGTGGGAATGCCCCGATCTTTTTCCCCTCAACGGGACGGATATTCTCATCTGCTGCCCACAGGGATTACCACGTGAAGAATACCGCTTCCTCAACACCTATCCCGCCGTGTGGATGCAGGGGCAGCTCGATTACGCTCGCTCCGCGTTTGAGTGTAGTGAACTCCATGAACTGGACAGCGGCTTTGAATTTTATGCTCCGCAAACCTTGCTATCGAGCGATGGCCGTCGTCTGCTGATAGGATGGATGGGCGTTCCGGACGGCGAGGAGCTGTCGCAGCCAACCTGCGCGCAGGGATGGATTCACCAAATGACCTGCCTGCGTGAACTCACCTGGCGTAATGGCACGCTATACCAGACCCCGGCGCGGGAACTTGCGGCACTTCGCGGCGAAATGCAAGGCTGGCAAGGGGGCGTATTGCGCTTAGTGCCAATGGAGTTGGCTTTTGATATCGCCTGCGGCGACGAACTGACCATCGACTGTGCTGGCGCGTTGCATCTCCGCGTTAACGGTGATGGCTTACGGCTCTCACGCCAAAGTCTACAAACTGCGGAAATCCATCATCGTTACTGGCGCGGGACGGTGTGCCATCTGCACATTTTAATTGACCGCTCCAGCATAGAGATTTTCATCAACCACGGCGAAGGAGTAATGAGCAGCCGTTTTTTCCCCGATTATCCAGGAGAACTCACTTTCACGGGTAGCACACCAGTTGCATTCCGTTACTGGCCGCTTCTGCCACACATGATAGAATAAATACCTTGAGTTTAAATGACTTTTCCGTGATGAAAACCAGACGCGTTACTATCAAAGATATTGCCGAAATGGCTGGGGTATCAAAAGCGACAGCCAGCCTGGTGTTGAGTGGCCGTGGCAAAGAGATGCGCGTCGCGCAAGAGACGCGTCAACGCGTGCTGACCATCGCCCTCGAACAGCACTATCAACCGAGTATTCACGCCCGTTCATTACGCGATAATCGTAGCCATACTATTGGTCTTGTCGTGCCAGAAATGACCAACTACGGCTTCGCCGTTTTTTCACATGAACTAGAAATGCTGTGCCGTGAGGCTGGCGTGCAGTTGCTGATTGCCTGTACGGATGAAAATCCGGCGCAGGAAAGCATCGCGGTAAATAATATGGTCGCTCGTCAGGTTGATGGCCTGATTATCGCCTCCTGCCTGCATAGCGATGCCGACTACCGGAAACTAAGCCAGCAATTGCCAATAGTGCTGTTTGACCGCTGCCCGGGAAAAAGCGATCTGCCACTGGTCATGACCGACTCCATTACGCCTACGGTCGATCTTATCTCACGTATCGCCCAAAAGCATCGAGACGAATTCTGGTTCCTCGGCGGCCAACCGAGATTATCCCCCACCCAGGACCGGCTGGCGGGCTTTACTCAAGGTTTGATAAAGGCTGGCGTCGAGCTGCGTCCGGAGTGGGTGATTAACGGCAGTTTCCATCCCAGTTCAGGCTATGAGATGTTTGCGGCCCTTTGCGCACGCTTAGGGCGCCCGCCAAAAGCGGTGTTTACCGCCGCCTGTGGGTTGCTGGAAGGGGTGCTGCGCTATATGAGCCAACATCATTTACTGGCTAGCGATATTCATCTGGCCAGCTTCGACGATCATTATCTGTACGACTCACTCTCTGTGCGCATCGATACTATTCAGCAGGATAACAAGCTGTTAGCCTGGCACTGCTTCGAACTGCTTAATCAATTGATTAATGGCGAAACGCCGCAGTCCCGGCAACGATGTTTACCGGCTACTTTGCAGCTTCGCTTTAGATAAGTATGGCCGTGGCAATAGCTCTTAATACTTATATAGGTTTCCATTAAATAACTCAGCCGGATCACCGTTTCCTGCTGTGTTTCATCTCTGTCTACCACACAGGAACGATCAGCAAACGTAACTGATTAATAACAACACTCGTTATACGCACATGAGAAGTCCCTTTAATTCATATTCCTGGCTTACTCTGAAATAAGAACCCTGCCAGACAATCAAACTAATTTTGAGAATTTGCCAACAGCTTACAGTCGTGATCCTGAATTTCCTCAGCGGAGGCGAGATTGAGCGCCAGCAGATTGCGCTGGGTTGCCAGCAGAACAAAAGACTCATCGCTCTGACGCACCATCGCCATCGCATAGCTGCCCATATGTTCACGCGCATCCGGCACCTCTTCTGCCAGCATCATAAATGGACTGCGTTGCGCCAGTTCATTTTCCGTGACGCGACGCGCCAGATATTCATGACCGCGCAGTCCACCCGGTAAAGGCAGCCAGCGAGTACTGATTTTCGCCAGGTTGTCATCAAGCTGTTGTCTGACATCGGTTCGCAGGCAGGAGATATGAATATGCAGATGATTTTGTGTACGCCCGCTACGCGAGTTAATGGTCAGAGAGACCGCTTTGTCAGGGATTTCGTGGCCGTATTTTTGGCTCATAAAGCTACGCGCCTGCCAGGCCAACCAGAAAAAGTTCGGCGTGCCTGATTTTAACAGCAGTGGGCTTTCTGTACCGTTGATGCGGTAAGTGGGCATCAACAAATATTGCAAAGGGCCATTTCGGTCTTTGAACACCGCATATCCGGCATCTGGCTTCACTTCTGCGCACGGCGCAGGATCCTGCTGCTGCAACTGGTGTGGCAGGCATTGCTGAAGAACAATCTTGCGTAATGCGTCCGGGTTGCCGGTAAATTTCCAGTACCCGATACCTGCAGCGACGGCAACAACCATTACCGCCAGAAAAAGATAGCCTGCTTTTTTCATTACGCGTTTCCTGTATCCCATTGAAGGGCAAGAGTAACGCAAAACCATGACAAATAAAAAATCCGGTTGCGTTAAGCCACCGGGTCGGTAAATCACAGAATTATTTAGCGTTTGCTGATCTGATCGAACGTACCGCCGTTAGAAAAGTGCTCTTTCTGCGCTTTTGTCCAGCCGCCAAACTCTTCGTCGATGGTGAACAGCTTCAGCTTCGGAAATGCGTTTTCGTATTTCTTCGCAACGTCTGCATCACGTGGACGATAGTAGTTTTTCGCTGCAATGTCCTGACCTTCCGGGGAGTAGAGATACTTCAGATAAGCCTCCGCCACCGCTTTGGTGTCTTTCTTTTCCACCACTTTATCGACCACGGAAACGGTCGGCTCCGCGAGGATAGATTCACTCGGCGTCACTATCTCGAATTTGTCTTTGCCCAGCTCGTTCGTTGCCAGCAGCGCTTCGTTTTCCCAGGCGATCAGCACATCACCGATACCGCGTTCTACAAAGGTATTGGTTGAACCACGCGCACCGGAATCCAGCACTTCAACGTTCTTATACAGGGCCTTCACGAAGTCTTGTGCCTTGGCCTGATCGTTGTTGTTGTGGTGTAAAGCGTAGCCCCATGCCGCCAGATAATTCCAGCGTGCGCCACCTGAGCTTTTCGGGTTTGGTGTAATCACTGACACGCCGGGTTTGATCAAATCGTTCCAGTCATGAATTTGTTTGGGGTTGCCTTTGCGGACCAGGAACACGATGGTGGAGGTGTAAGGCGCAGAGTTATCCGGCAAGCGCTTAATCCAGTTTTTATCAATTCGACCACGTTCAGCAATGGCATCAACATCATAAGCCAGTGCGAGCGTCACAACATCGGCTTCAATGCCGTTGATGACGGAGGTTGCTTGCTTACCCGAACCGCCGTGCGACTGACGGATCACAACGTTGTCACCTGTTTCTTTCTTCCAGTGCGTGCTGAAGGCTTTATTGTACTGCTCGTACAGCTCACGCGTTGGATCGTACGATACGTTAAGTAGCTGAATATCCTTTGCCAGAACGCTGGTCGATGCCAGCAATAATGTTAACCCTACGCCCCATTTGTTCATCGCCCAGCTCTCTTATGTGATGTTGTAATGAGCAAAGCGTGCCAGAAAGGCATCCAAACATTAAAGAATAAAAAAAGATTTGCTATAACTTCGAGGAATAAAACTGAGGGGTTGCCGGATGGCGGCTAGCGCCTAACCCGGCCTACAACGTGTACTCTTGTCGGCCCGGTAAGCAAAGCGCCACCGGGCAACAAAAAGCAATCAGTACAGTTTTTTCGCGCAGTCCATCCAGTCACCTTTGAACGGACGCTTCATATTTTCGATAGCGTCGATGATGTCGTGGTGAACCAACTGCTCGTTCTGAATACCAACACAGCGACCGCCGTGACCTTCCAGCAGAAGTTCGATGGCATAGGCGCCCATGCGGGATGCCAGAATACGGTCGTAAGGAACCGGGGAACCACCACGCTGAATGTGGCCCAGCACGGTTGAACGCGTTTCGCGGCCCGTTTCCTTCTCGATGTAATGCGCCAGTTCGTCAACGTCACACATGTGCTCAGTGATCGCTACGATTGCGTGTTTTTTGCCCTTCGCGATGCCGGCTTTGATTTCAGCAACCAGATCGTCACGGCTGAATTCCACTTCCGGAACCACCACGAACTCACAACCCCCGGCAATTGCAGCCGCCAGGGTCAGATCGCCACAGTAGCGCCCCATCACTTCAACGATGGAAATACGCTGGTGAGAAGAAGAGGTATCACGCAGACGGTCAATCGCTTCAACTACGGTACCCAGCGCGGTGAAGTAACCGATGGTGTAGTCAGTACCTTTGATATCGTTGTCGATAGTGCCCGGCAGACCGATGCAGGGGAAGCCCATTTCAGTCAGGCGTTTCGCCCCCAAATAAGAACCGTCACCACCGATAACAACCAGCGCATCAATGCCACGCTTTTTCAGGTTTTCGATAGCCACCGCACGGACGTTTTCGTCGCGGAATTCCGGGAAACGGGCTGAACCGAGGAAAGTACCGCCACGGTTGATCATGTCGGACACGCTATAACGGTCAAGTTGAACCATACGGTCTTCATACAAACCCAGGTAGCCATCATGGATCCCCATGACTTCCAGCCCTTCCGTCAACGCTGCACGTACAACACCACGGATTGCTGCGTTCATGCCCGGCGCATCACCGCCGCTTGTCAACACACCGATTTTCTTAATCATGACTACCTCTGAACTTGGAATGCAAAATGAAATCTGCTGCCGGAAGTCGATTCCGCATATCGAAACGATCCAACGAATATGCAGATAGTATAACAATCACTTTCTGCTGAATTGATTCAGGTCAGGCCGAATGGTGGTAATTTATACACAAAATGCTGGCCTGGTTCACTTTTTTTACAACGAATCATGAAAGCTTAAACATCTTGCCTTCCTTGGGTACGACCGAACAGGGATCCTGATGAATGATGACATCTGATCCCGGGAAACGCCGTAAAATTGCCTGCTCAACCTCTTCAGCCACTAAATGCGCCTGAACGAGCGGCAGATTGTCTTCCATTTCCAAATGAATCTGAATAAAGCGGGTCGGCCCTGACTGCCGCGTGCGAAGATCATGGGCGCCACTGACTCCAGGCCATGACGTCACGATATCAATAATTTCCTGACGTTCTTCATCGGGTAAAGCGCGATCCAGCAAGGACTGCACCGCCTCATATCCCATGCGTAATGCGCTAAATAAAATATAGATGCCAATCCCAAGCGCAAACAAGGCATCAGCACGATGCCAGCCGTACCATGCCAGGCCAAGCGCCAAGAGAATTGCACCGTTCATCATAACATCAGACTGATAATGAAGCATATCCGCCCGAACGGCCTGACTTTGCGTGCGTTTCACCACCCAGCGCTGAAACGAGACCAGAATGATTGTACACACTAACGCAATGATGGTGACCGCCACCCCAACACCAGGATCTTTCATTGGCGTGGGTTGGATGAGATGCTGAATCCCGGTCAGGAATAAAAACAGCGCCGAACCGGAAATAAACATGCTTTGCGCCAGTGCAGCCAGTGATTCCGCTTTTCCGTGTCCGAACGTATGTTCATCATCGGCCGGTTGCAGCGAATAGCGCACCACTAACAGGTTGGTTAACGACGCCGCGATGTCCACCAAAGAATCCACCAATGCAGCCAGAATACTGACCGATCCGGTGTACCACCACGCAAAAATTTTGATCAAAAGTAACAGCGTTGCCATCACGGTAGCCGCGATTGCAGCCCGGCTAACCAGCCGTCCATAAGTATGATTCATAAACACTCCCGCCAGAATATGCCGCTAGTATAACGGATGAAGTAAAACAGTCAGGCAATAACCGAGTGACAAATTTTGGGCAAAAAAAACCACATCATGTGGGGGAAGACAGGGATGGAATGTTGTAGCAATACATAACACACTTAAATTAGAAATTTATTCTAATAAAAAATCTACATTACGGCCTATCTTACAGCCGGATCAGCATGATCCATACACCACCTGAATACGTTTTATTCTGAATTTTTGAGACCTCTCTATAACTCTTCCAATGCTCATTTACTTTAGATGTACGATAAACACTCAATCAACATATCTTGAGGGATTAAGATGGCGTATTACCCTAATTCTATTGACTGGCAACCGATCAAGGAAGGAGGTCTGCGTAGGCTAAGGCTTGGCGAGATAAATCTTGCAAACTCGCTCTTTGGTTTCAGCATTCTTTACCAGCAAGTTTGGGTTCATCTGGAAAGTTATCTTCCTTTTGATAGTCAAAACCCCGGCCAGGCGATGACGCCCAATGGCGAAATGTGGTTTAGAAAAATAAAATACGAAGATGATTTCTCGATGCCTACAAAACAGCCAACTCCAAATGCCCAGCATCTATTTTTACATGAAATGATGCATGTTTGGCAGCACCAATATGGAATGTGGGTACGAACACGCGGAGCGTTCTCATGGGCAGCTGATTATACATACAGTCTAAATGAGAAAAACTTACTTGATTACGGACTGGAGCAGCAAGCATCCTTAGTCAGCGATTACTGGTTGTTAAAGCATTATGGGTTTGATGGGCATAGCGATCTGTATGTTTACCGTGATTATGACCCAGAAGAACCGGTGCTGGAGTTAATTCAGAAATATGAAAAGGTACTAGGGGACTTTCCGATATGAAGAAATCGATCACTTTTCTCCCTTTACTTTTATTTCTCGCCGGGTGCCCAGGGAAAGATAGAGAGGGTGCAGAGTCCGGCGAAAGACGGGCGATCTACGTAGACAACAATCGTGTTTGCTTTACCACTGATAAAAACGATGTGTTAAACCGCTATATTCTGTCAACTAATAGTATAGAAAATAAAAAATTATTAGTTGGCGATTTTAAGCATCTCACCTACCCAAGTACCTGCTTTACGGTAAATTTAGAAAAAGGGTTAGTGTATGGCGCAAGCTATACCTTAAATGGAAAAAATCACTACTACACCTTTATCATTACCAATGATGGCATTGTGTTGGATTTAGGAAAAAGCTAAGCATTATTATCAGAGTACACGGCCCTACATAGAGGCAGTAAGTTACATTGAGGTCAGCCACACATAACAAAAGCGTTTATACGCTCCAAATATCTTCTGTAAGTAGCTGCTTGTCTTTGGTAATTCGCTGTAATTTGGGCAAAAAAAACCCCCACATCATGTGGGGGAAGACAGGGATGGTGTCTATGGCAAGGAAAACAGGGGTACTACTGGGAACGTGAGTTGCTACTACTCAATAAATTTAACGATGAGCTTTGTTTCCATTGCGCTACGTCGCGCAGTTGCTCCATTCGTTGTTCATGTTTCTCATTTAAAACCGCTTGCTGCTCGGGCGTTAACAGGCGATACATCTGATTGCGAATCCTGGCTATTTCAACCTGGCGAGCAACCTGTTCTTGCGCCATTCTTTCTGCCTGAGCGCGCACAGCGCTTTCATCAAATTTCTCTGCGGTGACAAGGCGATGCATTGTCTCCATTTCGCTAACATTAACAGGAGGCTGTTCGTGTCTTGCCTGCTGCATTAAATCTCGCATCTGTTGACGTTGATGTTCGGTTAAACTGATACCGTCAAACATGTGGCTCTGTACGCTGCGTTGCGATGAGCCATCACCCAGGTGCCAGTGATCGCCGGTGACGACTTCAGCTGCATGGCTTAAAGTACTGAATGCCAGCGTTGAGGCCATGACGGCAGCGGTAACTTTGCCCATCACTTGCTCCCAAAATCTTTTCTGTCGCGATTCAACGAGAGACAGTTTACGATTCGGGCTGCAAACATGCGTCAGGGGGTGTAAAACAACGTAAAGTCATAGATTAGCGACGCCTGATGACGTAATTTCTGCCTCGGAGGTACGTAAACAATGAATAAAATCCTGTTAGTTGATGATGACCGAGAGCTGACTTCCCTGTTAAAGGAGCTGCTCGAAATGGAAGGTTTCGATGTGCTGGTTGCCTATGATGGGGAACAAGCGCTTGAGCTTCTTGATGACAGCATCGATTTACTTTTGCTCGACGTCATGATGCCGAAGAAAAACGGTATTGATACGCTGAAAGCACTTCGTCAGACACACCAGACTCCCGTAATCATGCTGACCGCTCGCGGCAGCGAATTGGATCGCGTACTTGGCCTTGAACTGGGTGCGGACGACTATTTACCTAAACCGTTCAACGACCGTGAACTGGTCGCGCGCATCCGCGCTATTCTGCGTCGCTCGCACTGGAGTGAGCAGCAGCAGAACAGCGACAACGGTTCGCCGACGCTGGAAGTGGATGCGTTAAGCCTTAACCCGGGCCGCCAGGAAGCCAGCTTTGATGGGCAAATCCTGGAGTTAACCGGCACCGAATTCACCCTGCTCTATTTGCTGGCACAGCATCTTGGTCAGGTGGTTTCGCGTGAACATTTGAGCCAGGAAGTCCTGGGCAAACGCCTGACGCCTTTCGATCGCGCGATCGACATGCATATCTCGAACCTGCGTCGTAAGCTGCCAGAGCGTAAAGACGGACACCCGTGGTTTAAAACTCTGCGTGGTCGCGGCTACCTGATGGTCTCCGCTTCATGATAGGGAGCTTAACCGCACGCATCTTTGCCATCTTCTGGTTGACGTTGGCGCTGGTGTTGATGTTGGTGCTGATGTTACCCAAGCTCGATTCACGTCAGATGACCGAGCTACTGGACAGCGAGCAGCGCCAAGGGTTGATGATTGAGCAACACGTTGAAGCTGAACTGGCGAACGACCCACCCAACGATTTGATGTGGTGGCGTCGCTTGTTTCGGGCAATAGACAAGTGGGCGCCGCCAGGACAGCGGTTATTGCTTGTTACGACGGAAGGACGCGT
Source organism: Citrobacter sp. Cu231 (assembly GCF_030332265.1). Classification (NCBI taxonomy): domain Bacteria; kingdom Pseudomonadati; phylum Pseudomonadota; class Gammaproteobacteria; order Enterobacterales; family Enterobacteriaceae; genus Citrobacter; species Citrobacter sp. Cu231. The sequence goes on along the minus strand of NZ_JAOWIE010000053.1, from coordinate 214,328 downwards.
GATCGGCGCAGAACGCAACGAAATGCAGATCATTCGTAACTTTATTGGTCAGGCCGATAACGCCGACCATCCGCAAAAGAAAAAATACGGTCGCGTTGAGATGGTCGGGCCTTTCTCCGTCAGAGACGGGGAAGATAACTACCAGCTGTATCTCATTCGACCTGCCAGCAGCTCACAATCAGATTTTATCAACCTGCTGTTCGACCGACCGCTGTTGTTGCTGATTGTCACTATGTTAGTCAGCTCTCCGCTATTGCTCTGGCTTGCCTGGAGCCTGGCGAAACCGGCGCGAAAATTGAAAAATGCGGCGGATGAAGTGGCCCAGGGCAACCTGCGTCAACATCCGGAACTGGAAGCGGGTCCGCAGGAGTTTCTGGCGGCAGGCGCCAGCTTTAACCAGATGGTGACGGCGCTGGAGCGAATGATGACCACGCAGCAACGCCTGCTGTCGGACATCTCTCACGAATTGAGAACGCCGTTAACCCGTCTGCAACTGGGCACTGCGCTGCTGCGCCGTCGTAGCGGTGAGAGTAAAGAGCTGGAGCGTATTGAAACCGAGGCGCACCGGTTGGACAGCATGATCAACGACCTGCTGGTGATGTCGCGTAATCAGCAGAAAAACGCGCTGGTCAGTGAAACGGTGAAAGCCAATCAGCTGTGGGGCGAAGTGCTGGATAACGCCGCCTTTGAAGCGGAGCAGATGGGTAAATCGCTCACGGTGAATTTCCCGCCGGGTCCGTGGCCGCTGTATGGTAACCCAAATGCGCTGGAAAGCGCGCTGGAAAACATTGTGCGCAATGCCCTGCGCTATTCACACACGAAGATCGAAGTGGGCTTCGCGGTGGATATCGACGGGATCACCATCACTGTAGACGATGATGGCCCGGGCGTAAGCCCTGAAGACAGAGAACAGATTTTCCGTCCGTTCTATCGTACCGATGAAGCCCGCGATCGCGAGTCTGGCGGAACTGGTCTGGGTCTGGCGATTGTTGAAACCGCAATCCAGCAGCATCGCGGCTGGGTGAAGGCCGAAGACAGCCCGCTGGGTGGTTTACGGCTGGTGATTTGGTTGCCGCTGTATAAGCGTTCTTAACAGACTTCCCCGGTAATTATATTACCGGGGAAGCTCTCACCTTATGCCGCTGCCGTTGCAGTCGCCAACTTTTGCTTTTTAATCCGCTTCACCAGAATAGTCGAGCAGACAAAGCCCATTAAGCTGAACGCAATCATTACGCTAAATACATAGTTGTATCCCGTGATGCCGCTATTGGTATCCAGAAGATAGCCGTATAACGTATACGCAAACATGGCTGGCATGTAGCCAATGATACAGCCAAACGCCATTGCCGAACCGGCATACTCGCGCGGGGTACCAATCTCATCCATCGGCGCGAAGAAAATGGCACGCTGGGAGAAAATAATCGCCCCAAACCCTAATGTCGCCGCCATGCCGATATACACATTCATTGTTTGATGCGGCAATTGCATGAAAACAAGCATCGCCACGGCGGAAATCAGAAATGTCCACTTCAGGTATATTGTCGGCGATTTAGCCACCTTGTCCGCCAGTAGCCCACCAATCGGCCCTCCCACCATTTTCAACGCATACTGATTGATGATGCCGTAAGCGCCAACGAGGGCTACCGGAAGCATATAGATATCTTTCAAGAACGGGATGAAGTAGGTCAGCCCACAGTATGCAGCGTAAACGAAGAAAATCCCTAGTGAAGCCAGCCAGACGTTAGGACAGGACAACACATGCTTGATACCCTTTAACACTTCCATGTTGGCACTGGTTTTCTCGCCACCTTTAACTTCGTCATTATCGACAATAAAGTACGTCACAATACCTGCCGCAATGGTGATGAGCGTATAAAACAACAGCCCCGCCTGCATGCCTGCTTTCCCCTCACCAAACTGGACGAAGACAAACAGGGCACCAGAAGCGACAATGACGTCTACCACACCGCGTCCGGCCTCTAAAAAGCCAAACATACGACCTTGTTCTTCTTTCGTGCCCAGCAGACGTACGGCTTTCAGCAATACCGGCCAATAAACCACATCGGCAAAGAACGCCATTGCAGCAAAGCAAATGAGATAACCGGTAAATGATGGTAGCGTCGCCAAATATAAGCCGCAAAGCCCAACACCAATGAGACCTAATGGTAATAATATTTTCTTAGAATAACGATCTGCGATATAGAGCGAAAGAAAAAGCCCGGTTGTCTGAACAATCGTATAAACCGTAAAACTCAAGCCAATTTGCGTATTGGTTAAGCCCCAGTCATCTTGCATTGGCACATAGAAAACATCTTTCATACTTGAAAGTTTAAATATTGTGCCGCCGCCTAAAATTAAAAAACAGAGTCTTGCCCATTTATTCATGAACATGATTAAACCCTCATTGCTTGTTGAGAGAAATATTCAGTTAAAAATATTTAACTAATAAAGTAGATAGACTATTTGCATAATCCTTTTTACATATTAATAATATTAAGGAAATTTATTGATTAGTTATAAATTTATCGCATAAAGTACGAATATATTTTATTTGTGCAAGAGCATGTTCTTTTTCCAACGCTAGTCGCGCGTCAATCTTGTCACTCTCGGGCAGCGGTGTATAACTTGCATCACGCCATGGGATCCAGGGGTTATCACCTTCATCATCGAAGCGAAATGCTGGAGCATAATAATCAACTTCTTCTTCCAGACCAAAAGCATAGACTTGCGGCTTATCTTCACCTAAAAGTAATAATGCCTTAAGCATCTCTTCCATTGGTAAGTCACCATACCCTGATCGACAAGCCTCATGCCCCCAACCTTTACCTTCTTTAATAATTTTAGCGTCTTTGATATGCACCTGAGTGATCAAAGGAGACATGATTTCTAACGCAGAAAGCGGCTGCTCATTGGCATTAATCATGTTGCCAAAATCAAACAGAATAGAGAGATTCTTCATTCCACTATTTTTAACCAGCGTCACCAACTCATGACTTTGCAGGTCTTCATGTTGTTCAATAGTAAAGCTTAGCCCGCAGTCGTCATACCGGGACAACCACGCGATATCTTTAGCAATCTTCGTCATAACATCGTTGAGATGCCCTTCATAGCGCGGGTAGAAACGTACTGACGTTGCGCCAGTCGCCATCGCAATACGGATCGCATCCGTCAACGTCTCTTGGTCCGATGCGCTCGTTTCAATATGTACATCCAGGTTATATTGTTTGGCTTTCTCTTTAAAGTCGTGTAACTGCCGATCGTTCAGTTTCTGTAGTGATTGGGATTCACCATCTTCAACATGTATTTTCACGCCCTTTAATTTTTGCTGGTGCGCAATATCCAGAAGATCGCCCGGAAGGACTCTCTCATAACGCATATTCAGATGAAAAGCATAAGCATGTAGATACAGTGGTATATTTCTCGCACGTTCAGCAAGAAGTTCCTGGTTAAATTTATCCATTATTTCTCTCATTCATCACGAATAACAAGTTCCACTGATTCAAGTCGCCAATACTCAAAGTCAACCTGAACCACTTTTTTATCTCGGGTGGCCCGATGTTTTTCTACTAAAATTCCATACGTATTAGGCGCAACGCCCAGTTCTTTGCAGGCCACTTCTGGCATATTGACCGGTTTAAAGATCATTTCTTTGATGTTTAAAATATGACCATATACATCTTCCCAGACGCTTGCAAAAGACTGAGTACCCAGTTTGTTAATAAATTCTGGCGCAATATCGGCATCAATATAGGATTCATGGTAAAACACTTTATGCGAATCAAGCCCACACCAGCCGGTAACTAAATAACGTTCGCCGGAGGAGAGAAAAACCTCTTCAACATGATGCGGAACGGTCTCAATCGTTTCTTTGGTTAAATAATCCCAAAAAGGTTTACGACCCTGAGCACAGGCTTCAGCATTGAAACTGGAAAGTGATTTAGGGTTATAAATAAATCGCTTCGACGAAATAAACCAACCACTGCGGTTCTTTCGGAAAATACGTGCATCGATCTCAAGCTCAATCAGAACCTGACGTAAGGTCATGCGCTTCGCATCCAGCAACTCACATAACTCTCTCTCTGAGGGCAACTTGGAGCCCGCTGGCAAATTATTCTCGTTTAACCAGCTTTCAAAGCGCTCTCTGAGAACATCAACATTGTTTTTCTTTTTCATTTTTCTCAATCTGGTTTAAACCAATTTGAAGCTAAGATATTTGAGTGCAGGAAATACTCAAGTTTTTTTTCAACGCAGAGTTTCTTTTTGTGGGCCAGGTATCAAGAATGCCCTGAAAGCATGGTGTGGCAGGGGGGGTTTTTACCCGCTTTAGTACGCAGAGATAAGTGCTACGAGAGAAGTAAATCAGGTGTCACCACCTGATTTAATTGCATGAACAGAGTGAGTCTATTTTCCCCACAAACGGCGGGAATTGTCTTCGATTTTGCCGCTTAAACGACGCTTTTGCATCGTTCTGGTCCAGCTTTTCGATAGCCCGGCAGCCGACAATAAACGGTGATATTGCGAGTCATCAAACGGCATATGCCAGGCAATAGCAATCGCCTCCCGCACACTGACGTCGCTCACGCGTGACGCCAGGATCAACGGCGCGTCTGCCGATACCAGCCCGGGCGCGATAACGCTGCACAGCCAGCCTGTCTTGCCCGCATCCTGCATCTGGCTGGCCATATCGCTGATGCCAAAATGGAAATTTAGCTTGAAGCACGGCGAGCGTGGCTGCGTGACCTGAATCAACGCTTCCCCCCACTGGAAAATATCGCCAATATACACATTATCTTCCGTCAGCCCCTCAGTAGAGAGGTTCTCACCAAAAGCAGGCGCAACGAACAATTCCGTCTGTTCAGGAAAGGCTTGTTTCCAGTGCTGATAGTGTTCACGCGGATAGTGACACAAGGCGCGATCTGGCCCGCCGTGAATTTTCTTTTCCGCCTGCTCATCACCCGTCAGCCCCAGTTCAGTCAGCATCAACTCGCCGTCAACCTGAACCTTAGCAATCGCACTGGGACGGCTTCCCGTGTAGTCCCGAACTTTGCCTGTAAAAACATCGACCGGATATCGCATCTGTTCCCTCTCCCGATAAATTTCCACCATTACACCACATTTATTTTATCCCAGTCGCTCAAAATGAGAGCACGGTTCACATGAAAATTAGGGACACATGCTATCAATACAAGCTGGTTTTGAAACATCATTTCAAATAAGGAGTCGACAACGTGATTGGTCAATCGCAATTTGCTGGCGTCTGGTGTCCTTCCATTACGCCAATGGACAATGACGGCAAGATCGATCTTAACGGTCTGAGCCAGCATCTTAAACGCCTTACCGAGGCCAACATCGACGTGATTTTGTTGATGGGCAGCATCGGGGAATTTGCCTCCTTTACGCTCGAGGAAAGATTGCTGCTAATCCGCGAGGCTCGCGCTATGAGCTCGCTGAAGATGGTCGCCAACGTCTCATCCACCTGCCAGAATGATGTGCTGTTGATGGCACAAGAAGCGTATCGCGCCGGTTACGATGCCGTGATGATCCTGCCGCCTTACTATTACGGGCAAACGGCGAAACAGCTACTGAGCTACTTCCGTCAATTGGGGCAGAAACTCAGTGGGAAATGGTTTGCCTATAACTTTCCGGCACGTACCGGTTGCGATTTAACGCCCGAGCTGGTTGCCACCCTTGCTTCTGAGTTCCCCAACTTCGCAGGCATCAAAGATACCGTCGACTGCCAGTCCCATACCCGTAGCATGATCCAGACCACCCGCGCCGTACGCGAAGATTTTGCGGTGCTGTCCGGCTATGACGAATACTATATTCCTAACCTGTTGGCAGGCGGCGCGGGTATTATTTCAGGATTAAACAACGTCATGCCGGAGTTGTTTGTCTGCGCACGAGAAGCGTTTAAGCAGGGTGACCTGGCTGCACTTCGCGATATTCAGGACCAGATTGGCACCTACATGTCTATCTACGCCATCGGTGAGGATTTCGTCACCACCATCAAAACCGTAGTATCGCGTAAGTTTGGCTATTGCACCGGGGTATCGCGTAATGCAGGCGGGGAGCTGAATGAAAGTGAGTGTCGAACAATTGATGAGGTGTTTGTAATCAAGGGTTAAAACAGTTATGCCGGATGGTACAAACCATCCGGCATAATCACGTTACTTCACCGCGCTGCGCATATCGATTGCCACCGCTCTGGCTTTGGCTCTTTTTGACCAGATAGAAGTGATAATCGGCACGAGGATGGAGGTTACAATCACTGACGTCGCCACCAGAGAGGTTGCCGCCGGCGCCATGGGTTTAAACGCCGGGACCATTTCCGCAATCAGTACCGGCGTGGCGACCGCTGCCCCCGCAGAGCTGGAAGCCGCAATCCCCGCCGTTCCATCGCCGCCGCCGATCAGTTTATCAGCGATAATCAATGGAATGCCGGTGATGATAATCACCGCCACGCCCAGCAGAATCCCCAGTACGCCGGTCTGTGCAATCACGCTCAAATCAATAGTGTTACCTAATGCGAAGGCGAAGAAAGGGATCAACGTCTGCACCGCTTTGCTGAAGAACTCCCGCAGCTCAGGGTCCAGATTCCCCAGTGCAAAGCCGATCAAAAACGGTAATACGGCACCCACAAACACGTGCGGTTCAAACGAAGCGATCCCGGCAGTTCCCAGAATCACCATCGTCATCAACGGGCCAGACTCCAGCGACATCAGGACAAACGCCCCGGCCTCTTCTTTGGTGCCGTACTGCTGCATAATCGAGGCATACAGCCCACCGTTGGTCATATCCATGGCCGCCACCAGCGCCAGCGTGGAAAGTCCGGCGAAGAATCCAACCTCCACGCCATGTTCCGGCAGAATGCGTGAGGCAATCGCCGCAACCACCCACGCCACCAGAATCTTGGTTATCACTAACGTGCCGGACTTACGCAGCACGGTGCCAGTGGCGCTTAACTTAATCGACGCACCCATGCAAAAGAACCACACCGCCAAAATCGGCACCGTACCGGTGATCATGCCGTTGGTAAAGGAGCCGAAGTATTTCCCGGCTCCGGGGGAGAAGGTGTGACATAACGCACCCAGAAACAGCGGCACCAGCATCATACCGCCTGGGATTTTCTCTATCGTACGTTTGATCTGCATTTCCATCACCTGTAGACATAAAAATGGCGCAATCTTTATGGGCGGCTGCATAGTGCTTTTGAGATGCGCCGTCTTGATGAAAAGAAGATAGACATTCGCAGAGACTATAAAAGTGATCCCACTCGCACAATAAAACATTGTTTCATTTTAAATGGATCGTTGTTTTTATATTGATTTTGATCACAAAAAAACCCCCACAAGCATTGCTTGCAGGGGCTTAATTAACGCGTCGGACTTATTTTTTCGCGGCGAAACGTGCAGCAGCTTCGTCCCAGTTCACCACGTTCCAGAACTCTTTGATGTAGTCCGGGCGACGGTTCTGGAATTTCAGGTAGTAAGCGTGTTCCCAAACGTCCAGGCCCACAATCGGGAAGCCGGAAGCGCCAGAGATTGCTTCACCCATCAGCGGGGAATCCTGGTTAGCAGTGGAAACAACAGCCAGTTTGTCACCTTTCAGCACCAGCCACGCCCAGCCGGAGCCAAAACGGGTTGCCGCAGCTTTTTCAAATTCAGCTTTGAAGTTGTCCACGGAGCCGAAATCACGTTCGATAGCCGCTTTCAGGTCACCCTGCAGCGTAGTACCGGTTTTCAGGCCTTTCCAGAACAGGCTGTGGTTAGCGTGACCACCCGCGTTGTTACGCAGTACGGTTTTCTTGTCTGCTGGCAGTTGATCCAGTTTGGTGATCAGTTCTTCAGCGGACAGGCTGGCGAATTCTGGCAGGCTTTCCAGCGCGGCGTTCGCGTTGTTAACATAAGCCTGGTGGTGTTTGGTATGGTGGATTTCCATCGTCTGCTTATCGAAGTGCGGTTCAAGGGCATCATAAGCGTACGGCAGGGATGGCAGTGTATAACTCATAATCATCTCCAGTATTGTCGGGCGGCCAGTGTTAACGCCGCGTAAGCAGTTGGGTCATTATAGTTAATTAAATGATATTGAAAATGATTATCAATGCCGTACTTTTTACATGGCTATTATGAGGTAAAAGTGTGAGCATTACCGGGAGAATCAGGCAGATTTTGCCAATTGGCTAGAAAACAGGCAGCGACATGAAGGACATGGGAGATAAAGCACGACATAGTCTGAGAATTATCTCACAAGGAAATATTGCTATGTCTGTCAACATCGCCCTTTTTGGTATCGGCCTCGACACATACTGGCCCCAGTTTACAGGCCTGGAGTCACGTCTTCAGGGCTATCTGCAAGCAATTGATGAGCGTCTGACGGCGCAACAAGCCACCGTGATTAATGGCGGCCTGATTGATAACGTCGATAAAGCCGATGCCCTTACCAGACGGTTGCAGCATCAGCCGGTCGATGCGGTCTGCCTTTACATCAGCACCTACGCGCTCAGCTCAACGGTGCTACCCCTGGTGCAAAGTATCAATAAACCGGTCATTATTCTGGCCCTACAGCCAGAACCAGGATTGCCCTATTCAAAAATCCGTCAGATTCCCGATCGGGGCGGTCGTACTGGAGAATGGCTGGCGCACTGTCAGGCCTGCAGCGCTCCCGAACTGGCGAACGTCTTTAACCGCGCGAATATCCGTTTTCAACTTATTGTGGGTGCATTACAGGGCGATGAGTACGTCTGGCAACAAACGGCGCAGTGGCTACAGGCCCTTAACGCTCGTCAAATGCTGGCAAATTGTCAGGTTGGCGTACTCGGACACTATTATGACGGTATGGTGGACGTTTACAGCAATATGACGAACTTATCCGCGAAAATGGGCGTACGCTTTAAGCCACTGGAGATGTGTGAGCTGGCGGAATATCGCGAGCAGGTCAGCGAGGCAGACCTCAACGCCAAACAACAGGAAATGCACCGTGTCCTTCAGTTGGATGCGACATGCGAACCTGCAGAGCTTGATCGCGCACTCACCACTGCCTGCGCCATGGATAAACTGATCACTCAGAATAAACTCGGTGCATTAGCCTATTACTACGAAGGTCGTAACGGCAATGCTTACGAGAACATCATCACCTCAATAATTCTCGGCAACACGCTACTCACTCATCGTGGTATTCCTGTAGCGGGAGAATATGAAATCAAAAATGTGCTGGCGATGAAAATTCAGCAACTTCTGAGTGCTGGCGGTTCATTCTCAGAACCTTACGGTATTGAATTTAAAGATGATGTTGTTTTGTGGGGACATGATGGTCCGGCACACCCGTTGATGGCGGATGGTCCGGTGAGTCTGGTTCCGCTGCCAGTTTATCATGGTAAACCCGGTAAAGGCGTGTCTATCCAGATGACCGTGAAACCTGGCCCGGTAACCTTTCTTTCGGTAATTGAAGATGTCGAAAACGGGGTACGTTTACAGTATGCCGAAGGTGAAGCAGTGGCAGGTGAAGTTCTGGATATTGGCAACACCAACAGCCGCTATCGCTTCCCGTTATCGGCTCGCGAGTTCACCACGCAATGGTGCATGGGCGGTCCAGCTCATCATTGCAGCATTGGCCTGGGACACCATGGCGAGGCACTGGAAAAACTCGCCTGGCTAATGGGTATTCAGGCAGTCAGAATCTGCTAACCCTCAATATTTCCGCCCTTCTCAAAAAAGAGGGGCGGAACTGCATTTGTGATCAATATCCCTTTCATCCCGTGAATTTTGCCAGCATTACTCATCACGCGGCAGCATGCTGAAGGTTAGTTTATTGCTCACTCTTTAAACTTTTGAACATCAAAACGGTGATTTTCATCCTGTCAAATCGATAATTCAAAAGGAAACAGAATGGGTAATGCAATTACGATGGGGATAATATGGCATCTTATTGGTGCCGCTAGTGCCGCTTGTTTCTACGCCCCCTTTAAAAAGGTACAACACTGGTCCTGGGAAACCATGTGGTCCATAGGCGGTTTTGTATCATGGCTGATCCTTCCCTGGCTCGTCAGCGCGATCCTGCTGCCGGACTTCTGGGCCTATTACAGTTCATTCAGCGCATCCACACTGCTGCCGGTGTTTTTGTTCGGTGCCATGTGGGGGATTGGTAATATCAACTATGGCCTGACTATGCGCTATCTCGGTATGTCGATGGGGATAGGGATCGCCATCGGCATTACGCTCATTGTTGGCACCTTAATGACGCCAATCATAGCCGGTAAATTTGGCGTACTCATCGGCACACCTGGAGGACGTATGACATTGCTCGGCGTGCTGGTCGCCCTGATCGGCGTGGCAATTGTAACCCGTGCCGGACAGTTAAAAGAGCGCAAGATGGGCATCAAAGCCGAAGAGTTCAATCTGAAAAAAGGTCTAATACTGGCGGTGATGTGCGGCTTTTTCTCCGCCGGGATGTCCTTTGCCATGGATGCGGCTAAACCAATGCACGAAGCCGCTGCTGCGCTCGGTATCGATCCGCTGTATGTCGCCCTGCCAAGCTATGTGGTCATCATGGGCGGTGGTGCAGTGATCAATCTGGGATACTGCTTCATTCGCCTGGCAAAAATGAAAAACCTGTCAGTAAAGGCCGACTTCTCGTTAGCAAAACCGCTGATTATCAGCAATATCCTGTTCTCGGCGCTTGCTGGTCTGATGTGGTACCTCCAGTTCTTCTTTTACGCCTGGGGCCACGCCAAAATTCCGGCACAGTATGACTATATGAGCTGGATGCTGCACATGAGCTTCTACGTCCTGTGCGGTGGTATAGTGGGCCTGATCATGAAAGAGTGGAGCAATGCCGGGAGACGCCCAGTCAGCGTACTAAGCCTTGGCTGCGTGGTGATTATTATCGCGGCAAATATTGTTGGACTGGGAATGGCCAGCTAATCATGTTGGGTGCTGAGATGACGCCACTGACTCGGCGTCATCCCGGTTTCCCGCGTGAATACCACCGAAAAGTAGTTACTGTCCTCAAAACCGCAGCGCATGGAAATCTCGCTAATCATCAACCGGCTATGTTTGAGCAGATACTGAGCATGGCAGACCCGTACCTGGCGCAGATACTGATTGATGGTCATCCCAGTCTGGCTACGAAACTGCTGGCGTAAAACCCGCTCGCTGCACTGCTCGCGCTCGCAAAATTTACCCAGTTCAAAGGCATGTTCATGGCTGCCGGCTAACGCGGTTATCAGTTTATCCAGCAGCGTTTCACTCGAGGTCGCCGGGAGCGTATCCGTGGCATAACGATGGCGTTTAAGGTGCGTGACCAGTTGTCCGAACAGCAACTCCGCCATGGTAAAAGCCTGCGCATCACGCTGATTACTTTCATGCTCAAGCTGGCTGATCACATGCCGGGCCTGTGTCATACCAACGCTGCCTAGCCGCCAGTGCGGCTGCCTCGGCGTACCGTTAAATCCGGGGATCGCAGCTTGCCAGTCAACATTTAGTGTCAGCCGCTCCGGGCAGTAGATGATATTTTGCAACACAAGGTCGTTAACGGAAGTGTATGAGTGTTTATCCTCGGCACGAATGTAAAAAAGATCGCCACGGGTTATCCGATACGGGCGATCGTTAAGGACATGCAGACCATTGCCGCGCCAAACCAGCACCAGCTCGCAAAACTCGTGAGTATGCTCAGCGAAGGCATCCTGCGGATAACGATCGGCCACGGCGACAGCCTGCTGCTCATGCGCAAAAAAGTCTGATTTCAAAAGGATTAGCTGATTCGCCATCACATAACCTCAACCTGAACGCACCCGCCATCTGGCATGAAAGGCTATGATTATCAGCAAACTGACGGTAAAAAACGTTGATAGCTTTCGCGTTACTGGAGGCTGTCGCCCGCGATAAGATCACGCCCTTGACGAATATCGCGCGGCGACCACTCGAACTCACGGCGAAACAGCGTCGAAAAGTGGTTACTGTCGCCGAAACCGCAGAGATAAGCGATATCTGTCACGCTGTCATCACTGTGACGTAGCAGATGCCTGGCTTTAATCAGCCGCAAACGGTTAAGGTAGCGTTGCGGCGTCAACCCTGTTTGTTGTTTAAGCTGACGGTGTAAAGTGCGTAAAGAGAGCGAAAACTTCTCCGCCAGCGCTTCCCAACACACCTCGTCGGCAAAGTTATCTTCCAGCCATGCCATCAGAAGGTTAAGCCGTGCATCGTTATCAGTCGCCGTTTCCATCAGACTGGTTTTACGCAGCAGTACCAGCAACTGCATAAACAGAATCTCGCGATTTGCCGCCGTCGGCGTATCCATTCCCTCGCCAAGCGCTTCCATCTGCCCCACCAGATGACGAACCTGCTGCAATACATTCTGATTTACGCGCCAATGGGAGGGATACTGCCCATTTTGTTCCTGAGGCAAAAGCTGATTCAGCCCAGCCAGAAATTGAAACGCCTCCGGGGAACGATACAGAACATTGGTCAGACACAGATTGTCAGTATGTTCGTATAAATGCCTGTCATGATCGCGAACGAAACACACCGTTCCGCCGCTAATGGTGTAAGGCTGTCCGTTAAACACATGGATCCCCGTACCATGTTCGACCACCACAATTTCATGAAAATCATGATGATGCTCGGGAAACGCGGGTTGGGGAAGCCGTGGTTCAATAGCCACTGTCGCTTTACCTGTCGGAAAAAAATCCACGCAATGCAGTACGGTCATGACAGCTCCCCCTGATTAACGAATATGGCTGAATAGTAATTAAGGGTTACTACCCTCACCTTAAATTTTTGACGCCAAAGTGCGTAAACAGGGTTAATTCTTCAAGAAATGGCGGGAAAGATCGGGAAATGCGGAAGGCGTCACATCCACCCAAATACACACTATTAGCGGAAACTGTGAACAGCATCACGTTCACCTTTGCCACGCTGCCAGCCGATTATTGTGGCTGTCACTAACAAGAAGGTACGCCTTTTCAGGGGTTCTTAGACTGAGTGCAATAAAACTCAGAAGGATCTCGCTATGACTTTTCGCCATTGTGTCGCTGTCGATCTGGGCGCATCCAGTGGACGCGTAATGCTGGCGCGTTACGACAGTGACCACCGCACTCTGACGCTGCGTGAAATCCATCGCTTCGTTAACTGCCTGCAAAAAACAGAGGGTTTTGACACCTGGGATATCGACAGCCTGGAAAACGACATTCGTCTGGGGCTGAAGAAAGTCTGCGATGAAGGCATTCTCATTGACAGTATCGGCATCGATACATGGGGCGTGGATTACGTTCTGATTGATAAAAACGGTCAGCGCATCGGCCTGCCAGTTTCCTATCGCGACAGTCGCACGACCGGCATTATGTCACAGGCGATGGCGCAGCCCGGAAAAGGCGAAATCTACCGTCGCAGCGGCATTCAGTTTCTGCCCTTTAACACCTTGTATCAACTGCGTGCGCTGGTCGAACAGCAGCCGGAACTGCTCCCGCAGATAGCACATGCTCTGCTAATCCCCGACTACTTCAGCTTCCGCCTGACCGGCAAAATGAACTGGGAATACACCAACGCCACCACCACCCAGTTAGTCAATATCAACACCGACGACTGGGATGACACGCTGCTGGCATGGACCGGGGCAGACAAAGCCTGGTTTGGGCGTCCAACACACCCGGGGAACATAATTGGCCACTGGATTTGCCCGCAGAAAAACCAAATTCCGGTCGTAGCCGTCGCCAGTCACGACACTGCCAGCGCGGTCATCGCATCGCCGCTGGCCGATGAAAATAGTGCGTATCTCTCATCCGGTACCTGGTCGCTGATGGGCTTCGAGAGCAGAACACCGTATACCAACGATGCGGCGTTGGCGGCGAACATTACCAACGAAGGGGGCGCGGAAGGGCGCTACCGCGTACTGAAAAATATCATGGGACTGTGGTTGCTCCAGCGCGTTTTAAAAGAGCGTCAGATTACAGACCTGCCAGCACTTATCGCCCAAACGCAAGCGCTGCCGGCCTGTCAGTTCCTGATAAACCCAAACGACGATCGCTTTATCAATCCCGACGATATGAGCGCGGAAATTCAGGCGGCCTGTCGTGAATCAGGTCAGCCCGTTCCCCAACAAAATGCCGAACTGGCACGCTGTATCTTCGACAGCCTGGCATTGCTGTACGCCGACATCCTGCAAGAACTTGCAACGCTGCGTGGCGCAGCATTTAGCCAACTGCACATCGTGGGTGGCGGCTGTCAGAACGCCTTGCTGAACCAGCTGTGCGCGGATGCCTGCGGTATACGCGTGATGTCCGGGCCAATTGAGGCCTCCACGCTCGGCAATATTGGCATCCAGTTGATGACGCTGGACGAGCTTAACAACGTCGATGATTTCCGTCAGGTGGTGAGCGCCAACTACGACCTGACCACCTTCATTCCCAATCCTGAAAGTGAAATTGCCCGCTACCAGGCGCAGTTTCAATCACTACGACAGACAAAGGAGCTTTGCGCATGACCACTCAACTTGAACAAGCCTGGGAACTGGCAAAACTGCGTTTCGCCGCGGTAGGCATTGATGTCGAGGCGGCCTTGCGCCAACTCGATCGTCTGCCGGTCTCCATGCACTGCTGGCAGGGCGATGATGTCGCCGGTTTCGAAAATCCGGAAGGTTCGCTCACTGGTGGTATTCAGGCTACCGGCAACTATCCGGGCAAAGCACGCAACGCCACCGAACTGCGGGCCGATCTGGAGCAGGCGCTGAGCCTGATCCCGGGTCCAAAACGTCTGAATTTGCATGCGATCTATCTGGAGTCTGAAACGCCAGTCGCCCGCGACAAAATCAAACCTGAACACTTTAAAAACTGGGTTGAGTGGGCGAAAACGAACCAGTTAGGGCTTGATTTCAACCCGTCCTGCTTCTCGCACCCGCTGAGTGCAGACGGCTTCACGCTGGCTCACGCCGATGAAACCATTCGCCAGTTCTGGATTGACCACTGCAAAGCCAGCCGCCGCGTCTCGGCGTATTTTGGCGAGCAGTTGGGTACGCCGTCGGTGATGAACATCTGGATCCCGGACGGCATGAAAGACATCACCGTTGACCGTTTAGCACCACGCCAACGCCTGCTGGAAGCCCTGGACGAAGTGATCAGCGAGAAACTCGACCCGGCGCACCACATCGACGCCGTCGAGAGCAAACTGTTTGGTATTGGCGCAGAAAGCTATACCGTCGGTTCCAACGAGTTCTACATGGGTTACGCCACCAGCCGCCAGACCGCGCTGTGCCTGGATGCAGGTCACTTCCACCCGACAGAAGTGATCTCCGACAAAATCTCCGCCGCCATGCTGTACGTGCCGCGCCTGCTGCTGCACGTCAGCCGTCCGGTGCGTTGGGACAGCGATCACGTGGTGCTGCTGGATGATGAAACGCAGGCGATTGCCAGCGAGATCGTGCGCCACAACCTGTTTGACCGCGTACACATCGGCCTCGACTTCTTCGACGCCTCCATTAACCGCATCGCCGCGTGGGTGATCGGCACCCGCAATATGAAAAAAGCCCTGCTGCGCGCGCTGTTAGAACCGACCGAGCAATTGCGTCAGCTCGAAGCCAGCGGCGACTACACCGCACGTCTGGCCCTGCTGGAAGAGCAAAAGTCGCTGCCGTGGCAGGCCGTCTGGGAGATGTATTGCCAGCGTCACGACACACCAGCGGGCAGCCAGTGGCTGGACAGCGTTCGCGCTTATGAAAAAGAGATTTTGAGTAAACGTAGCTAACCCTTTTTGCCGGATGGCGGCTTCGCTTTATCCGGCATTGAATAAGACAGGTATAAAATATGCAAAACATTACCACTTCCTGGTTCGTCCAGGGGATGATTAAAGCCACTTCCGATGCCTGGCTGAAAGGCTGGGACGAACGCAACGGCGGCAACCTGACACTGCGCCTGGATGAGGCAGATATTGCGCCATTTAGCGCCGATTTCCACGAAAAACCGCGTTATATCGCACTGAGTCAGCCGATGCCGCTGCTGGCGAACACACCATTTATCGTCACCGGTTCGGGGAAATTTTTCCGCAACGTCCAGCTCGATCCGGCCACCAATTTGGGCGTGGTGAAAATCGACAGCGATGGCGCGGGTTACCACATTCTGTGGGGTCTGACCCACGAAGCCGTGCCGACCTCCGAACTGCCCGCGCACTTCCTTTCCCATTGCGAACGTATTAAAGCTACCAATGGTAAAGACCGCGTGATCATGCACTGCCATGCCACCAACCTGATCGCCCTGACCTACGTACTGGAAAACAACACCGCGCTAATGACCCGCAAACTGTGGGAAGGCAGCACCGAGTGTCTGGTGGTGTTCCCGGACGGCGTCGGCATTCTGCCGTGGATGGTGCCGGGTACAGATGAAATCGGTCAGGCCACCGCTGAAGAAATGCAGAAACATTCGCTGGTGCTGTGGCCATTCCACGGCGTGTTCGGCAGTGGACCCACCCTCGACGAAGCGTTCGGTTTGATCGATACCGCAGAGAAGTCCGCTGAAGTTTTAGTCAAAATCTATTCGATGGGCGGTATGAAGCAGACCATAACGCGTGAAGAGCTAATCGCACTTGGCAAACGCTTCGGCGTGACGCCGCTGGCAAGCGCACTGGCATTGTAAGGAGAATAGTGATGAGCTTTATGTTGGCACTGCCAAAAATTAGCCTGCATGGCGCAGGCGCAATTGCCGATATGGTGAACCTCGTGGCGAATAAGCAATGGGGTAAAGCGCTGGTCGTCACTGATGGTCAACTGGTAAAGCTGGGCCTGTTGGATAGCCTGTTTGCCGCGCTGGATGAACATCAGATGTCTTATCACCTGTTTGATGAGGTGTTTCCAAACCCGACGGAAGCGCTGGTGCAGAAAGGCTTTGCGGCATACCAAGGCGCAGAGTGTGATTACATCATCGCTTTCGGTGGCGGTAGCCCGATCGATACCGCCAAAGCGGTGAAGATCCTGACCGCCAACCCCGGTCCGTCTACCGCCTATTCCGGCGTGGGCAAGGTAAAAAATGCTGGCGTACCGCTGGTCGCCATCAATACCACCGCCGGAACAGCAGCAGAGATGACCAGTAATGCGGTTATTATCGACTCAGCTCGCAAGGTTAAAGAGGTGATCATCGACCCGAATATCATCCCGGATATCGCCGTGGATGACGCCAGCGTCATGCTGGACATCCCGGCTTCCGTCACCGCCGCAACTGGCATGGACGCCCTGACCCATGCGGTAGAAGCCTATGTTTCCGTTGGTGCGCATCCGCTCACCGACGCCAACGCGCTGGAAGCGATTCGCCTGATCAACCTGTGGCTACCGAAAGCGGTCGACGAGGGTCATAACCTTGAAGCCCGTGAACAAATGGCGTTTGGTCAGTATCTGGCGGGGATGGCATTCAATAGCGCTGGCCTGGGTCTGGTGCATGCACTGGCACATCAGCCGGGCGCGACCCATAATCTGCCGCACGGCGTCTGCAACGCCATCCTGCTGCCGGTAATCGAAAACTTTAACCGCCCGAACGCCGTGCCGCGCTTTGCCCGCGTGGCGCAGGCGATGGGCGTTGATACGCGCGGTATCAGCGATGAAGCGGCAAGCATGGAGGCCATTAATGCGATTCGTGCCCTGAGCAAACGCGTTGGCATTCCGGCAGGCTTTAGTTCGCTTGGCGTGACGAAAGAAGATATTGAAGGCTGGCTGGATAAAGCGTTGGCCGATCCGTGTGCGCCGTGCAACCCGCGCACTGCCAGCCGCGACGAGGTTCGCGAGCTGTATCTGGAGGCGTTATGATCCGCAAGGCCTTTGTGATGCAGGTGAATGCCGACGCACATGTTGAATATCAACGTCGGCACAATCCCATCTGGCCAGAACTGGAAGCGGTGCTGAAAGCACACGGCGCCCATCACTACGCGATTTATCTCGACGAAGAGCGCAATCTGCTGTTCGCCACCGTTGAGATTGAGTCCGAAGAGCGCTGGAATGCCGTCGCCAGCACCGACGTGTGCCAGCGTTGGTGGCAGCATATGCGCGACGTAATGCCGGCCAACCCAGACAACAGCCCGATCAGCGCAGAGTTAAAAGAAGTATTTTATTTACAGTAGTCTTGTAGGCCGGATAAGGCGCTAACGCGCCGCATCCGGCACAACTCAACATAACAGTTAGTTCTGCTCAGAAACCAGAATCGCTTGGGTGTCGGGCTCCAGCGCTTTAAATATATGCGCCTGGTCCGCGGGGTAACAAATATAGTCACCCTCGCCTAGCTCCTCCGGCGATTCCGTTAATCCCACCATCGCCTTACCCTGCGTCACGATGATATGTTCAACCGATCCCGGTGGATGTGGTTCTGAAATTCGATCCGCGCCCGGTTGCGTCAGCAGCAGATAGATATCCCGCCGCGCGCCCGGTGGGCAGGCCGCCAGTAAAATGGCCTGATAATGAGCCTGCTCAGCCACGACTTTTGTCCCTTCACCACGGCGAATCACCTGCGTTTTTTGCTCCTGCGGTTCCAGCAGGCGCGCAAAGGGAATATCCAATGCTACACACAGCGACCACAACGTTTCCAGGCTAGGATTTCCATTGCCCGCTTCCAATTGCGAGAGTGTCGATTTTGCAATTCCTGCACGACGGGCAATCTCCGCCAGCGATAAACCGGTGCGCTGACGTTCACGCACAAGACTTTTCGCGATCATACTGATGGGTTGGGTCATTCACGACTCCGCGTTCTTTATATCGAACAAATCGTTCGACTTGTAAATCAAACTTGTTGCGTTCATTATAATGGAAACTCGTTCGATACGGCTAAAACGGTATGAAACATTATTTTTCCAGTCTCAAAGGCGACACGATAAAAGCGATATTTTTAGTCTGTCTGGCCGTCGGGGTTGTGGGCATGTCTTACGGCTCGCTGGCGATGGCTTATGGCTTCCCGCTGTGGGTACCGTTTGTGCTCTCTGTTACGGTGCTGGCGGGCGCGTCCGAGTTTATGTTTATCGGTATCGTCGCCAGCGGCGGTAATCCACTGGCGGCTGCGGCTGCCGGTTTACTGGTTAACGCCCGGCACGTGCCGTTCGGCGTTACGGTGCGCGATCTGGTAGGGAAACGTGCCGCCAGCTACCTCGGCTGCCATATCATGAACGACGAAAGCGTGGTGTTTGGCCTGTCGCAAAAAACGCCAGAGCAGCGTAAAGCCGCCTACTGGCTGTGCGGTCTGGGCGTCGCGGTTTTCTGGCCTGTTGGCACGCTGGTCGGCGCGGTCGTCGGCAGGCTTCTGCCCGCTCCAGAAACTATCGGTCTGGATGCCGTCTTCCCTGCCATTCTGCTGGCGCTAGTCGTCCCGGCATTTAAAAACCGTACGACGCTTATCCGCGCCTGCAGCGGTGCCACGCTGTCTCTCGCCGCCGTCCCTTTTGCACCGGTGGGTTTGCCGGTACTGCTTTCGCTGTTTGGCTTACTGACGAGGAAAAAATGATGGGCAATATGACGCTGTTTATCGTCGGTATCGCCGTGTTATCTCTGGGAACCTATTTAATGCGTTTAGGGGGAACTAAGCTGGGGAGCCGTTTAGCACTCTCAGAACGCTCGCAGGCGCTGCTTTCCGACGCTGCCACCGTATTACTGTTTTCCGTTGCGCTGGCGACCACCTTTTACGAAGGCGAACACTTTGCTGGCATGGCGCGCGTGCTGGGCGTGGCTTTTGCGGTGTTTCTCGCCTGGCGTAAGCTGCCGCTGATTGTAGTGATCGTTGCCGCCGCAGTGGTGACCGCGTTGTTAAGAATGGCAGGTATACACTAAAAAAGCGCCTCCAGGGCGCTCTTTCGACAATACAAAGGTCTCTTATTTCAGCAATTCTGCGGTCATATGCACACGGTTACCGGTGTATGCCTGAGTGATTTTGTAATCGCTGGCACCTGCGCGTTCAGCCTGAGCGGCAATTTTTGCTTCAGCGCTTTCCAGCGTAGAACCGGTCGCGGTAACTGTCTGAGCAGCGAAAGAACCGAAAGAAGTAGCCAGAGCGATAACTGCGACAAAAGTTTTGATGCTTTTCATGATATAAACCCTTTAACTTAGTTGTTTGAGTAAGGCACCGTGCCTTGATGTGATAAATAATAGCCCTCACATCACACAACTAAAAGCGGAAGGATTTGCCAGTCTTATTCAAATTAATTGAACACCTGTTATTCTGTTACCAGACGCTCGGGATGGGTATAAATCGTTGCCCTGCCCGGTTTACAAAAGCCCACCAGCGTCAGGTTACAGCGTTCGGCAACCTCTACCGCCAGCGTTGTCGCGGCAGACACAGCAAACAGAATCTCCACGCCGCACATCGCCGACTTCTGCACCATCTCGTAGCTGGCGCGGCTGGAGACTAATACCGCGCCCGGTCGCCAGGCTTCCCCTTCGATAGCACGTCGTCCCAGCAGTTTATCCAGCGCAACATGGCGCCCAACATCTTCATGTCCGCCCGCCAGATAACCTGACGGCTGTACCCAGGCAGCCGCGTGCGTGCAACCTGTCAGTTGCCCAACAGGCTGGAAATCAGGGAGATGCCTTAAAGCGTTATCGAGATGTGCCAGATCGAATGTCTGGGTAAACGGCAGAGGCTGGACCGGCTTGCCAATGTCATTGAGTTGTTCAACGCCGCAAACGCCACAACCGGTACGACCGGCCAGCGCACGACGTCGCTCCTTCAACCCCATAAAACGACGGCTGGACAGCTCAACCTGCACTTCTAATCCGTTACAAGAAGGAACCACTTCCATCCCGTAGATATCCTGTGGGCGCTCAATAATGCCTTCAGAAAGTGAAAAGCCCATCGCAAAGTGCTCAAGATCTTTCGGTGATGCCATCATCACCACGTGCGAAATCCCGTTATAAACCAGCGCAACCGGTACTTCTTCAGCGACGACATCCAGCTGAGAATGTAGCAAATCCTCGCGTTTCCAGAGGGTCAGTTGGCGCGATCCTGTCAAACTCATCACATTTTTGATGTTTTCTTGAATAATCTTATTCACTTTCTTTTAACCATATTGGAACACGCATACCAACATTGTGGTATTCTTTACAAACCCCTCCTGGAGGGAGGGAAATTCACCCAATTCTGGACCTTTGCGGTCCCGTCCGCAAAGAAAAATAACAACCACTTCCCTCACGCTCGAGTAACGGAAAAGTGAAGGGAACGTGACAATGTCGAAACAAGGAGCAAACCATGCAGGTCAGCAGAAGGCAGTTC
The DNA here is from genome assembly GCF_030332265.1 of Citrobacter sp. Cu231. Taxonomy (NCBI): domain Bacteria; kingdom Pseudomonadati; phylum Pseudomonadota; class Gammaproteobacteria; order Enterobacterales; family Enterobacteriaceae; genus Citrobacter; species Citrobacter sp. Cu231. Next base: position 193,114 of record NZ_JAOWIE010000053.1, on the reverse strand, counting down.
TTTAAGATCTGCGCTGGCGGTATGGCAGGCACCACGGCAGCGGCACTGGGCTTTGCACCCGGCGTAGCGCTCGCGGAAACACGGCAATATAAACTGCTGCGTACCCGCGAAACCCGTAACACCTGCACTTACTGTTCCGTTGGCTGTGGACTGTTAATGTACAGTCTCGGTGACGGAGCAAAAAACGCCAAAGCATCCATCTTCCATATCGAAGGGGACCCGGATCACCCGGTGAACCGTGGCGCGCTGTGCCCGAAAGGGGCAGGACTTGTGGACTTCATCCACTCCGAAAGTCGCCTGAAATTCCCGGAATACCGCGCACCAGGCTCTGATAAGTGGCAACAGATTAGCTGGGATGAGGCATTTGATCGCATCGCTAAGCTGATGAAAGAAGACCGCGACGCAAACTACGTTGCACAAAACGCCGAAGGCGTAACCGTTAACCGCTGGCTTTCCACCGGGATGCTGTGTGCTTCCGCTTCCAGTAACGAAACCGGCTATTTAACGCAAAAATTCTCCCGCGCGCTCGGTATGCTCGCGGTCGACAACCAGGCACGCGTCTGACACGGACCAACGGTAGCAAGTCTTGCTCCAACATTTGGTCGCGGTGCGATGACCAACCACTGGGTCGACATTAAAAACGCCAACCTCGTTGTGGTGATGGGTGGTAACGCCGCTGAAGCTCACCCGGTCGGGTTCCGCTGGGCGATGGAAGCCAAAATTCACAATGGCGCGAAGCTGATTGTTGTCGATCCGCGCTTTACGCGAACCGCAGCGGTGGCTGATTTCTATGCTCCGATTCGTTCTGGTACTGATATTGCATTCCTGTCAGGCGTCTTGCTGTACCTGCTGAATAACGAAAAATTCAACCGCGAATACACGGAAGCCTATACCAACGCCAGCCTGATCGTACGTGAGGATTACGGTTTCGAAAATGGCCTGTTCACTGGCTACGACGCGGACAAACGCAAGTATGACAAAACCAGCTGGAACTACGAACTGGATGAAAAAGGCTTCGCCAAACGCGATGTCACGCTGCAACACCCGCGTTGCGTGTGGAACCTGCTGAAACAGCACGTTTCCCGCTACACGCCGGATGTCGTAGAAAACATCTGCGGTACGCCGAAGGCTGATTTCCTGAAAGTGTGCGAATACATCGCAGAAACCAGTGCAAAAGACAAAACCGCGTCGTTCCTGTACGCACTGGGCTGGACGCAGCACTCCGTTGGTGCACAGAACATCCGTACCATGGCGATGATTCAGTTGCTGCTTGGCAACATGGGGATGGCTGGTGGTGGCGTTAACGCTCTGCGCGGTCACTCCAACATTCAGGGTCTGACCGACTTAGGCCTGCTGTCACAAAGCCTGCCGGGCTATATGACCCTGCCAAGCGAGAAACAAACTGACCTGCAAACCTACCTCGCCGCCAACACGCCAAAACCGTTGCTGGAAGGTCAGGTGAACTACTGGGGCAACTACCCGAAATTCTTCGTTTCCATGATGAAGGCCTTCTTTGGCGATAAAGCGACAGCGGAAAACAGCTGGGGCTTCGACTGGCTACCGAAGTGGGATAAAGGGTACGATGTCCTGCAGTACTTCGAGATGATGAACCAGGGCAAAGTGAATGGCTATATCTGCCAGGGCTTTAACCCGGTAGCATCGTTCCCGAATAAAAACAAAGTTGTGGCTTCACTGTCCAAACTGAAGTTCCTGGTCACCATCGACCCGCTCAACACCGAGACGTCGACCTTCTGGCAGAACCACGGTGAGTCGAACGATGTGGATCCGTCGAAAATCCAGACCGAAGTATTCCGTCTGCCGTCCACCTGCTTCGCCGAAGAGAACGGTTCTATCGTCAACTCCGGTCGCTGGTTGCAGTGGCACTGGAAAGGCGCGGACGCCCCGGGGATTGCCGTTACCGATGGTGAAATCCTCGCCGGTATCTTCCTGCGCCTGCGTAAGATGTATGCCGAGCAGGGTGGTGCGAACCCGGAACAGGTGCTGAGCATGACCTGGAACTACTCCACACCGCACGAACCGGCTTCGGAAGAAGTGGCGATGGAGAGCAATGGTAAAGCGCTGGCCGATATTACCGACCCGGCAACGGGTGCAGTCATCGTTAAGAAAGGCCAACAGCTTAGCTCGTTCGCCCAACTGCGTGACGACGGTACCACTTCCAGCGGCTGCTGGATTTTTGCCGGGAGCTGGACGCCGGAAGGCAACCAAATGGCGCGTCGCGATAACGCCGACCCGTCAGGTCTTGGCAATACGCTGGGCTGGGCATGGGCGTGGCCGCTCAACCGCCGCATTCTGTATAACCGCGCGTCTGCTGACCCGCAGGGGAATCCGTGGGATCCAAAACGTCAGATCCTGAAATGGGATGGGGCGAAATGGAGCGGGATGGATATTCCAGACTACAGCGCCGCCGCACCGGGCAGTAACGTTGGGCCGTTCATCATGCAGCCGGAAGGGATGGGACGTCTGTTTGCTATCGATAAGATGGCGGAAGGTCCGTTCCCGGAACACTACGAGCCGTTTGAAACGCCGCTGGGGACTAACCCGCTGCATCCGAACGTTATCTCTAACCCTGCCGCGCGTATCTTCAAAGATGACGCTAAAGCGCTGGGTAAAGCGGATAAATTCCCGTACGTCGGTACGACCTATCGTCTGACTGAGCACTTCCATTACTGGACCAAGCATGCGCTGCTCAATGCCATCGCACAGCCAGAACAGTTTGTGGAAATTGGCGAGAAGCTGGCGAATAAGCTCGGCATCTCTCATGGCGATACCGTCAAAGTCTCCTCTAACCGCGGCTACATTAAAGCCAAAGCAGTGGTGACTAAACGTATTCGCACGCTGAAGGCCAACGGTCAGGATATCGACACCATCGGTATTCCGATTCACTGGGGTTACGAAGGTGTGGCGAAAAAAGGCTTTATCGCTAACACGTTAACGCCATTCGTCGGTGATGCGAACACGCAGACGCCGGAATTTAAGTCCTTCCTCGTGAACGTGGAAAAGGTGTAACGGAGACGACCTATGGCTTATCAATCGCAAGACATCATTCGTCGTTCCGCCACTAACGGTTTCACCCCCGCGCCTCAGGCGCGGGATCACCAGGAAGAGGTGGCGAAGCTTATCGACGTCACCACCTGTATCGGCTGTAAAGCGTGTCAGGTGGCCTGTTCGGAATGGAACGACATCCGTGATGAAGTGGGCAGCAACGTTGGGGTGTACGACAACCCGGCTGATTTGACCGCTAAATCCTGGACGGTAATGCGCTTCTCAGAAGTGGAACAAAACGACAAACTGGAGTGGCTTATCCGCAAGGATGGCTGTATGCACTGTGCCGATCCGGGCTGCCTGAAGGCGTGTCCGGCTGAAGGCGCAATCATTCAGTATGCCAACGGTATCGTCGACTTCCAGTCCGAGCAGTGTATCGGCTGTGGCTACTGTATCGCAGGCTGTCCGTTCGACGTGCCGCGCCTCAATCCGGAAGACAACCGCGTGTATAAATGTACGCTGTGCGTTGACCGTGTCGTGGTCGGGCAAGAACCGGCCTGCGTGAAAACCTGCCCAACCGGCGCGATTCATTTCGGTACCAAAGAATCGATGAAAACGCTGGCGGGCGAGCGAGTGGCGGAGCTGAAAACCCGTGGCTACGAAAATGCAGGTCTGTACGATCCGGCAGGCGTTGGCGGTACACACGTGATGTACGTATTGCACCATGCCGACAAGCCGAATCTGTATCACGGCCTGCCGGAGAACCCGGAAATCAGCGCCACCGTGAAATTCTGGAAAGGCATCTGGAAACCACTCGCAGCCGTTGGCTTTGCAGCGACATTTGCGGCCAGTATCTTCCACTACGTCGGCGTAGGTCCAAACCGTGCGGAAGAGGAAGAAGACAATCTGCATGAAGAAAAAGACGAGGTGCGCAAATGAAACGACGTGACACCATCGTGCGCTACACGGCGCCGGAACGCATCAACCACTGGATCACCGCCTTCTGTTTCATTCTGGCGGCAGTGAGCGGGATGGGCTTTCTCTTCCCGTCTTTTAACTGGCTGATGCACATCATGGGCACGCCGCAACTGGCGCGAATTGTGCACCCATTTGTCGGCGTGATTATGTTTGCCTCGTTCATCATCATGTTTTTCCGTTACTGGCACCACAATCTAATCAATCGGGATGATATCTTTTGGGCGAAGAATATTCGTAAGATTGTCGTCAACGAGGAAGTAGGTGACACGGGACGTTATAACTTCGGCCAGAAATGCGTATTCTGGGCGGCGATTATCTTCCTGGTCCTGTTGCTGGTGAGCGGAGTGGTCATCTGGCGTCCATATTTTGCGCCTGCTTTCTCAATCCCGGTGATCCGATTCGCGTTAATGCTGCATTCATTTGCCGCAGTAGCGCTAATTGTGGTTATCATGGTGCACATTTACGCCGCCCTTTGGGTGAAAGGCACCATTACCGCGATGGTGGAAGGATGGGTTACCAGTTCATGGGCGAAGAAACATCACCCGCGCTGGTACCGTGAAGTCCGCCAGAAACAGGAAAAGTCATCTGAATGAGTATTCGCATAATCCCGCAAGATGAGCTGGAGAAGAGCGAGAAACGCACGGCGGATATGATTCCGCCGTTATTATTCCCCAGACTCAAAAATTTGTATAACCGCCGCGCTGAACGTCTGCGCGAGCTGGCCGAAAACAACCCGCTGGGCGATTACCTGCGCTTTGCTGCGCTGATCGCCCACGCACAGGAGGTGGTGCTGTACGACCATCCGCTGCAGATGGATCTGACCGCGCGCATCAAAGAAGCGAACGATCAGGGCAAACCGCCATTGGATATCCACGTCCTGCCCCGCGACAAACACTGGCAAAAGCTGCTGCAGTCGTTGATTGCTGAGCTGAAGCCGGAGATGAGCGGTCCCGCGTTAGCGGTGATCGAGAATCTGGAAAAAGCCTCAGAGCAGGAACTGGAGCTGATGGCCAGCGCGCTGTTTGCCTCTGATTTTGCCTCCGTCAGCAGCGACAAAGCACCGTTCATTTGGGCTGCCCTGTCGCTCTACTGGGCGCAGATGGCGAGCCTGATCCCCGGCAAAGCCCGTGCGGAATACGGTGAACAGCGTCAGTTCTGCCCGGTGTGTGGTTCAATGCCGGTCTCCAGCATGGTGCAAATCGGTACCACTCAGGGCCTGCGTTATCTGCACTGCAACCTGTGCGAAACCGAGTGGCACGTAGTGCGCGTAAAGTGCAGCAACTGCGAGCAGAGCCGTGATTTAAACTACTGGTCACTGGATAACGAACAGGCGGCAATCAAAGCTGAAAGCTGCGGTGACTGCGGGACTTACCTGAAGATTCTGTATCAGGAAAAAGACCCGAAAGTCGAGGCCGTGGCCGACGATCTCGCTTCACTGATGCTGGACGCGCACATGGAGCAGGAGGGCTTTGCCCGCAGTTCCATCAACCCGTTCCTGTTCCCGGGTGAAGGGGAGTAAGGTCTTTACACTACCGGGCGGCGTAGGTCGCCCGGGTTACAGTGTATACGGTGTAACCACACCAGATATGCCTGCAAAATCCTTAGTATTTCGCGTAACCAGCGTAAGACGATGAATCTGTGCTGTTGCCAAAATAATGGCATCCGGCAATTTCATCCCATATTCCTGCCTGATACTCACGCTTCGTTCAGCAATATCCTGTGAAACACCGATCACGTTAAATGCGCTCAACGCAACGCGTGTGCGGGATTCCTGATGGTATTTCTTTGCCGCAACCATCACTTCCATCCAAGTGATCAGGCTGATCGCATTCTGTGGCGGCCATGTTTCTATCGCTTGCTTTGCTTCACTCATTCCACTAAACAGGTCGATGAGGATGTTAGTGTCAAAAAGCGCGGATCCTTTGACCATTACCATTCCTCACGAAGTTTGCGTTGGTACTCAACGCCATCTTCCTCACAACCTTTCCAAAGTCCGAGAGCGCTGGAAATTGTGGTTGCAGCCTGATCCTGCCTTTCCAGATACTGCTCAACGGCCTCGCGCAAGAGTTCAGCACGAGGTAAGTTGCGCTGCACCTTGAGATCATCAAGACGTTTAATCACTTCATCTGATAAATCGAGTAATATTCTACCCATATCCATCCCAGTCATTATACTAATATATACCTCAAGTATATCATCAGCGATTAATTTCCACACAACATACACCTGAGAAAAGCGGGAAAATAGCCTTCACGTGAACGATTTTTACTTTTGCGAGCCACTTTCCAGAATCATACCCGCCCCCATTTTCATTCATGCCAATCCAGGTTATAAAACTGTATATCCATACAGATAAGAGTATTTAAAAATGACACTGGAAAGCGGGATTGCGCAGTTAGTTGAGGCATTTATCGCGGCGGGACGTCCTTCTTCCCGTGAGCAGAGTATTGATGACCGGAGAGCCGGCTATATTGCCAGTACGACATTGGCCGGAGAAACAGAAACCCGCGTACAGGTTGAAGATATTGAACTCGATACCATGACATTTCGCGTTGTTTCGCCTCTAAACACTGCGGGAACGCTACCCTGCGTCATTTACTATCATGGCGGATGTTTTGTCAGCGGTGGGTTTGCTACGCATGATAACCAGCTAAGGCAGCTCGCCTGGTTCAGCGGGTGTCGGGTCATTGCAGTACAGTACCGCCTTGCGCCAGAGCATACCTTCCCGGCAGCACATGATGACGCTGAAACCGGGGCCAATATCATCTGGAAGTATGCAGAAAAACTAGGTATTGATCGCGAGCGCATCACACTTGCTGGCGACAGTGCGGGTGGACACCTGGCGCTGGTCACTGCACTACGCCTGAAAGCGGCCAGGCAATGGCAACCTGCGCAGCTTATGCTGATCTACCCGATGCTGGACGCAACCACCAGGTTTGCGAGCTATGAACATAATGGGCAGGATTACATTATCACCCGCGACACGCTGCTTTCGGGCTACGAGATGTATATGCCGAAAATCGACCCGTTGCATCCCGAAGTCAGCCCACTCTGGCGTGAAGACTTCAACGGTTTGCCGCCCACGCATATCATTACCGCTGAATTCGACCCACTGCGAGATGAAGGCGAGGCCCTGTATCAACGTATCCAGGAGCAGGGTGTAGAGTGTACTTGCCAACGCTATCTCGGCGTTATCCACGGGTTTTTCCAGTTGGCAGGGGTGAGCCCGGCGGCAAGAAGCGCTATGCGGGATGTGGCCTGGCGGTTTAGCCAATAAGGGTATTCATGAGTTCTGAAATTAAGGAGGGTACTCATCAATACAACCACCGCCAGCATGCGTTTTTTATCAAAATGCGGATTATGGAGTTTTCATAATCCGCATTTTACATCAGCAAATGTACCCAATATTACATTTCAGCTACAGAAACTACTCTTCCTCATTCCCGCCTTCTTCATACGCGCCAAACGGTTTCGCGGGTAGCACAATATAGGTACCTTCAAACACGACACCCGGCGTGTCATCGCCAAACACCCCGACCTGCATCTGCACACGCGCCTTGCGGCCTCTTGCCAGACGGTCGAGGTCACCGCTCAGCGACCCCAGGTCGGCAATAGCAGTTGGTTTTCCGGTGATCGGCCTGCTGTATCGGATATGCGCGTCGGCGAGGATGATCGTTCCACCCAGATGACGCTCGCGCAGCATCAGCCAGATCAGCCCCCAGCCCGTTAACGTCGCCAGTGAAAACAGGCTTCCGGCAAACAACGTGTGGTGGGGATTCTGATTGCCTGTCTCGGGCATCGTGGTGATAAATTTCTGCCCGGTGTACTGCTGAATGCGCACGCCCATTTTCTCGCTCAATGGTATATGTTCGTACCAGGCTTGCTGTAGCTGTCCACACCAGTCCCCGCGATGGAGAATATCGTCCAGCGTCGCAATGGGCTTAATCATCAAAAAGTGGCGCACAGGCGTGGTTTGCGGTGTGGTGATTTCCCCCTGGCTCACAAAACCGAGCTTGGCGAAAAATTCGACAGCATCTTCACGGGCGCTACAAGTGACGCGCTTTACCCCTTCCTGACGCGCCACAGATTCCAGGGTCATCGCCATCAGCGTGCCCAGCCCTTTCTCTTGCACGGAGGGGTCTACGGCCATAAAACGTATGGAGGCTTCGTTATCCGCATTGATATACAGACGCCCTACCGCAACCAAATTCCCCTCTTCGTCCACCACCATCTGGTGATGCGCCATCGCGTCCCAGGCATCCCGTTCTGAGCCTTTTGGCTGGTGCAATGGTTTACGCAGCATCTCCCAGCGAAACTGGTAGTAGCGCTCCAATTCTTCTTCTGTTTGCGGTACTCGAAGGTGATACATAGTCGTATTCTCTCTTGTTGTCCGCGGCCATACCGGTAGCTGGTTCATACTTGTAACCAGAACGTCACGGGACCATCATTAACCAGTGAAACCTGCATATCCGCAGCGAATCGACCGGTTTGCGTATTCATTTCCTGTTGGCGGCAACGCTCAACAAAGTATTCATACAGCGCTTCTGCCCGCTCGGGCGCTGCGCCTTTCGAAAACCCCGGACGCATGCCGCGCTCGGTATCTGCCGCCAGCGTAAACTGTGAAACCACCAGCACGCTGCCGCCTGACTGCTGCACGTTGAGGTTCATTTTGCCTTCGGCATCGCTAAAAATCCGATAGCCGAGTACGCGCTCACACAGACGGTTCGCTTTCTGTTCGTCATCATCCCTTTCGACACCTAACAGGACCAAAAGTCCCGGGCCAATTTCACCCGTCACCTCGCCCTCCACGGTGACGCTGGCACGGGTTACGCGCTGAATTAATGCAATCATGGTTGCTCTGCTTCTTCTTTTGCGGCTTGTTTAAGTTTGCGGTATTCCCCGAGAGTGACAGTTATTTCCGCGCCTAGCAAGACGATACACCACGTCCAGTATACCCAGACAAATAAAATGGGAATCACCGCCAGAACACCGTAAATGAGCTGATACGACGGGAACATCGTGATGTAGAGCGCAAATCCTTTCTTTCCGGCTTCGAACAACACGGCGGCCACAAAGGCGCCAATAACCGCGTCACGGTTGGGCACACGCGTAGTCGGTACAATGCTGTAAAGCAGCCAGAATGAGAGCCAGGAAAGCACCAGCGGGAAAATACGCAGGACGTTATCAATCACCGTGTTGAGATCGCTGGCCCAGCGCAGTGACAACAGATAAGAACTGATCGCCAGACTGGCTCCCGCCAGCAGTGGGCCCAGCGTTAAAATCATCCAGTAAACGGCGAAAGAGTAAACTTTAGGGCGAGTGCGTTTACTGCGCCAGATAGTATTCAGCGCATTATCAATGGCGTACATCAACAATAACGCTGTGACAATCAGCCCACATGCCCCGACTGCCGTCATTTTATTCGAGTTGGCGACAAACTGTTCGATATAACGTTGAATGACGTCTCCCGTCGCCGGGATAAAGTTTGCGAAAATAAAATGACGTAACTGGACACTGACGTCGGAAAACATCGGAAATGCGGCGAAAAGCGCAAATACGACGGCAATAAGCGGCACTAATGAGAGCAATGAAACGTAGGCAAGATTCCCTGCCAGCGTCGTCATGTTGTCCTCATCAATCCGTTGCCATAGTAGCTTCAGCCAGTCTCGTACAGGACGCGTATGATGCCTGGCTTGCTGCTGAACATTTTTTAGCATAACAACGTCGCGAAATAGTCAGGAATGGTCTTTTTATCGACGACCTGGATACTGGTGATCCCTAACCGGTTAGCCCCTTCAATATTATCGGCGTTATCGTCAAAAAAGACCGCATCGTGCGCAGAAAAACCTTCAGACTGCAGGACGTGCTGGTAAATTCGCGCTTCCGGTTTACGCATGCCCAGTTCCTGGGAAAGGTAAATATGATCAGCAGCCTGACGGATCTCGGGGTATTCATCCGGCCAAAACGTGGTGTGCAGGCGGTTGGTATTTGACAAGACCACCACCCGATGCCCCTGCTCACGCAGCTTTTGCATGATGTCGATAACCTCAGGACGCAAGGCGACAAACACGGCCTGCCAACCGTGAGAGAACTGCTCGTAACTTAGCGGCAGCGCCATCTCATGACATAGCGCCTCGGCGAAAGCTTCATCCGTTATTTCGCCTCGCTCGTGCTGGTGAAAAGCCTCTCCCATGGTGAAACTTTGCTTTAGCGAAGCCAGTGGTACACGGCTTAGATCGCTCCATGTACCCAACACGCGGTTGAAGTCGATATCGACAATCACATTACCCAAATCAAAGATATAGAGCATGCCCTTCTCCTTATTCGCCGTGGATGAATAACTGTAGCGGGAAAGGAGAAGTTTGACTATGCGAGAGTGAAGGCTGCGAACTTATCGGGCCATCATTGGGAAGAACTACACGGCCAGAGCATCATCTTGCGAAGGACTCACCTGCACAATTTCAACCTGCTGTGACTGGAGTAAATTGTGCAATGCCGGACCAGGGTATTCATCAGTAAATAGCGCTGTCACCTGGGACACGTTGCCAATTTCAACAGCGGCAGAAGCCGTATATTTCGTATGATCCGCTGCCAGCAGAATGTGTCTTGAATGCGACATCATCGTTTTCACTACGCTGGCCTCGTTAACATCAAACTCCAGCAGCGCGCCGTCACTTTCGATCGCACCAACGCTGGTTACCAGGTAATCGGCCCGAAAATCAGCGACAAATGCCGAGGCTGAGGGACCAATGATGCCACTGTTGTGCGGGCGTAATGTTCCCCCCGGCACCATGACCTCAAAACGCGGATTGTTATAAAGAATGTGCGCCACGCGCAAGCTATTGGTGATAATACGCAAATGATTATGGTTTAACAGCGCGCGGGCCACCTGCTCGACGGTGGTGCCAATCGTAATGAACACTGTCGAGCCGTCAGGAATGTAGTCAGCCACCGCCTCCGCGATGGCTTTTTTCTCTTCCGTCCAGGAGACTTCACGCTGCTCAAACGCCGTATTCACCACGCTGGAGGCTCTACCAGCCCCACCATGATGACGCGTAATTAATCCCTGCTCGCTGAGTTTACGAATATCACGACGCACGGTCTGCGTGGACACGTCCAGCAGACTGGCCAGCTCGTCGATATTCATATAACCGCGCTCGCTAATCAGCATCAACAGCTGATCGTGTCGCGGATTACCGGTCAGTTCGGTAAGACTCATGAAATTTCCTCGAAAAACCATTGCCCTGGCATTTTATACAAAAAGTGACAGAAAAGATCGGGTTTGATCACAGTCAGGGATTCCAGCCCTTCCTCCCGGACGCGTGCATTTTAGCGCAGCAACCCCACTGGCGAACCTGACCGCGTCTTCCGGGGCATCACCACCAGCCAGGCTGAACGCGAGCGCACCGTGGAAAACGTCTCCGGCCCCCGTAGTATCCACAACGTCTACTTTAAATCCAGATTGATGCTGCAACGCATTATTTTTTATCCAGTCACAGCCCTCACTGCCGCGCGTTACATAAACATGTCCATTTGTGAGCGTTTTTGATTTTTTCAGTCCAGCTACAGGATCGGTTATCCCGGTTAAACGCGCCAGACCCGGTTCAGAAAACGCAGCATGATCGCTTAACGCCACCAGCTCACTGATATCTTGTGGCGTGACGTCACCATCCAGTACCGTCATCACTCCCGCCTGACGCGCCAGTGTGAACGCCTCCCTGGCGCCTTCGTGCCAGCGAACATCCGCCAGAACCACATCCCACTGGGAAAAATCGATCTCGTTGAGCCAGCCAGCGTCATGCAGTAAGTCCGGGCTGGGGTAGTTAACGATAATACGCTCCCCTTGCGCATCCACCATAATCGCCGATTGCGAAGACTTTGCCCCCGCATAGCGCCGGGTGTAGCGGGTGTTTACCCCCAGGGACTCCAGCTCCGCCAGCAGGCTATTTCCGGTGTCGTCATCGCCCACACGGCCAATAAAGTCCACCTGTGCGCCCAGCTTCGCTGCAGCCACTGCGGCCGTTGCAGCAGGCCCGCCGCCCACTTCCGTATAACGCTTCGCCACATACTTACCTCCTTCAGTCGGTAAACCTTCCACGTAATAGATGCGATCCATCACGGCAATACCTACACAAGCAATACGAATCATGGTCATTCCTTAGGCGTTTCAAGATGGGATCATTTTAATTTCACAAAATGTTTAAAAAGTGACGGCTGTCAATTTTTTGACCATAAATTACAAATACGATCAAAAACAGACAAAAACAAACGACCTTAAATGACAAAAAATGACATCCACGTCTCAGGAGAACGTTATGGCAGTTATAGCATTTATCGGATTAGGTCAGATGGGTTCACCCATGGCGAGCAACTTGCTGAAGCAGGGTCATCAACTCAGCGTCTTTGACGTTAACCCGGATGCCGTTCAGCGCCTGGTGGAAAAAGGAGCCCAACCTGCCAGCAGCCCGGCTCAGGCAGCAAAAGGGGCAGAATTTGTTATCACTATGCTGCCAAACGGCGATCTGGTGCGCAGCGTACTGTTCGGCGAGCAGGGTATCTGTGAAAGCCTTTCCCCACAGACATTAGTGATTGATATGTCGACTATTCACCCACTGCAAACTGACAAACTGATCGCAGATATGCGTGCCAAAGGCTTCGACATGATGGATTGCCCGGTTGGACGTACCTCCGATCACGCTATCGCGGGAACGCTGTTGCTGCTGGCAGGTGGAACGGCACAGCAGGTAGAACGCGCCACACCGGTCCTGATGGCGATGGGCAATGAATTGATCAATGCAGGGGGGCCCGGCATGGGCATTCGCGTCAAGCTCATCAACAACTACATGAGCATCGCGTTAAACGCCTTGTCTGCTGAAGCCGCCGTGTTGTGCGAAGCGCTCGGCCTCTCCTTCGATGTGGCCTTGCAAGTCATGAGCGGCACTCCCGCCGGGAAAGGCCACTTCACTACCTCCTGGCCGAACAAAGTGCTGAAAGGCGATCTTTCCCCGGCCTTTATGATCGATTTAGCTCATAAGGATCTTGGCATCGCTCTGGACGTTGCCAACCAATTACACGTACCGATGCCGCTCGGCGCCGCCTCCCGCGAAGTCTATAACCAGGCGCGCGCCGCTGGCCGTGGCCGGGAAGACTGGACGGCCATTCTTGAACAGGTTCGCGCATCCGCCGGGCTAAATAAACATACAGATAAGTAAGGACTGAACAATGACGAAGTACACCCTGAAAGATATCACCCGAGCTTCCGGCGGTTTTGCCATGCTGGCAGTCGATCAGCGCGAAGCCATGCGCTTAATGTTTGCCGCAGCGGGTGCAAAATCCCCGGTCAATGACAGCGTGCTGACCGATTTCAAAGTCAATGCGGCAAAGATCCTGTCCCCCTATGCCTCCGCCATTCTGGTCGATCAGCAGTTCTGCTACCGCCAGGTTGTAGAGCAAAACGCGGTCGCCAAAAGCTGCGCCATGATTGTGGCCGCTGATGAGTTCATTCCGGGTAACGGAATTCCGGTCGATAGCGTGGTGATTGATAAAAAAATCAACCCTCAGGCTGTGAAGCAAGATGGTGCTAAGGCCCTCAAATTGCTGGTGCTGTGGCGTAGCGATGAAGATGCCCAACAGCGTCTTGATATGGTGAAAGAATTTAATGAGCTATGCCATTCCAATGGACTGCTGAGCATCATCGAGCCGGTTGTTCGCCCACCGCGTCGTGGCGATAAGTTCTGCCGTGAACAGGCCATCATCGATGCCGCGAAAGAGCTGGGCGATAGCGGTGCCGATCTCTACAAGGTCGAAATGCCGCTGTACGGCAAAGGAACCCAACAGGAATTGCTTAGCGCCTCTCAGCGCCTGAATGAAAATATCAACATGCCGTGGGTCATTCTCTCCTCTGGTGTGGATGAAAAACTGTTTCCACGCGCGGTCAGCGTAGCAATGACCGCAGGCGCATCCGGCTTCCTGGCCGGGCGGGCGGTCTGGTCATCGGTTGTTGGCCTGCCGGATACCGAACTGATGCTGCGTGATGTTTCTGCACCGAAGTTGCAGCGTCTGGGCGATATCGTCGACGAAATGATGGCCCGCCGCTAATAGAGGATCAAAGCATGAAATGGTTTAACACCCTAAGCCACAACCGCTGGCTGGAACAGGAAACCGATCGCATCTTTAACTTTGGTAAAAATGCTGCTGTCCCTACTGGATTTGGCTGGCTGGGAAATAGTGGTCAGGTCAGAACGGATATGGGAACGCATCTGTGGATCACCGCCCGCATGCTGCACGTCTATTCCGTTGCCGCCTCCATGGGTCGCCCAGGTGCATATCAACTCGTCGACCACGGCATTAAGGCGCTGAACGGCGCGCTACGTGACACACGCTACGGCGGTTGGTACGCCTGCGTCAATGACGAAGGCGTGATGGACGCCTCCAAGCAGGGTTATCAGCATTTCTTCGTCTTACTTGGCGCAGCAAGCGCGGTTACTACCGGTCATCCGCAGGCCAGAAAATTGCTGGATGACGCCATCGAGGTGATTGAGAAATACTTCTGGAGCGAAGACGAGCAAATGTGCCTGGAGTCCTGGGACGAGGCCTTCAGCCAGACGGAAGATTATCGCGGCGGCAACGCTAACATGCACGCAGTCGAGGCTTTCCTGATCGTGTATGACGTGACTCATGACCGTAAATGGCTCGATCGCGCACTGCGCATCGCTTCGGTGATTATTCACGACGTGGCCCGTAGCGGGGAGTACCGCGTCAACGAACACTTCGATTCACAGTGGAATCCAATCCGCGATTACAACAAAGATAATCCAGCTCACCGTTTCCGCGCCTACGGTGGCACGCCGGGTCACTGGATCGAGTGGGGCCGCCTGATGCTGCATCTGCATGCCGCGCTGGAAGCTCGCTTCGAAACACCACCCGCCTGGCTGCTGGAAGATGCAAAAGGACTTTTCCACGCCACTATCCGCGATGCCTGGGCACCGGACGGCGCAGACGGTTTTGTCTATTCGGTGGATTGGGACGGCATACCGATCGTTCGCGAAAGAGTGCGTTGGCCAATAGTCGAAGCGATGGGTACCGCCTACGCCCTGTACACCCTCACAGGCGACAGCCAGTACGAAGCCTGGTACCAGAAATGGTGGGATTACTGCATCACCTACCTGATGGATTACGAGACCGGTTCATGGTGGCAGGAGCTGGACACCGATAACAAGGTGACCACCAAAGTCTGGGACGGCAAGCAGGATATTTATCACCTGCTGCACTGCCTGGTGATCCCACGTCTGCCGCTGGCTCCGGGCCTTGCTCCGGCTGTTGCCGCCGGTCTGCTGGATATCAACGCTAAATAAGTAACAAGGTGGGCTGCCATGCATAGCGGTGGAAAAACCATTCATCTTCAGGCCGGACACTACCAGGCAAAAATCGTCACGGTTGGCGCTGGGCTAGCGGAATTGACGCACCGTGGGCGTCATATCGTTATTCCCCACAAACCGGAAGAAATGCCGCTGGCACACTTGGGGAAGGTGTTAATCCCCTGGCCAAACCGCGTTGTAGACGGCAGCTATCACTATAACGGCAAGGATTACCAACTTGCCGTTAACGATCCTGTTATGCATACCGCCATTCATGGATTACTGGCCTGGCGGGACTGGCAGATTAACCAGCAGTCGGCATCGGAAGTGTCGCTGACGATTTTTCTGCCGCCTTCTTATGGTTATCCCTTTGCGCTGGTTTCAGAGGTGATTTACCGACTGGAGGCAGACTGTGGATTGCACGTTTTTATCCACACACAGAATGTGGGTGACGAAATCGCGCCGTACGGCGCGGGAGCACATCCCTATTTGACCTGTAATCTGCAACCCATTGATGACTGTGAATTAACACTCCCGGTGAGTGAAGAAACGTGTGATGAACGATATTTCACCACGCCGCAACGCATTGCGCAGACCGCTATCGATCATACGTTCCGGACTCTGCCACCTGACGCTGAGTGGGAAGTCAGGATGACCTGCCCATCGCAAAACATGTCAACTTTTTTACGTAGCCACCAGCCCTGGTTGCAAGTGTATACCGGCGAAAAATTGGCAAGGCGCGGCCTGGCGGTTGAACCGATGACCTGCCCGCCCGACGCCTTTAACTCCGGAATAAGCCTGATTCATCTCGCGCCCGGAGAACAACATCAGATGCATTTTTTAATCGGCAGTGAATAACAGATTTCCGACAAATTACCGAATTACCCTATTTTTACGGAGACGACAATGAATTCGCTACAACAACGGTCAACCGCCTTAGAACTCACATCATTACCTGATGGATTTGCTTTAACGTACCACCAGCGCCTGATTATACGTCACAGCACAGAAACCCCCTGCCTGTGGATCGGCGCTGGCGTTGCCGATATTGACATGTTTCGCGGCAACTTCAGCATTAAAGACAAGCTCAATGAGAAGATTGCCCTGACTGGCGCCACGGTAAGCGAGTCGCCAGACGGCTGGCGGGTACATTTCAGCCGCGGTGACACCATCAACGCCACGCTACACATCTCTACCGATGAACAGGGCCGCCTGAAGCTGGATCTGCACAACGATGATCTCAACCATAACCGCATCTGGCTGCATCTGGTCGCCAACCCTGACGATCATATTTACGGCTGCGGCGAACAGTTCTCTTACTTCGATTTGCGCGGAAAACCATTCCCGCTGTGGACCAGCGAACAGGGCGTGGGCCGTAACAAAAACAGCTATGTCACCTGGCAAGCTGACTGCAAAGAAAATGCTGGCGGAGACTACTACTGGACCTTCTTCCCGCAGCCAACCTTCGTCAGCACGCAGAAGTACTACTGCCACGTTGATAACAGCTGCTATATGAATTTCGACTTCAGCGCGCCGGAGTATCACGAACTGGCGCTGTGGGAGGACAAAACCACCCTGCGTTTTGAGTGCGCTGATACCTACATCTCCCTGCTGGAAAAACTGACCGCGCTGCTGGGTCGTCAGCCGGAACTGCCCGACTGGATTTACGATGGCGTCACGCTCGGTATTCAGGGCGGTACTGAGGTTTGCCAAAACAAACTGGACACCATGCGTAACGCAGGCGTGAAAGTAAACGGCATCTGGGCGCAGGACTGGTCCGGGATCCGCATGACCTCCTTTGGCAAGCGCGTGATGTGGAACTGGAAGTGGAACAGCGACAATTATCCGCAGTTGGATAGCCGTATTAAGCAGTGGAAAGAAGAAGGCGTGCAGTTTCTCTCCTACATCAACCCGTATGTTGCCAGCGATAAAGATCTCTGTGCTGAAGCGGCCAAACACGGTTACCTGGCGAAAGATGCATCCGGCGGCGATTACCTCGTAGAGTTTGGCGAGTTTTACGGCGGCGTGGTCGATCTGACCAACCCCGAAGCCTACGACTGGTTCAAAGAGGTCATCAAGAAAAACATGATCGAACTGGGCTGCGGCGGCTGGATGGCAGATTTTGGCGAATACCTGCCAACCGATACGTATCTGCACAACGGTGTCAGCGCCGAGATCATGCACAACGCCTGGCCCGCACTGTGGGCGAAATGTAACTACGAAGCGCTACAGGAGACCGGCAAACTCGGCGAGATCCTGTTCTTTATGCGTGCGGGCTACACCGGCAGCCAGAAGTACTCCACCATGATGTGGGCAGGCGATCAGAACGTGGACTGGAGCCTTGACGACGGTCTGGCTTCCGTCGTGCCTGCGGCGCTGTCGCTGGCGATGACCGGTCACGGTCTGCACCACAGCGATATCGGCGGCTACACCACCCTGTTTGACATGAAGCGCAGCAAAGAACTGCTGCTGCGCTGGTGTGATTTCAGCGCCTTCACGCCGATGATGCGTACCCACGAAGGTAACCGTCCTGGCGATAACTGGCAGTTTGATGGTGATGCTGAAACTATCGCCCACTTTGCCCGAATGACCACTGTCTTTACCACCCTGAAACCGTATCTGAAACAGGCCGTCGCGCAAAACAGCGCTACCGGTCTGCCGGTGATGCGCCCGCTGTTCCTGCATTACGAAGACGATGCGCGGACCTATACCCTTAAATATCAGTACCTGCTGGGACAAGATCTGCTGGTTGCACCGGTTCACGAACAAGGCAGGACTGACTGGACTCTGTATCTACCTGAGGATAGCTGGGTAAATGTCTGGACCGGGGAAACTTACCAGGGCGGTGAAATTACCGTGGATGCGCCTATTGGCAAGCCTCCGGTGTTTTATCGCGCGAAGAGTGAATGGACGTCACTGTTTGCCACTTTACGCAACATCTAATACGGCTCGCCCGTGGGGAGACTCACGGGCACATGGAGAATAATAATGAGTCAGACTTCTTCTAATCCGGCAACCCTACGCTTGCCGTTCAAAGAAAAACTCGCCTATGGGATGGGTGATTTAGGTTCCAATATCCTGCTGGACATAGGTACGCTCTATTTACTCAAGTTTTATACCGATGTTCTTGGTTTACCTGGAACTTATGGCGGTATCATTTTCCTTATCGCCAAGTTTTTTACCGCGTTTACCGATATGGGGACTGGGATTATGCTCGACTCGCGCCGCAAAATCGGCCCGAAAGGCAAATTCCGCCCGTTCGTTCTGTATGCCGCATTTCCAGTGACGCTGCTGGCGATTGCGAACTTTGTCGGTACACCATTTGAAGTCACCGGTAAAACGGTGATGGCAACGGTACTGTTTATGCTGTACGGACTGTTCTTCAGTATGATGAACTGCTCTTACGGTGCGATGGTCCCCGCGATTACCAAAAACCCTGACGAACGCGCCTCGCTGGCAGCCTGGCGACAGGGCGGAGCTACTCTTGGCCTGCTGCTGTGCACCGTCGGTTTTGTGCCAGTAATGAACCTGATCGAAGGCAACTCACAGTTGGGCTATATCTTCGCCGCCACCTTGTTCTCTCTGTTCGGCTTGCTGTTTATGTGGTTGTGCTATGCCGGGGTAAAAGAACGCTATGTGGAAGTGAAACCCGTTGATGCCGCGCAAAAACCGGGATTGCTGCAATCCTTCCGCGCCATCGCAGGTAACCGCCCGCTGTTTATTCTGTGCGTTGCCAACCTTTGCACACTTGGCGCGTTTAACGTCAAGCTGGCGATTCAGGTCTATTACACCCAGTACGTACTGAACGACCCGATCCTCCTTTCGTGGATGGGCTTTTTCAGCATGGGCTGTATCTTCATCGGTGTCTTCTTGATGCCGGGAATGGTCAGACGTTTCGGCAAGAAAAAGGTCTACATCGGCGGTTTGCTGATCTGGGTCGCGGGCGATCTGCTTAACTACTTCTTTGGCGGCGGCTCAGTCAGCTTTGTCGCCTTCTCCTGTCTGGCATTCTTCGGCTCGGCATTCGTCAACAGCCTGAACTGGGCGCTGGTCTCCGACACGGTGGAATATGGCGAATGGCGTACCGGCGTACGTTCGGAAGGTACGGTATACACCGGCTTCACCTTCTTTCGTAAAGTGTCACAAGCGCTGGCAGGATTCTTCCCCGGCTGGATGCTGACGCAAATCGGCTACGTCCCCAACGTGGTGCAATCTGCCAGTACGGTCGAAGGGTTGCGTCAGCTGATCTTTATTTATCCCTGTGCGTTGGCGGTGATCACCATTGTAGCTATGGGCTGTTTCTACAACCTTAACGAGAAGATGTATGTCCGCATCGTTGAAGAGATAGAAGCGCGTAAACAAACCGTTTGATAATAATAATGAATAGCGCTCTACGGAGCGCTATTGAGGAGCGATTATGTCTTTTCATGATCCGCTAACGCTAAAACTGAGCCTGCGTGAAAAATTCGCCTACGGTGTGGGTGACTTCGGCTCAAATTTGATGCTGTGTATCGGCACGCTGTATCTGCTTAAATTTTATACCGATGAACTAGGGATGCCGGCCTGGTACGGTGGGATTATCTTTTTGGTGGCGAAGTTCTTCACCGCCTTCACCGATATTCTGACCGGCGTGTTGCTGGACTCAAGGCGTAATATTGGCGCAAAAGGGAAATTCAGACCCTTTATTTTATATGCGTCATTTCCTGTCGCCGTCGTCGCCAGCGCGCAATTTTTAGCGACAGGCTTTACGCTAACGGTGAAAACAGGGCTGGCAACGGTGTTGTTCATGCTGTTCGGCCTGTTCTATAGCCTGATGAACTGTTCCTACGGTGCGATGGTGCCTGCAATTACTAAAAATCCACATGAACGCGCTCAGCTCGCCGCCTGGCGTCAGGGCGGCGCTACCGTAGGCCTGTTACTGTGTACCGTTGGCTTTATGCCGATTCAGGCGCTATTTGTCAGTTCGCCTTCGCTGGGTTATCTGATTGCCGCATTGATCTTCTCCGTCTGTGGGTTGTTCAGCATGTGGTGGTGCTTTAGCGGTGTGAAGGAACGTTATATCGAAATCGTGCCGGATCACCATAAACCCAGTATTCTCAAATCGTTCTGCGCCATTTTCCGTAACCCTCCACTATTGGTGCTATGTGTTGCCAACTTGTGCACGCTGGCGGCATTCAATATTAAGCTGGCGATTCAGGTGTATTACACCCAGTACGTGCTCAACGATATACATCTGCTGTCGTGGATGGGTTTCTTCAGCATGGGATGCATTCTGGTTGGGGTACTGCTGGTTCCCACTGCTGTAAAACGCTTCGGTAAAAAACAGGTTTACCTCGGCGGTCTGGCGCTATGGGCAATCGGCGATGTGCTGAACTTTTTCTGGGGTAGCACGTCATTTTTATTTGTGATGTTTTCTTGCATGGCCTTCTTCGGAACCGCTTTTGTTAACAGCCTGAACTGGGCGCTGGTTCCGGATACGGTCGATTATGGTGAATGGAAGACGGGGATCCGTGCGGAAGGCTCGGTATATACGGGTTATACCTTTTCTCGCAAGATTTCCGCGGCGCTCGCAGGCTTCCTGCCTGGGATTATGCTGACACAAATCGGTTATATCCCCAACATAACCCAGAGCGATGCTACCCTGCTCGGTTTGCGTCAACTTATTTTTCTCTGGCCCTGCGGACTTGCGATTATTGCAGCACTTACAATGGGCTTCTTTTATAAGCTCAATGAAACACGTTTTGCTTTTATTATTGAGGAAATCAGCCAACGGAAGAAAAATAATACCCAACCAGACTCTGTTACCAATAAGAAAAATACCTCTGCTGTAAACGTATAAAAATAACAGCCGCTTATTCCATCTCAAGGGATGGCGGCCTTCCTACGCTTAAAAAATGGATTTATCATGAAAAAATTAACGACAATAATTCTCTTATCCTCTGTGGTATCAACCTCTGCTTTTGCTGGCGCCTATGTAGAAAACCGCGAAGCATATAACCTGGCGTCCGATCAAATAGAGGTCATGATGCGCGTCGGCTATAACTCCGATATGGGCGCGGGTATCATGCTCACCAACACCTACACCATGCAACGCAAGGATGAGTTAAAACACGGCTATAACGAAATAGAGGGCTGGTATCCGTTATTTAAACCGACAGATAAATTGACAATCCAACCTGGCGGATTAATAAACGATAAGAGTATTGGTTCTGGCGGTGCTGTTTATCTGGATGTTAACTATAAATTTACACCATGGTTTAATCTTACCGTGCGTAATCGATATAACCATAATAACTACAGTTCAACCGACCTGAACGGTGACCTGGATAATAATGATACCTATGAAATAGGTAACTACTGGAACTTTACCATTACCGATAAATTCTCCTATACCTTTGAACCTCACTACTTTATGCGAGTCAATGACTTCAATAGCAGCAACGGAAAAGATCATCATTGGGAAATTACCAATACCTTTAAGTATCGGATCAATGAACACTGGTTGCCCTACCTGGAATTACGCTGGTTAGATCGCAATGTTGAACCCTATCATCGCGAACAAAACCAGATTCGTGTTGGGGCAAAGTATTTCTTCTGATACTGCTGATGATAAAAAAAGCCGCTGATAATCAGCGGCTTTTTTATGCTTACCTGAGAAAGAGCGTTAATTACTCTTCTTTCGCGCCACGCATTGCACGGCGACGATCGTTTTCAGTCAGGTGACGCTTACGGATACGGATAGAGGTTGGGGTAACTTCTACCAGTTCGTCGTCATCGATGAATTCCAGAGCCTGCTCCAGAGTCATCTTAACCGGCGGAACCAGAACCGTTGCTTCGTCAGTACCGGACGCGCGCATGTTGGTCAGTTTCTTACCGGTCAGGCAGTTTACAGTCAGGTCGTTAGAGCGGCTGTGAATACCGATGATCTGGCCTTCGTAAACTTCAGCACCGTGACCCAGGAACAGCTTACCGCGGTCCTGTAGGCTGAACAGTGCGAACGCAACTGCTTTACCCTGGCCATTGGAGATCAGTACGCCGTTCTGACGCTGACCCACATCACCCGCACGAACATCGTCGTAGTGGCTGAAGGTAGAGTACAGCAGACCGGTACCGGAAGTCATGGTCATGAATTCTGAACGGAAACCGATCAGACCACGGCTTGGGATCACGTAGTCAAGACGTACGCGGCCTTTGCCATCTGGATTCATGTTTTTCAGGTCGCCTTTACGCTCACCCAGAGCCTGCATCACAGAACCCTGATGCTGCTCTTCGACGTCCAGCGTTACGTTTTCGAACGGCTCTTGTTTACGGCCATCGATTTCGCGGAAGATTACTTTCGGACGGGAAACCGCCATTTCGAAACCTTCACGACGCATGTTTTCAATCAGAACAGACAGGTGCAGCTCACCACGACCGGATACGCGGAACGCATCCGCATCTTCGGTTTCTTCAACGCGCAGCGCAACGTTGTGCACCAGCTCTTTGTTCAGGCGGTCAAGGATCTGACGAGAGGTAACATATTTACCTTCTTTACCACAGAACGGAGAGGTGTTTACGCAGAAGAACATGGTTACGGTCGGTTCATCAACGGACAGAGCCGGCAGCGCTTCGACGTTCTGCGGATCGCAGATGGTGTCGGAGATATTCAGTTCGCCCAGACCGGTGATCGCGATGATATCACCGGCTTCGGCAATATCACTCTCGATACGTTCCAGACCCAGATGAGTCAGGACTTTACCGACTTTACCGTTACGGGTTTTGCCTTCGCTATCAATGATAGTGATCTGCTGGTTCGGTTTAACTTTACCGCGTTTAATGCGGCCAATGCCGATTACGCCAACGTAGTTGTTGTAGTCCAGCTGAGAGATTTGCATCTGCAGCGGGCCATCAAGGTCTACGTTCGGAGCCGGTACACGATCAACGATGGTCTGATACAGCGGAGTCATGTCTTCAGCCATATCTTCGTGATCCAGACCTGCGATACCGTTCAGCGCGGAAGCGTAAACGATCGGGAAGTCCAGCTGCTCGTCGGTAGCGTCGAGGTTAACGAACAGGTCGAATACCTGGTCAACAACCCAGTCAGGACGCGCGCCAGGACGGTCAACTTTGTTGATAACAACAATTGGCTTCAGGCCATGGGCAAAGGCTTTTTTGGTCACGAAGCGCGTCTGCGGCATCGGACCATCCATTGCATCCACCACCAGCAGCACGGAGTCGACCATGGACATTACACGTTCAACTTCACCACCGAAGTCGGCGTGCCCCGGGGTATCAACGATGTTGATACGGTAGTCATTCCATTTGATAGCGGTGTTTTTAGCGAGGATGGTAATCCCACGCTCTTTCTCCAAATCGTTGGAGTCCATCACGCGCTCTTGGGTTTCAGCACGTGCATCGAACGTACCGGATTGTTGGAGCAGCTTGTCTACCAGGGTCGTTTTACCATGGTCTACGTGCGCGATGATGGCGATGTTACGCAAATTTTCGATCACAACTTTGCCTCAGGCATTTTAGAAATAGCGCGTTATTGTACACGGATTAATCGCAGTACAAAACAGGATCACAAACATCCTCCGCAAACAAGTATTGCAGAGTTTCTTTGTGATCACATTCACGGAGCGTTAAAAGGGGTAATCTGACATGCTTTGCACCAATATGGTGCTTAATGTTCACATTAAAGCACTATAATGGTGCAATACAACCTTCATGGTGCAGCCCCTTTACACGATAGTGCGCATGATAACGCCTTTTAGGGGCAATTTAAAAGTTGGCACAGATTTCGCTTTATATTTTTTACGGCGACACGGCCAATTTTTTGCAGAATTGAAGACTTCGTTACCACGACGACCATGACCAATCCGGGAGAGTAAGTATGTCCGCTGAACACGTTTTGACGATGCTGAACGAACACGAAGTGAAGTTTGTTGATTTGCGCTTCACTGATACTAAAGGTAAAGAACAGCACGTCACTATTCCTGCTCATCAGGTAAATGCCGAATTCTTTGAAGAAGGCAAAATGTTTGACGGCTCCTCAATCGGTGGCTGGAAAGGCATTAACGAATCAGACATGGTTCTGATGCCAGATGCATCTACTGCACTCATCGACCCGTTCTATGAAGAGTCTACTCTGATCATCCGTTGCGATATCCTGGAACCCGGTACGCTGCAGGGCTATGACCGCGACCCGCGCTCCATCGCAAAACGCGCTGAAGAGTATCTGCGTTCTACCGGCATCGCAGACACCGTTCTGTTCGGGCCAGAGCCAGAGTTCTTCCTGTTTGACGACATCCGCTTCGGCGCATCTATCTCCGGTTCTCACGTGGCTATCGATGACATCGAAGGCGCATGGAACTCTTCCACCAAATACGAAGGTGGTAACAAAGGTCACCGCCCTGGCGTGAAAGGCGGTTACTTCCCGGTTCCTCCGGTAGATTCTTCTCAGGACATCCGTTCTACCATGTGTCTGATCATGGAAGAGATGGGCCTGGTTGTTGAAGCACATCACCACGAAGTGGCGACTGCTGGCCAGAACGAAATCGCGACCCGCTTTAACACCATGACCAAAAAAGCGGACGAAATTCAGATCTACAAATACGTTGTGCACAACGTTGCGCACCGTTTCGGTAAAACCGCGACCTTTATGCCAAAACCGATGTTCGGTGATAACGGTTCCGGTATGCACTGCCACATGTCCCTGTCAAAGAACGGCGTAAACCTGTTCTCTGGCGACAAATATGCGGGTCTGTCTGAGCAGGCGCTGTTCTACATCGGCGGCGTAATCAAACACGCTAAAGCGATCAACGCCCTGGCTAACCCGACCACGAACTCCTATAAGCGTCTGGTCCCTGGCTACGAAGCGCCGGTAATGCTGGCTTACTCTGCCCGTAACCGTTCTGCTTCTATCCGTATTCCGGTTGTTGCTTCTCCGAAAGCGCGTCGTATTGAAGTGCGTTTCCCGGACCCGGCTGCTAACCCGTACCTGTGCTTCGCAGCACTGCTGATGGCCGGTCTTGACGGTATCAAGAACAAGATCCACCCGGGCGAAGCCATGGACAAAAACCTGTATGACCTGCCGCCGGAAGAAGCGAAAGAGATCCCACAGGTTGCTGGTTCTCTGGAAGAAGCACTGAAAGAACTGGATCTGGACCGTGAGTTCCTGACTGCAGGCGGCGTGTTCACCAATGAAGCGATCGATGCATACATTACGCTGCGTCGCGAAGAAGATGACCGTGTGCGTATGACTCCGCACCCGGTAGAGTTTGAGCTGTACTACAGCGTTTAATCGTTTGAGTTGTACTTTCCAGATAAGGTCGCGTCACGCGCTGGCGCGATAACCTGGAATTGAGTTGCCGTGGAACTTTTAGCCCATCACACGATGGGCTTTTTTCTCCACTAACAACCTGCTTTCTCGCGCTTTTTATGCGTAAAAAGCTATAATGCACTAAATTGGTGCAACACTTTTCAGGAGACTGCTGAATGGCAACCGGCACGCTGCCCGATGCTGGGCAGATCCTCAATTCTTTAATCAACAGCATTTTACTCGTCGACGATGAGCTGGCGGTACATTACGCCAACCCTGCGGCACAACAGCTGCTCGCCCAAAGCTCCCGCAAACTGTTTGGTACCCCGCTTCCCGATCTGTTGAGTTATTTCTCCTTAAACATCGGACTGATGCGAGAGAGCCTGGAAGCGGGCCAGGGCTTTACGGATAACGAAGTGACGCTGGTGATAGACAGCCACTCCCATATCCTCTCAGTGACTGCTCAGAGGCTGCCTGATGGCCTTATCCTGCTGGAGATGGCGCCAATGGATAACCAGCGTCGTCTGAGCCAGGAGCAGCTCCAGCACGCCCAGCAGATTGCCGCCCGCGATCTGGTGCGCGGTTTGGCGCACGAAATCAAGAACCCGTTGGGTGGATTACGCGGCGCGGCGCAGCTGCTCAGCAAAGCGCTTCCGGACCCGGCGCTGACCGAATATACCAAAGTCATTATTGAGCAGGCCGACCGCCTGCGTAATCTGGTCGACCGTCTGCTGGGACCACAACAGCCGGGTATGCACGTCACGGAAAGTATTCACAAGGTGGCGGAGCGCGTAGTGGCGCTGGTCTCAATGGAGCTCCCGGAAAACGTCACGCTGATTCGTGATTACGACCCGAGTCTGCCCGAATTACTGCACGACCCGGATCAGATCGAGCAGGTTCTGTTAAACATCGTGCGCAATGCTTTGCAGGCGCTGGGACCGGAAGGCGGTGAGATCATTCTGCGTACCCGCACCGCGTTTCAGCTCACGCTGCACGGCGTACGTTATCGCCTGGCAGCACGGATTGATGTTGAGGATAACGGTCCGGGTATTCCCTCGCATTTGCAGGACACGCTGTTCTACCCAATGGTCAGCGGTCGCGAAGGCGGTACCGGCCTTGGATTATCCATTGCCCGTAATTTGATTGATCAACATTCCGGCAAAATTGAATTTACCAGCTGGCCGGGTCATACCGAATTCTCGGTTTACCTGCCTATCAGGAAATAAAGGTGACGTTTATGCAACGAGGAATAGTCTGGGTAGTTGATGACGATAGTTCCATCCGTTGGGTGCTTGAACGTGCGCTCGCAGGGGCAGGACTAAGCTGCACAACATTTGAAAGCGGTAAAGAGGTGCTGGACGCGCTGGCCAGCAAAACGCCTGACGTACTGTTGTCGGATATTCGCATGCCGGGCATGGACGGTCTGACGCTGTTAAAACAGATCAAAGCGCGGCATCCGATGCTTCCGGTCATCATAATGACCGCACACTCCGATCTGGATGCTGCAGTCAGCGCCTACCAACAAGGGGCGTTTGATTATCTGCCCAAACCTTTTGATATCGATGAAGCCGTAGCGCTTGTCGAACGTGCCATCAGCCATTATCAGGAACAGCAGCAGCCGCGCAATGTTCAGATCAACGGCCCAACAACTGACATCATCGGCGAAGCCCCGGCAATGCAGGATGTCTTTCGCATAATTGGCCGACTGTCCCGGTCGTCAATCAGCGTATTGATTAACGGAGAGTCCGGGACCGGTAAAGAGCTGGTCGCCCATGCGTTGCATCGTCATAGCCCGCGCGTCAAAGCGCCATTTATCGCGCTGAACATGGCGGCTATTCCGAAAGATTTGATCGAGTCTGAGCTGTTTGGCCATGAAAAAGGGGCGTTTACCGGGGCGAATACGATTCGCCAGGGACGCTTTGAACAGGCTGACGGCGGTACGCTATTTCTCGATGAAATAGGTGATATGCCGCTGGACGTGCAAACGCGTTTACTGCGCGTATTAGCCGACGGCCAATTTTATCGCGTTGGCGGCTATGCGCCCGTGAAGGTGGACGTACGTATTATCGCCGCCACACACCAGAATCTGGAACTGCGCGTACAGGAAGGCAAATTTCGCGAAGACTTATTCCATCGTCTGAACGTCATCCGCGTACATTTGCCGCCGCTGCGTGAACGTCGGGAAGATATCCCACGTCTGGCGCGTCATTTCCTGCAGGAGGCCGCGCGCGAACTGGGCGTTGAAGCCAAACAATTACACCCGGAGACCGAGGCGGCGCTGACCCGTCTGGCCTGGCCGGGTAACGTGCGTCAGCTTGAGAACACCTGCCGCTGGTTAACCGTCATGGCCGCCGGACAGGAGGTGCTGATTCAGGACTTACCGGCCGAGCTGTTTGAAACCACCGTGCCTGACGCACCGTCCCATATGCAGCCAGACAGCTGGGCAACCCTGTTGGCACAGTGGGCAGACCGGGCCTTGCGTTCCGGTCATCAAAACCTGCTTTCTGAGGCTCAACCGGAAATGGAGCGCACGCTGTTGACCACCGCGCTACGTCATACCCAAGGGCACAAACAGGAAGCCGCACGCCTGCTTGGCTGGGGCCGCAATACCTTGACACGTAAGTTAAAAGAACTCGGAATGGAGTGACGATTTGTCACTGTGTAAAGATTGATAATTGAGCGCAAATTGCTGCTATTTTGCGCTTTACTGTTCCGATGAGTTAAGTATGATCGTGCCCGGCAAACGGGGGAAGTCATCATGCTGGAATCAATGATTAATCTGCTGTCGAGCGGTGCGGTCGAAAGCCATACGCCACAAACTGCGGTTGCCGCAGTGCTGTGTGCGGCGCTGGTAGGGCTGTTCAGCTAAGCAGTTTGCCCGGTGGCGCTGGCGCTACCGGGCAAAACGTTAAATCACCCGTGAGAACTGCTGCATCCGCGCTTTCTGACGCAGATAAGCATCAAAGCACATGCAAATATTACGGATCAACAGGCGCCCCTTCGACGTAACCTGAATCCCCTTCTCATCCACATCCACCAGCCCATCTTTCGCCAGTGGTGCCAGCAGTTTCAGGTCTTCGGCAAAATAGTCAGCGAAGTTCAGATCCCATTGCTGTTCCACAGCGGCATAGTCGAGGCGGAAGTTGCAGATCAAAAGCTTAATCACATCCCGACGAATGCAGTCGTCGCGGGTCAGCGTAATTCCACGCCACAGCGCGTTCCCCTGCTCGTCGACCTGCTGGTAATAGTGCTTCAGCTCTTTCTGGTTCTGCGCGTAGTTGTCGCCAATCATGCTGATAGCCGATACACCCATCCCCAGTAAATCAGTATCGCCCTGGGTGGTATAACCCTGGAAATTACGATGCAACACGCCTTTGCGTTGAGCAATGGCCAGTTCATCGTCCGGGCGGGCAAAGTGATCCATGCCAATGAACTGATAGCCGGCTTCGGTCAGTGAAGAGATGGTCTCCTGCAGAATATCCAGCTTCTGCTGCGCGCTGGGCAGGTCAGCATCTTTAATCTTGCGTTGAGCAGCAAACAGCGTTGGCAGGTGCGCGTAGTTAAAGACGCTCAGACGGTCTGGATTCAGCTCAGACACGCGTTTCAGGGTGAAGGCAAAGCTTTCCGGCGTCTGTTTTGGCAGGCCATAAATCAGATCAATATTTGTTGAGGTAAAGCCAATCTCCCGCGCATGATTCAGCAGCGCAAAGATAAACTCCTCATCCTGCTCACGGTTCACCAGGCGCTGAACTTCTTTGTTGAAATCCTGTACCCCCATGCTCAGACGGTTAAAACCTTCAGCACGTAAATGATCAAGGACATCCAACTCAATTTCGCGCGGATCAACTTCGATCGAGATTTCAGCGTCATTGTTAAAGTTGAAGTTACCACGCAGTAACGACATCAAACGGCTGATTTGTGCTTTGTTCAGGTACGTTGGCGTACCGCCGCCCCAATGCAACTGGCTGACATGGCGTCCGGCGAACAGCGGAGCGCGATGAATGATTTCTTGTTCCAGGGCATCGAGGTATTGATCGGCTTTATGCTGCTGGCGAGTCACAATCTTGTTGCAGCCACAGAAGTAGCACAGTTTGTGGCAGAACGGGATGTGAACGTACAGCGAGAGCGGACGCTCAGGATAACGCGCCACGGCCTTTAGAAATGCTTCTGTGCCGTAGTCTTCAGAAAACTCCAGCGCGGTCGGGTACGAGGTATATCGTGGCCCGGAATAGTTATATTTCTGGATCAGGGCCAGGTCCCAGTCTATTAGCTGCTCTGACATGCTCACTCCTTCCGATGGCGTCTCTGGCGGGTACGGCGTACCGGCTTAACCCCTGTGCGGGTGATGAGCCGGTTGCGCAGCCACTTCTGTCGCCGCGACAACCGCTGTAGTTTAACGAATAACCACACCAGATAACATATAACCGGAAGGGTTATAAGCAGGACGGGAAGACCCACGGTGTAAAACCGTTAGTTGCCGCCTTTCAACAGGCGCATCATGTCTTCCTGCTTTTCTTCCTCTTCCTCTTCTTCCTCGTCATCGTAAGAAAGCCCCAGCTTTTGCATCAGCTCATCGATGCGGTCCAGCTTGGCATCAACCCAGGTTTGATCTTCCGCGCTCAGGGTTTCTCCTGCTTCAAGACGCTCCAGCAGCGCATCAAGGCGCTCATCCGTTTCCAGTAAATCCAACTCAGCCTGTGGTGAAAGCATAGGTTTCTCACTCTTCGGTTTGTGCTGTTTGGTGACTTTTTCGGTCACGCCCAATGGAATGGGTTTTTTGCTGCCAGTACGAGGATCTTTTTGCTTATTTTGGTTTCCGCCACCAGATGCGCCTTCACTACCGGACGCACGGCTACCTGCCGCATGACCACGGTGTTTTTTCTGACGCTTACGGTCGCGAGCTTCCTGATTAATTTCTTCGCGTGTTTTACGACGCGCTTTTGCAGGACCTTTACCGCGTGGTGTAGAAGTTGGTTTCATCATGATTCGTCTTTGGCTGTTTTTATTCAGTATATAATTGCGCCGGAATCTAGCAGAAATAAAGAAAAAAGGCGACAGAGTAATCTGTCGCCTTTTATCCTGACTCTCAACCCTTACGGGCTCTACTATCCCTGTTGGCTATCAACACACCCTGTTTTTCCCTTAGCCTGAAACATTCCGTGTTGTTTCCATTTCCTTTTATCAACGTCTCCGGACGTTTGTCTTCCTGACAATCCTGTGTCTTCGCCTCCTGGCGCTCCTGACCCTCATCCTGAGTCGTCTATCCTGTCAGCTTCCTCGCTATGGATACTACTTTACCTTTTTAGCTTAATCGTACAAGTAACCTGGGTAACAATTTCAACTTTTCAGAATTTAACCCGTTCGTAATTGCATGATTTATTTGAATGAGTCCAATGTACGACGTGCCATCTCGTATAGAAACTATCTGCAATGTCTCACAAAGTGCGAGGTTTTTACTTACACAGCCCGCACGTCGAAAAACCAGCCTTTTGCTGGGGTTCAGGTATAATCGCTGCAAAGCCCTGATTGATGGAGAGGACTGCTTTGACTAACTTGAATTATCAACAGACGCATTTTGTGATGAGTGCGCCTGATATTCGCCACTTACCTTCCGACACCGGAATAGAAGTGGCTTTTGCTGGCCGTTCCAACGCAGGCAAATCCAGTGCGCTAAATACCCTGACGAATCAAAAAGGTCTGGCGCGTACATCTAAAACGCCGGGTCGTACCCAGCTTATCAACCTGTTTGAAGTTGTTGACGGCAAACGCCTGGTCGATTTGCCAGGTTACGGCTATGCCGAAGTGCCGGAAGAGATGAAACGCAAATGGCAGCGCGCGCTGGCTGAATATCTGGAAAAACGTCAGAGCCTGCAAGGTCTGGTGGTACTGATGGATATTCGCCACCCGCTAAAAGATCTCGATCAGCAGATGATCCTGTGGGCGGTTGAGAGTAACGTTCAGGTTTTGGTGCTGCTGACTAAAGCAGACAAACTGGCCAGCGGCGCACGCAAAGCGCAGTTGAATATGGTACGTGAAGCCGTACTGGCATTTAACGGTGATGTGCAGGTAGAAGCATTTTCATCACTGAAAAAGCTGGGGGTGGACAAACTGCGGCAGAAGCTGGATAGCTGGTTTAGTGAACTGGCACCGATTGAAGAGATGCAGGACGGGGAATAACCCACCGTATTGCCGGATGGCGCCACTACGCGTCTTATCCGGCCTACAGTATGTACGAAACCTTCTTTCGCACAATAAAAAACGCCCCAGTCATTACTGACTGGGGCGGCTAAAATATTCAGCCAAATCCGATTACGTGAAGTAAAAGGTCTGAAAGATAGAACATCTTACCTCTGTACCCTACGTGAATAACTTTACTCTTTTTTGAGCAGCGCAGAAAGCACTTTTTGTAATTTTTTTTCATTCCTTACATAGGGAATTCTAATGGACATCACAAAAAGTTCTATCTTATGTTGCTTAGTTACGAAAAAGAGCCGTTATTCAGTAAACCCTTAGTGCGCCTGATCCCAGTTTTCGCCACTGCCGACTTCCACCAGCAACGGCACGTCAATCTGGGTCTCGTTTTCCATCAGTTGGTGGATCTTTTTAGAGACGCTTTCAAGGTCATCTTTATGCACTTCAAACACCAGTTCATCGTGTACCTGCATGATCATACGCACACGCGGTTGCTCGGTTTGCAGCCATCCGTCTACCGCAATCATGGCTCGTTTTATAATGTCTGCGGCAGTACCCTGCATCGGGGCGTTAATTGCCGCGCGTTCTGCACCCGCGCGACGAGCACCATTACTGGATTTAATATCCGGTAAATAGAGGCGACGCCCTTCCAGGGTTTCGACATAACCTTGTTCTTTCGCCTGCGCCCGCGTACGTTCCATATATTCCAGCACACCAGGGTAGCGCTCGAAGTAGAGGTCCATATACTTCTGCGCTTCTTTACGTGGAATATTCAACTGGCGCGCCAGACCAAAGGCGCTCATTCCGTAGATCAGACCGAAGTTGATGGCTTTCGCGCTGCGGCGTTGTTCACCGGTCACAGAATCCAGCGGTAAGCCAAAGACTTCCGCCGCCGTTGCACGGTGAATATCTTTCCCTTCGGCAAACGCGGTAAGCAGACCTTTATCACGCGAGAGATGCGCCATGATGCGCAGTTCAATCTGTGAGTAGTCCGCAGAGACAATCACATAGTCTTCTGGCGCAATGAACGCCTGACGAATACGACGACCTTCCTCATTACGTACCGGGATATTTTGCAGGTTCGGATCCGTTGAAGACAGGCGACCCGTTGCGGTAACCGCCTGATGATAGGAAGTGTGCACACGCCCGGTTTTCTTGTTTATCATCAACGGAAGCTTGTCCGTATAGGTCGACTTCAGTTTTGCTAAACCACGATATTCCAGGATCACTTTGGGCAACGGGTAATCCAGCGCGAGCTCTTCCAGTACTTCTTCCGACGTTGATGGCGCGCCGCCCGGCGTTTTCTTCAGCGGCTTAATACCTTGCTTTTCAAACAAGATAGTTTGCAGTTGCTTGGTGGAGGAAAGGTTAAAGACTTCTCCAGCGATCTCATGTGCTTTTTGCTCCAGCTCATTCAAACGCAGCGTCAGCTCTTCTGAATGCTTGTGCAGAACAGCCGGATCGATTTTCACACCGTTGCGCTCAACGCGAGACAAAACCGGAACCAGCGGCATATCGATATTTTCAAAGACGTTCAGCGGCCCTTTATGCTGCTGCAATTCTGGCCACATCTTCAGATGCAACTGTAGTGTAACGTCGGCATCTTCCGCAGCATAACGACCGGCTTCTTCCAGCGCTATCTGGTTAAAGGTCAGCTGGTTTTTGCCCTTTCCGGCGATCTCTTCAAAGGTGATGGTTTTATGTTTCAGCCAACGGTCCGACAGGCTGTCCATATCGTGTCGGCCAGCGACGCTGTTAAGAATGTAGGATTCGAGCATGGTGTCAAAGGTGATGCCGCGAAGCTCGATGCCATAATTGGCCAAGATACCACGATCGTACTTCAGGTTTTGTCCAACTTTATGCGCGTTCTCATCTTCCAGCAGCGGCTTCAGGCGCGCCAGCGCGCGGTCGCGAGAGATCTGATCGGGGGCATCCAGATAATCATGGGCAACAGGAACATATGCAGCCACACCCGGTTCAATGGCAAAAGACAAGCCAACCAGATTAGCGGAGATGTTGTCCAGGCTGTCAGTTTCAGTATCAAAGGCGAAGACGGGCGCTTTCTTCAGCTTTGCAATCCACGCTTCCAGCGTTGTTTCGTCCAGAATTGTCACATAGTTGTCGTAGGAAAGCACCGTGGCAGGTTGCTCAGTTTTTTCATCGACAACGATGGTTTCCTGTGATTTTGCCGCCGGTTTTGTTCCCTTCGCCTGTAGCCATTTACCCGCTTCAACGTCGCTAACCCAACGTTTGAATTCATACTGTTTAAACAGACCAAGCAGTTCTTCTGCTACCGGCTGACGGACTTCCAACTGCTCGCAGGTCAACTCAAGCTCAACATCCGTTTTAATGGTAGCCAATTGATATGAGAGGTACGCCACCTCTTTATTCTGCTCAAGCTTGCCCGCCATGGTTTTTGCACCACGGAATGTCAGCCCCGCAATTTTGTCTGATTCAGCATAGAGAGTATCCAGCCCACCCAGCCCCTGCAGTAGCGCCTGCGCAGTTTTTTCACCCACGCCAGGAACACCCGGAATGTTATCTGAGGAGTCCCCCATCAGCGCCAGGAAATCGATGATCAGTTCTGGTGGGACGCCGTATTTATTCACCACTTCATCCGGACCGAGGATCGTATTGGTCATGGTGTTGATCAGGGTGATATTCGGTGTCACCAGTTGAGCCATATCTTTATCACCAGTGCTAATCAGCACCGGACGACCCAGCTTCTCCGCTTCCCGCGCCAGCGTACCGATGACATCGTCCGCCTCCACGCCAGAAACGGCCAGCAGTGGCAGCCCCATCGCTTTCACCATCGCATGCAGAGGTTCAATCTGCGCACGCAGATCGTCCGGCATGGGGGGGCGGTGCGACTTGTAGTGTTCGAATAACTCATCACGGAAGGTTTTACCCTTGGCGTCGAATACCACCGCTGCGTGAGTT
Organism: Citrobacter sp. Cu231; assembly: GCF_030332265.1. NCBI lineage: Bacteria > Pseudomonadati > Pseudomonadota > Gammaproteobacteria > Enterobacterales > Enterobacteriaceae > Citrobacter > Citrobacter sp. Cu231. The sequence continues at coordinate 158,344 of NZ_JAOWIE010000053.1, read as the reverse complement.
GGCTGATATTGCAAAATCAAGCTACGCAGCATGTTAAGGACACCGTACATCGCACCAGTAGGTTCTCCTGCGCTGTTAGTCAGCGGCGGAAATGCGTGGTATGCGCGATACAGGTAAGATGAGCCATCTACAAGGATAAGTGGGTTTTCTGGGATCTGAACCATAATGTCCGTGCCTGTTTATCAGATTATGGGTAAAGGATGCCACAGACAGGATGAAAACATGAGTTTTTCGCCGCATTTGTCGAAAATCTTTTGCAGATCTTCTGCTTTGCTCGCAAACACGACTGTGGATAACTTTGTGAATAAATAATTTTCAGCTCTTTAAATATAACAAGGCAATTATTGCCTCATATTATTTTTATATGTATTTCAATGAATTAAATAAATGCACAGCATTTTATTCCATTTTCACAGCTCATATCCTGATGTGGATAGATATTCCTGTTTTTTCTATTCAGGGAAGAACCATCATTTGGTCCGTTTTCTGATAAAATCAGCCCCTTGCGCCTCTTTAGCGCAATGTCTATGGCTAACCTTTTGAATAATTTAATTATGACGAGAATACTCGCTGCGATAACGCTGTTACTGAGTATCGTATTGACCATATTGGTCACGATTTTTTGTTCTGTGCCGATCATCCTTGCCGGAGTTGTGAAACTCCTTTTGCCCGTTCCTGTCGTCTGGCGCAAGGTTTCCGTGTTCTGTAATTTCATGATGTACTGCTGGTGTGAGGGTCTGGCGCTACTGCTGCACCTCAATCCACGTTTGAAGTGGGATGTCGAAGGGCTGGAAGGTCTTAGTAAGAAAAACTGGTATCTGCTCATTTGTAACCATTACAGTTGGGCCGATATCGTTGTGCTTTGCGTTCTGTTCCGTAAACACATCCCGATGAATAAATATTTCCTCAAGCAACAGCTGGCCTGGGTACCCTTTATTGGCCTGGCCTGCTGGGCGCTGGATATGCCGTTTATGAAACGCTATTCGCGTGGCTACCTGCTCCGCCATCCGGAACGGCGCGGTAAAGATGTCGAAACAACGCGTCGTTCCTGCGAGAAATTTCGTGCGCATCCGACAACCATTGTGAATTTTGTTGAGGGTTCACGGTTTACCAAAGAAAAACGCGAGCAAACCCGTTCCCCCTATCAAAACCTGCTTCCCCCCAAGGCGGCCGGTATTGCGATGGCATTGAACGTCCTGGGGTCACAGTTCGATAAAATGTTAAACGTCACGTTGTGCTATCCGGAAAACAACAGCAGACCGTTCTACGATATGCTGAGCGGTAAGTTAACGCGTATCGTCGTGAGGGTGGATCTGGAGCCAGTCCATGAAGAGTTGCACGGTGATTACGTGAACGATAAGGGCTTCAAGCGTCAGTTTCAGCTATGGCTGAATACGCTGTGGAGTGAGAAAGACGCGCAGCTCGACGCAATTAAAGCCTCAAATAAAAAAGCCGGTCAGTGACCGGCTTTTCTTTTACTTCTGGCCTACCAGATACTTCACGGTATCCGCATACTGTTGTACAAAGATATCCATGCTGCTGGTATCCATACCCTGCGGGTTAACCTGATATTTGCCATTCACAAACATCGCCGGAACACCCTGCAGCTGCAAATCAGCCGCCGCTTTTTCCTGCTGCGCCACGAGTGATTTCACCACGAAGCTGTTCCATGCCGCATCATAGTCTTCGCCTTTAATACCTGCGTCGACAAACACTTTGCGGATATCAGCAACAGACTGAACGGTCTGAGTTTTCTGAACCCCTTCAAACAGCGGAACAGTAACCTGATCTTCAACACCCAGCGCCATAGCAACCGCCCATGCCTGCGTCAGATCTTTACCCAAAGGTCCCAGGAATTCGACGTGGTATTTGGTCATCTTGGTGCCTTCCGGCAGCTTTTTCTTCACGTTATCAGACACGTGAAGCACTTCTTCAAACTGGTAGCAGTGCGGGCAGTAGAAGGAGAAAAACTCCAACACTTGCGGTTCACCCGCAACAGGCTTCTCCAGGGTGATGTATTGTTTGCCATCCTGGAATTGCGCTGCAGATGCGCTAAAAGCTAAAACCATACCAGCCAGCGCCAGCCATATTTTTTTCATGTTCACGTTTCTCCGATTAATACATTGGCGTTAATTGTAAGGGGGGCTCGTGCAGAATTTTTGCCTGCTCAATAAAGGTCGCGGTCTGACGATGCCAGTAATCTTCCCCGGTTAACCACGGGAAGTTTTTTGGAAACGCAGGGTCAGCCCAACGTCGAATTAGCCAGGCAAGATAATAAACTAAACGCATAGCGCGTAAAGGTTCTATCAGTCCGATTTCAGAGGTGTCGAACTCACTAAACTCTTCATAAGCTTCAATAATGGTTTCAAGCTGCATGCGTTGTTCAGCTTTATCGCCATTGAGAAGCATCCATAAATCCTGAACTGCCGGGCCATTACGGGCATCATCTAAATCGACAAACATCGGGCCATCGCGCCACAAAATATTACCGGCATGGCAATCACCGTGCAGGCGTAATGTGTTAAAACGCGTATGCCAGCGATCGGTAACGAGCGCGATCAGCGCATCCGTTGCCTTCAGGAAGGCTGCTTTTTGCCCTGATGGAATCAGCGGTGCGTGTTCAAAAACGTTACGCGGCTCAGTCAGATACTCTTCAAGGCCAATCGTTGGGCGAAAGGCAAAGGTACGCTTGCAGCCGGTCTGATGCATACGCCCCAGATAGCGACCCACAGCCTCCATCTGATCGATGTTGTCGGCCTCAAACTGGCGTCCACCAACGCTGGGGAAGATCGCATAATGAAAACCTTGATGACTTAGCAGCGTTTGGCCGTTTAGTACCAGCGGCGCAGCTACCGGGACTTCATCGCTCACCAGTTCCAGAGCAAACTGGTGTTCTTCCTGGATCTGATCGACAGACCAGCGTTCAGGGCGATAAAATTTAACGACAAAGCGTCGACGATCTTCATCCTGGAATTGATAGACACGGTTTTCATAGCTGTTAAGCGGGGTAAGCCCGGAATCCACCCGGATCCCCTGCTCAAACAGTGCATCCATGATGGTATCCGGGTGTAGCGTCTGGAAATTAAAAGCGTTGTCGTTCATCCCATCATCCGAAAATACTACGAATAATTCAGGATATCATTTCGCAGGGCTTTCGGTGGCGGCGATTACAAGCTTTTACTCTTTAATTACGCCACGTGCGCGGAGTAGTGCGGTTTTGAAATCTTCTTCATAATCTTTCTGAATACCTGGGATGACAGCGTCTTTCGCTGAGTCACGCATTTTCAGATGATAGATCAGAATGTCATCAGTTAAATCCGCCAGTTCGCCGTCAAAACCTGACTCTTGCGCCAGTTTCTGTAAAAATTGCATCAGGTTAAGATCGGGTTCTTTCTGCCAGGCTGGCTGGAGGAGTTCAATAACTTCATTCAGACGTTTACATTTCATGGTTGTGCTCCTTAGGCTCAATACGGATACGTTAGCAGGGTCAATCCCACATTAAAAGAGGCGATATCAGTGATTCTGGATAGTGCAATAACAGGGGTTGTGCTGGCAGGTGGTAAGGCCAGACGGATGGGTGGAACCGATAAAGGTCTGCTTGAGCTTGACGGTAAACCTCTTTGGCGACATGTGGCAGATACCCTCGCTTTGCAGGTCGAAACCGTGGTGGTTAATGCCAATCGCCACCGGGAGATTTACCAGCGAAGCGGCCTGAAAGTGATCCCCGACTCATTGGCCGATTTCCCTGGCCCACTGGCCGGGATGCTGTCAGTATTCCTGCAGCAAGCGGGAGACTGGTTTCTATTCTGTCCGTGCGATATGCCCTATATTCCTCATGATCTGGTTACACGTTTGAAGGAGCAGCGTAAAGCTGCGCCGGTTGTCTGGGTACATGATGGAGAAAGAGATCATCCGGCCATTGCGCTGATGCACCGCTCCATGCAGCCCTTGCTGCAGGATTATCTTCAGTCCGGTGAAAGACGCGTTATGGTCTTTATGCGCCAGGCTGGCGGCCACTCCGTCGACTTCAGCGACCACAAAGATGCGTTCGTGAACGTGAACACCCCCGAAGAACTCGCAAAATGGCAGGACAAATCATGATCCCTTTACTCGCCATTGCAGCATGGAGCGGCACGGGAAAAACTACTCTGCTCAAAAAATTGATTCCGGAGCTACGTGCCAGAGGTATTCGTCCCGGATTGATTAAACATACGCATCACAATATGGATGTCGACAAGCCCGGCAAAGATAGCTATGAGCTACGTAAAGCCGGGGCAGCACAAACGCTAGTCGCCAGCCAACAACGTTGGGCGTTAATGGTAGAAACACCGGAAGAACCCGAACTGGATTTAGCGTATCTGGTAAGCCGGATGGACGTTTCAACGTTAGATATGGTGCTGGTTGAGGGCTTTAAGCATGAACCTGTCGCCAAAATCCTGCTTTTTCGCGACGGTTGCGGTCATAGTGCTGAAGAATTGGCACTGGATGAATATGTTATCGCAGTTGCCAGTGATGTTCCGCTTGCTGTGGATGTTCCACTGTTAGATATCAATGATATACAACAAGTTGCTGACTTTGTTATGCAGTGGATAAGACGATAGCAGCGGTGTCGTGATTCGCTTTTCACCCGATGGCACGCGCTGCGCCGCAGCCGGCGGATTTCACGGCACACAGACGCAAAAAAGCCCATCCGGCAGGATGGGCTTTTTCACTTTATTTGATGCCTGGCAGTTCCCTACTCTCGCATGG
>NZ_JAOWIE010000053.1:4111-153545 GCF_030332265.1 Citrobacter sp. Cu231 | reverse complement strand
CCTGCAGCCCGCAACCCTTAAATGACAGAAAAATGACTGAGTGCTGCATTCCACAGCAAAACCCCGCTTTATACCCATTTACACACAGAGTTATCCACAATCGTAAGAAGATTAGCGGCCACCATCGCTGAAAAGTAGAAAAACAGATAAGGAAATCTCTATTCTCTATATAGAAAGAAATTCGCGCTACGTTATATAAAAGAAGAAAAGTACAGGTAGCCTATGCCCCATAGCCCTACCACCTTTGAATTACGTACCCCATCAGGCGATAATACCCGTACAAACAGTGATTCCAGGACCGTGATGAGACACTCTCTGCAACGTACTGCTATACGCAAACGCCCGATGAAGCTCGGTACCACCGTGATCCTCATGGTCAGTGCGGTACTCTTCTCTGTGCTGCTTGTCGTTCATCTGATTTATTTCTCGCAAATAAGTAATATGACGCGCGATGCGCTAGCTGATAAAGCGCTTGCTGTCGCACGAACGCTGGCGAATTCTCCAGAAATCCGTCAGGGGCTAATGAAGAAGCCCGAAGAAAGTGGCATTCAGGAGATTGCCCAGGCGGTGAATAAGAGCAATGACTTTTTGTTCATTGTAGTCACCGATATGCAGAGCATTCGTTACTCCCATCCCGAAGCGCAACGAATTGGCCAGCCGTTTAAAGGTGATGACATTTTGCTGGCCCTGCAAGGCAAAGAGAATGTGGCTATTAATCGCGGGTTCCTGGCACAAGCCCTGCGTGTTTTCACCCCAATCTATGACGAGCATCACCGACAAATTGGCGTCGTGGCGATCGGTCTTGAGCTAAGCAGAGTTGCTGAACAGATCAATAACAGTCGCGGTAGCATCATCTGGTCCATCTTATTTGGTGTACTGGTTGGGCTACTCGGCACATGGATATTCGTTAAAGTCCTCAAGCGCATTCTGTTTGGCCTGGAACCTTATGAAATATCCAATCTGTTCGAACAACGCCAGGCGATGTTGCATTCTATAAAGGAAGGCGTCATTGCCGTTGACGAATGCGGTGAGGTAACGCTGATAAACCAAGCGGCGCAGGAGCTACTGGATTACCACAAATCGCAAGACGATGCTCAGCTCTCTACGCTCAGCCACGCGTGGTCACAGGTGGTCGATTTTTCACAGGTACTACATAATGGTACGCCGCGTCGCGATGAAGAGATCATGGTGAAGGATCGACTACTCTTGATAAACACAGTTCCGGTGCTCAGCAACGGTAAAATCATCGGGGCCATTTCAACCTTCAGAGACAAAACTGAAGTCCGAAAACTGATGCAGCGTCTGGACGGTATGGTTAACTATGCCGACGCACTTCGTGAACGATCCCACGAATTTATGAATAAATTGCACGTGATTCTGGGATTATTGCATCTGAAAAGTTATAAGCAGCTTGAAAATTATATCCTGAAGACCGCGAACAATTATCAAGAAGAGATTGGCTCGCTGTTAGGAAAAATTAAATCCCCGGTGATCGCAGGATTTTTACTCAGTAAGATTAATCGCACATCTGATTTAGGCCATAGCCTGGTGATCAGCAATGAAAGCCAGTTGCCGGAAAACAGCAACGAAGATCAGGTGGCAGTGCTGATTACCGTTCTGGGGAATTTAATTGAAAACGCCCTGGAAGCGCTAGGTCAAGAACCTGGGGGCGAGATCAGCGTATCCTTGCATTATCGACACGGCTGGTTGCATTGCGAAGTGAATGACGATGGTCCGGGGATCGCCCCCGAACACATTGAGCACATCTTTGAGAAGGGCGTTTCGTCAAAAGGAACCGAACGGGGCGTTGGTTTAGCGCTTGTTAAACAACAGGTTGAAAACGTTGGCGGCAATATTTCCGTCGAGTCTGAACCTGGGATCTTCACCCAATTTTTTGTACAGTTACCGTGGAATGGTGAGAGGGCCAGCAGATGATCAATGTCTTAATTGTCGATGACGATGCAATGGTAGCGGAATTAAACCGTCGTTATGTTGCACAACTCTCCGGGTTTCATTGCTGCGGCACAGCCTCCACGCTGGAGAAAGCGAAAGAGATAATCTTTCATAGCGGTAATCATATCGACCTGATTTTGCTTGATATTTATATGCAAAAAGAAAACGGTCTGGATCTGTTGCCCGTTCTGCACAGCGAAGGTTGCAAGTGTGATGTTATTGTCATCTCTTCCGCCGCTGACGCAACGACTATCAAAGACTCCCTTCACTATGGTGTCGTTGACTACCTGATCAAACCTTTTCAGGCATCCCGTTTTGAAGAAGCGCTTACCGGGTGGTTACAAAAGAAAAACGAAATGGAAAAGCATCAGTACTATGAACAGTCTGAGCTTGACCAGTTGATTCATGGAAGTTCCTCTAATGAGCAGGAAGCGCGGCGCTTACCTAAAGGGTTAACGCCACAAACGTTACGCACGCTGTGTCAGTGGATTGATGAGCATCAGGATCAGGAGTTCTCCACCGATGAGCTGGCTAATGAGGTCAATATCTCGCGCGTCTCATGCCGTAAATATCTTATCTGGCTCGTCAATTGTCACATATTATTTACCAGCATCCATTATGGCGTAACGGGTAGACCGGTTTATCGTTACCGCGTTCAGGCTGAGCACTACTCATTGCTTAAACAATATTGCCAATAAAAACATATTGGGATTATTTGTTATTTGAAAGTAACAATTATTAAAATAATGAAAAATCCCTATTTTGCTGACTCATGCTGCAGAATTATAAATTTGCGTTAGATCAAATGTATTTGTATCCAGCATGTTAAATGTATTATTTTAATATTGATTAACGTCACACTGTTTTTAATTTCAAAATCGCTAACAAAAGTTAATTAAGTATTATCTAACTCGCAGAGTGTGTATTTTTACCCATAAAGGATTAGTCTGAAATTAACCAGACATACAAAATCTAGACTGGTAGCAATGGAGACCATGCTACGTACCATGGACACCGTACATTTTTGTGAGCAAGTAAAAGTATCCGCACGCCAACCTCATTACATCATGAAATGGCGCGAGCGTGATCACATAAATAATCTACTCACCCATTTTGTCGGTGGTTCACGTAATAGCGGAAAACGCAAAACAGATAAATTACAGCGTCAACCGCAGCTCTCCACACCCAGCCCTGCTTCCCATCGCCTGAGGATACTTTCCTCTGATCAACACCACAGAAAAAAGCCAAATATCACCATAATTTTAAGAAAACATTCTAGCAAGACATTTTAACATTAATCGCAAATACGGACATATCGAATACTGACCATTTTTTGATGCCTATTCCGGCAAAAAAGAATGTGGCACAGATCCATTTTTCAAAAAATTGACTGGGTTTTTCGCGAGGGTAAATAAAATGTTATTTAGTATACAACTTCTCATAATATTAATATGTTTGTTTTATGGTGCCAGAAAGGGCGGTATCGCGCTGGGTTTATTAGGCGGTATCGGCCTGGTCATTCTGGTTTTCGTTTTCCATCTTCAGCCGGGTAAACCGCCTGTAGATGTCATGCTGGTTATTATTGCCGTGGTCGCCGCATCGGCAACCTTGCAAGCCTCCGGTGGCCTTGACGTTATGCTGCAAATTGCTGAAAAGCTGCTGCGCCGTAACCCAAAATACGTTTCCATCGTCGCCCCGTTCGTGACCTGCACCCTGACGATTCTCTGTGGTACAGGCCACGTGGTATACACCATCCTGCCAATCATTTATGACGTTGCCATTAAGAACAATATTCGCCCGGAACGTCCGATGGCGGCGAGCTCTATCGGTGCGCAGATGGGGATTATCGCCAGCCCTGTTTCCGTAGCCGTTGTTTCACTGGTCGCCATGCTGGGTAACGTAACGTTTGAAGGCAAGCATCTCGAATTCCTCGACCTGCTCAGCATCACCATCCCGTCTACCCTGTTGGGTATCCTGGCGATCGGTATCTTCAGCTGGTTTCGTGGTAAAGATCTGGATAAAGATGAAGAGTTCCAGAAGTTTATTTCCGTACCTGAAAACCACAACTACGTTTATGGCGATACCGCCACGCTGTTAGACAAAAAGCTGCCGAAAAGCAACTGGCTGGCCATGTGGATCTTCCTTGCCGCTATCGCCGTTGTTGCCGTGCTCGGCGCGTTCTCTGAACTGCGTCCTACCTTCAGTGGCAAACCGCTGTCAATGGTACTGGTCATCCAGATGTTCATGCTGCTGACCGGTGCGCTGATTATTATCCTGACGAAGACTAATCCCGCTTCAATATCTAAAAACGAAGTCTTCCGTTCCGGTATGATCGCGATTGTGGCGGTGTACGGTATTGCCTGGATGGCAGAAACCATGTTCGGCGCGCACATGGCAGAAATCGAAGGTGTGCTGGGCAACATGGTGAAAGAGTATCCGTGGGCCTATGCAATTGTTCTGCTGCTGGTATCTAAATTTGTAAACTCTCAGGCAGCGGCGCTGGCGGCGATTGTTCCGGTCGCGCTGGCAATTGGGGTCGATCCAGCATACATCGTGGCTTCCGCTCCGGCATGTTACGGTTACTACATTCTGCCGACTTACCCAAGCGATCTGGCGGCAATTCAGTTTGACCGTTCCGGCACTACCCACATTGGCCGCTTCGTTATCAACCACAGTTTCATTCTGCCTGGTTTGATCGGCGTAAGCGTATCCTGTGTCTTTGGTTGGATCTTCGCCGCAATGTACGGTTTCCTGTAATTACAGTTCGCGTGCCGTCCGTTTTGGTACGGCACGCCACCGTTAAGACGCAGAGAATTTTAAAATTCCTGAGAAAAATGAAAAGGCTGGAAGCAAATGTCAAAAGTTGAATTCACTTACCAGGCGGCTTTCCCACTGGGGGAAGACAAAACTGAGTACTACCTGCTGACATCCGATCACGTCAGCGTTGGCGAGTTTGAAGGCGAAACAATCCTGAAAGTAGCTCCTGAAGCACTTACGCTACTGGCCCAACAAGCCTTCCACGACGCCTCCTTCATGCTCCGCCCTGAACACCAACAGCAAGTCGCCTCAATCCTCCATGATCCCGAAGCCAGCGAAAACGATAAGTATGTCGCGCTGCAGTTCCTGAGAAACTCCGAAATCGCCGCCAAAGGCGTGTTGCCAACCTGCCAGGACACCGGTACGGCCATTATCATGGGGAAAAAAGGTCAGCGTGTCTGGACCGGTGGCGGCGACGAAGCGGCACTCTCTAAAGGCGTATTTAATACCTATATTGAAGATAACCTGCGCTACTCGCAAAACGCGGCGCTGGATATGTACAAAGAAGTGAATACTGGCACCAACCTGCCCGCACAAATCGATCTGTACAGCGTGGACGGCGACGAATACAAATTCCTGTGCGTAGCCAAAGGCGGCGGTTCAGCGAACAAAACCTATCTGTATCAGGAAACCAAAGCGCTGCTGACTCCCGGCAAACTGAAAAACTTCCTGGTGGAGAAAATGCGTACGCTGGGTACTGCAGCTTGCCCGCCGTATCATATTGCATTTGTCATTGGCGGCACGTCAGCGGAAAGCACCCTGAAAACGGTGAAGCTGGCCAGCACACACTACTATGACGCACTGCCAACTGAAGGTAATGCGCACGGCCAGGCGTTCCGCGATCTGCAACTGGAACAGGAACTGCTGGAAGAAGCGCAGAAACTCGGCCTCGGAGCCCAGTTTGGCGGGAAATACTTCGCGCACGATATCCGCGTGATCCGCCTGCCTCGCCACGGCGCGTCCTGCCCGGTTGGTATGGGTGTCTCTTGCTCCGCAGATCGTAACATTAAGGCCAAGATTAACCGCGAAGGGATCTGGATTGAAAAACTGGAACACAATCCAGCTCAATACATTCCGGAATCCCTGCGCCAGGCAGGCGAAGGTGAAGTGGTCAAAGTTGACCTCAACCGCCCAATGAAAGAGATCCTTGCCCAGCTTTCTCAGTACCCGGTTTCTACTCGTCTGTCGCTGAGCGGCACTATCATTGTCGGTCGCGATATCGCCCACGCGAAGCTAAAAGAACGTATTGAGTCCGGCGAAGGCCTGCCACAGTACGTGAAAGATCACCCGATCTACTATGCGGGTCCGGCCAAAACCCCTGCGGGTTATCCGTCTGGCTCTTTAGGCCCAACCACTGCGGGTCGCATGGACTCCTATGTTGACCTGCTGCAGTCCCATGGCGGCAGCATGATCATGTTGGCGAAAGGTAACCGTAGCCAGCAGGTAACTGACGCCTGCCACAAACACGGCGGCTTCTACTTAGGCAGCATCGGTGGTCCGGCAGCGGTACTGGCGCAGCAGAGCATTAAGCATCTGGAATGCGTGGAATACCCGGAGCTGGGTATGGAAGCAATCTGGAAAATCGAAGTAGAAGATTTCCCGGCTTTCATCCTGGTCGATGACAAAGGCAACGATTTCTTCCAGCAAATCGTCAGCAAACAATGCGCTAACTGCGCGAAGTAAACCCATTCGGCCCGGCACTGGACTGACACCCGTTTTTTGGCGTCAGTCCAGTGATCCCCCCGGGCCTCCTTTATCCCCCCATTTACTGACCTTGAATTTTTGTTGCGCACAGGGAATAGTGACCTTTTCCATTACTTGTGAATTCGCAATGCTTCGTACCCTGAACGTCACAATCTTGCATACTGGCGCGCTGCTGCTGACGCTGATTCTTATCTACACCGGTATCTCAGCCTCGGAGAAGATCACCTGGCTGATGGAAGTCACGCCGGTCATTATTGTCGTCCCATTATTGCTGGCGACCAAAAAACAGTATCCGCTGACGCCATTGCTCTACACGCTCATTTTTTTGCACGCCATCATTCTGATGGTCGGCGGTATGTATACCTACGCCAAAGTTCCCGTCGGTTTTCAGGTTCAGGAATGGCTGGATCTCAGTCGTAACCCGTATGACAAGCTGGGTCACTTCTTCCAGGGGCTGGTACCTGCACTAGCGGCAAGAGAGATTTTAGTGCGCGGTAATCGCGTTCGTGGCCGCAAAATGCTGGCTTTTTTGGTCTGCTGCGTAGCGCTGGCGATTAGCGCGATGTATGAGCTGATCGAATGGTGGGCGGCACTGGCGATGGGCCAGGGAGCCGATGATTTTCTGGGTACGCAAGGCGACCCGTGGGATACCCAGTCGGATATGTTCTGCGCCCTGCTCGGCGCGCTAACGACGGTGCTCGTGCTGGCGGGCTGGCACAACAGACAGTTAAAAATCGCCGGATAGCGCTAACGCTTATCCGGCAATCTGCCCTACCCATTACGCGATTTGATAACCAGAATCGGCAAGGCGAACAGCAGCGTCAGAAAGTTCGCCATACTGACGGCGGTATCGTCAATCAATAACCCATAAACCAGCCACAAAACCAACCCGCACACAAACATCACATACATTAAACCGGAGATACCTTGGGTGTTGCGGGTGGTAATGACCTTAATCGCCTGCGGCAAAAAAGAGAGCGTCGTCAGCGTTGCCGCCAGATAGCCAATCCAGGAATGCCATTCCATAGCTACGCCTTCGCATCGCTGGCCACTACCACCGGTATCTCCGGGGTATTCGACTGCTTGACGGGCGACGGCACTTTTCGGTATTTATCCAGCAGGTGGATCTGAATCTTACGCAGCATATCGCCATTTAACCGGTAGTAACGGAAATAGAGCACCAGTGTCACAATGAAGAAGAGCGTCGGCAGCGCGATCATGATGAACTGCATGCCAAGAATGGTCTCAGCGGATTGCGTTGCATTCGGAACATAACCAATCAATCCCAGCACCACCGCAATAAAGAAAGCAGAAAACGCCGAGCCACCTTTGACCACCATCGTCTGCACGGCATAGGCAATACTCTCGCAGCGGACGTTAAACTTATACTCGCCGTAATCTACGGTGTCCGCCACCATAATCACCTGAAGTACCCAGAACAGTGCCGTACCAATGTTCAGAAGGATCCCTGCGGTAACAATCAGGAAAGTATTGTGGAATGCCCCCAGTGCCATAATCAGCAATACGCCTGCGCTCAGAACCGGCATAACCGAAGCGCCAGCCCACAGTATCCGGCGAGAAAGCGCCTTTGACAGACGGGGAAAGAGAATCAATGTCAGCAAGTTAGCCGCTCCAGCATAGGAGAGGTAGTATGGGAAAAGGTCAGCATCACCCACCACGTAGGTGAAGTAGTAAATCGCAAAACCAGTAATGATATTAGACGCCACGTTGTAAGCCAGCGCCATACCCAGCAGGCAGGAAAGCTGATCGTTTTTGTAGATAAGCGCAAGGATTGATTTCAGCGTCAGCCGGGTGCTGTCTGCCGTGGCTTCGCTGTCAGAGGAATACACTTCGTGCACATTGCGCAAGGTTACGAGGGTAGAAACAATAAAAAATGCGATCAGCACCAGCGTAAACATCTGAAAACCGAACCCGCGATCCGCGCCGCCAACATAGTTTACAAAGGGTAGCGTCACGCCCGCGGTGACAAACCCTGCAAGGCTGGCGAAGAAACGAGGGAACGGCACCAGTTGTTCACGCTCGCGTTTATCCAGCGTAATCGTGGGGACCAGCGACCAGAATGGAATATCCATAATGGTGTAGGTCATCCCCCACAATATGTACGTCACACAAACAAAAACGATTTGCGCCGTCCCCTCAAACAGATGTGCGCTAAAAAGCAAAAACAGCACCAACGAGTTCGCCAGCGTACCGAGTAAGATCCAGGGTTTAAATTTTCCCCAACGCGACCGGGTGGCATTCACTATCCACCCCATCACCGGATCGTTAAACGCGTTCCATATTTTTGCCACCAGGAACAAAGTTCCGACGACGCCCACCGATAATCCCACCACGTCGGTGTAGTAATACATCAGGTACATGTACACGATACCGATAGCGAAATCCTTACCAAACGCGCCAAATCCGTAACTGAGTTTTGTAGTCAGAGAGATGCTCATAGGGTATCGGGTCGCTGTTACCAGCGCCCGCCTTCTGTAAGAGGAAACGTCAGACGTTAAACGCCGGATACTCTGCCCGGCGTGATTGTGTGTTAACGATGTAACCAGGCTGGCAGCCAGTCGCCATGGGAGGCGATTAGATCGTCCACCAGCGCATAAATCTCCTCAATTCCCAATACCGCGGCGGTATGCGGATCCATCATCGCCGCGTGATAAACGCGATCGCGATTTTCCGTCAGAATGGCTTCCGTTAGCAGGGTCTGAACATTGATATTGGTTTGCATCATGGCCGCCAAATGGGACGGGAGCGTCCCCACCTTCGTTGGCTGAATACCATTCGCATCAACCAGGCAAGCTACCTCCACGCAACAGCCTTGCGGCAGGTTATCGATCAGATGGTCATTACGAACGTTGCCATACACCACGCTTGGTTCACCAGTCCAGATAGCGTTCATGATAGTGCTGGCATATTCGCGCGACGGCTTAATATCGATCCGCGCCGCCGTTTTGTACTCTTCCAGCTCTTTATTCCAGTTCGCCACCTGTTCCACGCAGCGTTTAGGATATTCATCCAGTGGAACCTTGTAGCGTTCAATCAGATCTTCACGCCCCGGTTTAATAAACCACGGCGTATATTCCGCAAAGTGTTCCGATGACTCGGTGACGAAAAAGCCCAGTTTTTTGAACATTTCATAACGCACAATGTTCTGGCAACGGGTATTCCCATGAATATTCGGTTTCGGTGCCTGACCGGAATCATAAGCCGCCAACAGTTCCGGGTAGAGATCTACATAGCCCCCATCAGCCGTTTTACGCTCCAGCTCCAGATAAAACGCCATGTGGTTGATCCCGGCGCAACGATAACGTAGCGAAGCAGGATCAATATCCAGATCCCGCGCCAGCTCTTCCGCCGTGCCCTGTACTGAATGGCACAACCCAACCTGCTTGATATGCGGATAGCGCGCATACATTGCCCAGGTGTTCATCGCCATCGGGTTAACGTAGTTAAGCATGGTGGCCTGCGGGCAGACTTCCGTCATGTCCTCACAAATCTGCCATAAATGCGGGATAGTGCGCAGCGCACGCATGATGCCGCCCGGCCCCAGAGTGTCGGCAATCGTCTGCTCCAGACCATGACGTTTACACACCGTAAAATCGGTAACGGTACAGGGTTCATAGCCGCCAATCTGGAAAGCGACAACCACAAAATCAGCATCCTGCAATGCCGCTTTTTGATCGCTATAACAGGTGATATGCCCGGATGCACCCGCAGAATCCATCAGTTTACGCACAACAATGTGTGACTCTTCCAGACGTGTAGGATCGACATCCATCAAGGCGATATGCGCCGACTTCAACGCATCGCGATGAAAAACGTCCCCGAGGATATTTTTGACGAAAATCGTCGAACCGGCGCCGATAAAGGTAATTTTGGGTGCAGACATCATGACTCTCCAGAACAGTAGTGAACACGGTCATGGTGGCACGCCGCCCGGGTGAAAACCTCCGTTTTCCCTCATGAGCATTCCCAAAAACTCAGATCCTCTGTCAGCCGTGTGACGATCTGAGTTTTTGGGATTAAATCACCTAAAAAGCAGAGTATCCGGCCTGATAATCGGTCTACTATCATTCATAGCGACCGGT
This sequence comes from Citrobacter sp. Cu231, assembly GCF_030332265.1. Lineage (NCBI taxonomy): Bacteria > Pseudomonadati > Pseudomonadota > Gammaproteobacteria > Enterobacterales > Enterobacteriaceae > Citrobacter > Citrobacter sp. Cu231. Next base: position 142,968 of record NZ_JAOWIE010000053.1, on the reverse strand, counting down.
TTTGTGCCCCCCTTCGCGGTTTCTTTTCTGCGGATGAGACATGATTCTGATAATTCAGGAAATGGAGTGATGATGAGTACAGAGCCGATAGTCTTTCTCCCGCCCGACCCGCATATGTGTAATGGCGACGAAAAACAGACCCGCAGCCCGCTGTCGCTCTACTCTGAATATCAGCGGATGGATATTGAGCTGCGTTCACCGCATGCTATGCCTGCCAGCCACTGGCACGGTCAGGTGGAAGTCAACGTACCGTTTGACGGCGATGTGGAGTATTTGATCAACAACGAAGTCGTAAAGATAAAACAAGGACATATCACCCTATTCTGGGCCTGTACCCCACATCAACTCACCCGCCCCGGCAACTGCAAGCAGATGGCGATTTTCAGCTTACCGATGCATCTGTTTCTCTCCTGGCCACTGGATCGGGAGCTTATCAATCATGTTACCCATGGCATGGTCGTCAAATCGCTCGCGACCCAGCAACTCAGTACCTTTGAAGTGCTGCGCTGGCAGCAGGAAGCGAACAGCCCAAATGAGCAAATTCGCCAGTTGGCGATCGATGAAATCGGCCTGATGTTAAAGCGGTTTAGCCTTTCTGGATGGGAACCTATTCTGGTCAACAAAACCTCACGCACGCATAAAAATAGCGCCTCACGGCATGCCCAGTTTTACGTCAGCCAAATGTTGAGCTTTATTGCTGATAACTACGATCAGGCGCTTACCATCAACGACGTTGCGGAGCACGTGAAGCTCAATGCCAACTACGCGATGGGGATTTTCCAGCGCGTGATGCAACTCACCATGAAGCAGTACATCACCGCCATGCGGATCAATCACGTCCGCGCATTGCTTAGCGATACCGATAAAACCATTCTCGACGTCGCATTGACTGCCGGATTCCGATCCAGCAGCCGTTTTTATGACACCTTCAGCAAGTTTGTCGGCATGTCGCCGCAGCAGTACCGTAAACTGAGCCAGCAGCGTCGGCAAACAATGGCGGGTTGATATCATTCGCTGATATCAGTATCAGCCAAAAAAATATTCCCCCTGTCGATAAACGGCAGTGGAAAACCGACAACAAGTAAACGCAACATTTTGTTTAATAAAATAATAAAGTCAAATCAGACTATTTTTCACCCGCTTTACAGGCCATTTTGTCAGGATAATACTTGCCTACGTCACATTCATACGGTGTGTCTGCAATCCCTAAATTGCAACCTTTCCACAACCGGGTAAAAGATGATGAAAGTATTAATTGTTGAAAGTGAGTTTCTGCATCAGGACACCTGGGTCGGTAGCGCTGTCGAACGTCTGGCCGATGCTTTAAGCCGCCAAAATGTTACCGTCATTAAGTCCACCTCATTCGACGATGGTTATGCCATCCTCGCCGCAAATGAAGCCATTGATTGCCTGATGTTCAGCTATCAAATGGAACAACAAGACGAGCACCTGAATGTCAGGCAATTGATCGGTAAGCTCCACGAGCGCCAGCAAAACGTTCCTGTTTTCCTGCTGGGCGATCGGGAAAAGGCCACCGCGTCACTGGATCGCGACCTGCTGGAGCTTGTCGATGAATTCGCCTGGATTCTGGAGGACAGCGCTGACTTTATCGCTGGCCGCGCCATCGCAGCGATGACTCGCTATCGTCAGCAATTGTTACCGCCGCTGTTCAACGCCCTGATGAAATACAGTAATGTCCATGAGTATTCCTGGGCGGCTCCTGGTCACCAGGGCGGTGTCGGTTTCACCAAAACGCCTGCCGGTCGACTGTACCATGACTACTACGGTGAAAATCTGTTCCGTACCGACATGGGGATTGAACGTACCAATCTCGGTTCTTTACTCGACCATACTGGCGCATTTGGGGAAAGTGAAAAAAATGCTGCCCGCGTGTTCGGCGCCGATCGTTCCTAGTCCGTGGTGGTCGGGACTTCCGGCTCTAACCGCACCATCATGCAGGCTTGTATGACCGACAATGACGTCGTGGTGTTGGATCGTAACTGCCACAAATCTATCGAGCAGGGGCTGATCCTCACTGGGGCAAAACCGGTGTACATGGTACCGAGCCGCAACCGGTACGGCATTATCGGACCTATCTACCCGCAGGAAATGCAGCCTGAAACATTGCAGAAAAAAATCAGCGAAAGCCCGCTGACCAAAGGCAAGGCCGGGCAAAAACCGTCTTACAGCGTTGTGACCAACTGTACCTACGACGGTGTTTGCTACAACGCCAAAGAAGCGCAGGATCTGCTCGCGCAAACCAGCGATCGCATCCACTTCGATGAGGCCTGGTACGGTTATGCCCGCTTCAACCCAATTTATACCGATCACTACGCCATGCGTGGCGCGCCGGGCGATCACAACGGCCCTACCGTTTTTGCCACCCACTCGACCCACAAACTGCTGAATGCGCTCTCTCAGGCATCTTACATTCACGTCCGTGAAGGTCGTGGAGCCGTGAACTTCTCCCGCTTTAACCAGGCGTACATGATGCACGCCACCACTTCTCCGTTGTATGCCATCTGCGCATCAAACGACGTGGCGGTCTCCATGATGGACGGTAACAGCGGCCTGTCACTCACTCAGGAAGTGATCGACGAAGCGGTCGATTTCCGTCAGGCCATGGCAAGGTTGTACAAAGAATTCACCGCCGAAGGCGACTGGTTCTTCAAACCGTGGAACAAAGAAGTGGTAACCGATCCGCAGACCGGTAAAACCTATGACTTTGCCGACGCGCCAGCTACATTGCTGGCAACCGATCAGAATTGCTGGGTGATGCGTCCGGGTGAATCCTGGCACGGCTTTAAAGACCTGCCGGATAACTGGAGCATGCTGGACCCAATCAAAGTCAGCATTCTGGCTCCGGGGATGGGCGACGATGGCGAACTGGAAGAGAACGGCGTACCGGCAGCGCTGGTTACCGCCTGGCTTGGCCGCCACGGTATCGTGCCGACCCGTACCACCGACTTCCAGATTATGTTCCTGTTCTCCATGGGGATTACCCGTGGTAAATGGGGCACATTAATCAACACGTTGTGCTCTTTCAAACACCACTACGATGCCAATACACCGCTGTCACAGGTTATGCCAGAACTGGTGGAAGAACATCCTGACACTTATGCCAACATGGGTATTCACGATCTGGGCGACACCATGTTTGCCTGGCTGAAAGAGAACAATCCAGGCAGCCGTCTCAATGCCGCTTACTCCGGTCTGCCGGATGCGAATATTACCCCGCGTGACGCTTACAACGCGATAGTCAGTGACAACGTTGAGATGGTCGCGATTGAAAATCTGGCGGGACGTATTGCGGCAAACTCCGTGATCCCTTACCCACCAGGAATTCCGATGCTGCTGTCCGGTGAAAACTTTGGCGATGCCAACAGCCCGCAAATTGGGTACCTGCGTTCGTTGCAGTCCTGGGACCACCACTTCCCTGGATTCGAACATGAAACCGAAGGAACGGAAATTATTGACGGTGTGTATCACGTCATGTGCGTGAAAGCATAATGTCTCTTTTTAGAGAGTCCGATGTTTAAGGTAGACATGTCATTCTTGAGTAATTCCTGAGTATTGCTGCAAAACAATAACACTGTCATACCTTTTTGCGCGGGACCACCCCGCGCTTTTTTTACATACAAAAAACGCCAGTTTCCACTCCGTACAAAAATGTGTACATAAGAAAAACCCCTCCAAATATTGTAATTAATTTCAGACACGTTATTTTATTGCAGTCCTGGTTTCATCATACAATTCTATTTAACCGATTTGATTCACCTGATTTGGTGGGTTACGGTGTTTTATGTTCATATTCCTGGAGTTTGGGTATGAGGGTTTGCAGCAGAGCAGCTTGTGTTGTTGTATTAACGGAGAAGGATGTTTGGTTAAGGATTAACGGAAAAGAAGCCATCAGTTTAAAAGCCAACAACATGGCACTGGTAGCATGCGATAATAATATTATTGATTTATCATCACTTAATAACGCACTGGTCGTACACATCAGTCGTGAAATTATTAAAGACTATCTTCGATTCTTAAACAAAGATCTGTCACAGATCCCTCCCTGGCAACGTAGTGCCAATCCGGTCATGACCGCCGTCTGCCTGACGCCGGATATCTTCCGGGCAGCTGCTCAACATAGCGTGATGGAAACGGTGGATGAAGGTGAATACGAACGTACTCGTTCGCTTCTGTTCACAGTGTTATCACGTTTTCTCGACAGCAAAAAGTTTATCTCCCTGCTCATGCATATGCTACGCAATTGCGTCAGCGACTGCGTGTACCACATTATCGAGAGCGATATCCATAAAGACTGGAATTTAAGCATGGTCGCCAGCTGCTTATGCCTGAGCCCCAGTTTGTTAAAGAAAAAGCTCAAAAATGAAAACACCAGTTACAGTCAAATAATAACTACGTGTCGTATGCGTTACGCCGTCAATCAATTAATGATGGACGGAAAAAACATTTCTCAGGTCTCTCAACTGTGCGGATATAACAGTACCTCATACTTTATTTCCGTTTTCAAAGAGTTCTATGGGATGACGCCACTGCATTATGTTAGTCAACATAGGGAGCAATCCGCTGCCTGATTTTTAATCAGTTAGCAATAAGCTATAATAATATCAGCATTGGCGATACCCCTGGTCCGCCATCATAAAATAGTCTTCTGAAGAGGTATGATAAGACGTCATTTATCCTAATCAGGAGTTAAAAAATATGTCGACGGATGCTGATGCTCACAAAGTGGGATTAATCCCCGTCACCCTTATGGTGTCGGGGAATATCATGGGTTCCGGTGTATTCCTGCTACCCGCAAACCTGGCGTCAACTGGCGGGATTGCAATCTACGGATGGTTGGTCACTATTATCGGTGCTTTAGCGCTGTCGATGGTGTATGCGAAAATGTCGTCCTTAGACTCCAGTCCCGGTGGTTCTTACGCTTATGCCCGCCGCTGTTTCGGCCCTTTTTTAGGTTACCAGACCAACGTGCTGTACTGGCTGGCCTGCTGGATAGGTAACATCGCCATGGTGGTCATCGGCGTCGGTTACCTGAGCTACTTCTTCCCCATCTTAAAAGATCCGTTGGTCCTGACACTGACCTGCGTTGTGGTACTGTGGATCTTCGTATTGCTGAACATTGTCGGACCAAAAATGATCACCCGTGTACAGGCCGTCGCAACGGTTCTGGCGCTGGTGCCCATCGTCGGTATTGCCGTCTTCGGCTGGTTCTGGTTCCGCGGTGAAACTTATATGGCGGCCTGGAACGTCAGCGGCATGAACACCTTCGGCGCGATTCAAAGTACTCTGAACGTAACCTTGTGGTCATTTATTGGGGTGGAAAGCGCCTCCGTTGCGGCAGGCGTGGTTAAAAACCCTAAACGTAACGTGCCTATTGCCACTATTGGTGGCGTGCTGATTGCCGCGGTTTGCTATGTGCTCTCCACCACGGCGATTATGGGTATGATCCCTAATGCTGCGCTGCGTGTTTCAGCTTCCCCGTTCGGCGATGCCGCTCGAATGGCGCTGGGTGACACCGCAGGGGCGATTGTCTCCTTCTGTGCGGCTGCCGGGTGCCTCGGTTCTCTGGGCGGCTGGACGCTACTTGCCGGACAAACTGCCAAAGCGGCAGCCGATGACGGCCTGTTCCCGCCGATTTTTGCCCGCGTCAACAAAGCCGGTACGCCGGTAGCCGGGTTAATTATTGTCGGTATCCTGATGACCATCTTCCAGTTCAGCAGCATGTCGCCGAACGCCGCGAAAGAATTTGGTCTGGTCTCTTCGGTCTCCGTTATCTTCACCCTGGTGCCATATCTGTACACCTGCGCGGCATTGCTGCTGCTCGGCCATGGTCATTTCGGCAAAGCGCGCCCAGTGTACCTGGCAGTAACCTTTATCGCGTTTGTCTACTGTATCTGGGCGGTTATCGGATCCGGTGCTAAAGAAGTGATGTGGTCGTTCGTCACGCTGATGATCATTACTGCGCTGTACGCTCTGAACTACAACCGAATCCATAAAAATCCGTATCCTTTGGATGCCCCGGTAAACAATAACTAACGCAACTCACCGTAGTGGCCCGATGACATAACTTCATCGGGCCTGGATTTTCCTACCGCGATTCGGAATCAACATTAAGAACTTAAGGTTGGCTTAACTTTACTTTGAGAGGATTTGCACCACTTAGTCGATGGAACCCCCTTAATGTTAAAGCACCTGTTTAAAAGGCCTGTTCTCGGTCTAATCAGCTGGATTCTGCTGATCTCAATTTATCTTGCAACTTTTCTGAACATTGCGTTCTACAAACAAGTGCTGCAAGTCCTGCCGCTGGATTCCGTGCGTAACGTGCTGGTGTTTTTGTCGATGCCAGTCGTCGCATTCAGCGTCATGAACATTGTGCTGACGCTGGCCTCATTCCTGTGGCTTAATCGCCTGGTGGCCTGCATTTTCATTCTGGTTGGCGCAGCGGCCCAATATTTCATCATGACCTACGGCATCATCATCGACCGCTCGATGATCGCCAACATGATGGACACTACGCCCGCAGAAACCTTCGCGTTGCTGACGCCAAAAATGCTCCTCACGCTCGGTGTAAGCGGTATTCTGGCCGCGCTCATTGCCTGCTGGGTAAGAATCAAACCAATCGCCCCGGTAATGCGCAGCGTACTGTTCCGTGGCGCTAACATTCTGGTGTCCGCGTTGTTGATCGTGCTGGTCGCCACCTTCTTCTACAAAGATTACGCCTCACTGTTTCGCAACAATAAACAGCTGGTGAAATCTCTCAGCCCATCCAACAGCATTGTGGCGACATCGTCCTGGTATTCACACCAGAGGCTGGCCCACCTACCGCTGGTGCGTATTGGCGAAGATGCGCATCGCAATCCATTGATGGTAAAAGAAAAACGTAAGAACCTGACAATTGTGGTTCTCGGTGAGACCTCACGCGGAGATAACTTCTCGCTGTCTGGCTATTCGCGCCAGACCAACCCGCTGCTGGAAAAAGATGATGTGGTCTATTTCCCCCGCACCACCTCCTGCGGAACGGCAACGGCAGTGTCCGTACCCTGCATGTTCTCCGATATGCCGCGCGCACACTACGATGAAGAACTGGCGCAGCATCAGGAAGGCGTCCTCGACATTATTCAGCGCGCAGGAATTAACGTGCTGTGGAACGATAACGACGGCGGCTGCAAAGGAGCCTGTGACCGGGTACCACACCAGAATATGACCGAGTTGAACCTGCCAGGACAGTGTATTGACGGCGAATGCTACGATGAAGTGCTGTTCCACGGACTGGAAGAGTATATTAATAACCTGCAAGGCGACGGCGTGATTGTGCTGCACACCATCGGCAGCCACGGCCCGACCTATTACAACCGCTATCCTGCGCAGTTCAAGAAATTTACACCAACCTGCGACACTAACGAAATCCAGAATTGTTCACAGCAGCAGTTGATCAATACCTACGACAACACTCTTGTTTACGTTGACTATATTGTTGATAAAGCAATCAATATACTGAAAGAGCATCAGGATAATTTCACCACCAGCCTGGTTTATCTTTCCGATCACGGTGAATCCTTAGGGGAAAATGGCGTCTATTTGCACGGCCTGCCGTATTCGATTGCGCCAGATACGCAAAAACATGTGCCGATGCTGCTGTGGCTCTCAGAAGATTATCAGCAACGCTATCAAGTCTCTCAGACATGTTTACAAAAACGGGCAAGCTCAGAAGATTTCTCACAGGATAATCTATTCTCTACCCTGCTGGGATTAACAGGCGTGCAAACACAGAAATACCAGGCGACAGATGATATTCTGCAACCCTGCCGGGGAGGCTAAACGAATGAAAATTCTGATTGTTGAAGACGATACGTTGTTATTACAGGGACTGATACTCGCCGCGCAAACAGAAGGCTATGCCTGCGACGGCGTATCGACGGCCCGTGCAGCGGAGCAGTGTCTGGAAAGCGGACATTACAGTCTGGTGGTCCTCGACCTGGGCTTACCGGATGAAGACGGCCTGCACTTTCTGAACCGAATCAGGCAGAAAAAATACACCGTGCCGGTACTCATCCTCACCGCCCGTGATACGGTGAAAGACCGGGTCAGCGGGCTGGACGTGGGGGCCGATGACTATCTGGTCAAACCGTTCGCGCTGGAAGAACTGCATGCCCGCATCCGGGCGCTGCTGCGTCGGCATAACAATCAGGGTGAAAGTGAACTCATTGTCAGCAACCTGACGCTGAATATCGGTCGTCGCCAGGTGTGGATGGACGGGCAAGAGGTTATCTTAACGCCAAAAGAATACGCACTCCTGTCGCGCCTGATGCTCAAAGCGGGCAGCCCGGTACACCGGGAAATCCTCTATAACGACATCTACAGCTGGGATAACGAACCGTCGACCAATACGCTGGAAGTGCACATTCACAACCTGCGCGACAAAGTCGGAAAATCTCGCATCCGCACGGTCAGGGGATTTGGCTATATGCTGGTTGCCACTGAGGAAAGCTAAGTGAAGCTGCTGCAATATCTAAAACAACCTCTCCCGCTTCGTCATCGCCTGATGCTGACGATTGGTCTTATTCTGCTGGTCTTTCAGCTGATTAGTACCTTCTGGTTGTGGCACGAAAGTACCGAGCAAATACAGTTATTCGAACAGGCATTGCGCGAAAATCGTAACAACGATCGCCACATCATGCATGAGATCCGTGAGGCTATCGCCAGCCTGATCGTCCCCGGCATCTTTATGGTCAGCCTGGCGCTGCTGATTTGCTACCAGGCAGTGCGACGTATTACTCGCCCGCTGGCGGATCTGCAAAAAGAGCTGGAAGCGCGGGCAGCCGATAACCTGACCCCGATTGAAATTCACAGCTCAACCATTGAGATCCAGGCGGTTGTCTCAGCGCTAAACGACCTGGTAACGCGGCTAACCAGCACGATTGAAAACGAACGCTTATTTACCGCCGATGTCGCTCACGAACTGCGCACGCCGCTGTCAGGCGTGCGCCTGCATCTTGAATTACTGTCCAAAACTCATAAGGTCGATGTTTCGCCGTTAATTGCCCGCCTTGACCAAATGATGGATAGCGTGTCGCAGCTGCTGCAACTAGCCCGCGTCGGACAGTCGTTTTCAGCCGGGAGCTATCAGCACGTCAAACTGCTGGAGGATGTGATTCTGCCCTCCTACGATGAACTCAGCACCATGCTGGACCAGCGCCAGCAGACGCTGCTCCTACCGCAAAGTACGGTGGACGTTGTCGTACGTGGCGATGCAACGCTCTTACGGATGTTGCTGCGAAATCTGGTGGAGAACGCACATCGCTACAGCCCGGAAGGCACCCATATTACGATTAGTCTGAATACAGAGCATGATGCCGTCATGGCCGTCGAAGATGAAGGGCCAGGCATTGATGAAAGTAAATGCGGGGAACTGAGCAAAGCGTTTGTGCGGATGGATAGCCGTTTTGGCGGGATTGGGCTGGGACTGAGCATTGTCAGTCGAATCACCCAGTTACATCGCGGGCATTTTTATTTGCAAAATCGTCAGGGAACCACCGGTACTCGCGCGTGGGTAGAATTAGCGAAAGATCAGTAAGAACTCACCCATACGTACAAAAAGCTGCTGATAATTAGTACGCTGCACACGGTGGTCAAACTTTCGTAAATGCGGGTTTTCATGACACTCTCCTCCGAGGATATGGAGGAGAGTTTGCCTGAAGGATATTAAGCCAACCTTAAGCCATGAAAACTACTCATCAATACGCGGATGCTGCTGCACCAGGCGCGTACGCTTAAGTTGCAGCTCTGCAATTTCCTGATCGATGTCTTCAATTTTCTGCTCAATATTGTCGTAGTGCTCGCCAAGGATCTCTTTCGCTTCCTGAATATCCGACGCGGCAGGCGTGGCCCCTTTCAACGGCTGATTGGCGGTTTCTTTCATGGTCACGCCAGTAATTAAACCTATCACCGCAATTACCATCAGATAATAAGCTGGCATCATCAGATTCTGCGAGCTTTCCACCAGCCATGCGGCCAGCGTCGGGGTCAGACCGGCTACCAATACCGAGATATTAAACGCGGCGGCCAGCGCACTGTAGCGAATATGCGTCGGGAACATCGCCGGTAACGTTGACGCCATCACCCCGGTAAAACAGTTGAGGATCACCGCCAGCATCAGTAACCCGGCGAAAATCAGGCCAATGACGTTACTGTTGATCAGGATAAATGCCGGAATGGCCAGCACAAACAGCGCAATACTGCCCATAATCACAAACGGACGGCGTCCAAAGCGGTCACTGAGCAAACCCATAATCGGCTGTACAAATAGCATACCAATCATGATGGCGATAATAATCAACACGCCGTGGTCTTCAGAGTAATGCAGGTTATGCGACAGGTAGCTCGGCATATAGGTGAGCAGCATGTAATAGGTGACGTTGGTAGCAATAACCAGCCCGATACACGCCAGCAGGCTGCGCCAGTGTTTGGTCGCAATCTCTTTAAACGAAACCTTCGGACCTTCCTGCAGACCCTGTCGATCGCCCTGCTCCAGTTTATCCACGTGCTGCTGGAACGCCGGCGTTTCTTCCAGCGCATGACGCAGGTACAGGCCAATCAGCCCTAACGGTAGCGCAAGGAAGAACGGAATACGCCAGCCCCACTCAAGGAAGTTTTCTTCGCCGACGACAGTTGAGATCAGGACTACCACGCCCGCACCCAGCACAAACCCGGCAATCGAGCCGAAGTCCAGCCAACTGCCCATAAATCCGCGCTTACGGTCTGGCGAGTACTCTGCGACAAAAATCGACGCCCCGGTGTACTCCCCACCGACCGAGAACCCCTGCGCCATCTTACACAGCAACAGCAGAATCGGCGCCCAGATACCAATCGAGGCATATGAAGGAATGAGACCGATACAGAAGGTACTGATCGACATAATCACAATGGTGATGGCGAGGATCTTCTGACGACCGTATTTATCGCCAAGCATACCGAAGAACAATCCGCCAAGCGGTCGAATCAGAAAGGGAACAGAGAAAGTAGCGAGTGCGGCAACCATCTGCACGCTGGGGTCAGCCCCCGGGAAGAACACTTTACCTAATGCGTAAGCAACAAACCCATAAACACCAAAATCAAACCACTCCATCGCATTACCTAACGACGCCGCGGTAATGGCTTTCCGCAGTTTACCATCATCAATGATGGTAACGTCGCGCAGCGTTATTGGTTTTATTTTTTTCCTTTTAAGCATACCAGTCCTCGTAGACTTAGCCCTGTCACGCTCCAGTCGAGTCTCAACGCCGCATGCGTCAAGGTCATCGCCGAGCGGGGAATGCACAAGCGCACTCCCTGTAACAAGCGTAGCAGGTTTACTTACACACCCTGGTTAAGGGTTATACAACCGAACCTGTTGACGCCTGATTGGGCGGTTAATGACCTCTTTACCCTAACAGTGTTTAAATTTGTGATCAACTTCACATATAAATTTTCATTTCGTCAACATGTGTAAATCAGCTCATTCTGAGTCAGATTTTTTACATGTCACGCTTGCGCTTTTTTGACAATGGAATTTAAGAATACATCGCTTTATTTCACCAACAATCACAATAGTCACTATTATTCTGCTAGCAAAAAAAACACTACATCCCTTCACAAAAAGATCACAGCTTTTTTAATAATCATGGCGTTTAAGGTTTTTTGCTCGGAATATGTGATGAAGATAACTAAAACATCGTTTTATTTTGATTGAATCAATGTTCCCATGAATGCAAACTAATTCCAGACGCAATATCCCTGGGAGCAGCAACACGCTCAACGTATGCCGCGTTAGATTTTATAAAACAAAGAGATAGTGGTTTTCTTTGTTAAAAGATCCGAATAAACATTTGAATTTATTAATTTTTCTTTCGCGAGTATTAGCTGCGACAAGACATGAGGACGTTTATGAAAATTAAAGCCACGATTGAACGCATCCCCGGCGGAATGATGTTGATTCCTCTGTTATTAGGCGCAGTGTTAAATACGTTAGCTCCGGATACCGGCGCGTATTTCGGTTCGTTTACTAAAGGTATGATCAGCGGAACGGTGCCAATTCTGGCTGTGTGGTTTTTTTGTATCGGCGCATCTATTGATTTACGGGCAACCGGTACGGTATTACGCAAATCCGGCACGCTGGTATTAACCAAAATAGCCGTGGCATGGGCAGTGGCAATGATTGCCGCTTCATTTATTCCTGATACCGGTATTCAAACCGGGTTCTTTGCCGGTCTATCCGTACTGGCCATTGTTTCAGCGATGGACATGACCAACGGCGGTTTGTACGCCAGCCTGATGAACCAGTACGGAACAAAAGAAGAGTCTGGCGCCTTTGTATTGATGTCTCTGGAATCCGGTCCGTTAATGACCATGGTGATCCTCGGCTCTGCGGGCCTGGCCTCTTTCGAACCACACCATTTTGTCGGCGCGGTATTACCGTTCCTGATTGGTTTTGCGTTGGGTAACCTGGATCACGATCTTCGTGCCTTCTTCAGCAAAGCTACCCCAGTGCTGATCCCGTTCTTCGGCTTCGCATTGGGCAACACGATTAACCTGAGCGTCATCGTTGATACTGGTCTGCTGGGCATTCTGCTGGGTGTCGCGGTTATCGTCATCACCGGTATCCCGCTGATTATTGCTGACCGCGTCATTGGCGGCGGAAACGGTACGGCGGGCGTGGCAGCCTCTTCTGCCGCAGGCGCTGCGGTGGCAAACCCGGTGATTATCGCCCAGATCAACCCGGCATTTGAACCGGTTGCCGCATCCGCTACGGCACTGGTTGCCGCCAGCGTGATTGTCACCGCCATTCTGGTGCCGATTATCACCGCGTTGTATGCCAAACATTTTAATAAAAACCAGGTCGCCAACGAGACGGTGGCTACCCCGGCAGACTCACTGCACCACTAAGCCTGCCTTTGCTTCACTTACCGCCCCTGCTCAACTGATGAGCTGGGGCGGTGCGAAAATCTCCTCAACCATCGCATCGACCAGCCGCTTCGCCGAACACAATCTCGGCATTCCCAGAGCCACATTTTGCCAACGCTGCGTCACCGACCAGCTCACCGGATGGCGTTGCGCATCGCACCAGTCCCCCAGCCAGCTCAACATATCGTGATGCTCTACTGAGCCACCAATGGCTGGCGTACTGAGCCAATGATGATAGTAATGACGCGTGGCGGGCGCCGCATTCACGCTATCCGCCAGCGCCTGAGCGGCCATCGTACGCAGATTGTCTTTCAGCATTGACACCACATCGGCATTCGCTAACCGGCAAGCGTCACCGAAGGCCCCCCAGCGCAGTTCCTCCAGCGCGACAAAACAGCGTCCAGGTAACGACCAACCGTCATACGCGCCAGCCCGCCAGCGGGTAAAAATTTGCTCGCTGTGTTCGCCCGCCTGAACTGTAAGACCGCGTTGCGTCACCGCCTTCTCTTTATAAGCGCCGCGCTGGGTAAACCAGTCAGCAAGCGAACTGATCTGCTGCACAAGACCAGGTGTGGAAAGTCCACGCGGGTGTTCAGTTTGTTGTAAACACATCAGCCCTTCAGCAATGCGTACCAGCGCCAGATGACCCGGGTCAATCATGCCAGCCAGTTTTTCCACCAGCTTTAGCCGCATCACCAGATGCTCGCTGGACACGCCCGCCATTACCCACGCACGCAGTTGCGTCTGGGATAACACCTCCTGCGTCAGGCGTGCTCGCAGGCGCTGCTGCTGTTGCAGAAAACCGCCGGAACGTTTGGTTTCATCTCCCTGAACCAGATCGACCATAAACTTCGGGTAGACACACTCCAGCGTCCGCCCGGGGCCTTCCAGTAACACGTTAGTCATGTGTGCTCGGTTGCAAAAAGGGTATTGATATCGTCGCGCAGCAAGCGGGAATCTTCATAAAGCCATGCCGCAGTCGTAATACAATGCTGCAGTTGTTCGTTCAGGGCATTCACCGCAGATTCATTTTGCTGACGCAGGGTCAGACTCTCACGCAGGCTCGCCTGTAATTGCGTCAAACACAGTGAAAAGTCAGCAAAAAACGTGGCCATGCCTGCCGTAACGGAAATATCGACCTGAGCCGCTAAAGCTTTACGAATTTGTTGGCAAAACTGGGTGACGTAGTGCACAAGGTTTTTATGCAGAGCTCCCATATCAATGAGATAACGCGTTTTTGTTTCGACGTAATCATTCCATCCCCAGTTGGGTTGATTCAGCCAGCGAGAGAACGTATCCCGCACCGCGCCACCAGTCGACGGCGGATTTTCTACCGGAATATCCTGTTCAATGGCCTCGTTAAACAACTGGCGGGTATTGAAGTTAAACATCGCCGTATGAAACGCCGGAAAACGGATCCGCGCACGAAAACCAGCATGATTAAGTTCCTCTTTCACCCGCTGCTCAATAGGGCGCATAGCGTCGTTTAGCGCCCGGGACAGCGTCGACTCAAGCTGCTCAAAGCGCAGAGCTAAATCCCGACTCATACTTTCCTGCGCTGCCAGCAATACGACCTCACAGGACGATCGTATTTTATCCAGCACGATTTTCGCCTGCCCTTCATCATGCAGCACCAGCATTTCTCCGGCCATTTCTACCGAGGAAACGCCAGCTCCAAGGCCATGCCGAGACATCATCAGAACGTTTTCTTTGACAAAAAACGTGTTGATACTGCGAAGAATCTCGGTCTGTTGCTCACTGAGATAGGCCGCGGCAGCCGCCAAAGTCAGCTCTACCTCATGACTGACTTCATCGCTCACCCGCCCCTGGCTCACTTCTAACTGCTGCATATCCTCTTCAATATGCGTGATGTTCAACCGTAGCTTTTCATAGGCGACCGTTAACCCGTGGGCGCGAAACTCCAGGTATTCATGCGCGCTTTGCGCATAGTTCAATAACTTATGCGACGCTGAGCGTAGCGCATACAGCGAAGCATTGGCGTGAGCGGCGTGAATCACTTTCTGGATCGGCTGCTCAAACAAAGAATCCTCCCACAACAGATCGGCGGCATGACGGATGTGCTCCATATCCTCAAGATCGGTGGTGTGCCAGCGTCTGCCAAGCGCCGCTTCGGCAAAATCCTGTACCCAACGTTGCACCTGATGATCCGGCAACCGCCCGTGGGTCATCAACTCGTGACGCGCCCTGTTCGCCAGATAACCCCACATAGAAGAAACCGGATAAATTCGCTCTGGGGCAATTCCCCCTTGCATCAGCGTACCGGAAATGAGCGCCCGCACCTGCTCTTCATCATCACTGTTGCGGTCTTTCTGATCGAATTTGTTCACCAGCGCATACAGCGGCACTGACTTTCCGACCGCCATAATCGCCTGACGCACTTCTTCATCAGAAATAGACTTCAGTTGGGTGTAATCCAACACCGCCAGTACCGCGGAAGCCCGCGCCAGCTGTTCATTCAACATCTTTTGTAAGTGCGGTTGCCCGGCCTCATTCGGCCCTGGCGTATCCAGCAGGGTTAATTGTCCCGGATAACTCGCCTGTCCGGCTAAATGGACAAATTCAACCTCGATAACCGGAATGTGCTCAATCGCGGCATAAGCGGCAAAAGGAAAATCAGCCTCCAGCGCCTTTGACAAACGCACCAGGTCATTCAGGCTTTTAAGGCAATGGAAAATAGGCTGTGCGCCAAGATAATAGCGTTCAAATGCGACACCATTTTCAATATGTTGCAGCAGGAGATTCATATCCTTATCAATCTCCAGGGTCTGCGTAAGACGCTGGCGATCGCACTCGCGCACGCGCTGCTGTAAAACTTTCATCAAAGCATCGATCGGCGCGACATGTGAAAAATGCAGAACCGGTTCCTTCTGTCCCGGCGTATGGCGGATTAGCGTCGGTAACGCCGTCATCGGGCGATTACGATTAGGTAAAACTTCGGTCCCCACAATTGCGTTAATCGTCGTCGACTTCCCTGCTTTCATAGTGCCGACAATCGCCAGCACCATCTCCAGACGCGTAATCTTGCGCAGCTCATTGTTGAGTGTTGCTTGCTGGACATCCATGCCACGCGCGCTGAAATGCAGGGGCTGGACCACCTGTCTGCTATGCTCTCCTTGTTTTAGCGCAACATCATCTAACGACGTTATAGGCAATGTTTGCAATTGCCTGAGATGTTCAAGCGAAAGCATCAGCAAGCGTTCCGCTTCCTGACTTAATTCATATATTGTCTGTGTGTGCATGGAAAATCTTTCCTTAACGCAAATAACATTACTTTTATTTAGCCCAATCGTTTTATTTATAGATTTTTTGGCTTTTATAATTACGTGTGGAAATAATTAAAATCAAAACAACCAATTGATATTATTAAAATAATTTTGACGTACAACCGCTGGCATGAAGCCTCTCACTTATGTAATAAGTAAGAAAGATAAACAGCGTAGTTCAGTTTTAAAAAATGCCAGCTTAATCCCCCTACTAAAATTAAGGGGGTATGAGATATTTAATCACAATGACTTAGACATCCCCAGGCGATGTTACCTATGAATATCAGATATTTCGCCTCACCTTATCTTAAATAACCTGGCGTAGCAATTTCCCTTAAAAAATATTCCGCCATACTTTCATTGAGGTTAATGCAAGGGGTCTTTACAGCAGATCATTTTGCTTAATTGCGCAGTAGTCCCGACAAAAGCAGGGATTTTATGTATAATTGCGGCCTTTTTCGGCAATCTGCCATTTTTTGGGCGCATTTGCCCCTGCTGACTTTTGAGGAAATCCACATGTCATTACCACACTGCCCACAATGCAACTCCGAATACACTTACGAAGATAACGGCATGTTCATCTGCCCGGAATGCGCTCACGAATGGAACGATGCTGAACCGGCTCACGACAGCGACGAACTGATCGTTAAAGATGCCAACGGCAACCTGCTGGCCGACGGCGACAGCGTTACCGTCGTGAAAGACCTGAAGGTAAAAGGTAGCTCTTCCATGCTGAAGATCGGGACCAAAGTAAAAAACATTCGTCTGGTTGAAGGCGACCACAACATCGATTGCAAAATCGATGGCTTTGGTCCAATGAAGCTAAAATCTGAGTTTGTGAAAAAGAACTGATGCAAATTACCTGATGGCGCTACGCTCGTCAGGCCTACACCAGCTCATCAACCAGGCGGGAAGCTCATACTTCCCGCCTGGTTTGTTTATGCAGACGATAACTACACTTAACTGGTTTCTTTTACCTGAGGTAAAGATTATGCCGTTAAGTCCCTATATCTCCTTTGCAGGCAACTGCGCCGACGCTATCGCTTTCTATCAAAAAACGTTAGGCGCTGAGCTGCTCTACAAAATCAACTTCAGTGAAATGCCAAAATCGGCGCAGGACAGTGAAGAAGGCTGCCCTTCCGCTATGAAATTCCCTGATACCGCCATTGCCCACGCCAACCTGCGCGTTGCGGGCAGCGACATCATGATGAGCGATAGCGCCCCTGACGGAAATGCCCACTACTCCGGCTTTACGCTAGTGCTCGACACGCAAAACGTCGACGAAGGTAAACGCTGGTTTGATAACCTGGCAGCAAACGGAAAAATCGAAATGGACTGGCAGGAAACCTTCTGGGCCCACGGTTTCGGTAAAGTGAGTGACCAGTATGGTGTCCCGTGGATGATCAACGTCGTCAAACAGCAGCCGCTATCCGAGTAATCAAACGGGAGGCCAACCCTCCCGTACTGTCATCAAATATCGCTCAACTCTTCATCGCCAAGTAACCATCCCTTAACGAAAACGTCACATTGATCCGCCACGATGGGGCCACTTTTTTAGGGAGGCCGCAACATGCAAACGATTATTCGCGTCGAAAAACTCTCCAAATCCTTCAATCAACATCAGGCGCTTAATGCGGTTGATCTGAACATCTGTTCCGGTGAGATGGTGGCTCTGCTTGGGCCGTCTGGCTCCGGCAAATCCACCCTTTTACGTCATTTAAGCGGCTTGATCGTCGGTGATAAATCACCCGGTAGCCACGTCGAACTTTTGGGTCGCACCGTTCAACATGAAGGCCGCCTGGCGCGCGATATCCGCAAAAGTCGCGCCCACACCGGCTACATCTTCCAGCAGTTCAATTTGGTGAATCGCCTGACGGTGCTAGAGAACGTTCTGATTGGCGCGCTCGGCAGCACGCCGTTCTGGCGCACCTGTTTTAGCTGGTTTACCGCTGAGCAGAAACAGCGCGCATTACAAGCGTTAACCCGCGTTGGCATGGCGCACTTTGCCTACCAACGCGTTTCCACGCTTTCGGGCGGGCAACAGCAGCGCGTCGCGATTGCCCGCGCGTTAATGCAGCAGGCAAAAGTAATCCTTGCTGACGAGCCTATTGCCTCGCTGGATCCAGAATCCGCACGCATCGTGATGGACACCCTGCGCGACATCAACCAGACCGACGGCATCACCGTGGTCGTCACGCTGCATCAGGTGGATTACGCCCTGCGCTACTGCGAACGCATTGTCGCGCTGCGCCAGGGCAACGTCTTCTTTGATGGCAGCAGCCAGCATTTTGATAACGATCGTTTTGACCATCTTTACCGCAGCATGAACCGCGTCGAACAGAACGCGCAGGCTGCTTAACTTTGTCCGAACTGAGGAATAAACATGAATTACAAGGCTGTTGCCGCGCTGGCATTCACCGGCATGTTCAGCGTCAGTACTCTGCTCAGTCCAGCATTTGCCGAGGAGCAAGAGAAAGCGCTGAACTTTGGCATTATTTCGACCGAATCACAGCAAAACCTGAAGCCACAGTGGGAACCGTTCCTGAAGGACATGGAAAAATCGCTGGGCGTGAAGGTAAACGCCTTCTTCGCGCCAGACTACGCCGGGATCATCCAGGGCATGCGCTTTAACAAAGTGGATATCGCCTGGTACGGCAATCTCTCGGCAATGGAAGCGGTGGATCGCGCTAACGGGCAAGTGTTTGCCCAGACCGTCGCCGCCGACGGATCCCCGGGTTACTGGAGCGTGTTGATCGTTAACAAAGACAGTCCGATCAATAACCTGAACGATCTGATCGCCAAACGTAAGGATCTGACCTTCGGCAACGGCGATCCAAACTCGACATCAGGCTTCCTCGTTCCCGGTTATTACGTCTTCGCCAAAAACAACATCTCCGCCAGCGACTTCAAACGCACCGTTAACGCCGGGCACGAAACCAACGCTCTGGCCGTCGCCAACAAACAGGTCGATGTCGCCACCAACAACACCGAAAACCTCGACAAGCTGAAAACGTCCGCGCCGGACAAACTAAAAGAATTGAAAGTTATCTGGAAGTCACCGCTGATTCCGGGCGATCCGATCGTCTGGCGTAAAAATCTCTCCGAAAACACCAAGGACAAGGTGTACGACTTCTTTATGAATTACGGCAAAACGCCGGAACAGAAAACCGTACTGGAACGCCTGGGATGGGCGCCGTTCCGTGCCTCCAGCGACTTACAGCTGGTGCCGATTCGCCAACTGGCGCTGTTTAAAGAGATGCAGAGCGTGAAGGACAACAAAGGGCTGAACGAGGAAGAGAAAACCAGCAAAACCTCGGCGCTGAAAGCGCAGCTCGACGACCTGGACCGTCTGACCGCAGCCCTGGGAGCCATGACCAGCGTCAGCAAAGCGGTGCAGTGATTTGTGGGCCGGATGACGCTGCGCTTATCCGGCCTGCCACGCAAATACACGTTCCAACGGAGTCAAACATGCAAACCATCACCGTTGCCCCGCCCAAACGTAGCTGGTTCTCACTACTGAGCTGGGCCATTCTTCTCGCCGTACTGGTGGTCTCGTGGAAAGGTGCCGAAATGGCCCCGCTCACGCTGATCGAGGATTCCGGCAATATGGCGACCTTCGCCGCCGACTTCTTCCCGCCAGATTTCAGCCAGTGGCAGGACTATCTCGGTGAAATGGCCGTCACTCTGCAAATCGCCGTTTGGGGGACCGCCCTCGCCGTGGTGCTGTCGATTCCCTTCGGCCTGATGTGCGCCGACAATCTCGTGCCGTGGTGGATTTACCAGCCGATGCGTCGCCTGATGGACGCCTGCCGCGCCATCAATGAAATGGTCTTCGCCATGCTGTTCGTGGTCGCCGTCGGGTTAGGGCCATTCGCCGGGGTGATGGCGCTGTTTATCCACACCACAGGGGTACTCT
This sequence comes from Citrobacter sp. Cu231, assembly GCF_030332265.1. Lineage (NCBI taxonomy): Bacteria > Pseudomonadati > Pseudomonadota > Gammaproteobacteria > Enterobacterales > Enterobacteriaceae > Citrobacter > Citrobacter sp. Cu231. The sequence continues at coordinate 122,811 of NZ_JAOWIE010000053.1, read as the reverse complement.
CCAAGCTGCTTTCCGAAGCGGTAGAAGCCATTGAGCCGGGTCCGGTAGAAGGTATTCGCGCCACCGGAGCCAACAAAATTGAAGAGATTCTGTACGGCGTTCTGCCACAGGTCATGCCGCTACTGATCTCCTACTCGTTGTATCGCTTTGAATCCAATGTTCGCTCGGCCACGGTAGTCGGCATGGTGGGCGCAGGTGGTATTGGCGTGACCTTATGGGAGGCGATTCGCGGCTTTCAGTTCCAGCAAACCTGCGCCCTGATGGTGTTAATCATCGTCACTGTCAGCCTGTTGGATTTCCTTTCCCAGCGTTTGCGTAAGCACTTTATCTGATTAACGAGGCATTGATTGCTATGCACTTGTCTACACATCCGACCAGTTATCCAACGCGTTATCAGGAAATTGCCGCGAGACTTGAGCAGGAGCTACGTCAACATTACCGCTGCGGCGACTATCTGCCCGCCGAGCATCAGCTTGCCGCGCGTTTTGATGTTAACCGCCACACCCTGCGCCGCGCCATTGACCAGCTGGTTGATCGCGGTTGGGTTCAACGTCGCCAGGGCGTCGGCGTACTGGTGCTGATGCGCCCATTCGATTACCCGCTCAATGCTCAGGCGCGCTTTAGCCAGAACCTGCTGGACCAGGGCAGTCATCCCACCAGCGAAAAACTGCTGGCGGTACTGCGCCCGGCCTCCGGCCACATTGCCGACGCGCTCAGCATTAACGAGGGCGATAACGTGATTCATTTGCGCACTCTGCGCCGGGTAAACGGCATCGCGCTGTGCCAGATCGACCACTATTTTTCCGACCTCACGCTGTGGCCGCTGCTGCAGGACTTCAACAGCGGCTCACTGCACGACTACCTGCACGCACGGTCCGGTCTGACGCTGCTACGGACGCAGACGCGCATCAGCGCCCGCCGCGCACAGGCCAAAGAGAGCAAGGTACTGGAAATCCCCAATATGGCGCCGCTGCTGTGCGTGCGCACCCTGAACCACCGTGAAGGCGAAGAACACGCGGCGGAATATTCCGTCAGCCTGACCCGCGCCGACATGATCGAATTCACTATGGAGCACTGAATGCATTTCGATACCGCCACCCGCCAGCGTTGGATGCGCGCGCTGGCTTACAGCAATGCCGATGCCCTGAACGCCCGCATCAACGCGCTCAAACTGACGCCGGACTATGAACTCATCCGCGCACCTGAATGCGGATTGATGCAGATCCAGGCCCGCATGGGCGGCACCGGCAACCGCTTCTTTGCCGGTGACACCACGATTACCCGTGCAGTAATACGCCTGAAAAGCGGCACGCTGGGTTACGGCTACCTGCTGGGACGCAACAAACGCCATGCCGAGCAGTGCGCAGTCATTGACGCACTGCTGCAGGAGCAAACGCATTTCCAGAACCTAATGGAAACCTTAATTGCCCCGCTGGAAGCGGAACGCGAGGCGCTGATTAGCGCACGCCGTGCCGAAGTCAACGCCAGCCGGGTCGACTTCTTCACGCTGGTACGCGGAGATAACGCATGACCTTACAGACCGCATTTAATTTACCCGTTCAGGATGCTCAGCAGAGCTTTCGTCGCCTGCTGAAAGCCATGAGCGAACCGGGCGTCATCGTCGCCCTGCATCAACTGAAACACGGCTGGCAGCCGCTGGGCCTGGCAACCACCAGCGTGCTGCTGACCCTGGTTGACGGCGACACGCCGGTCTGGTTGGCACCGTCGATGGATAACGATATCGCCCGACAGAACCTGCGTTTTCACACCAACGCGCCGCTGGTGGATCAGCCGCAACTGGCAGCCTTTGCCGTCGCCGACGGACACATTAGCAGCGAACAGCTAAACGCCCTCTCTGCCGGTTCCGCCGTCGCGCCAGAAACCAGCGCCACGCTGATTGTGCAAATCTCTGGCTTAAGCGGCGGACGCATGCTGCGTCTGACCGGGGCCGGTATCGCTGAAGAGCGCATGATCGCGCCGCAACTGCCGGAATGCCTGATTCACGAACTCACCGAGCGTCCGCACCCGTTCCCGCTGGGAGTCGATCTGATCCTCACTTGCGGCGAGCGCCTGCTGGCTATTCCGCGAACCACCCATGTGGAGGTGTGCTGATGTACGTCGCCGTCAAAGGGGGCGAGAAGGCGATAGCCAACGCCCACGCCCTGCAAGAAAACCGACGCCGGGGCGATGAGACCATTGCTGAACTGAGCGTGGCGCAAATCGAACAGCAGATGAACCTGGCCGTCGACCGGGTAATGACCGAAGGCGGCATCGCCGATCGTGAACTGGCGGCACTGGCGCTCAAACAGGCCAGCGGCGATAGCGTAGAAGCTATCTTTTTGCTACGCGCCTACCGCACTACGCTGGCAAAAGTGGCGGTGAGCGAGCCGGTAAACAGCGCCGAGATGCACCTCGAACGACGTATTTCCGCCATCTACAAGGATATTCCCGGCGGGCAACTGTTGGGTCCAACCTACGACTACACCCATCGTCTGCTGGATTTTACCCTGCTGGCCAATGGCGAAACGCCGCCACTGCGCACCGCTGATAGCAAACAAGATGCCTCCCCGCACGTTTTTTCCCTGCTGGCGAATCAGGGGCTGGCAAAGCGCGAAGAGGACGACGGCGCTCAACCCGATGACATCACCCGCACGCCGCCGGTTTACCCCTGTTCACGCGCTTCACGCCTGCAGCAGTTGATGCGTGGCGACGAGGGATATCTGTTGGCGCTGGCCTACTCCACCCAGCGCGGCTACGGGCGCAATCATCCGTTTGCCGCCGAAATCCGCAGCGGCTATGTGGCACTGGAAACCGTCCCGGAAGAGCTGGGATTTGCGGTGAACGTCGGCGAATTGCTGATGACTGAATGCGAAATGGTCAACGGTTTTGTCGCGCCGGAAAACGATTCCCCCCATTTTACCCGCGGCTACGGACTGGTGTTCGGCATGAGCGAGCGCAAAGCGATGGCGATGGCGTTGGTGGACCGCGCTCTACAGGCAGCCGATTACGATGAGACGGTCACGGGACCGGCGCAGGACGAAGAGTTCGTGCTGGCGCATGCGGATAACGTCGAGGCGGCGGGTTTTGTATCGCACCTCAAACTTCCCCATTACGTCGATTTCCAGGCTGAGCTGGAACTGCTCAAACGCCTGCAACAGGAGTCTACCCGTGACCACTAACCTCTCCGGCTATAACTTTGCGTATCTTGATGAGCAGACCAAGCGCATGATCCGCCGTGCAATTCTGAAAGCGGTGGCGATCCCCGGTTACCAGGTACCGTTCGGCGGTCGCGAAATGCCGATGCCTTACGGCTGGGGAACGGGCGGTATTCAGCTCACAGCCAGCGTGATTGGCGAACCAGACGTGCTGAAGGTGATTGACCAGGGCGCGGATGACACCACCAACGCCGTGTCGATTCGCAACTTCTTCAAACGCGTAACCGGGGTCAATACCACCGAGCGTACGGAAGACGCGACGCTGATCCAGACCCGCCATCGCATCCCGGAAACGCCGCTGGTGGAAGATCAAATCATTATCTTCCAGGTACCGATCCCCGAACCGCTGCGCTTTATCGAACCGCGCGAAACGGAAACCCGCACCATGCACGCGTTGGAAGAGTACGGCATCATGCAGGTGAAACTGTATGAAGATATTGCCCGCTTCGGTCATATCGCCACCACTTACGCCTATCCGGTGAAGGTCAATGACCGCTACGTCATGGACCCGTCGCCCATCCCGAAATTCGACAACCCGAAGATGGACATGATGCCGGCCCTGCAACTGTTTGGCGCAGGCCGCGAAAAGCGCATCTATGCCGTACCACCTTACACCCGCGTGGAAAGCCTCGATTTCGACGATCACCCGTTTACCGTACAGCGCTGGGATGAGCCCTGTGCCATTTGTGGCTCAACCCACAGCTATCTCGATGAAGTGGTGCTCGATGACACCGGCAAACGCATGTTTGTCTGCTCCGACACTGACTACTGCCGCCAACAGAGCGAGGCCCTCAGCAAATGACGCAACCGCTGCTTTCAGTCAACAACCTGACTCATCTCTACGCGCCGGGCAAAGGCTTCAGCGATGTCTCTTTTGACCTGTGGCCTGGCGAAGTGCTGGGTATCGTCGGCGAGTCCGGCTCGGGCAAAACCACACTGCTGAAATCGATCTCTTCACGGCTGACGCCACAGAGCGGTGAGATTTTGTATCAGAACCGCTCGCTGTACGGCATGAACGAGGCCGATCGTCGCCGTCTGCTGCGCACCGAATGGGGCGTGGTGCACCAGCATCCGCTGGATGGTCTGCGCCGTCAGGTCTCCGCCGGTGGCAACATCGGCGAGCGCCTGATGGCCACCGGCGCGCGTCACTATGGCGACATCCGCGCCACCGCACAGCGCTGGCTGGAGGAGGTGGAGATCCCCGCCTCGCGTATCGACGACCTGCCAACCACCTTTTCCGGTGGCATGCAGCAACGCCTGCAGATCGCCCGCAACCTCGTCACCCATCCCAAACTGGTATTTATGGACGAGCCCACCGGAGGGCTGGACGTTTCCGTACAAGCCAAGCTGCTGGACCTGCTGCGCGGCCTGGTGGTGGAACTGGATCTGGCGGTGGTGATTGTCACCCACGATCTGGGCGTGGCGCGTCTGCTGGCAGACCGTTTGCTGGTGATGAAACAGGGTCAGGTGGTGGAAAGTGGGTTAACCGACCGCGTGCTCGACGACCCGCACCATCCGTACACCCAGTTGCTGGTGTCGTCCGTACTGCAGAACTAAGAGGCTCAAATGATTCGCGTTGAAAACGTCAGTAAAACTTTTGTCCTGCATCAGCAAAACGGCGTACGTCTGCCGGTGCTACAAAACGCCACGCTGGAAGTAAAAAATGGCGAATGCGTAGTGCTGCACGGTCATTCCGGCAGCGGTAAATCCACGCTGCTGCGCTCGCTGTACGCCAACTACCTGCCGGATGAAGGACACATCCACATTCGTCACAGCGATGAATGGGTCGATCTGGTTCAGGCTCCGGCGCGCAAAGTGCTGGAAGTTCGCCGTTCAACCATCGGCTGGGTAAGCCAGTTTCTGCGCGTGATCCCAAGGGTTTCCGCGCTGGATGTGGTGATGCAACCGCTGCTGGATCTGGGTGTACCTCGTGAGGCGTGCACCGCCAAAGCGGCCAATCTTCTTACCCGCCTGAACGTACCAGAACGGCTGTGGCATCTCGCACCGTCGACCTTTTCCGGTGGCGAACAGCAGCGCGTCAACATCGCCCGCGGGTTTATCGTCGATTACCCGATTCTGCTGCTCGATGAGCCTACAGCCTCGCTGGACGCCAAAAACAGTGCCGCCGTTGTCGCATTGATTGAAGAAGCGAAAGCGCGCGGCGCGGCAATTGTCGGCATATTTCACGATCAAACCGTGCGCGATCGCGTAGCAGATCGCCTGCACCTGATGGGAACAACAGCATGATTATCAATAATGTAAAGCTGGTGCTGGAAGATGACGTGGTGCAAGGATCGCTGGAAATTGAGGACGGAATTATCCGCGCCTTTACTGAGAGTCAGAGCCGTTTACCAGAGGCGCTGGACGGCGAAGGCGGCTGGCTGCTGCCAGGACTTATCGAGCTGCATACCGACAATCTCGACAAGTTTTTCACCCCGCGCCCGAAGGTAGACTGGCCAGCCCACTCGGCGATGAGCAGCCACGACGCACTGATGGTCGCCAGCGGTATTACTACCGTGCTGGATGCGGTGGCGATTGGCGACGTGCGCGACGGCGGCGATCGGCTGGAAAATCTGGAGAAGATGATCAACGCCGTGGAAGAAACGCAAAAACGCGGGGTCAATCGCGCCGAACACCGCCTGCATCTGCGCTGCGAATTGCCGCACCACACTACACTGCCGCTGTTTGAAAAACTGGTCGGGCGCGAGCCGGTGACGCTGGTTTCACTGATGGATCATTCGCCGGGCCAGCGCCAGTTCGCCAATCGAGAAAAGTACCGCGAGTATTATCAGGGCAAATATTCGCTCACCGACGAGCAGATGGCCCGCTATGAAGAAGAACAGTTAGCGCTGGCGGCGCGTTGGTCACAGCCCAATCGCACGGCGATTGCCCAGATGTGTCGTGAGCGCCAGATTGCGCTGGCGAGCCATGACGACGCAACCTGCGATCATGTGCTGGAATCGCATCAACTTGGCAGCGTGATCGCCGAATTTCCTACCACATTTGCTGCTGCAGAGGCCTCGCGCCATCATGGCATGAACGTGCTGATGGGCGCGCCAAACATCGTGCGCGGTGGTTCTCACTCCGGCAACGTGGCGGCGCATAAACTGGCTGAGCTGGGCTTGCTGGATATTCTCTCCTCCGACTACTATCCCGCCAGCCTGCTCGATGCGGCGTTTCGCGTGGCGGACGATGAGGCCAACCGTTTTACGCTGCAACAGGCCATTCGTCTGGTGACCCACAATCCGGCGCGGGCATTAAATCTCGACGATCGCGGCGTTATTGCCGAAGGGAAACGCGCGGATCTGGTGCTGGCGCATCGCAAAGACGGCAACATCCATATCGACCACGTCTGGCGTCAGGGCAAAAGGGTATTCTGACTATGGCTAAACTGATCTGGCTGATGGGGCCGTCCGGCTCCGGTAAGGACAGTCTGCTGGCGGAACTCCGCCTACAGGAACCTGCACAACTGCTGGTGGCACATCGCTACATCACCCGCGCCGCCAACGCAGGAAATGAAAATCATATTGCGCTGAGCGAACCAGAGTTTTTTACCCGCGCCGGGCAGAACCTGCTGGCGCTGAGCTGGCATGCCAACGGCTTCTACTACGGCGTAGGCGTGGAGATAGACCTCTGGCTGCACGCCGGGTTTGATGTGGTGGTCAACGGCTCACGTGCGCATCTGCCCCAGGCGCAAAGTCGCTATGGCGCTTCTTTACTCCCCATTTGCTTACAGGTTTCTCCGGCAATTCTCCGCCAGCGCCTGCAGGCACGTGGGCGGGAGAGCGAAACGGAAATCGCCGCCCGCCTTGAACGCGCGGCGCGCTATGCGCCGTATGACTGCCACGTCCTGAACAACGATGGTAGTTTGCTACAGTCTGTCGCTACACTACTCACACTGATGGGACGCAAGGAGAAGAAACATGTCTGTCTGTGAATTACGCCGCGCCACGCTCTACGATACCGATGCAGTTTACGCGCTTGTCTGTGAGTTGAAGCAGGGTCAATTCGACCTGCAGGCTTTTAGCGCTGGTTACGCCGCTAATCTGCAGGATCCCAATATGCACTACCAGCTGGCGCTGCTTGACGGACAAGTCGTGGGGTTGATCGGCCTGCACCTGCAGTTTCATCTGCACCACGCCAACTGGATTGGCGAGATCCAGGAGCTGGTGGTGATGCCGCAGGCGCGAGGGCTAAGCGTTGGCAGCCAGTTACTGGCCTGGGCCGAAGCCACCGCACGCGAAGCGGGCGCGGAAATAACCGAACTTTCCACCAGCACCCAACGCCTTGACGCGCACCGTTTTTATCAGCGCGAAGGCTATACCATGAGCCATTTTCGCTTCACCAAACCGTTGTAGGGGGAGCCATGAGTCTGACCATTACGCTGACGGGAACGGGCGGCGCGCAGCTGGTGCCGGCATTTGGCTGTGACTGCGCGGCCTGCCAACGAGCACGCTTACAGGCGCAATATCGTCGACGCCCTTGTAGCGGGGTGGTCAAATTCAACAATGCGGTGACGCTGCTGGATGCAGGGATCCCGCATCTGATGGACGACTGGTCAGCGGGCAGCTTCCAGCAGTTTCTGCTCACTCATTATCATATGGACCACGTGCAGGGGCTGTTTCCGCTGCGCTGGGGCGTAGGGGCGACCATCCCGGTATACGGCCCGCCGGATGAGCAGGGTTGCGACGATCTGTTTAAGCATTCCGGTCTCCTCGATTTTGGCCATACCGTTGCGCCGTTTGAGGTGTTCGACCTGCAAGGATTACAGGTAACGCCGCTGCCGCTCAATCATTCAAAGCTGACGTTTGGCTATCTGCTGGAGACCGCACACAGCCGCGTGGCATGGCTCACTGATACCGCCGGACTGCCCGACAAAACGCTGAGGTTTCTTCATAACAATCAGCCACAGGTGATTATCATCGATTGCAGTCACGCTCCGCGTAGCGAGCCACCGCGCAATCACTGTGATTTAAATACCGTTATCGCGTTGAACGACGTTATCCGCTGTCCACGGGTGATCCTGACGCATATCAGCCATCAGTTCGACCTGTGGATGATGGATAACCCGCTCCCCACAGGGTTTGAGGCCGGTTATGACGGAATGGAAATTATGCTGGAGTAGAGAGATTGCAATGCATACATGCACTGTACTCAAGTGCATGTATTAACATAAAATGGCGAGATGTTGAGCTGACAGCTATATCCCTTACAGGGGATAAAATATTCTTACATTTAGATAGTTACAGTTAACGATCGTAATCTTCTTCCATTCTGCGTTCTTCGTCTTCTAACTGACGCCGTTCTTGATCAAGCTGGCGCTGACGGTCATCCAGTTGGCGACGCCGGTCTTCAAACTGACGTCGCCGGTCATCATACTGCCTGCGCCGATCGTCACTCATCTGGCGTTCCCAACCATTGTCGCGGGCGTCGTCGTAATCCCGCCCGTTATCGGGTTTGTATGCGTCGTTTATCGCCTGCTGAATATTGCCGATGGCATCATCGATAATATCGGCCTGCGCCGAAACGGTGGTAATCATTAGCAGACTGAAAAGAAAGAATGTCAGGGAGCGTTGCATAAAACCCGCCTCATCAAGAAACTCACCCCACGGTAATCAAAGCGTATTCGCGCGGGTAGCGGAGGAATCTCAATTACGTGCGAGTCGCAGCGCCTGCGCCAGCTCTCCTCGGGTAAAAGGTTTACGCAGTAGCGCCACGTCAGGCAGCGCCGGGTTATGCGCCGGGCGTAAATCCTGACCGCTAATCAGCAGAATTGTTAGCTGAGGGTAGTGCTTCAGCGCATAGTTGACTACATCCACACCGCTTAACCCTCCAGGCAGCATTACGTCGCTGATAAAAATATCAATCTCGGATGAAGCCGCCAGCATATGCAGCGCCTGCTCGCCGTTGGCGGCTTCCAGCGTTAGATACCCCAGCAGATGCAACTGCTCACACAGCGTCTGGCGCACGTCGGCCTCATCTTCGAGCACCAGTACCAGCTTTTCACCGCAGTTCGCCGCATGTTCCGCTATCGGCTCTGCCTGAATCTGTACCGGCACAACGGCGCGGGGAAGCTGTAACCGGACCGTGGTTCCCTGCCCCGGCGCGCTCTCGATTTCCACCCGACCACCAGACTGGCGCACAAAACCGTAGACCATCGACAGGCCTAATCCGCTGCCGCTGCCGGTCTGTTTGGTGGTGAAAAACGGCTCGAAGACCTGAGCTTTCACCTCCTGTGACATCCCGCTTCCCTGATCGGCAACCTCCAGCATCACCATATCCTGCTTACGTCCGTCGCTGCGCGTGACCCGTTGATTCCAGGTACGGATTTTTATCGTACCCACCTGCCCGTCCATGGCATCACGGGCGTTCATCACCAGGTTGATAATGGCATTTTCCAGTTGGCTAACGTCAATCCAGGCGGGCCAGGCCGGAGACTGGGCCTCAATTTCCAGCGTCAGCATGGAGGGGAGCGAATGGCGCATCAGTTCGCCGAGATTTTCCAGCAAGGTTTTCAGCTCAACGGCATGCGGATGCAACGACTGTTTGCGCGAAAAGGCCAGCAGCCGCTGGGTCAGCAGCGCCCCGCGCTCGGCGGCTTTCAGCGCCCGATTGACCCGTGGCGCGTCGGGAGAATCCGGGTCCACCAAATCCAGGCTGCCAATAATGACCGCCAACAGGTTATTAAAATCATGGGCTAATCCGCCCGTCAGTTGCCCCACTGCCTTCAGTTTCTGGCTGTGCAATAGCGCTTCCTCCAGCCCCTGACGCTCGGTGCGGTCGATTTCCATCTGCGTGGTTTTTTCTTTCAGCAGCCGGGTAGTGTGTTCGAGCGACGCCGTATTGCGGGCAAAGACGCTAAAGGCGCGCGCCAGTTCACCCAGCTCATCGCGCCGTTGCAGGGCCGGGACGCTGACGTCTGATTCCCCATGCGCCAGCCGGGTCATCGCCCGCGAAATAGCCGTCAGGTTAGAACCGAGATTGCGGTAGATATACCACCCGGCAAAACCGGTGATCACCACCGCCAGCAGCGCAAATGACAAAATAAATAACGCGCCGGATTGCAGTTCCTGATGACTTTGCGCCACCCGCTGTTCGGAGATAGTCGCCACCTGCGAGACATACTGGTTGATATCGCTGTTGAGAATCGCCACCAGCGCTTTGATGTGGAACATATACCAGCTGATCGCCAGATCGCTCTGCTCCAGCGCGGACGAAAGCGGCCCCAGCTTATGCAGCTCCAGGTTGAAATCGCTGAGGATGTTGGTAATCAGAAGATTGCTGGTTTGCAGAGGCAGCGTGGGCATCACTTCGTCCAGTTGTTTGATCACCGAACGCGGCGTGGGGGTTTCAATGGCAGCCACAATTAAGCGGTCTATTTGTCCCAGCTGTACGTCATCCTGCGTGCCGATAAGCTTTTGCAGGTGACGTAAATAACTTTGATTCTGATACAGCGAACTGAGCAGCGCGTTACGTTCAAAGTGCCGCTGCTGTCCGCGCTGCAACATACCTTCCACGCTGCTTTGTAACTCCTGGCTGCGTTGGATAATTCGCTCGACCAGCACCGGCTCTTGCTGAGCCAGCGGCGCGGTGGCCAATTGTTCCAGCGACTGCTTCAGCGCCCGCTGCATCTCCTGCAGCCGCTCCGCTTCACCTTTGTATTCCAGCGCGCCGACCACTTGCGACAGTCGCACTGCCGCCGTCGCCACGTTTGCCGTATCGCGGGCCAGGTTCATGCTGCCGGTCATGTCGTCAACGGTTTGCTGCTGCACCTGTTCCTGGATCTGGCTGGCATGCTGAAACCCCAGCACCGCCACGCCGCTCACCATCAGCGTGACCGCCACCACCAGCAGATTAAAGAACAGCAATCGTCCACGCGCACTGGCGAAAAAGTGACGTCCCGGTTGCGGCATATCACGCTCCGTGAAGAAAAATCGCAATATGACAAATATGAACGGCTTCTGACATTTTGCATTTACATTCCTGTGATGGACTGCTGATATCGGCCACCCCACAGGAGATCCGCCATGAGCAGGACACCGGTTCTGGAGATGCGCAACATTGCCAAAGCGTTTGGCAAATTTTATGCGCTAAAAGGGGTCGATTTAACGGTTTGGCCCGGTGAGATTCATGCCCTGATGGGTGAGAACGGCGCAGGGAAAAGCACTCTGATGAAGATCCTTGCGGGCGCCTATACCGCCACCAGCGGGGAGATCCTGATTGACGGTCAGCCGTTCCACATTCGTGGGCCAAAAGATGCGCTTAGCGCAGGCATCACGCTGATTTACCAGGAGATGCAGCTCGCGCCAAACCTGACGGTGGCGGAAAATATCTTTCTTGGCAGCGAACTGTCGCGCGGCGGTCTGGTCCAGCGTAAAGAGATGGTGATACAGTCGCAGAAAGTCATCGACCGACTCGGCGCCCAGTTTAAGGCCAGCGATCGCGTGATGACGTTGACCATCGCCGAACAGCAGCAGGTAGAAATCGCTCGCGCCCTGCACCGTAACAGCCGCATTCTGGTGATGGATGAACCCACCGCCGCCCTCTCCTCACGTGAAACCCACCGCCTGTTTGAACTGATTATGCGCCTGCGCGATGAGGGGATGGCGATTATCTACATCAGCCACCGCATGGCGGAAGTGTACGAGCTCTCCGATCGCGTCAGCGTCCTGCGCGACGGGCAATACGTCGGCAGCCTGACCCGCGACAAACTCAACGCCTCGGAACTGGTGCGCATGATGGTAGGCCGTCCGTTAAGCGATCTGTTCAACAAAGAGCGCGATATTCCTTTAGGTAAAGCGCGCCTCAACGTCCACCACCTGACCGACGGCAATAAAGTCCAGCCGTGCAGCTTACTGGTACGCTCCGGGGAGATTGTCGGCCTTGCGGGTTTAGTCGGCGCCGGGCGTTCTGAACTGGCACAGTTGATTTTTGGCGTGCGTAAAGCCATCGGCGGCATGATTGAAGTGGACGGTGAACCGGTAGTGATCCACTCCCCGCGCGAGGCGATTGACCACGGCATCGGTTTTCTGACGGAAAACCGCAAAGAACAGGGACTCTTTCTGGAGCTGGCTGCGGCAGAGAACATCACCATGGCGACGCTGGAGCGCGACGCCACCTGGGGCATGCTCGATCGCAAAAAGGCGCAGGCAATTTCTGATGACGCCATCAAATTGCTCAATATTCGCGTCCCGCATGCGCAGGTCCGTGCGGGCGGGCTATCCGGCGGCAACCAGCAAAAGCTGTTGATTTCGCGCTGGGTCGCGATCGGCCCACGCATTTTGATCCTCGATGAACCGACGCGCGGTGTGGACGTCGGTGCCAAAAGCGAGATCTACCGGATCATGAATGATATGGCGCGCAAAGGCGTGGCGATCCTGATGATCTCCAGCGAACTGCCGGAAGTGGTCGGGATGAGCGATCGCGTGTATGTGATGCGTGAAGGCAGCATTGCCGGCGAGCTGAACGGACAAAGTATTACCCAGGAAAATATTATGACGCTGGCAACCGGCGTGAACGACTCCCATCATCAGGCGGTGTCCCATGAATAATCCAACCACTCCCCAGCAGGTGGCGAAATCCGCCTCCGCGAAAAAAATGCTGATGAGCGATCTGATGCAAACGGTCGGTATCTTGCCGATTCTTATCCTGATTGTGGCGGTATTTGGCTTTATCGCGCCAAACTTTTTTACCGAAAGCAACCTGCTGAATATTACCCGCCAGGCGTCGATCAACATCGTGCTGGCCGCTGGCATGACCTTCATTATTTTAACCGGTGGCATTGATCTTTCGGTTGGCTCCATTCTCGGCGCTACCGCAGTCGCGGCGATGGTGGTTTCGCTGATCCCGGAATTTGCCATGCTGTCAGTCCCTGCTGCGCTGCTGCTCGGCATGCTGCTGGGGTTGTTTAACGGGGCGCTGGTCGCTTTTGCTGGCCTGCCGCCGTTTATCGTCACGCTTGGAACCTATACCGCGCTGCGCGGTGCGGCCTACCTGCTGGCCGACGGCACGACGGTGATTAACTCCAACATCAGCTTTGAGTGGATCGGCAACAACTATCTTGGTCCGGTTCCATGGCTGGTAGTGATTGCGCTGGCGGTGGTGGTGGTGTGCTGGTTCATTCTTAGGCGCACCACACTCGGCGTTCATATCTATGCGGTTGGCGGCAATATGCAGGCCGCGCGCCTAACCGGGATTAAAGTGTGGCTGGTGCTGATGTTCGTCTACGGCATGAGCGGTTTGCTCTCGGGTCTTGGCGGGGTGATGAGCGCCTCGCGGCTGTACAGCGCCAACGGCAACTTAGGCATGGGCTACGAACTGGACGCCATCGCCGCGGTGATCCTCGGCGGCACCAGCTTTGTTGGCGGGATCGGCACCATCACTGGCACGCTGGTGGGGGCGCTGATTATCGCCACGCTGAATAACGGCATGACGCTGATGGGCGTCTCCTATTTCTGGCAATTGGTGATCAAAGGGGCGGTGATCATCATAGCGGTGCTGATCGACAAATACCGTACCCGACACCATCAAAGTGCATAACAACAACATCTTACTTCGAGGAATACAGCATGAGATTGAAGCCCTTAGTCACCGCGCTCTGTGCTGGCGCACTGCTTGCTAGCGCTCCGTTTGTACAGGCAAAAGAACTGAAATCCATCGGTGTTACGGTGGGCGATCTGGCCAACCCGTTCTTCGTGCAGATAACCAAAGGCGCGGAGCTGGAAGCACGCAAACTGGCCGGTGATAACGTTAAAGTGACGCTGGTTTCCAGCGGCTACGATCTGGGCCAGCAGGTGTCGCAAATCGACAACTTTATTGCCGCCAAAGTCGACATGATTATCCTGAACGCCGCCGACTCCAAAGGCATCGGCCCGGCGGTAAAACGCGCGAAAGACGCCGGGATTGTGGTGGTCGCCGTTGACGTGGCGGCGGAAGGCGCAGACGCCACCATCACCTCCGATAACACCCAGGCGGGAGAAATGGCCTGTAAATATATTACCGACCGTCTGAAAGGCAAAGGCAACGTGGTCATTATCAACGGGCCACCGGTATCTGCCGTCCAGAACCGTGTGGAAGGCTGCCAGACCGAGTTTAAACGCCACCCTGACATCAAGGTGCTGTCATATAACCAAAACGCCAAAGGCAGTCGCGAAGGCGGGCTGGAGATCATGACCGCGTTGCTGGCGGCGAATCCGAAGATCGACGGCGTATTCGCCATTAACGATCCCACGGCGATCGGTGCCGATCTGGCGGCAAAGCAGGCGCAACGTAGCGAATTCTTTATTGTCGGCGTAGACGGCAGCCCGGACGGCGAAGAAGCCCTGAAGCGCGAAAACTCACTATTTGTGGCGACGCCAGCACAAGATCCGCAGGTGATGGCTGCCAAAGCGGTCGAAATCGGTTATGACATATTACAGGGGAAACCCGCCCCGAAAGAACCCGTGCTGATCCCAGTGACGATGATCGATAAAAACAACGTCGGCAGTTATAAGGGTTGGACGGTGAAATAAGTGCTGGGCCGCCTGATACCTCTCCCTACGGTAAAGACAGTAAAAGAAATTGAAGAATAAGCGCCCGTCAGGGCGCTTTCCTCATAAAAACTAAGAATAGTAAATACCCATTTCCTGCTCAATTTTATTACTCACGAATATAGAAAAAAACAATACCGCTATAAAAATAACCAATATACCAACCACAAAAGGAACAATAGAATACCAGGGATGAATGTTGAAGGTTTCCTCTGACACTAAACAGAGATACCCAGTACACCATAAAATAATTGAGCATGCGGATATGATTTTCCAATAATTCGAGAAGTCTGCTATGTCAGGAGCAGGTTTACGCCCTGGATATTTAGCCGTGATTATCCCGGACTGAATAATGTCTGCAGATTTACTGGCGAATAATTGGTGTCCTTGTCCGTATTTTGCAGCATCCGCAGCCAACGCTAATACGACCCAGCGCTGAACCTCAGAGCTTTTCCCGGTGACGGTTTCCAACTCATATCTGCTATAAGGAAGAATGCCCGTTTTTGCATTTTCTATTGCGCCAGACATTACGAATTTTGACTGTTTATCCAGCGAGCTAAACCATAATCTTTTAATTTTATCAATTACCACTTGCTGAGCAGAGAGATATATATTCACTATTTCATCGAGATAATACGGCGTGCTGTCCATCATGCGTAATAAATATAATGGTGTATCTTTACTTTCAAGTAATCTGTCATCGGTGAAAACAAATGCGTTTGCACTTTCAAAAAAATCAGAATCATTTTCGCTGTGCAATTCAACTGTAACAATTAGATTATTTTCAAACATATTAAAACCAATCCAGTCGTTGATTAAATAATAATCAGGGCATTCATGGAGGATTTTTATTTCCCCAATTTTATCTTTGGGTACGCTCAAGCTTTCAAGCACCGCTTTAAAGCTATTACCTATAGAGTCATCTGCTCCCTTAACATATAGCCAGGTCTTAAAGGGTGAATATTGTCTAACAAGAGAGTTTTTGAGTGGCTCGATCAACTGCCTTAGTACTTTATCAACTCTGACATCATCCATAGAATCAACTTCAATAGCAATTCTTAACGGCGTTGCGGCGCCTGTAGGTGCCTCATCCTCTAGTTTTTGCATCTTTAGTGCCAGCTCTGATACAGGAAGAATTGATGAGTAATCTAAAAGAGGTAACGCCTGTCTGGCCCAATTTTGCCATCGGTTCATACCATATTTTTCAAGGAAACCCGCATAACAAAATGGAAAAGCTATATAACAGTAAACCATCCCTACAACGCACCAGATCACTAATACTAGTATCAACGGGGTTGATAATGTAATCGATATCAATTCATCAGTTACTTTTTCTCCCTGCTGCCAGTTTAATATACAGTATGTTATAAAAACCAAAAAAATAGCAAAGCTAATGGCCAGCATAGTAATCAGCGGAAATTTTCCTACATCCTGATACGGATTCTTGTTTGGTATCTTCCATTTATTCATTTGCTTGTCCCCGCCGTTGGCAGTGTGGTTTTTATTGCACAACCGCATGCAGCCCTACACCCATCCACAACAACGCCTCTACCGTCCATTGTCCAGGTTGGTTCAAAATCAAGTATGGGAAAGGTCCCTTTATGCGCAATACAAAAAACAGTATCCCCCATTAAAGCCACCGGAATTCCCATAAACTTGCTACCAGAAGCTTTGTTCACATACCCACCGTTTTCCAGCGGGTCATTTAGTCTGATTACACCTTTCATATTATTTCCCTGCATCCATATCGCAGTACATTCGGGTCCAGCCCTTATAGCCCACCACTTCTGGTTCTTTGTCCAGCAGGTTTTGATAGTTGGCCTTATAGCCCTCCGTTAAATGGGCTAAGGATGCTTTCATAAACACCACCGTTCCCCAGGCGCGCCCAGGAGATTCAGGCCTCATATGGGCGCTCACATACTCACCACTGGATTTATGTTTGCCAGGCCTGTAGAGATAATACGTATCATCGAAGTATTGATAATCTATACCCGGACCACCCGGCTTTAAACGCGGGTCGTCAAAAGGGTATGAACTCATATACAAATGATTTTTCGAGGTGGTAATAAATGCCTGATTATTGACCACCACTACTCTTTTGATTTCTTTTCCTTCCGGTCTGTCGACCATATTCCCATCTGAATTTATCTCCTGTCCCTGGAAGGGAGACATATACTTTGCTACATGCCATGTTTGCCCGTAGTCTTTAGATATCAGATAAGCCGTTGGCTCCCAGTTTGGGATAAGTATATATTTATCGGAAGGGTGAATATAGGTTCCGGAGAAAATTCTGAAGGAAGCAAAGCGACCATCAATCAACTCTTTATGGATATTTTTTGTAATATCATGATACCAGAGTGCCCCCTCACAATTATAGCCTTTTAATTCCAGATATCGATTATCATCATAACGATAAATGACCTGTGACGGTGTTTTTTTTGTACAGGCAGAGATAATACATAGTGAAATCACTCCAACAATTATTCTTACCGTATTTCCTTGTTTCATAATTTATCCTTAAATGTTAAGCGGTTTGGGCATATCCCATTGCAGATTATTTCCCTGCATCCATATCGCAGTACATCCGGGTCCAGCCCTTATAGCCCACCACTTCTGGTTCTTTGTCTGGCAGGTTTTGATAGTTGGCCTTATAACCCTCCGTTAAATGGGCCAGGGATGCTTTCATAAACACCACCGTTCCCCAGGCAGCACCTGGAAACTCAGGACTGGTATGACCGTCCACATACTCGCCACTGGACTTATGCTTGCCTGGCCTGTAGAGATAATACGTGTCATCAAAGTATTGATAATCTATACCCGGACCACCCGGCTTTAAACGCGGGTCGTCAAAAGGGTATGAACTCATATACAAATGATTTTTCGAGGTGGTAATAAATGCCTGATTATTGACCACCACCACTCTTTTGATTTCTTTTCCTTCCGGTCTGTCGACCATATTCCCATCTGAATTTATCTCCTGCCCCTGGAAGGGAGACATATAAGATGCTACCTGCCACGTTTGCCCGTAGTCTTTAGATATTTTATATGCCCCAGGTTCCCATCGCGGTATCAGAATATACTTATCTGATGGGTGAATATATACACCGGAAAAGATCTGATACGTTGAATACTCGCCATTTACTAATTCCTTATGTATATTCCTCTTGGTATCATGATACCAAAGCGCCCCTTCGCAATCGAAACCCTTTAGCTCCAGATACCGGTTATCATCGTAGCGATAAATTATCTGTGACGGCGTTTTTTTTGTACAGGCAGCGATAGCGCATAGCGAGAATGCTCCGATTATTATTTTTAACGCACTTCCCTTTTTCATAATTCATCCTTAAACGTTAAGTGGGTCTGGCATATCCCATTGCAGATTGGAAGTCTCGGTATTGTATATTTCATTATGTCTGGCAGGTTTAACCGTTGTTGAATGATAATATTCGTTAACCACACCAAATTGCCCTTTTGGTAAAATATCATTTGGCCTGTTCATGAAATCTTTCGAATGGTCTTTGTTCAACTTTCCAGTACTATAATAATCAACTGCTTCCTGAAAACCATTAAGCTTCATACGCCAGTCCCCACGGCGAAGTAGTTTTACCCAGAACTCACCATTTTCGTGATCAAATGCCCTGCATATCCCCACCGCCAGATCGAAGGCCATCGCTTTCGCGGGGGCATCTTTCGACATAACAATAGAGGAATGCTGGCTGTAACCAACCTGTTCTGATTGCAGCCATTCTCTTTGCAGCTCATCCGGCGTTTTCTCATAAATAAGCTGCACGGTCTTATTGTATCCCCCGCCCAGGACAACGCCTTTGGTATAAGGCTTAGCATATTTTTTGGCGAACATCGTGAGTTCTGCGGGCGTTAATTCCTGCCCCGGCTGTAAATAATCGAAACCTGCACCACTGAGATTTTTGAAATCTGTCTCAGTGCGCGCAATAACCGTGGCTTTTGCCGAAAATGAGATGTCCTGATCGGGTGAACCCGGCGCTATCGAATATTTATACTGACTTCCCGCGCCCTGTAACTGGTGTCTGAAGGTGACGGGGAGCTGCTCACCATTCACAACCACATCCGCAAACGTATATTGTCTGGTCGCCAGCGTATCCTGATCAAAACAATCCTTTTTTAACGCCGGCATTTCAAAAGGCACGCTCAGTGGGCTGCCGCCTATTTCCGGACCATTTTCGCAGAAAACTCGCTGGCGCAGATTGTCTATGCCGCTGGCAATGTCATGAGGGACTCCCCGCCAGCCCAACCCCTGGACGTTAAGTAATGAAACCACACTGTCATTAGGGCAAAAATAGTTATATACCTTGCCAAAGTTATTACGGGTATAAAGTTTATTCTTGCGCCATTGAGAATTGGTTTTACTCAGACAAATTGCGCCTTCTAATTCATCAATCTCGGCCTGCGTGTGATATTCCCCCTTGCCATATCTGGCGTTTGTCGCCATCAAATGACAGAAATTTTTAAACGTCTGCTGGCGGGCACGATCCGTCTGGTGATGTCCTGGCGTCATCCCTTCAGCAGCCGTTTTTTCCAGGGCGTAGGGAGAATGGTTAAGTATCACGCAGTCAGCGGGTTTCTCATTAGCCTGCATGACCAGCATATTGGCCAACATAGTGATAATAGTACCCTGTGAATGTGCAACAATATTAATTGGGTCTCGTTTTATTGCCGGTTCTCTTCGAATCATCAGAATTAAATCGGCCAGCCGCTGCGCGGCAAAAAACTGATAAATTCGGTGCGGGTTATCATAAATTGGGTGCGTAAAATCCCCGGAATTCAGATGAAATGAAACAAATCCTGCCGCAGCGTTCGCTTTGCCGCCGGAGCCAGGGCCTAGCATATCCGGAATAGTGGTTGTCGCATTGGCAAAGGTCCCCCCGCCTTTGGCGTACACATCGTCCAGCACGTTGCCGAAATTATCATTCTGAAATTTCAACGTGGTTTGAGGAATGTGTCCTAACTTTACCAGCGTTGCGTTGTCATCTTCCTGATAGGCGTTGTAAGGCAGTTTTGCGGCGTCTCCTGATTTAGCCCGCTCATCGCGATAACGCCGCTGATCGTCAATATACGTTGCATGGTCAACAGGTTTATATCCCCAGTAAAATGGGATCACCGGGCTGCGCCCGGGCATTTTCACCTGCTGCTGCTCGCCATCGCCCATATCCATTTTGTACTGATGCCATTCATGCGGATACATATCCGTGCGGCCCATACGTTCATTCAGGCCGGCAATGAGCCCCTGCTCCTGATTTTGATATGCCTCGCCCACATCGTTGACGCCATGAACAAGGATCACAATGCAGGGCATAGGGTTTTTAACCGCCACTTCGCAGACGGCCATTTTTCCACCGGTGGATTTAGGCACGCCTTGTACACCTGTCGCCACGACTCGCGGATTAAAGGGACTATTACTCATTTGGCAAAATCTCCATTTTCATTTCATCCATTTCCGTCATATCCAGTAACGGCGTCATACCCTCATCGTCGGTAACACCTTCAATGATTTCACCGGAGGCCTTAGTCAGTCTGAATTTTGTCTTTTTCAGAACATCGTCCGTATTTCCATAACCATGTAATTTAATGCGGCGGTGAAACTGGTCTTCCTGAAAAACGGGGGATTTATCTTTAACAGATTCCGGCCCGCTCCAGTCAAGCGTGGTGCCTTTCAACTGCACTTTGGCGGGAGAGAATATTTTTACTGAGCCATCTTCATTTATTCGAATGCCGCCCCCGCCACACAGCAACTGAATATTCTTTTTGGCGCTGATGGTCACATTGCCGCTCATACTTTGAATATGGAAATGCTTATCGGAAAGCAGGCCCATTTCGCCGCGCTGCGCCTGGACGGAAATATCATCTTTTGCGGCGATAATTTTGATCCCGATAGCTCTGCTGAAAAGCGATAAACCCTGCCCGACTGCCATGGAGAGTTTCTTAAAAACGTTAAAACTGCCGTTGTTGGCCGCGTTCAGCGACAGATCTTTGTTTGCCGACAGCGCCATGGTTTCCGGTGTGAGCAGAGCCATACCGTGATCGGCATAGGCCACCAGCCCCGAGCGGGTGAGCTGTTGAAGCGAAGCGTTAAGCTGCTGCTGTTGCTCCATCTCAACGTTTAACGCTTGCGCCGTCAGGGCGCTTTGCTGAAGAGAAGTTGCCAGCACAAGGGCTGCCTGTAGCTGTTGAACAACTTCGTTCATGTCGAGCTGCTGGCCCTGGGCTTTTGGCTGCGCCTCTGTCGTCAGCAATATTCCCTTTGCAGCCCTCAAAACTGCCCGATCATCGGTGCGCAGTTCTGCGCCTTCACCGCGCGGCTTACCACCTGCATCAACAAGATGGCCCATGTTCAGCTGCGTTTTAGCGTACTCGGTACTCAGCTTGACGTGTTCCTGCCCGCGCCGGTCTTCCATCCGCAGCTTATTGAGACCCGCAGTGCGGATGACATTGCGGGTATTATTGCGGCTGGTGACGGGGTCCGGCTTTGGCGCATGATGCAGGGCATGAGCAATGAAAGGTCTTTCCGGATCGCCACCTTCAAACGCAATGGCGACCTCCGCACCCTGAATGAGTGGAAAGTGATGACCATAAGTATCGCCGGCATAAACTCGCGCCAGACGAACTGGCATACTTTCATAGCCCTGCCTATGTTGGTCGAGGTCAAAATCAAACTTCACCCAATAGCGCCCCTGCAGATCGATGTGGGCATATTGGTCATTGTCTATTCGGGATGAAACAATTGCCGGAACCGTACCCGCGATACGCGGTCTGGGTAGCGGCTGGGGTCGAAAGCAAACGCGCTCATTGTAAGGAATACCGAAAAGTTGGGATTGCAGGGCTGCATCACGCCTGCCCGTCACTCGCATTGCCGTTACCACAAAGCCCGAAGTGAACGCCTGCGGAATGGTACCGTCGATTTTAAGCACCATACCTGGCACGATCGACGGACTGGTGGTCACGCCGCTTAAAACGGACTGATTATTAAGAATAATTTCGTGATGCAGTTTGGCGTAGAACCAGCTTGATTCGCCCGGTTGTTCCTCCGCAAATTTCGATCCCGGCTGGTGATGAATATCCGCGTAACGATAATCCACTCCATACGTCGTCGACGTTTGTTCAGCTCCCTCGGCATCAGCATTGAGTATTAACGAATTGGCAAGCCGGTAGTCAAAGTTCTTTGCTTTAACGGCTGCGGAAACAACGTTGTGCTTTGAGACCAGCTTATCGATCGCGTAATCATTGGCTGTCAGACCCGCATGTGATGCATGCATAATCTTTTGATCGAAGATGTACCGGCTTTGTGAGTCACTGAAGATAAGCACCATAATGTGCGGAACGGCATGATGATTTTCAATTCTGAACCAGATCCCAACTTCCGACAGGATGCGGCTGATAAACGCTAAATCTGATTCCTGCCACTGGACGATCATTTCCCGGTCAGGATAGGTACAAATAAGCTCATCAAAGTCGAACTCATAATCGGCAAAAAGATGCTCTTTGAGGATCTTCGTGACCAGTTTAGGAACGCTTGTATTCAAATAAATGGCCGAACGCTTTCGTCGCGAGAGTAATGCAAGCTTATGCTCCAGCTTGATTTCGTAAAGTGATTCATCCGCTGAGGTACTAATAAGTGAACATGATGTGATCATCCCTTCTATTTGCCGCTCATTGATCCACATAGCAGAACCCTGGATATATTTACTCCATCTATTATTAGGGGCTCTTATTTGTAACGAGGCTTCAATATTAAGAAGAGATTCAGGAGGGATATCTTTAAGCTTAGAGGTAAATGTGATTTTATAACTGTATGGTTTACTTAGATTTTCATTTCCATCGATTGATTCAACATCAAGCACACCTAAACTGACAGTCCCCCTGAGGGTTAATAAGTATTTATTTATACTATCATCTGAAACTATACCTTCAAGATTATAGAAACCAGAACCTTTTTTCATTATCGCATCCCTTGCAGAAAGGCAGTAATACATAAAGAATAAAGTTCATTCAGCATACCAACAATACTAATAAAAAGGCTATTTTTATCTTAAAATAAAACAAACTGTTATTATTAATAACAACAATATAATTATGATATATATATCAAATTAAATTACGAGGTTTTATATTCAATGGCAGCCAGTTTTAATAAGATTATTTATATTATGTATCATTCGTTTTCATCCTGAGGTAACATGCCAACGCGCATATCCCAATAGTTCCAGAAAACTGAGATGCGAATAAAAAAGCGAACACATTAACTCAATGATTTACAATAACATTTATAAAAACATTCTTTTTATTTATCATTTTATTGAATGAATCACATCACCCCATAAAAAAACACAATAAAATATAACCATTCCCTGTTCTGCTGTGAGGGAGAGGTAACCGGATGGTATCCCATTTCCATGGGAAAGCTTTTGATTTTCTCCCTCTTCCTTTGAGAGAGGGCCGCATAAAGGTCATCTTATCAGCCACAGGAGAATCAATGAAACGCTCTGCAATAAACGAGATCCTTGGGCACACGCGCCAGTTTTTTTCTCTGCACGACGTGCACCTGCCTCCTTTCGCCAGTTTCCCGCCCACCCAATGGCGCCAGCTCGACGCCAGTGCCTGGAGCGAAGTTTTCGACCTCAAGCTCGGTTGGGATGTCACCGCATTCGGCGGCAACAATTTCGCCGCACAAGGGTTAACGCTGTTCACCCTGCGTAACGGCTCGCCGAAAGGTATGCCTTACGAGAAATGCTACGCCGAGAAAATCATGCACGTTCGCGATGCGCAGGTCACGCCGATGCATTTTCACTGGCGCAAACGTGAAGACATTATCAATCGCGGCGGCGGTAATCTCATTGTAGAACTGTGGAATGCAGGGATCCGCGAGCAAACGGAAGACAGCGACGTTAGCGTGGTGATTGACGGTTGTCGACAAACGCATGCCGCAGGCAGTCAACTGCGCCTGACGCCGGGTGAAAGCATCTGCCTGCCGCCAGGCCTGTATCACAGCTTCTGGGCGGAAGAAGGTTTTGGTGACGTGCTGGTTGGCGAGGTCTCTTCTGTTAATGACGACGACCACGACAACCATTTTCTGCAACCGATTTCCCGCTACAACGACATTGAAGAAGACGAACCGGCGCTGCTGGTGCTGTGTAACGAATATCGCCTGTTCCGCTAACCAAGGAGCACATTATGCCGTTGATCTCACTCGCTGATGGCCTTGCCCATGCTCGCGAACACCGCTATGCCTTAGGGGCGTTTAACGTTCTGGATTCACATTTCCTGCGCGCGTTGTTTGCCGCGGCAAAGCAGGAACGTTCGCCATTTATTATCAACATTGCCGAGGTGCATTTTAAATATATCTCGCTGGATTCTCTGGTCGAAGCGGTCAAGTTCGAAGCCGCCAGACATGACATTCCTGTAGTGCTGAATCTTGACCACGGCCTGCACTTTGAGTCGGTGGTGCGAGCGTTACGCTTAGGTTTCAGCTCAGTGATGTTCGATGGCTCCACGCTGGAGTACGAAGAAAATATCCGTCAGACCCGCGAAGTGGTGAAGATGTGCCACGCCGTCGGCGTGTCGGTGGAAGCTGAGTTGGGCGCAGTCGGTGGTGATGAAGGCGGTGCGCTGTACGGTCATGCCGACGAATCACTGTTTACCGATCCGATGCTGGCGCGTGATTTCGTCGACAGAACCGGAATTGACGCGCTGGCTGTCGCCATTGGTAATGCGCACGGCAAATATAAAGGCGAACCCAAACTCGACTTCCCGCGTCTGGACACTATCCGCCAGCAGGCGGCGATCCCGTTGGTGCTGCACGGCGGTTCCGGCATCAGCGACGACGATTTCAAGCGCGCGATTGAACTCGGCATTCACAAAATCAACTTCTATACCGGCATGTCACAAGCGGCGCTGTCGGCAGTGGAGACGCGGATGGCGAATCGTCAGCCCTTGTACGACGAATTCGCCGAACTGCTGCTCGGCATTGAGGAAGCCATTACCGATACCGTTTCAGAACAGATGCGCATTTTTGGCAGCGCAGGACGGGTCTGATGGAACGCAAAGGCGTTATCGCCGCAGGCAACATGCTGGTCGATCATGTGCATCAAATTGTGCAGTGGCCGGAACGCGGCTGGCTGGCGGAGATCACCCGTAGCGAACGCGCCACCGGTGGTGCGCCGCTGAACGTACTACTGACGCTGGCAAAAATGCACGCCGGACTGCCGCTGCAGGCGGTGGGGTTAATCGGGCAGGACAGCGACGGCGACTACATTATGGCGATGCTGGAGCAGTATCACGTTAATCACCAACACGTGCAGCGCACGACATTCGCGCCCACGTCAATGTCGCAGGTGATGACCGATCCGAGCGGTCAGCGCACCTTTTTTCATTCTCCCGGCGCGAATCGCCTGCTGGATCTGCCCGCTTTTGAGCAACTGGATACCTCGATGAAAATCTTCCATCTTGGCTATCTGCTGCTGCTCGACAGCCTGGACATGCCAGATGAAGAGTACGGCACACGTAGCGCTCGGCTGCTGGCGCAAATGCGCGATAACGGTTTCGAAACATCGCTGGATTTGGTCTCACGCAAGGGCGACCCGCGCTACCAGCCGCTGGTGATGCCCGCCCTGCGCCATCTCGATTATCTGGTGATTAACGAGCTGGAAGCCGGAGAGTTCAGCGGGCTGGAGATCCGCCAGCCCAACGGCGAGCTGCATATCCCACATATCGCTACCGCCGCGCGCGAACTGCTGAATGCGGGCGTACGCCAGCGGGTGGTGATCCACTGTCCGGAAGGTGCCTGGGGTGAAGCGCCGGATCGGGCAGGCGTCTGGATCCCGTCACAGTATCTGGCGCAGGAGGAGATTGTCGGCAGCGTGGGGGCGGGAGATGCGTTTTGCGCCGGATTTTTGTATGGCTGTCATGAACGTTGGTCACTGGAAGAGAGCATCCGGCTAGCGCACGCCTGCGCGCGAGCCAGTTTGTTGTGTGCCAATGCGATAGACGGCGCAAAAACGCTGACAGAGTTAAAGGCCGCAATGACTGATGCCGGATAAGGCGTTTACGCCGCCTTGTCGTGATGCTGCACGTCGGCGGCGAATACATAGCCCAGCCCGCGCAGGGTTTTGATCAGCATCGGCTGATGCGGGTTGTTCTCTATTTTTCGCCGCAGCCGCATGATTAACACGTCAATAGTACGGTCAAACACTTCAACACTGTCGCTACGCGTCAGTTCCAGCAATTGCTCACGACTAAGCACCCGACGGGCATTTTGCGCCAGCGCCAACAGCAGACTGTATTCACCCTGCGTCAGGTCCACCTTCAATTGCTGAGGATTACGAAGCTGGCAGCCCGCGGTATCAAGATGCCAGCCGTTAAAAGAAAGACCCGAGGTTTGTGGAGTGCCGCTTTCAGCCGTTAGCACGCCCACGCGTCTGAGCACCGCCTTCACCCGCGCCACCAGCACCCGGGCATTGAACGGTTTACCAATGTAATCGTCAGCGCCCATTTCCAGCCCGACCACCACATCCGATTCACTACCAAGCCCGGTCAGCATCACCACCGGCAGTCCGGGTCTCATTTTTTGCACCTGCTGCAGCACCATCAGGCCGTTGATGTCGGGCAACATCATATCCAGCAATACCAGCGCGATCTCCGGCTGAGTCTCAATGCAGCGCAGCGCCTCCTGCCCGGTATGACAAGCAGTCACCGCAAAGACGTGTTCGCTCAGCACATCCTGCAAAAGCGAACAGACCGCAACGTCATCATCCACAACCAGTATGGCTGGCTTCATTATCTTTCCCCATTTCTGGCCAACTTAAATGAGTGTGATTGATTCTGCCCAGAGTGACAGCGATAAGGCACAAGGATGTGTAGGAAACATAACCTCGGTCACACTGCCGGGGCGTCACGTATTGGAGATTCGACACGTCAAATATGACGACAGCCTGTTTTTCGTCAGGGTTTTGACCAAAAATCACCCGTAATATCAGGGAATGCCCACAATAAAAAAGTGGCATAGAAGATGCATACTAAGGGCGACAGCGCGTATGCGCGATTTGATTAACTGGAGCGAGACCGATGAAAAAAGTCGTCACGGTTTGCCCATATTGCGCATCAGGTTGCAAAATCAACCTGGTGGTCGATAACGGCAAAATCGTCCGGGCTGAAGCGGCGCAGGGGAAAACCAACCAGGGTACCCTGTGTCTTAAGGGCTACTATGGCTGGGATTTTATCAATGATACCCAGATCCTGACCCCTCGCCTGAAAACCCCAATGATCCGTCGCCAGCGTGGCGGCAAACTGGAATCTGTTTCCTGGGATGAAGCCCTTGATTACGTCGCCACTCGTCTGAGCGCCATCAAAGCGAAGTATGGCCCGGACGCTATTCAGACGACCGGTTCATCTCGCGGTACAGGTAACGAAACCAACTATGTAATGCAAAAATTCGCGCGCGCCGTTATTGGTACCAATAACGTCGACTGCTGCGCTCGCGTCTGACACGGCCCATCGGTTGCAGGTCTGCACCAATCGGTCGGTAACGGCGCAATGAGTAATGCTATCAATGAAATTGATAACACAGATTTAGTGTTCATCTTCGGGTATAACCCGGCGGATTCCCACCCGATCGTGGCGAATCACGTGATTAACGCTAAACGTAACGGGGCGAAAATCATCGTCTGCGATCCGCGCAAAATTGAAACCGCGCGTATTGCCGACATGCACATCGCGTTGAAAAACGGCTCGAACATCGCGCTGCTCAACGCTATGGGTCATGTCATCATCGAAGAAAAACTGTACGACCAGGCGTTTGTCGCTTCCCGTACAGAAGGCTTCGAAGAGTACAGCAAAATTGTCGAAGGCTACACGCCGGAGTCCGTCGAAGATATCACTGGCGTTAGCGCGCAGGATATTCGTCAGGCTGCACGTATGTATGCCACGGCGAAAAGCGCGGCCATCCTATGGGGCATGGGTGTCACCCAGTTCTATCAGGGCGTGGAAACCGTGCGTTCACTGACTAGCCTCGCCATGCTGACCGGCAACCTCGGTAAGCCAAGCGTGGGCGTTAACCCAGTTCGTGGCCAGAACAACGTTCAGGGCGCATGCGATATGGGCGCGCTACCGGATACCTATCCGGGCTATCAGTACGTTAAGTTCCCGGAAAACCGCGAGAAGTTCGCTAAAGCCTGGGGCGTGGAAAGTCTGCCTGCACACACTGGCTATCGCATCAGCGAACTGCCGCACCGTGCGGCGCATGGCGAAGTCCGTGCAGCGTACATCATGGGTGAAGATCCATTACAGACCGATGCTGAACTCTCCGCAGTACGCAAAGGCTTTGAGGATCTGGAACTGGTCATCGTGCAGGATATCTTCATGACCAAAACCGCCGCTGCCGCAGACGTTATTTTACCGTCTACGTCATGGGGCGAGCATGAAGGCGTCTTCTCAGCGGCTGACCGTGGCTTCCAGCGCTTCTTTAAAGCCGTTGAGCCTAAGTGGGATCTGAAAACGGACTGGCAGATTATCAGTGAAATCGCCACCCGTATGGGCTACCCGATGCACTACAACAACACCCAGGAAATCTGGGATGAGTTGCGTCATCTGTGCCCGGATTTCTACGGTGCAACGTATGAGAAAATGGGTGAACTGGGTTATATCCAGTGGCCTTGTCGCGACACCTCTGATGCCGACCAGGGGACGTCTTACCTCTTTAAAGAGAAGTTCGACACCCCGAACGGCCTGGCGCAGTTCTTCACCTGCGACTGGGTAGCGCCAATCGACAAACTCACCCCAGAGTACCCAATGGTACTGTCTACGGTACGTGAAGTCGGCCACTACTCTTGTCGTTCGATGACCGGTAACTGTGCGGCGCTGGCCGCGCTGGCGGATGAGCCGGGTTATGCCCAGATCAATACTGCCGACGCAGAACGCCTGGGCATTCAGGACGAAGATTTGGTGTGGGTTAACTCACGTAAAGGTAGGGTCATTACCCGTGCGGCGGTCAGCGATCGTCCGAACAAAGGCGCGATTTACATGACCTACCAATGGTGGATTGGGGCATGTAATGAGCTGGTAACCGAGAATTTAAGCCCGATTACCAAAACGCCGGAGTACAAGTACTGTGCCGTTAACGTTGAACGCATTACCGATCAGCGCGCCGCCGAACAGTATGTGATTGATGAGTACACCAAGCTGAAAGCCAGCCTGCGCGAAAGCGCGATGGGTTAGTCCGTTTACGTACCTGTTCTACAACAGCCTCCGCCCGGAGGCTGTTTTTTTATCCATACGATCTCTTTATACTGTTCATTCCGTACCCTAAATAAAACTCAAAATGAAACAACTCATTGCATTGATGTTCTTTATGACATTCTTTGCCCATGCCAGTGATACTGAGCCAGGAAGCCAGTACTTACAGGCCGCTGAGGCAGGGGACCGTCGCGCACAGTATTTTCTTGCCGATACCTGGTTCAGTTCGGGCGATTTGAGCAAAGCCGAGTATTGGGCGCAAAAAGCCGCAGACAATGGCGATGCCGACGCCTGCGCGCTACTGGCGCAAATCAAAATTACGAATCCGGTCAGTCTGGATTACCCCCAGGCCAAAACGCTGGCGGAAAAGGCAGCCAAAGCGGGCAGTAAAGCAGGTGAACTCACCCTGGCGCGGATTCTGGTCAACACCCAGGCAGGCCGCACCGATTACCCCAAAGCCATCACTTTGCTGCAAAACGCCTCTGAAGATCTGGAAAATGACTCCGCCGTCGACGCGCAAATGCTGCTCGGGCTGATTTACGCCAATGGCGTGGGGATCCCCGCAGACGATGAAAAAGCGACGTGGTATTTCAAACGCAGCTCCGCCATCTCCCGCACCGGTTATTCAGAGTACTGGGCCGGAATGATGTTTTTAAACGGCGAGCAGGGTTTTATCGTGAAGAATAAACAGAAAGCGCTGCACTGGCTGAATCTGAGCTGTATGGAAGGATTTGATACCGGCTGTGAAGAGTTTGAAAAGCTGACCAATGGTTGATGCTGGTTGCCGGATGGCGCTACGCTTATCCGGCCTACAAAGGATGTGTAGGCCGGATAAGACGCGTGAGCGTCGCTGTCAGGCGACCATCACCAATTACTGCGCGGTCTTATCAAATTTACCCAGCATCTCGCGCTCGTAGGCCAGCGCCTTTTTGCGGTCAAATTTGTGCTCCCACTTGGCGATAACCAGCACCGCCAGCGCATTCCCAACTACGTTCAGCGCGGTACGCGCCATGTCGAGGATACGGTCAACACCGGCGATAAACGCCAGACCTTCCAGTGGGATCCCGACGCTGCCCAGCGTTGCCAGCAGTACCACAAAAGAGACGCCCGGCACGCCCGCAATCCCTTTCGACGTGACCATTAGCGTCAGTACTAATACGATTTCCTGCCACAGCGACAGGTCGATACCGTACAGCTGCGCAATGAAAATAGCGGCAATACTCTGGTACAGCGTTGAACCATCAAGGTTAAATGAGTAACCAGTTGGTACAACAAAGCTGGTGATTGAAGCTGGTGCGCCGTAGGCTTCCATCTTCTCGATAATACGCGGCAGTACGCTCTCGGAACTGGCGGTAGAGTAGGCCAGAATCAGCTCATCTTTCAGAATGCGGATCAGGATCCAGATGCTCAAACCACAAATACGCGCCACAATCCCCAACACCACCAGTGCGAAGAACAGAATGGCGAAATGCACTAACAGCACCAGCTTCGCCAGCGGCCACAGTGAGGCAAAACCAAAGTTCGCGACGGTCACAGCAATCAGCGCAAAAACACCGACTGGCGCATAGCGCATCACCATGTGGGTCACTTTAAACATGGTTTCGGAAATCGAGCGGAACACGGTCACCAGCGGCTCGCGGTGGGTTGCTGGTAGGGAAGACAAGCCTAAACCAAACAGCACCGAGAAGAAGATAATCGGCAACATATCGCCTTTCGCCATCGACGCAACGATGTTAGTCGGCACCAGCGACACAATCGTGCCCATCAAGCCATGCGCGTGGCTCTGCACTTCTGCGGTCGTATTTTGATATTTCGAAATATCCACGGTCGCCAGTTGCGACATATCAATCCCGGAACCCGGCTGAAACACATTCGCCAGCGTAATGCCAAGAATAATCGCTACGGTGGTGATCACTTCGAAATAGAGAATGGTTTTGGCGCCAATACGGCCCAGTTGTTTTGCATCACCCACCCCGGCAATTCCAACCACCAGCGTGGAGATAACAATCGGCACGACAATCATTTTAATCAGATGGATAAAGATATCGCCCGCCGGTGACAGCAGGTTCACCACCAGCCATTCGCGGCTGTCACTATGGTAATGCAGGTAACTCCCTAGCAGAATGCCCAGCACCATAGCGATTAGAATCTGCCATGCCAGGCTGACTTTCAAATTTTTCATAACAACGGACTTCCTCGATGGAGCGCTATTCCACCTATAAAGAATGGGAATAGTACATACTGAAAGGGTATGATTTGTGTTGCGTTCGTTTATGGAGTTTTTTAACGCTTATACCCTAAATAATTCGAGTTGCAGGAAGGCGGCGACGCAGCGAATTCCCAGGAGCTTACGCCAGTAAGTGACTGGGGTGAGCGAGGAAAGCCAACACACCTGCAACTTGAAGTATGACGGGTATATTATCATTATCATCTGCATGGCATTCAGCGCAACCCTCTAAGAACAGGGACTTTAGCTGAATTTATGCATAAAAATGCAATTTTATCGCACTAATTATGAATAACTTTTTGTTATAAAAGAATTTTAATATGTTCAAAAATGAAGAAGTCATGGCATGAGTTTTTTTTGTCCGTTTGTTCGTTCGCCTGTTTTTTAAACAGGCCAAATGATACAAATCACAAAAAAAATAAAATTATTTTTGCCGATTCTGCAGTAATTTCGCCATATTAATCGAGTCAATCAGTTGCGCCCGGTTGACTCTCGGCGAGTTTAAATCGAGTACCTTTTGCCACTGCAAAATGGCCTGCGAATAGTCGGCCTGCATAAACGCATCTGAGGCTAGCAGCATCAGCGCTGTCACCTCAGCCGGGTCCAGCGCCAGAGCCTTATCAATCATTTCGCGAGTGGGCGGCGTCATATGTTGTCCGGCCTGGTAATACAATACCGTTGCCATCGCTGAATAAATCTCAGCATTTTCACCACCGACACGCAGCGCCTGCTCGTAGGCCAGCAGCGCATTATGATACGCGTTTTGCCAAAGATAATACTCGCCGAGTTGCGCCCATTTCACACTATCACGTGGATTGGCACGAATTTGCGATTGTAAGGAAATCAGCTGTTTTTCCTGAACGTTTTCATCGGAGAACGCATGTAATGGATCTGCCAGTCGGGCCTGTTCCTGCCGTACCGCCTGCCATTTTGACGTCAACAGATAACCACCGATGCAGGCCACAACCATCACCACCACCACAGCAGTCAGCCGCTTCACGGGCATTGGTCGTAACGACGCTGTAGAATATACGGGTTGGCTCATGACACTTCGTCCTCTGCGCGCTGACGCCTTCTCACCCGCCAGACCACCACCCCTACAAGTAACAGCAGCAGGCACGGCAACGCCCACAGCAGCAGCGTTTGCTCATTCAACGGCGGGTTATACCGCACGAAATCGCCGTAACGATCGGTCATCCACGTGGTTATCTCGGCTTCACTTTTCCCTTCCGCCACCATGCTGTAAACCTGATGGCGCATGCTGACCGCTACCGGCGCATTGGATTCCAGCAAGTTTTGGTTTTGGCACTGCGGGCAGCGCAGCTGACTGGCAATCGACAGCGCTTTCTCCTGCTGTTGTGGGTTGGCAAAAGTCCATGTGTCCACAACCTGGGCATGCGTAGCGAAAGTGATAAAAAACAGAACGATAAAACCGCAGATATTACGCATCACGTTTCCTCCCTCGCCATCCACTCAGCAGCGCGCCAAAGACCATTAATAGCCCTCCGCCCCAAATCCAACGTACGCCGGTCTGCACGTACAAGCGCATGGCATAACGGTCCGGTCCTGTTTTTTCGCCCATCACCGCGTACCAGTCATGTAACAGATTCCAGCGGATCCCCGGCTCCATCATCTGTTGACGGCGCGCGGCATAGAAGCGCCTTTCAGGCTGCAGGCTGCCAATGCGTTTTTCATCCTGCCACAGCGTGATCTGCGCTTTTTCACTGGTGTAGTTACCTTTTGCTTCCAGGTCCAGACGCTCAAAACGGAAAATGTAGCCTGCCAGTTCCACCTGCTGCCCCGGGCTCAGGTTCAGGCTTATCTCCTGACGACTCCCGCTGGAAAAGACAATCCCGACGGCAAACACCAAAACCCCGGCATGCGCCAGCAGCGCCGGAAGCTGAGCACGTACAGGTACTTTGCGACTTCTGAACGTTGCCATCACGATAACCAGCAGCATCAGCAGCCCAAAGGGTAGCGTCGCACGATTAAAGTACGGTGCGCCCACAGAGAGCCGTCCCCAACCGAACAGTCCGTAAATCATCGGGTAGAGCGTGCCAATCAGCACAATCATCAGCACCGCGCAAAAAAGCAGTAGCGCAACCAGAATCAGCATCTCGCGCGACCAGCCGCCAAAATGCGCACGTTGACGAATATTCTGCCCGCGCCAGGCATACAGCCCGAGCGACGCCAGGCTCAATACGGTAAACAGCGCAAACAGCGGCGCGGCGCGGACGTTATCCAGCGCGAAGGCATGTACTGAAACGAGAATGCCGGAACGCACAATCAACGTCCCCAGCAGCGATAAAATCAGCGTGACAATCGCCAGCAGCAGCGACCAATGGCGGAAGATCCCGCGCTGGCGCGTGATGTATAAGCTATGCAGCAGCGCGCTGGCGGAAAGCCAGGGCAATAAGGAAGCGTTTTCTACCGGGTCCCAGAACCACCAGCCCCCCCAACCCAGCTCGCAGTACGCCCACCAGGAGCCGAGAATAATCCCCAGCGTCAGAGCGCACCAACCGGGCAGCGCCCAGCGCCAGCACACCCAGGCGCTTTGTGCATTAAAGTCACCGCGCAGCAGCGAAGCCAGCGCCACGCCTGCCGCCACCATTAAACCACCATAACCCAGGTACAGCAGCGGCGGATGGAGGATTAACCCGAGATGTTGCAACATCGGATTAAGGTCACGCCCTTCAATGGCTGGCGGGAAGATGCGCACAAACGGATCGGACCATACCACCACAAACAACAGCAGCAGGGCCGTTATCATTGAGAGGACGCTGAGCGTCAGCGGAAACAGCGCATCGGTGTCACGTCGATAGCAAAAAGCGAACAGCGCGCTCCAGCCGGAAAGAAACAGCACCCACAGCAGCAGCGACCCTTCATGCCCGCCCCACACCGCGGCCAGTTTTAACCCCCACGGCAGCAGACTGTAGCTATGCTGCGCAACATAGACTACCGAAAAGTCACTGGTCAGAAAGCAGAATACCAGAATGGCAAAGGCCAGCATCAGCAGCGAAAATTGCGTCCACACGCCCACACTTGCCAGGCGCATCAGGCCTTGCCAGCGCTGGCGGACACCCACCAACACGGCAAGCGGGGTCAATACGTTGACCCCGAGGCTTAATAACAGTGCCAGAAAACCGGCTTCAGGAAGGAGAACGTCCAGAAATCACCTTACGCAACGGTTAGCTGACCCGCATAGAGAATAAAAAAGCGCAGCAGCAGTACGCCGGTCAGGCTGGCGCCGCACACTGCCAGCACGCCATGAAACGTCGAACTGCGATTGGCCCAGGGTTTTAGCAGCATCGGCAGTATCAACCCAAGCCCGGCCACGCCCAGCCAGAACCACCAGGTCCAGAATCCGCCGCCCAGTGCCGCCGCCAGCGCGCGCATTTTGCCGTCATCGCCCAGCGCCAGGCCGACGAAGAACGCCGCCAGCAGGAAGATCTCCAGCCATACCACCGGGACTTCCATGCGATGCACAAAGTGCGCTTCAGTACTGTGCGGATTGCTACGATGACGTAACGCCATGGCGATCAGCGCCACCGCCGCGCCGGAGGAGATCCCGGAAAACAGGAACAGCACCGGCAGGATCGGGTTATTCAGGAACGGGTAGGATTTCAGCGCCGACAGCAGGAACCCGGTATACGCCCCGAGCAGGACCGCCAGTACCAGCATCAGCGTCTCAAGCGCACGATGGAACGGCGTGATTAGTGTCAGGAGTTTTGACACAATCGTCAGTCGCGGCACGAACCGCTGCTGCAGTGCAATCACCTCTTTTTCAAAGATTTTTGCCAGCCACAGCACTAACACCACCATGTATAACTGAAACAGCATGACCCCCATCGACATCACCGAAGTGAAGCTGTAGTGGAACATCAGTTTCCAGAAAGTCCATGGGCGCGTCAGGTGGAACACCAGAATCAGCAAACCGAAGATAATCGCCCCGGGCCCTAACACCAGCGTGGTGCGCAACAGCGTGCTGTCTGAACCGCCCGCCTCAGGATGGAAACGACGTAGCAAAATTGCCAGCGTGACCAGTCCAGCGGAGATGCCTATCAGGAACAGATAGATGGCAATAGGCCAGTCCCACACCAGTGATTCGAAATGAAATGCAGAAGCGGATGTCATTGGCTCACCTCCCCAAATTTAAAGGGAACGCGGTAGACCTTCGGTTTTGTGCCCAACGCCAGCTTGTAACGGTAGGTAGTTTTCTGCTGCAACAAGCGGGAGATATCGCTGTTGGGATCGTCCAGATTACCAAACGTCAGCGCCTTCGTCGGACATGACTCAACGCAGGCGGGCTGTTTGCCCGCTTTCAGGTTGGTTTTCCGGCAGAAATCGCATTTATCCGCCGTTTTACTCACCGGATGGATAAAGCGCACGCGATAAGGACACGCGGCGATACAGTACTGGCAGCCAACGCAAAGATCCGGGTTCACATCCACAATGCCGTTGGCGGCATCGCGATACGATGCCCCCGTCGGGCAGACGTCAACGCAGGGAGCGTGATCGCAATGCTGGCACGAGTGACGGAAGAAGCGATACTTCACATCAGGAAATGTCCCTTGCGGCTCGCTGCGAATAATCGTCAGACGCGATACGCCTTCCGGCACGTTGTTAACTTCCCGACAAGCATCCATGCAGGCCGTACAGCCAATGCATAAAGACTCATCATGAACCATACCGTAACGTACGCCGTTGATGCTCAGCGTCTTCGCCACAACGCGTCCCGCCGTCCCGCTCACTGCCACCAGCGCGCCGACGCCGGTGATAAACTGGCGACGAGAGCAACTCATGGATGCTCCTTAAGCAACGGAACCGACGCCGGGTTAAAGTTCGGATTGTTACGCTGATCGCTGTGGCAATCGACGCAAATCTTGATCCGTCCTTTATCGCTTAGCGTCTGCATCGTGTCTTGCTTCGGATGCAGCGAGTGACAGCTGGCACACGCCACTTTGGTTACGTGGACATCGTGCGGCCAGAACGCTTTTTGCAACTGCTCAGGCAGGTGACAGGACATACAGACGCTGTTTTGCTGCTCCACGTTGTACATCGGCTCATTAAAACGCATCACATCCTTCACCCCTTCACGGTGGTTCGGTGACGGCTGGCCGTGACAGTTAGTGCAAGTGACCGGCAGTTTGTTATTCGGGTTGATAACGTCTGCATGCTTACCATGCATGCCTTCGGTATCGGGCTTATGACAATCCAGACAGGCGGCATCCGGATTACGCTGTTGGGTAACCGTCCAGCGTTGATCCGACTCCTGCGGCGTTGGCGTGGCTGTGATTCCACTCAGGCTCCAGAACAAGCCTGACGCCAGCACCCCAGCAGTTAATAACGAACGTAATACGCTCATATTCACTCCGTTGAGTTATCCGCCCCTTGCGGGGCGAAATGGGGTTATTGGCTTAACAGACCGTTTTTACGCGCCTGATCTTCCCACTGCGGAATCACCGTTTTGATGAAGTCCTGTTTCTCAGCATTGATTTGCTGCATATTCAGACCAATCGCTGCCTGGGCTTTCTCTTTAGTAGAGATATCCGGTAACGGGATTTCATGCGTGATGCCTTTAGTTGCCAGCAAACGGACCAGTTTGGTACGCGCATCGGCAGCTTTATCCATTGCGCTACCCAGCATCCGCAAACCTTCTTCCGGGGCGTGCATGTGAATACCGTGTGAGGCGATAGCCAGGTCCCAACGCCATTGCGCGTGACGGATATCTTCCAGAATCGGCTTCATTTCCGCTTCGGTCGCACCCGCATCCCATGCGGCTTTCGCTTCAAAGTGCGCACGAACAAGCTGGTCTTCAACTTTGATTTTCAGGTCATGAATGGCCTGTTTACGCTCGGCGACCACTTTTTGCAGGGACGCTTTGTCCTGGGTGTGGCAGTTCGCACAGGTCTGAGCGAAATTATCGAACGGATTACCAATCTTATGGTCGGTGTAAATCTTGCCTTCCGCGTTCTGCACTTTCGGCATGTGGCAGTCGATACAGGTCACATTGTTCTTGCCGTGAATGCCTGCGCTCCAGGTTTCATACTCCGGGTGCTGCGCTTTCAGCATTGGCGTTTTAGATAGGGAGTTGGTCCAGTCAGAGAAGGCGATGGTATCGTAGTATTTCTCCATGTTCTCGACTTTCATGCCGTCGTCCCACGGGAACTTAACGGCTTTGTTTTTACCGTCGAAGTAGTATTCCACGTGGCACTGGCCGCAGACCATGGATTGCTGATCGAAGCGACCGGCTTTCTCAAACGGTTTGCCGATTGCTTCCATCGCGCGTTCTGCATAAGGGCGCGACAGCGTCAGTTCTGGCTTGCCTTTGGCAAAGTCTGGTGACGCGGTGTTATGGCAATCGCCGCAGCCAAGATTGTTAACAATTTCAGGACCGCCGCGCGCCCATTTACCGTGGAAGTAGCCATCTTCACCGTCTTTCTGGATCAGACGCGCCACGTCCGGGCTTTTACAGCTCCAACAGGCCATCGGCAACGGACCATCTTCTGCCGTTTTGGGTGCGCCTGTACGTAAGGTTTCACGGACATCGGTCACGGCATACGCGTGTCCACGCGGTTTGTTGTAATCGCGCGAGAAGGGATATCCCGCCCACAGGATCACCAGACGCGGATCTTCTGCCAGCGCATCTTCACGGGCTGATTGCTCAGACGTGGCTTTCCAGGAGAGATATTGATCGGGATGCTGAGGCGCGAAGACTTCATTCTTCGCTTCAACGGTGACGTTTTTTGCGGGTACGGGGGTTTGTTCAGCGTAAACTGCAGAGATAAATAATAAAGGTACTAACAGGCTGAAGAAACGGCGTACGCGTGATTTTATCCTTGCCATAGGGGTCTCATCCAGATGACGCCATTATCTGCAATGGCGGTTCTTTTATTGTTTTCCATAACAGCAACCACACGAATACTGTCATGACATTGCTCCACCCTATTTGTAACAAGAAACCACACTGAAAATGTTGTCTTTAATCAATTGTAAGTGTATGTAAAATACCACTTTAGAGTTAGTAACCCCCTCTGGTTGCACCCTCTTTTGTCTAATTCAGAGACAGATCACCTTTTCAACAATCCTTTAGATAACTACATGTTATCGCGAGATTTAGTCAATTTTTGCTAGTTCTCTTCAAAATTCAGTTTGTCGCTAATTTGCACAATTCGTTTATTGCGTGATCTGCCGCGCAAATACTAAACAAAACTCTCAAAGCCCCTACATTTAACGTTTATGAGACATATTATTAACATCCTACAAGGAGAACAAAAGCCATGAGCCAAATACATAAACACGCTATTCCCGCAAACATTGCGGATCGTTGCCTGATAAATCCGGAGCAGTACGCAGAGAAATACCAGCAATCCGTTAACGAGCCCGACACATTTTGGGGCGAACAGGGAAAAATTATTGATTGGATCAAGCCATACAGCCAGGTGAAGAACACTTCCTTTGCACCCGGCAACGTGTCGATTAAATGGTACGAAGACGGCACCCTGAATCTGGCCGCAAACTGCCTTGACCGCCATCTGCAGGAAAACGGCGATCGTACCGCCATCATCTGGGAAGGCGATGATGCTACCCAGAGTAAAAACATTACCTATCGCGAACTGCATCGCGATGTCTGCCGTTTTGCTAATACATTGCTGGATTTAGGCATTAAAAAAGGCGATGTGGTGGCGATCTATATGCCAATGGTTCCGGAAGCTGCGGTAGCCATGCTGGCTTGCGCCCGTATTGGCGCAGTGCATTCGGTCATCTTCGGCGGGTTCTCGCCGGAAGCCGTCGCTGGACGTATCATCGATTCCAATTCGCGCCTGGTGATCACCGCCGATGAAGGCGTGCGCGCTGGACGCAGCATCCCGCTGAAAAAGAACGTCGATGATGCGCTGAAAAACCCGAACGTGAAGACCGTAGAGCATGTGGTCGTCCTCAAACGTACCGGTGGTAAAACAGAATGGCAGGAAGGCCGTGATCTGTGGTGGTCCGATCTTATTGAGAAAGCCAGCCCGGACCATCAGCCAGAAGAAATGAACGCGGAAGATCCGCTGTTTATCCTGTATACCTCCGGTTCAACCGGCAAGCCGAAAGGCGTGCTGCATACCACTGGTGGATATCTGGTCTACGCCGCCACCACCTTTAAGTATGTATTTGACTACCATCAGGGCGATATCTACTGGTGTACCGCGGACGTGGGTTGGGTAACCGGGCACAGCTATTTGTTGTACGGTCCGCTGGCCTGCGGCGCAACCACGCTGATGTTCGAAGGCGTACCAAACTGGCCAACCCCGGCGCGTATGTCGCAGGTTGTGGACAAGCACCAGGTCAATATTCTGTATACCGCACCGACCGCCATCCGCGCCCTGATGGCCGAAGGCGATAAAGCAATTGAAGGTACTGACCGTTCATCGCTGCGTATCCTGGGTTCCGTTGGCGAGCCGATCAACCCGGAAGCATGGGAGTGGTACTGGAAGAAGATCGGCAACGAAAAATGTCCGGTCGTTGATACCTGGTGGCAGACCGAAACCGGGGGATTCATGATCACCCCACTGCCAGGCGCTACCGAGCTGAAAGCCGGTTCCGCCACCCGTCCATTCTTTGGCGTACAGCCTGCAATTGTCGATAACGAAGGTAACCCGCTGGAAGGCGCGACCGAAGGCAACCTGGTGATTACCGACTCATGGCCGGGTCAGGCGAGAACGCTGTTTGGCGATCACGAACGCTTTGAGCAAACCTACTTCTCTACCTTCAAAAATATGTACTTCAGCGGCGACGGCGCGCGTCGTGACGAAGACGGCTATTACTGGATCACCGGACGTGTGGACGATGTGCTAAACGTCTCCGGTCACCGTCTGGGAACGGCTGAAATCGAATCGGCGCTGGTGGCACATCCGAAGATTGCCGAGGCCGCAGTGGTCGGTATCCCACATAATATTAAAGGCCAGGCGATCTACGCCTACATCACGCTGAATCACGGCGAAGAGCCGTCACCTGAGCTGTACGCCGAAGTTCGCAACTGGGTACGTAAAGAAATTGGCCCGCTGGCAACCCCAGACGTACTGCACTGGACCGACTCACTGCCGAAAACCCGCTCAGGCAAAATCATGCGCCGTATTTTGCGAAAAATCGCGGCGGGCGATACCAGCAATCTGGGCGATACCTCAACCCTCGCCGATCCTGGCGTGGTAGAGAAACTGCTCGAAGAGAAGCAGGCCATCGCAATGCCATCATAACGATAACCATGAAATGCCCGATGGCGCGCTGCTTATCGGGCCTACAAATCCTATCCCTACCCCTCCCCTGACCGGGAGGGAAATATAAAAACCCTCCCCCAAAGGATTTCGTGTTACAGGAAGGCGACCAGCAAGCATATCCCCAGGAGCATAGATGACTATGTGGCTGGAGTAGGCAAGTGCGGCCAACGAACCTGTAGCACGAAAGACGCAGGGGGACCTCTGGAGATTCTGTGATGAATGACCAAATTTATCAGCGGATAGAAGACAGTGCGCATTTCAGGGAATTAGTTGAAAAACGGCAACGGTTTGCCACCATTCTGTCCATCATCATGCTGGCAGTTTATATCAGCTTTATTTTACTGATTGCTTTTGCGCCTAGCTGGCTGGGTACACCGCTCCACGCGGGAACCAGCGTCACCCGGGGTATTCCGATTGGGGTCGGAGTGATCCTTATCTCCTTCATCCTGACCGGGATCTATATCTGGCGGGCAAACAGTGAATTCGATCGCCTGAACAATGCGGTTCTGCACGAGGTTAAAGCATCATGAAGAGAGTCCTGACGGCGCTTGCCGCCACGCTGCCCTTCGCTGCAAACGCGGCGGATGCTATTAGCGGTGCAGTTCAACGCCAGCCAACTAACTGGCAGGCGATTGTCATGTTCCTGATTTTCGTCATCTTTACGCTCGGTATCACCTACTGGGCGTCTAAGCGGGTACGTTCACGTAATGACTACTACACCGCCGGTGGTAACATCACCGGTTTCCAGAACGGGCTGGCGATTGCGGGCGACTATATGTCGGCGGCATCGTTTCTCGGAATTTCCGCGCTGGTGTTTACCTCTGGGTATGACGGGCTGATCTACTCGCTCGGCTTCCTGGTCGGCTGGCCAATTATCCTGTTCCTGATTGCGGAGCGTTTGCGTAACCTCGGTCGTTACACCTTTGCAGACGTTGCTTCTTATCGTCTGAAGCAGGGGCCAATCCGTATTCTGTCGGCCTGCGGTTCCCTGGTGGTGGTCGCACTGTATTTGATCGCCCAGATGGTTGGCGCAGGTAAGCTGATTGAGCTGCTGTTTGGTCTGAACTATCACATCGCCGTCGTACTGGTTGGTGTGCTGATGATGATGTATGTGCTGTTCGGCGGCATGCTGGCAACCACGTGGGTACAGATCATTAAAGCTGTTCTGCTGCTGTTCGGCGCCAGCTTCATGGCCTTTATGGTGATGAAGCACGTTGGCTTCAGCTTCAATAACCTGTTCACCGAAGCGATGGCGGTACACCCGAAAGGCTCCGCGATTATGAGTCCTGGCGGATTGGTTAAAGATCCAATATCCGCCTTGTCGTTAGGTCTCGGTCTGATGTTTGGTACGGCAGGTTTACCGCACATACTGATGCGTTTCTTCACGGTCAGCGATGCCCGCGAAGCGCGTAAGAGCGTGTTCTATGCCACCGGCTTTATGGGTTATTTCTACATCCTGACCTTTATCATCGGCTTTGGCGCGATCATGCTGGTAGGTGCTAACCCAGAGTACAAAGATGCTGCAGGCGCATTGATCGGTGGTAACAACATGGCTGCGGTTCACCTGGCGAATGCGGTGGGCGGTAACCTGTTCCTCGGCTTCATCTCTGCAGTGGCGTTTGCCACCATCCTGGCGGTGGTTGCCGGCCTGACCCTGGCGGGCGCTTCGGCTGTTTCTCACGACCTGTACGCCAACGTATTCCGCAAAGGCGCAACCGAGCGTGAAGAACTGAAGGTGTCAAAAATTACCGTGCTGGTGCTGGGTGTGATAGCCATCCTGCTCGGCGTGCTGTTTGAGAATCAGAATATCGCCTTTATGGTAGGCCTGGCGTTCGCCATCGCGGCAAGCTGCAACTTCCCGATCATCCTGCTTTCCATGTACTGGTCAAAACTGACCACCCGTGGCGCCATGGTCGGCGGCTGGTTAGGTCTGCTGACGGCTGTGGTGCTGATGATTCTCGGCCCAACCATTTGGGTCCAAATCCTCGGTCACGAAAAAGCTATTTTCCCGTATGAATATCCGGCGCTGTTCTCCATCAGCGTAGCGTTCCTCGGGATCTGGTTCTTCTCTGCTACCGATAACTCAGAAGAAGGCAACCGCGAACGCGAGCAGTTCCGTGCTCAGTTCATCCGTTCCCAGACCGGGTACGGCGTAGAACAAGGTCGCGCACACTAGTCCCACCTCCTCTTCCCCGGTTATTTTGACCGGGGAAGAATTTCTGTCAATTATGTGGGATTCTCATCCGTTATAAAGCGGCGAGCAGGAACAGCGATAAGCAACAGGAAAACAATCGCACACACAATATTTAGCCACTGCCAGCCCTTCCAGAAAGCCAGCAACCCGGCTCCCCAGTGAATAATCGCAATGATCACTGGAAATGGCATCAACTCCCGATACCGTTTGGTGATGACTAAAAAACCACAGTAATAGCTTAAAATAATCCCCAGCCAATTGATAAAAATAGCGAAGTTGCTAAAAGGATTCGCAACTAAAAACCATGTTGTAAATAATGAAATAACGGTAATCAATACAAAATAAAGAAAAAACTTCAACCGTCCCAGAACACCTTTTCTCCAGCCCAGAAATAAATCATTGAGTATATTCACTTGATATCCTTATTCTCTGTTTCTCACGTAATATATTGTTTTTATCCAGCGGTAAAACTGCGCACCAGGCGGAGTTTTCCATCAATCAATTCAAAATCATATATCGACGCACCATCACAATACTCTGAAAGGCCAGGCAGTTGTGCATTCGCCTCGGTACCCTGAGAAAGTCTTAAAATACCCTCTTCAAATTCCCCGTCGGCAACCGTATCGCAGGTTCCTTCCACCGTGTGACGCTGACCGTTTTCTTCATAATAAAATTGGCCGTCTTCATCAGCGGGATAATATTTTCGCTGCTGCTCCTGAGCAGATAGCGCATTAATTCTGTGTTCTTTTATCGTCAACGTGTCAGGGTTAACATCAAGGTCGTTCAGCCTCTGCAACCCCTCAATAATCTGCAATGCATGTTTATCAAACTCCGCTTCGGTAAGCGGTTCCGTCTCGATATCTTGTGATTCATCGTAGGGAATAAAATCTAAAAGGCTGCCCGGCAATGGGAATACAAAATACGTTTTCAACGCCGCAACGTTTTTCTCACGCAACGCCTGCTGGAACTGCTGAAACTGAAGCAGCGCGCTCTTCTTCTGTTCAGGTGTGGTAAGAGTGCCAGCAGCTTTCACGTCATCAAGGATGAGCAGAACAGGGGTAAAGTGGCGACCAATCTGGGCGTACATCGTTTTCCCGCTCAGGATGACCTCTTTTCCTAAAAGGGGAGCCAGATCGGCATAATCAATATGACGTTTGCCAGCAAGAATAAGCTGTACTTCCGGCACGACATCATTTTCAGGTGCAAAATCACACTCAAACGGCTGATCGAGCTTTAAATAGTCATAAGTTACCGCTTCGTCACCATCCTTGATGCTTTCGTAGTTTGGGGGGCCGGGAAAAGTCTG
Source organism: Citrobacter sp. Cu231 (assembly GCF_030332265.1). NCBI lineage: Bacteria > Pseudomonadati > Pseudomonadota > Gammaproteobacteria > Enterobacterales > Enterobacteriaceae > Citrobacter > Citrobacter sp. Cu231. The sequence goes on along the minus strand of NZ_JAOWIE010000053.1, from coordinate 78,822 downwards.
TTGGATTAATGCCCCTTGCAGGGTCACCTGTTGGTCTTCATCGGGGCAATATGCCAATGCGACATGACTAAACAGGCCGACCAGTAGCCACATATATTTCACGCTGAGTATCCTTACACTGCGATAAAAAAGGACCGTCAGTGTAAGAGACATAAACCTGAAAAAATATCGTCCACCGAAAAATCAGAACATGACCATCGCCACCAGCGGCGCAACCAATACCATCACCACGCCGGAAAGCATCATCACCAGACTGGCAACCACGCCCTCCTGCTGACCGAGCTCATAAGAGCGCGCCGTACCTGCCCCGTGCGACGCCGCGCCAAATCCTGCGCCTTTCGCCATCCCTTCACGAATGGAAAGGCGTAAAAACAGCACATCGCCGACCGCCATGCCGAATACGCCGGTCACCACCACGAACAAGGCCACCAGGTCCGGCTGCCCGCCCAACGGCTCTGCCGCCGCCAGCGCAAATGGCGTGGTGACAGAGCGCACCGCCAGACTGCGCTGGATCTCATCAGGCAACATAAACAAACGCGCCAGCCACACGGAGCTGGTGACAGCCACCAGCGTTGCCGTCACCACGCCCGCCGTCAGCGACATCCAGTGCCGCTTAATCACCGCAAGGTTGTCATACACCGGAACGGCAAACGCAATGGTTGCCGGGCCTAGCAGCCACAGCAGCCAGTGCGATTCACCAATATAGTTTTGCCAGGAGATATGTCCGAATACCAACATCAGCACCAGCAGGGCCGGGGTGAGAACTAATGGCATCAGGGGTAATTTACGAAAACGGCGATACAGGCGCTTGTTGGCAAAATAGATGCCCAACGTAATCACCAGACACAACACGCTTAGCTGGAAATTACTCACGGTTTAACCTGCTCATTTCATAACGATACACTTTATCGACCACCCACGCCGTGGCGCCGAGCACCATCAGCGTACTTAGCGCAATAACGGCGAATATGCGCCAGCCATCGACCAGCAGCAGCTGCGTATAGTTGACGACGGCCACCACCGCCGGAACAAAAAACAGCAACATTTCAGCCAGTAACCAGCGAGCGCCTGCGCGAATCCAGTTCAGCGGGATAACCCGGCAGACAATTAACGCCAGCATCAGTACCATCCCGACCAGGTTGGCAGGAAGCGGCAAATGCAGCCAGGAGACAAGATATTGAGCAAATACAAAGAGACCTGCGTACAGCAGAACCTGAACGGGGATCTGAAGTCGTTGAATGACAGCAGGCGTCACGCGGCTTATCGCCACAGCCATGAGGGTATGTCCTTAAAAAATAGAGAGCGCCAGTATAGAGAGCCCCCGTCCCGGACTGAAATGAATTAAACTCATTGCAGGCATAGTCTTAAGGAATAATCATGGATATCAGAACGCTGCGATATTTTGTTGAGGTGGTTCGTCAGCAGAGCTTTACTCGCGCAGCGGAGAAGCTTTTTGTCACTCAACCCACTATCAGCAAGATGTTGAAGAATCTTGAAGACGAGCTTAACTGCACGCTGCTAATCCGCGACGGTCGGCGGCTTTTGTTGACTGATACCGGACAAGTGGTTTTCGAGCGCGGTCTGGCGATCCTCGCCGAGTTTCGCCAGCTTGAAGCGGAACTCAGCGACATTAACCATCTCAACAAGGGGCTATTGCGCCTCGGTATCCCGCCGATGGTCGGCATGTTGATGGCAGGGCCTATCAGCCTTTTTCGCCAGCGCTATCCCGGCGTTGAGCTAAAGGTCTCTGAATTTGGCGGCTTAACCGTCCAGCAGGCGGTGATGAATGGCGATCTGGATGTCGCGATGACCGCGCTGCCGGTTGAGGAAGAAAGCGGTCTGGCGACCTTACCGCTTTTCAGTCATCCGCTCTGTGTGCTGGTCCCTCGCTCCGGTCAGTGGACAACGTGCGAATCTATTTCCCCCGAGGCGTTAGCGGAGCATCCGTTACTTATCTATAACGAAGATTTCGCGTTGAGTCGCCAGTTGCTTGAACTGTTTAGCCAGCACAACGTCAAGCCCCGCATTGCAGTACGCAGCGGGCAGTGGGATTTCCTGGCGGCGATGGTACAAGCCGGCGTCGGAATCGCCATTTTGCCGGAGCCAATCTGCCAGCGTCTGGATAAGCAAACTTTGCGCTGGATCCCTCTGGAGAGTGATTTACGCTGGCAGTTGGGTATGATTTGGCGCGAGGGCGTATATCTGTCGCACAGCGCCCAGGCATGGCTGAAATGTTGCGAAGGTTTTTGGCTAACGCAAGCGTCGTAAAATGCCGGATGCGGCTAACGCCATATCAGACCTACAAAATCCCGTAGGCCTGATAAGCGTAGTGCCATCAGGCACTACCGTTACTGGTTCTCAATCAACAGCGCTTCCAGCAAGTCCAGGTCGTGCAGTAGTTTTTGCAGCGTTTCATTACTGATTTCTCGTGTGGCACGCAGGTGATAAAGCTCTGCGCGTTCTGAGCGCAGTGCCGCCAGACGGAAACGCCGTTCGAGGTTTTCTTCCTGCATCGAGCTTTCCACATCGTTGCGTCCGTCGGCGCGTCGACGCAGATTACCGATGACACGTGAACTCACCTCGGTGAGCAACTGATTATCGATGTTCTCTTCGCTGTCCGCGGCCAGGCGCTCCTCCATTTTCTGGATGGCGACAATCGCGACTTCCGCCGTGGCAGCCCGGGCAATACGTTCCTCTTTTTGCTGCTGCGAGTGATCTGCGACTTCCAGATGCTGTAGCAGAATCGGCAGCATTACTACACCAACAAACAGTGAGAACAGGATCACGCCCGCAGCAAGGAAAATCAGCTCATATCGGGCCGGGAAGCCGCTACCATCCGGTAACAACAGCGGAATGGAGAGCACACCCGCAAGAGTTATTGCCCCGCGCACGCCCGCAAAGGAGGCAATCAGAATTTCACGCGTCGTCCAGGAGCCGAATTCCATTGGCTTTTTCTTCAGGAAGCGCAGACTGAACTTCTTCATGGTCCACAGCCAGCCAAAACGTACCAGCATCAGCGCCACGTAAATCAGCACGATATCGGTAAACAGCATCCAGATTTCAACGTTCGGATCGACCTCTGCTGCCGCCAAAGAAGACTCCAGAATCCCCGGCAACTGCAGCCCTAACAGCAGGAAAACCATACCGTTAAACACAAATTCCAGCATCGCCCAGGTGCTGTTAGCACGTAAGCGCATCGCCAACGGCGCGCGGCGCATCACCCCGGAACGGGTGATTGTCATCCCGGCAGCGACCGCCGCGAGGATGCCTGAGACACCAATGTGTTCCGCAATCAGGTAAGACGCAAACGGCAGCAGAAACAGCAGAACGATTTGCGTTGCCGGCTCATCGCCACCCCAGCGGCTGAGAAAACGCAGGGAGCGCCCGTACAGCCAACTGACGACAAAACCGGCCAGGATACCGCCAATTGCTACTTTGAAGAATTCAAGCGTTGCGCCGCCAACGGTAAATACCATCGTACCCATCGCCACGGCGACGGCAAATTTTAGTGACACCAGGCCGGAGGCGTCGTTCATCAACGCTTCGCCCTGCAGGATCCCCATGATTTTCTTCGGGATGCGTCCCTCCCCCACAATGCCGGAAAGGGCAACGGCGTCGGTTGGCGACAGGACGGCAGCCAGCGCAAAGGCCGGGATGAGAGGGATCCCCGGCACCAGCCAGTAAATCATAAAGCCAATCCCGACCACCGTGACCAGCACTAACGCCAGCGCAAGACCAAAGATCTCTCGCCCATGTTCGAGAAACTCACGCGTTGGCGTCTTCCAGCCATCGGCAAAGAGCAGCGGCGGGATGAACAGAACCAAAAATAGCTCAGGATCGAATTCCACATGCAAACCAAACGTCGGCCACGCCAGCAAGGCGCCGATGGCGATCTGCATAAGGGGTAGAGGGAGTTGGAAGGGCAATACGCGAGTAAATACCCCCGACAGCGAGACCACAAGGGTCATGATGAGTATGGTAAAAAAGATTTCCATGCGTTCCCTGTTTGCGATGTTTCTTATGATTCGTGATGAGAGGCGTCGTGCCTCAATTCTATCTAATTGAGAGTAACGCAAAAGACAACAAGTGTGTTCTGAAAATAAAAACGGGCGGCCAAAGCCACCCGTTTTCAGGATCTTTATCGAATAAGAATCAGATAGCCCAACCGCCCGCGTAGAAGGCCACCAGCGCGATAGCGATAACCACCGTGCCGATGTTCAGCTTGCGCCATTCGCCAGAGACAAGACGGCCAATCACCAGGGTAGCAAAGCCAATCATAATGCCGGTTACGATGTTACAGGTCAGCACGATAAATACGGCCGTTACCAGACCCGCCATTGCGTCGACAAAGTCAGCAAAGTCGATTTTTGCCACATTGCTCAGCATCAACAGGCCTACATACATCAGCGCAGGCGCCGTGGCGTACACCGGTACAAGATACGAGAGCGGAGAGAGGAACAGGATCAGCAGGAACAAGACGCCAACGGTGATCGCTGTCAGGCCAGTTTTACCGCCCGCTGCCGTACCCGCTGCGGATTCAATGTAGACCGCCGCAGGTGCAGCGCCCACCAGACCAGAGAACACGCTGCTCAGGGAGTCAGTGGTCAGCGCTTTGCCGCCGTCGATAATCTGTCCGTCTTTATCCAGCAAATTCGCCTGTCCGGCTACGGCACGGATAGTTCCGGTCGCATCGAAGACGGCGGTCATGACCAGCGCCAGCACGCTCGGCAGAACGATAGGATTCAGTGCGCCCATAATATCCAGGCTGCCGATCAGCGAGTTGCCGTTTTCGTCGCTCAGAGACGGCATGGCAAAAATACCGGAGAAATGTACAGCCGGATCGAAAATCAGGCCAACAATGGAAATACCGATAATAGTCAGCAGGATGCCGCCCGGTACTTTCAGTTTTTCGAGGCCAATAATCACCGCCAGACCAACCAGCGACATTATCACCGGGAAGGTATCGAAGTCGCCCAGTGCAACCGGCAGGCCGTCCAGCGGGTTCTTAATCACCAGACCAACGCCGTTTGCCGCAATCAGCAGCAGGAACAGGCCGATACCGATTCCCGTGCCGTGCGCAACACCCTGCGGCAAATTGCGCAGGATCCAGCTACGAATACCGGTCGCGGAAATGATGGTAAACAGGACCCCCATCAGGAACACCGCGCCCAGCGCAACGGGCACGCTGATATGTTGCCCCAATACCAGGCTGAATGCGGTAAACGCCGTCAGAGAAATGGCGCAACCAATTGCCAGCGGCAGGTTGGCCCACAAGCCCATCACAATAGAACCGACGCCCGCGACCAGACAGGTTGCCACAAATACAGCGGCAGGCGGGAATCCGGCTTTACCCAGCATCCCTGGAACCACGATAACGGAGTAAACCATGGCGAGGAACGTCGTTAATCCGGCAACGACTTCCTGACGAACGGTACTGCCGCGAAGCGAAATTTTAAACCAGGCGTCGAGTGAACCGCCGGTACGCGCTGAAGGCGTAGACATAGAAAACATCCCCTGAGAGTTTATTTTTTCGTCATTATGCGTGCTGGACAATCCACTGCCTGCTAAACGTTTTCTCCATGTGCCAGGTTTGCGTCAATAGGGGTGTCGCAAAAAAGCAAACGTTTAGCTCCGCGCATAAAAAACGGGTGGTAAAAAAAAGCAAACGATTATCCAGCGATCATACGCTGGTTTTCAACTGAACTTTGCCGCTTTTTACTCATTTCTTCTTATAACGCGCAATAAATAATCAGCCGATGCGCAAACGTTATCGTCAATGCGCAATCTGGCAACAATTTTCGCGGCGTGATTACAACATGAGTGTTCCTTTTTCACGCAAACTCGCGCAAAAAAACAGGTGAAGATGCGGGAATTTTTTTTGGCTAAAAAATAACCATTTCACTGGCAAATGGTGAGAGGTGGCTTACACTTACCTTATCAACACAAACCGGAACCTCCCCTAATGTGCTCGACTGAGGGGTGTTGATGTCGGGGGAAACCCTCCCGTGAACCAGCGGGATAGAGTGAAAGACAAAGACCGGAACCAAACTAAAGCGCCCTCTGTGGCGCTTTAGTTTTATACCAATCAATCGTCTTCCAGCAGCCGCGCCCCGGTTCCTTGCTCGCCCAGCTGATCGCCTGGGTTACGCAACGGACAATCACTGCGCGACAAGCAGCCGCAACCAATACACCCATCCAGCTCATCGCGCAGTGACACCAAAGTATGAATGCGTCGATCCAGCTCTTCACGCCATTGCGAAGAGAGTTGTTTCCACTCTTTAGCGCTAAGTGAATGTCCTTCAGGTAATACGCCCAGCGCGTCGCCGATCGTTGCCAGCGGGATCCCAATACGTTGAGCAATCTTGATAATCGCCACGTAACGCAACACATCACGTTTGTACCGACGCTGGTTACCGCTGTTGCGCATACTGCTGATTAACCCTTTGCTTTCATAGAAATGCAGGGTCGATACCGCCACACCGCTACGCTTTGCGACTTCACCTGGTGTGAGCAGCGCTTTTATTCGGGGTAATTTCTTTTCCATAAATTGCTTTACCTCAAGTTAACTTGAGGAATTATACTCACTCGCAGGCAAAACGACGAATCGAATACTGAAAAAGAGGCAGCCCTATGTCCCATCAGCAGATTATTCAGACCCTTATTGAATGGATTGATGAACATATTGATCAGCCGCTGAACATTGAGGCGGTTGCGAAAAAATCAGGTTACTCGAAGTGGTATTTACAGAGAATGTTCCGCACGGTGACGCGCCAGACGCTGGGCGACTACATCCGCCAACGCCGACTTCTGCTGGCGGCGGTTGAACTGAGGACGACTGAGCGACCTATTTTCGACATTGCGATGGATCTTGGTTATGTATCGCAACAAACCTTCTCTCGCGTGTTTCGTCGTGAGTTTGATCGTACTCCAAGCGATTACCGCCACCGCCTGTAAGATTATTGCCCGCTCTGCGTCAGTATGGCGGGCGACCGTTGTATCCAGCGTATGAACTCCTGCAGCGGCAGCGCTTTCGCAAAATACCAGCCCTGACAATACTGTACGCCGCGTTCACGCAGCCACTCGACTTGCTCTGTCGTTTCAACTCCTTCAGCGATCGTCTTAAGATGTAAGCTTTGTGCCATCTCAATGATATGTTCGGCAATCATGTGGCTGGTACTGTTAGTGGACAGAGTACTAATAAATGATTTATCGATCTTCAGGATATCGACATTCAGCGCGGACAAATTATGTAGATTGGAATACCCCGTGCCAAAATCATCAAACGCCACTTCATAACCCGCCTGGCGGAACGCCTGGATTACCGGCGTCATTTTATCTACATCAACAAACCCGCGCTCCGTTACCTCAACTTTAATTTGTCGGGCCGCAACGGAGTACTCAAGGTTTTTGTCAGTAATCAGGGCAATGAGTCGGGATGAATGAAAATCAGACGCGGAGAGATTTATCGAGATATAAAGCTGGGGATGTGCCGACAGAAAATACCCCAAATCGTTGAACACCTCTTCAACCACGTAATCCGTGATCCGCTCCATCATTCCCTCTTTTTCAGCCAGAGGAATAAACTCGGTCGGACTCATCACCTCACCTTTACAGTCCGGCCAGCGCAGCAAAGCCTCGGCCCCTACGCACTGACCGTTTGTGATATCAATGATCGGCTGGTAGTACAGGCACAGGTGACGTTTTTTGATTGCGCGTTTTAATAAACGACGGGGAGAGAGGTATTCCTGACGCGTACGCCACCACATTAACAGCATCAGGATGCTGCAGATAATCCCGAAAGGAACCGTTAATGCAGCCTCGTGATAAAAAATCGAATTTATGCGTTTATCCGAGGTCGACACAATAATCGCGATTGGCCGTTTTTCTGAACGCACAATAGTATAGAAGCGATCCGCCAACGGGAAGGTAGAGGCTTCGCCGCCCACCAGCGGCGAGAATTGATCAATGTGCGCCCCTTCGCTGGCAGAGAAAAAGGAATCCGTTACCGTGTCATACACGCCCCAGGACAGGTCTGGGTCATCTGACATGACTTCGCTGTAAGATAACGGATTGATGACGACAACGTAGTTTCCTCGTTGCATATACGTCATTCGGTAGCCAGCAAAAAACGGGGTATCGCGATAGTAATAGATCGAGATGTCCGGCGTACGTTTATAGTCTGCGGTCGGCATAATATAGGTAGTGGATGGCACCATCGACGTAGAGCACAAAAAATGATCGCCCTGGGCATAAATTAGCTCGCTGATATATAAACGACCGCGAATTATATTCAGCATACTTTTCTGATGTGTTGGGGTACACATCTCACCTTGATACAACTGGGCCATATCACGTGCTAAATCGGCTTGTTGGATCACTAATTCTGTTTTATTTAAGACCAGTTGAGCAAAAGAGTGAAGTTCATTACGGGTTTCGGACATCGCCCGGATTTGAGCAAACCATAATGCCAGCACCACGGGGAGCAATACCACCATGAATGTTCCCAGCAACTTCAGCATCTTGCGTCGCGCACTGTGATTCATGTCAGCCTTATGTCCCTGTTTTGTCTATGCCAGTACCTGTCACGGCAGTGATGCTATAAACACCAGCTAGTTAACTTGCATGAATCTATCAGTATTAGCAACAGACGTCTCTATGTAAAAGTCTGATAATAGTTGGGGATGATATTATTTTTCCGTAATGCAAACTTAAAGTTACGCTTATTTCACAATGTTATTATCCCGAGAACGTTAATTTTTTATGAGCACTATCCTGGTTGCATTTAAGAAATTCATTAAATTTTTTTAACAATTAATTTAAGATGAATTAAACTAGTGGCGTAAATACACCTTTAAGATTGATTATTTAGTATCAGTAGCCTTTTCAAAAATAACCACACATTAATAATGGTTATAATCCAGCAAAAATAACGTCCAGCACTGGTGAACAAACGAACACTTGTGATATAGTTCACAAAAATCATGTAACAGAAACAATGTTTCATTCATGTTATTGCCCGTCGATAGCCAGAGTACTACACCCTCGGTGAACACCCCCGCGCTGTCCTGGGCATCCAGACTTTCTGAGGACGTTTTTCATGGCAACAATAACAACTGGCGTGGTTCTTCTGCGGTGGCAATTACTCAGTGCAGTGCTGATGTTTTTAGCCAGTACGCTCAATATCCGTTTTCGTAAATCAGACTATATTGGCCTGGCCGTCATTAGCAGCGGTTTAGGGTTGGTTTTTGCCTGCTGGTTTGCGACCGGATTGCTCGGCATAACCCTGGTGGATATTTCCACGATCTGGAAGAATATTGAAACCGTGATGGTCGAAATGATGAGCCACACACCGCCAGAATGGCCGATGGTGTTGAACTGATAACAACAGTGTGTCCGACCAGAATATAACCGGTCGGACACCGTTTTAAGCGATAACGATTCTACTGACGTTCCGGTAACCGCTTACCACTCCATACGGAACCCTGCGTTCACCTGCCAGTTCATATCAATGTCGCCTCCAGCTGATCTTTCCAGGTCAACGTACAGTCGAGAATTATTGTTCTGAGTGAGATGGATATTGGTTCCAATACCGTAGTTAATCCACGAGTCACTTCCTCCCTCGCGGACCGTCATGGACGCGTCTTTACCCCACACAGTGACATCACGATCGCCAGCAAACTCATGCAGCAGATCCAGCTTCACATAAATGTCGCTGTCCGGGCGTTCTTCAAATCGATAACCTCCTCGCAATCCGACACGACCGATCACGCTATCGATATCATTCTGACGAACCCGTAGCCCGCTGCTGGTGGTATAACGAGCTTCATCCAACCGGGTATACACGAGCTGTGCTTGCGGTTCGATAAAAGAGGATTCTCCCAGACTAAACTCACGACCATATTCTGCGCTGGCGCTAATTGACCACGTACTGCTATCCGCCACCCCCATATTGCCGTACACATTTCGGTAGTTAAAATCACTCTCATGGCGGCTATATTTCAGTACCAGATCCAGGTAGTCCTGTTTTTCCGGACAGTTCCATGCAGCATAAAGTGAACCACCGTAGCTCTTGTTATCGCCCGTGCCATAAGTAAAGTCAGCGTTACCTCTCATGTAATGCGCCGCAATGCCTCGCGTCCAGACTGATTGTTCACTTTCTTCTTTATTGTCATAACCCAGTTGCCAGAAGCTGTAAAAGTTTTTGAAGTAGCTGCCATTATCGCTTTCCATTTCGCCGCCTTTATAACGTATCCACAGACCATTTTGCTGTTGGTTCTGGCGTAATTCCCCTAAACGTTTATTCAGGCTGTCGATTTCGAGACGGGCGGTGGCCACCGCGTAGTTTAACCCGGCATTAGCAATCGCGGTGTTGCTACCCGCACTGGCTTTTGTTGAAACCCCCGTAATATACCAGTTTGTGCCATACTGGCTTACCGGATCACCTTCCCGAATATCAGAACGCAGTAGCGGTTTATAGTCGTATACATACTCGTTAGTGATATCGATTTTATCGTACGCTTCGAACATCACATTGCTGGCGGCATCGGCAACCCAGATATCTTCTTGCAGATCGCTAAGCTTATTAATATTTAACGCCTCAATAGCATGAGTTCCCCCCGTGCTACTCTTAACGACTTCGATAAAGTCGCTCCCATTACGCCGCTGCTCATCGGTTTTATTTGTATTTACATCAATCAGGAAAATACCGTTGTTGCCTTTCAGATCGTGAATCTTCACGGTTTCGTTGATGCTCTGATTGGTATGCAGGTTAAAACCGTGCAGGTTTATCGTCCCGCCGTCTTGCAAGGTGATGGCGCTGATCTGAGCGTCTTTGCCATCCGGGATCCAGTAAGCATTATTCATCAGCGTCAGATTCAAATCTCCGGCCCATTTACCACTGGCGATGTCCAGAACATTCGCCTCATGTCCATGCCAAAATGATTCCGCACCATTGAGCGTAATATTCATCTGGCTGGTATGAGCATATATTTTATCGCCGAAGTCGATATTTCCTAACAAATTAACCTTGTTCTCACCTGACTGATTAATATTTACGACACCACCATCTTTAGCACTAACCGCATCACTTTTTGATGAGCCATCAGGATAACCACTATTGTTCTCCAGCAGTTCTTTGAAATTGCTGGCGTAAGTATTAATGTAAACATCGCCACCGTTTGCCGTAATAGTAGAACCTACACCACGCGCATAGATTCCATTATTTGCCAGCGTAGCTTAATTTTCATTCGCCGTAACCACCAATAAATATTACCGAATATTAGCGTAGATTAGTTCGTATTAAATGAATCATAAAGCTGCGATGATAAACCAGAAAATACCGAATAATTAATTCTGAATAAGAAATATAAAAAAACCCCGTCGCAACGGGGTTTTCATAAATTAGAACGTTAATGCGTTCAGCTATCTTAGAACGGGATATCGTCGTCGAAGTCCATCGGCGGTTCGTTAGACGGCGCTGCCGGAGCGGACTGCTGCGGACGAGACTGCGCGCCGCCGCTGAACTGATTGCCGCCCTGCGGCTGCTGAGGCTGACCCCAACCCCCTTGCTGCTGACCGCCACCTGCCGGAGCACCACCGCCCTGACGACCACCCAGCATTTGCATGGTGCCGCCAACGTTAACAACAACTTCAGTGGTGTACTTTTCTACGCCGGACTGATCGGTCCATTTGCGGGTACGCAGCTGACCTTCGATATAGACCTGGGAGCCTTTACGCAGATATTCACTGGCCACTTCCGCCAGTTTGCCAAACAGCACAACGCGGTGCCATTCAGTCTGCTCTTTCATTTCGCCGGTCGCTTTATCACGCCAGGATTCGGAAGTAGCCAGCGTAATGTTGGCAACTGCGCCACCATTCGGCATATAGCGTACTTCCGGGTCCTGGCCCAGATTACCGACGAGAATCACCTTGTTTACGCCTCTGCTGGCCATGATCGTGTCTCCTGAAAAACGTTACTGAATAAGTGTAAGCGCGGGATTGTAGCATTTCCAATAGCGCTTTTACTACGTTGCGAGATCGATTCCAGTAAACAATCCCCGTCAAACATTGTTGCACAGGAACATGCGTTTTGCATTCCAATACTGTATATCCATTCAGGTCAAGTTGTGTCATAATTAACCGTTTGTGATCGCCGGTAGCACCATGCAGCCAGGCAAAAAAAGCGTTTAATCCGGGAAAGATGAATGGATAAGATCGAAGTTCGGGGCGCCCGCACCCATAATCTCAAAAACATCAACCTCGTCATCCCGCGCGACAAGCTGATTGTCGTCACCGGGCTTTCGGGCTCAGGCAAATCTTCGCTTGCTTTCGACACCCTGTATGCCGAAGGGCAACGTCGTTACGTTGAATCCCTTTCAGCTTACGCGCGTCAGTTTCTGTCACTGATGGAAAAACCGGATGTCGACCACATTGAGGGGCTGTCTCCTGCCATCTCAATTGAACAAAAATCGACATCTCATAACCCGCGATCCACGGTAGGTACGATTACCGAAATTCACGACTATCTGCGCCTGCTGTTTGCCCGCGTTGGCGAGCCGCGCTGCCCGGATCACGACGTTCCCCTGGCGGCGCAGACCGTTAGCCAGATGGTGGACAACGTACTGTCGCAGCCGGAAGGCAAACGTCTGATGTTACTGGCGCCGGTAATTAAGGAGCGTAAAGGCGAGCACACCAAAACACTGGAAAACCTGGCGGGCCAGGGCTATATCCGCGCCCGTATCGACGGCGAAGTGTGTGACCTTTCCGATCCGCCCAAGCTGGAGCTGCAAAAGAAACACACCATTGAAGTGGTGATTGACCGCTTTAAAGTCCGCGATGACCTCACTCAGCGACTGGCTGAATCCTTTGAAACCGCGCTGGAACTGTCCGGTGGTACGGCGGTGGTCGCCGATATGGACGACCCGAAAGCGGAAGAGCTACTGTTCTCCGCCAACTTTGCCTGCCCGATTTGCGGCTACAGTATGCGCGAACTGGAACCCCGCCTGTTCTCGTTCAACAACCCGGCGGGTGCGTGCCCAACCTGTGACGGTCTCGGCGTGCAGCAGTATTTCGATCCTGACCGGGTGATCCAAAACCCGGAACTGTCGCTGGCCGGTGGCGCCATCCGCGGTTGGGATCGTCGTAACTTCTATTACTTCCAGATGCTTAAGTCGCTGGCGGAGCACTATAAGTTCGACGTCGAAGCCCCATGGGCCAGCCTGAACCCTGCTGTGCATAAAGTGGTGCTGTATGGTTCGGGTAAAGAAAATATCGAATTCAAATACATGAACGATCGCGGCGATACGTCCGTACGTCGTCACCCGTTCGAAGGCGTATTACACAATATGGAGCGCCGTTATAAAGAGACGGAATCCAGCGCGGTACGCGAAGAATTAGCCAAATTCATCAGTAACCGGCCGTGCGCCAGCTGTGAAGGGACGCGTTTACGCCGGGAAGCACGCCACGTATTTGTCGAAAATACGCCGCTGCCCGCGATTTCCGACATGAGCATCGGTCATGCGATGGATTTCTTCAACAATCTGAAACTTGCAGGTCAGCGGGCGAAGATTGCAGAGAAAATCCTTAAAGAGATTGGCGATCGTCTGAAGTTCCTGGTCAACGTCGGCCTCAACTATCTGACGCTGTCGCGTTCAGCCGAAACGCTCTCCGGCGGCGAAGCCCAGCGTATTCGTCTGGCAAGTCAGATCGGCGCAGGACTGGTCGGCGTAATGTACGTACTGGATGAGCCGTCTATTGGTCTGCATCAGCGCGATAATGAACGACTGCTGGGTACGCTTATCCATCTGCGTAACCTGGGTAATACCGTGATTGTGGTCGAACACGATGAAGATGCGATTCGCGCCGCTGACCACGTTATCGACATCGGTCCCGGCGCGGGCGTTCACGGCGGCCAGGTGGTTGCCGAAGGAACGCTAAAAGATATTATGGCGGTGCCTGAGTCGCTGACCGGCCAGTACATGAGCGGTAAGCGCAAAATTGAAGTACCGAAACAGCGCGTGGCAGCTGATCCGGAAAAAGTGCTGAAGCTCACCGGCGCACGCGGTAACAACCTGAAAGATGTCACCCTGACGCTGCCGGTTGGTTTATTTACCTGCATTACCGGGGTTTCCGGCTCAGGTAAATCGACGCTGATCAACGATACGCTGTTCCCCATTGCGCAGACGGCGCTGAACGGTGCGACGCTGGCGGAACCTGCGCCGTATCGCGATGTTCAGGGTCTGGAACATTTCGACAAAGTCATCGATATTGACCAAAGCCCGATTGGCCGTACCCCGCGATCTAACCCGGCAACCTACACCGGGGTATTTACGCCAGTGCGCGAACTGTTTGCCGGCGTGCCGGAGTCCCGTGCACGCGGTTACACGCCGGGTCGTTTCAGCTTTAACGTCCGCGGTGGACGCTGCGAAGCCTGTCAGGGCGATGGCGTGATCAAAGTGGAAATGCACTTCCTGCCAGATATCTACGTGCCGTGCGATCAGTGCAAAGGTAAGCGCTATAACCGCGAAACGCTGGAGATTAAGTACAAGGGCAAGACTATCCACGAAGTGCTGGATATGACGATTGAAGAAGCACGTGAGTTCTTCGATGCTGTTCCGGCGCTGGCGCGTAAGCTGCAAACGCTGATGGACGTTGGTCTGACGTACATCCGCCTCGGCCAGTCTGCCACCACGCTCTCGGGCGGTGAAGCGCAGCGCGTGAAGCTGGCGCGTGAGTTGTCCAAACGCGGTACCGGACAGACGCTGTATATTCTCGATGAGCCAACCACCGGCCTGCATTTTGCGGATATTCAGCAACTGCTGGACGTGCTGCATCAGCTTCGGGATCAGGGCAACACCATCGTGGTGATTGAGCACAATCTGGACGTGATTAAAACCGCAGACTGGATTGTCGATCTCGGTCCGGAAGGCGGCAGCGGCGGCGGGGAAATTTTAGTCTCCGGCACGCCGGAGACGGTCGCTGAATGTGAAGCCTCACACACGGCTCGTTTCCTCAAACCGCTGTTGTAAGTATCCCCGTACCGCTTCCTGGCGCAACAGGAAGCGGTAAATTATTGCACCAGCAACTTACGTTTATCTTCCGGCAGCGTATTTACAGCCTGTTGCCAGGAGGCATCTACCAGATAGTAGATCTGTGAATCTGGCAGCGAGCCATCAAGATACACCGTGCTCCAGTGCGCTTTATTGAGATGACGGCTGGGACGCACGTCTTTATGTTGCTGACGCAGCAATTCTGCGAGTTCAGGGCTGGTTTTCAGAGAAACCGCCGGGCGACCTTCGACCTCTTTGACCATCGCAAAGAGTACATCTTCAACTTTGATTTGCGTGGCTTTCCAGTCACTGTGCACGCTCTGCTCCGCACCCGTTTTTGCCATGCAGTATTGCAGCAACTCCGAATTCGTCATCTTTATTCCCCTTACCAGCATATTGCCTAATGAGAACATCTTTATTCAGTGTGCAGCAAGTCCGCAAAAGGTAAAAGCCAGTAGCGTAAATTTGTTTAAAAAATCAGCATTCCGTCTTCTCAATACTCCGAGTTGACGATCACCTCTTCACCAAACGCGCCAGCCTGCGGCAGCGGTTTATAAGTGGAGTTAGAGGCGCGCAAAATACGAATACCGCGAATACCCACGTCGCGAGCGGCGGTGATGTCATTGTCGGAGTCACCGTAGAACATGCGGATGCTTTTATCCTGCAGCCACTGTGTTTTAGTGTTCTGACCGGGTTTATCACCGGCAAAAATGACCGGATTCATATTACCGGCCGGAATGTGAAAGTTATCGGCCAGCGTTTTCGATACCGTTTCGGTCTTGGTCTGACTACGCCCGGTCACGAAAAAGATGCGGTCGCCACGACGCACATGCATATCAATCAACTGACGCGCCACTTCTTTTGGAATACTAAATTCATCCCAGCCATTGTTCATTTTTTCCCAGAAGGCCGGATTCTTCAGGTAATCCTCACTGTCCGGGGAATACGTTTTTTTACCGCGCCAGAAGCCCGGGCTGGAAAAGAGGACGGTGTCATCAATATCAAACCCGACGGCCATCGGCGGGCGCCCGGTCAAACTGTTTTCGATTTGTGCCACGGAGACCCAATGAATGGGAGCCTGCTCAGCGAGTTTTGCAACGTTGGTGCCGGGGTTAAGCTGAGAGGGAGAGGAAACTAACGCCTGAACGGGCTGATTTAACGTGAACAATAAACAAACGGCACTCAGTGCCAGGGTAAACTTGCGCATATTTTTCCCTAAGTAGTCAGTTAGTTATCATTTTTTATTAACAACTGGTCAAAAAACTATCTGACATTACCCCTTGGGGGAAGGGAAAGGAAGGATTTTCTCTGGTTTTGTCCAGGAAAAGGAGCATGATCACATTGGAAAACAGGCCTGATCTCGTGACGCGTATCAGGCCTGTACACCCGGTTACATGACGGCGGCAAATGCCTTCGCCACGCGCTGCACATTACTGTGATTCAACCCGGCCACGCACATACGACCGCTGGCTATCAGGTATACCCCAAACTCATCGCGCAGGCGATCGACCTGAGCGGCGCTGAGCCCGGTATAACTGAACATACCGCGCTGTTGCAGCAGGTAATCAAAGTTACGGCCCGGGATCTCCGCATTCAATACGTTAACCAGCTCCTGGCGCATCGCCAGAATACGGGTACGCATCTCTTCGACTTCCGCCAGCCAGCTGGCTTTCAGCGTGTCATCCCCCAACACCGCAGCAACCACCTGCGCACCAAAATTTGGCGGACTGGAGTAGTTCCGGCGCACCGTCGCTTTTAGCTGCCCCAGAACGCGGCTGGCGGCATCGGCGTCTTCACACACCACTGACAGCCCACCGACGCGTTCACCGTACAAAGAAAAGATCTTCGAGAATGAATTGCTGACCAGGGCAGGCAATCCGGCGCTGGCAATGGCGCGGATCGCGTAGGCATCATCTTCCATTCCACCGCCGAAGCCCTGGTAAGCAATATCCAGGAATGGGATGAGATCACGTGCTTTCAGGATCTCAATGACGCCATCCCACTGCGTTGGAGTTAAATCCGCCCCTGTCGGGTTATGGCAGCACGGATGCAGTAGCACGATGCTACGCGCGGGTAAGGTATTCAGCGCTGCCAGCAGGTCGTTGAAACGCACGCCATTGGTCGTGTTGTCATACCAGGGGTAAGTACTTACATTGAATCCAGCACCTTCAAAAATCGCGATGTGGTTTTCCCAGGTCGGATCACTAACCCACACGCCAGAATCAGGAAAATAGCGCTTCAGGAAGTCTGCGCCAACCTTTAGCGCGCCGGAGCCGCCCAGCGTCTGAATGGTTGCGACGCGCTGCTGCTGGAGAACCGGATGATCTGCGCCAAACAGCAGTGGTGCAATGGTATGACGATAAGCGTTCAGACCTTCCATCGGCAGGTACAGCGAAGCGCCATGCGGTTTGGCATTGAGTCGGGCTTCCGCTTCCGCGACCGCTTTAAGCTGAGGAATAATCCCGTCTTCGTTGTAATACAGGCCAATGCTGAGGTTCACTTTGTCGCTACGTGAATCTTCTTTGAACCGCTCCATAAGCGATAAAATCGGGTCGCCAGCGTAGGCGTCAACTTTTTGAAACACGTGTGGTTCTCCAGGTTTACAGGCAGAGGATAAGAACACAATAAACCGGAAGCAGGAGAAGATCGAGAGGATGTTGAGAGGAATATTGCCGGATAGCGGCGTAACCGCCTTATCCGGCATATCATGCGCTTAATTAATCGATATACTTCATCGCCACGCGCGACGTCAGGCGCGTAATAAGTTCGTAAGCACTTACTTTCGTCATTTCAGCAATGCGTTCAACGGGCAGTCCTTCACCCCACAGGATCACCGAATCGCCAGCTTTGTCCTGCGCCTCGGGGCCTAAATCGACGCAGATCATATCCATCGCGACACGACCGACGATCGGCACTTCACGGCCATTAACCAGCACCGGTGTCCCTGACGGCGCTGCGCGCGGATAACCGTCGCCGTAGCCCATCGCCACCACGCCGAGACGCGTATCGCGCTCGCTCTGCCAGGTTCCACCATAGCCAACCGGTTCGCCCGCTTTGTGCTCACGCACCGCTATCAGGCTGGAGGTCAACGACATCACCGGCTGACAGCCAAAATCGGCGCCGATAGAGTGGTTTTCCAGCGGCGATACGCCATACAGAATCAGCCCTGGACGCGCCCAGTCGAAGTGGGACTGGGGCCACAGCAAAATACCGCCCGACGCGGCAATTGAACGCTGTCCCGGTTTGCCCTCGCAAAAGCTGTTGAAGATATCGAGCTGTTTTTCCGTCGCGCCGCATTCAGGTTCGTCTGCGCGCGCAAAGTGGCTGACGATGTTAACCGGCTGGCGCACGTTGTCACATTGCGTTAAGCGCTGATAAAACGCTTCGGCCTGCTCAGGGCGCACGCCCAGGCGGTGCATTCCCGTATCGAGCTTCATCCAGACGGTGACCGGTTCAGCCAGTTCTGCGGCTTCCAGGGCTTCAAGCTGCTCCAGGTTGTGGACGGCAGTATGCAGACGCTGCGCGGAGATCGTCGGCAGATCGGAGGCATCAAAAAATCCCTCCAGCAGCAGGATGGGCTGCGTGATCCCTCCCGCTCGCAACCGCAGGGCTTCTTCAAGACGAGCGACACCAAAAGCGTCCGCATCGGGGAGCGTTCGCGCGGTCTCTAACAGACCATGGCCATAAGCGTTCGCTTTCACGACCGCAACCAGTTTGCTGGCAGGAGCCAGTTCACGCAGACGTTGCAGGTTGTGTCGCAGAGCGCGGCGGTTAATAACTACAGTTGCCGCTTGCATTCGTATTCCTTAATAAAAGAATCCCCTAAATCATTCGTGTTGCAGGACAAAAACGCTTTGGCGTTTTTGAACAGCGCCTGCGCTGGCCCCAAAGGGGCGAGGACGCAGTCCGAGTCACGCGACAAGCCAGAGAACCCCCGGGAGCTTAGTAAGCTAAGTGACTGGGGTGAACGGGCGTAGTCAACGCATCTGCAGCATGAAGGATGACGGAGATTTATTCGTCGTCGTATTGTGGGCCCGCATAGTTATCGAATCGCGACCACTGTCCGTTAAACGTCAGGCGCACCGTGCCAATCGGACCGTTACGCTGCTTACCAATAATAATTTCGGCGATGCCTTTTAAGTCACTATTTTCGTGATAAACCTCATCACGATAGATAAACATGATTAAGTCGGCATCCTGTTCGATGGAGCCGGATTCACGCAGATCCGAGTTAACCGGACGTTTGTCGGCGCGTTGTTCCAGTGAGCGGTTAAGCTGCGACAGCGCCACCACCGGCACATGCAGTTCTTTTGCTAACGCCTTCAGCGAGCGGGAAATTTCAGCAATTTCCAGCGTACGGTTATCGGAGAGCGACGGCACGCGCATCAGTTGCAGGTAGTCGATCATGATCAGGCCGATACCGCCGTGTTCACGGGCGATACGACGAGCACGCGAGCGCACTTCCGTTGGCGTCAGGCCGGAAGAATCATCAATATAGATGTTTCGTTTCTCCAGCAAAATACCCATTGTTCCGGAAATTCGCGCCCAGTCTTCATCATCCAGTTGACCGGTACGGATTTTGGTTTGGTCTACGCGTGAAAGCGAAGCCAGGGAACGCATCATGATCTGTTCCGAGGGCATTTCAAGACTAAAGATAAGAACTGGCTTATCCTGCAACATCGCCGCATTTTCGACGAGGTTCATTGCAAATGTCGTCTTACCCATCGACGGACGCGCGGCGACGATAATCAAGTCTGACGGCTGCAAACCCGCCGTCTTTTTGTTGAGGTCGTCATAGCCGGTGTTCACCCCGGTGACGCCGTCGTGCGGCTGCTGGAACAGCTGCTCAATACGCGCGACGGTTGCGTCGAGCACATCGGTGATGTTTTTCGGGCCTTCGTCTTTGTTGGCCCGACTTTCAGCGATTTTAAAAACGCGTGATTCCGCGAGGTCCAGCAGATCTTCACTGGAACGGCCTTGCGGATCAAACCCGGCTTCCGCGATTTCGTGCGCAACCGAAATCATGTCACGAACAACAGCACGTTCACGGACGATATCCGCATAAGCACTAATGTTCGCCGCACTTGGGGTATTTTTAGATAACTCAGCCAGGTAAGCAAAGCCGCCGACGCTGTCCAGTTGTCCCTGAACCTCCAACGATTCTGCGAGCGTGATCAGGTCGATGGGTTTTCCCATCTCCTGCAGTCGATGCATTTCGGTGAAGATGTGCCGGTGCGGTCGGGTATAAAAATCTTCCGCCACCACACGCTCGGCCACATCGTCCCAGCGTTCGTTATCCAGCATTAAACCGCCCAACACCGACTGTTCCGCTTCAATCGAGTGCGGCGGTACTTTCAGCCCGGCGACCTGGGGATCGCGCTCACGAGCATCAGTCTGTTGTTTGTTGAAGGGTTTATTTCCTGCCATAGTGAATGGAGTTACCGAGATAATGATTGGGTCGAAAGATTACCACATTTCTTTTGGAGGAAGCATGGCAACACGTATTGAATTTCACAAGCATGGTGGTCCTGAAGTGCTTCAGGTCGTCGAGTTTACGCCTGCAGATCCGGCGGAGAACGAAATCCAGGTCGAGAACAAAGCGATTGGGATCAACTATATCGACACATACATCCGTAGTGGTCTTTATCCGCCGCCTTCTCTGCCCAGCGGCCTGGGAACCGAAGCCGCGGGCATAGTCAGCAAAGTGGGGAGTAAAGTAACGCACATTAAAGCAGGCGATCGCGTGGTTTACGCCCAGTCTGCGCTTGGCGCTTACAGCTCAGTACATAACGTTCCGGCCGATAAAGCCGCCATCCTGCCCAACGCTATCTCATTTGAACAAGCTGCAGCCTCATTCCTGAAAGGGTTAACTGTTTTTTATCTGTTGCGTAAAACCTATGAAATTCAGCCTGATGAACCATTTTTGTTCCATGCGGCTGCGGGCGGCGTCGGGATGATTGCCTGCCAGTGGGCAAAAGCATTGGGTGCGAAGCTGATTGGTACCGTCGGCAATGCGCAAAAAGCGCAAATTGCGCTGCAGGCCGGTGCATGGCAGGTCATTAACTATCGTGAAGAGAGCATTGTTGAGCGAGTGAAAGAGGTAACCGGCGGTAAAAAAGTGCGGGTGGTCTATGACTCAGTGGGAAAAGATACCTGGGAAGCCTCATTGGATTGTTTACAGCGTCGAGGGCTGATGGTCAGCTTTGGTAACGCCTCCGGACCGGTGACTGGCGTTAACTTAGGCATTCTGAATCAGAAAGGTTCGCTGTACGTGACCCGCCCTTCGCTCCAGGGTTACATCACCAACCACCATGAATTAACCGAAGCCAGCAATGAGCTGTTCTCGCTGATTGCCAGCGGGGTGATCAAAGTGGATGTCGCGCCGGGTCAGAAATTTGCGCTAAGTGACGCGCAACGAGCCCATGAAGTGCTGGAAAGCCGGGCCACGCAGGGCTCGAGTTTACTCATCCCATAATGCTCCGACTTCCCCTAAACAATTCAAACAGCAGGATAAAAATGATTAGGCGTTTTTGAGCAGCGCTTGCGCTGACCCTGAAGGGGCTAGGCTTTAAGCTGAGTAACGCGGCAATTGAATGAATCCCCTGGAGCTTACTGGAGTAAGTGACTGGGGTGAATGAAAGCAGCCAACACACCTGCGGTTTGAATTATGACGGGGAAATAAAGAATTAGGGCTTCCCGTGGGAAGCCCTTTCTTTTTTTAGTTCGGCTGTATGTAGGGTACAGCTCGATGAATTCGATAACCTGGCAATAGTGACAGATTTGATAATCAATTCCTATTTGGTTCTAAAGGCAATGTTACAGGTTGTGACGCACCGCTCAATACCTTAGTAAAATCGGCGGTTATTACGCTGATACTGTGGGACTTTTGGCGCTTTTATCGCCTTGATAATCCACACCACAGCAACGGCCAGTAGCAGCCAGGGTAAAAGTTTTATCATCAAGGCAAATAGTCCGCCCAAAAACATCACTGCAGTGGCGACCACTAATGCGGCCAATACCCCCAGCAAAGATACGCCGGTGACCATCAGCATGATAAAAAACCCAATCACAAAAAGTAGTTCCAGCATAGCTCTCTCCCGAAATTAAATACTCTCCACTGCATTACAAGAAACATGCCAAAATTATTATATTGATTTATAAAGCAAACGCCCCGCGACAAAGCGCAGAGCGTGGTGAAATTCACTAACTTTTGGTGAAAAATTAACGCTTGTCAGCGACCAGCTGCAAGGCGTGTTCCAGAACGTTAATATCTGCCCCGGCTTTATGCGCATTTTCGCTCAGATAACGACGCCACTGACGGGCCCCAGGAATCCCCTGGAACAGCCCCAGCATATGACGCGTCACATGTCCAAGATACGTACCTTTACTCAGTTCACGCTCAATATAGGGATACATGGCACGCACCACGGCGACCGGATCGGCATCCTGAGTAGTAGCGGCAAAAATCTCGCGGTCAACGGAGGCCAGAATACCTGGGTTTTGATAAGCTTCGCGCCCCACCATTACGCCATCCATATGCTGCAAATGGATTTTCGCTTCTGCCAACGATTTAATGCCGCCATTGATCGACATCGTCAGATGCGGGAAATCGCGCTTTAGCTGATAAACGCGGTCATAATCCAGCGGTGGAATTTCGCGGTTTTCTTTCGGGCTTAACCCGGACAGCCAGGCCTTGCGGGCGTGAATGATAAACATCTCACATTCGCCGTTGCCAGATACCGTGTTGATGAAATCGCAGAGGAATTCGTAACTGTCCTGGTCATCAATGCCGATACGCGTTTTCACCGTGACCGGTATCGACACCACATCACGCATCGCTTTGACGCAATCAGCGACCAGTTGCGCATTTCCCATCAGACAAGCGCCAAACATCCCATTTTGAACACGATCGGAAGGGCAGCCCACGTTGAGGTTAATTTCATCATACCCCCGCTGTTCAGCGAGCTTTGCGCACTGCGCCAGTGCAGCCGGATCGCTCCCACCCAGTTGCAATGCGACCGGATGTTCTTCTTCGCTATACGCCAGATAATCGCCTTTGCCATGAATGATCGCACCGGTAGTTACCATCTCCGTATAGAGGAGCGTCTGGCTGGACAGTAAGCGCAAAAAGTAGCGGCAGTGCCTGTCCGTCCAGTCGAGCATCGGCGCGATAGAAAAACGATGAGCGGGAAAAGCGGTAGACTGAGATTCAGGCAGCATGGCGAATATTCAAGCATCCGGTTAAAAAAGGGGCGCTACTATAGCATAGACCGTTACGATAGTGAGCCACATCCTCACAGTTCTCCATCTCTGGTGCCGACCAACGCTACTTACGCCCCGGTTTTCCGTCGTGAGATCCAAAAAACTGCGGCGGATGGTCAACCCAGCGATCCTCGCGCGTGGCGGCATAGACCGGATTAAGCGGATAATAAATGCGATTGTATTTTTTGTTCGCCTCACCCACGACCAGCAGGCGCACCTCTTCACTGGTGTTATTGATAAAGGTGTGACACACCCCGGTTCCTGCAGGAAAACCAACGCTGTCGCCGGGCTCCAGCTTCCATAAATAACCGTTAATCCAGGCCTCAGGATATCCTTCCAGCACATAGATAAACTCTTCTTCATCACTTTCAGCATGCGGGTAAGACGTGCGCCGACCTGGCGGCAGGCGTTCATGATGAATGCCGAGTCGTCCTAACCCCAATTTGCGGGCAAGCGGCGCTCCTATGGCAAACAGCTCATCGCTGTCTGGGTAGGTGGAATCATCGGCCCCCTCAACTTCACGCCAGTGACGAATACAATCGGGTCTTTTCATGTTTATTTTCCAGTATTGCGATGGCTCAGGTATAGCACATCGCGGCGGATCTCGGCGTTTTAAGCAGAACATGTTAAAGTAAGGGATTAACCTTCCACGCAAATCGAGGCGCCAAATGGACAAAACCACTACGCAAGAGTTATTGGCTCAAGCTGAAAAACTCTGTGCGCAACGCAACGTGCGGCTTACGCCACAACGCCTCGAAGTGCTGCGACTGATGAGCCTGCAGGAAGGCGCCATCAGCGCTTACGACCTGCTCGACCTGTTACGGGAAACCGAGCCGCAGGCCAAACCACCAACCGTGTATCGCGCGCTCGATTTTCTGCTTGAACAAGGGTTTGTGCATAAGGTGGAATCCACCAACAGCTATGTCCTTTGTCATCTGTTCGATCAGCCAACGCACAGTTCTGCGATGTTCATTTGCGACCGCTGTGGCGTGGTAAAAGAAGAGTGCGCAGAAGGTGTGGAAGACATCATGCATACGCTGGCGGCCAAAATGGGCTTTGCTTTGCGACATAATGTTATTGAAGCCCACGGGCTGTGTCCGGCCTGTGTGGAAGTTGAGTCATGCCGTCATCCAGGCGACTGCCAGCATGACCACACAATTCAGGTGAAGAAGAAAGTTGGGCGTTAGTCAGGTGGGAGAGCGTACGTCCTTGTACTCTCAGGAGGGAAGGGTCAATTACCAGCGGTAATCATTACGTTTTTCCCAATCGTTAACTTCTTTTTCCGCCTGATCTTTGGCGTAACCGTAACGCTCCTGGACTTTACCAACCAGTTGGTCACGTTTACCTTCAATGACCGTCATATCATCATCGGTCAGTTTGCCCCATTGCTCTTTCACTTTACCTTTAAACTGCTTCCAGTTGCCGCCGACTTCGTCTTTATTCATCATCAAGTCCTCATCGTTAGGTTGTGAATAGCGAGAGTGCCATGTCCAGACACATGCTGTTTTCTCTGGACGTGATAATAAGTGTAGTCAGTGATTCTGGGTTTTATTTACTATTCGGAATTTTTAACCATTCTAATCAGGCAAACCAGGTTCCATTACGCCAGTGACGCCGCCAGATAAAGGCCAACGACAGTCCGCGCAGCGCGAGGAAAACAGTTAACGCCAGCCACAAACCATGATTTCCGAGCCACGGCAAAGCCAGCAGCGTTAAGGCGAATCCCACTGCGGCAACGGCCATACTGTTACGCATTTCTGCAGCCCGCGTTGCGCCAATAAACATACCGTCAAGCAGATAACACCACACGCCCACCAGCGGTAAAACCACCTGCCAGAAAAGATAGCGATCGGCCAAAAGTTGGATTTGCGACAGTGAGGTCAGCAGCGCCACAATCTGCTCGCCAAACAAGGCATAGATCAGCGAAAAAAGGATTGCCACAATTCCTGACTGTCGACACGCTGCTCGCCAGACATCCAGCAACTGGCTGCCGTCCCGCGCCCCATAGGCCTGGCCCGAATGCGCTTCCACGGCATAGGCAAATCCGTCCAGTGCATAAGCGGTAAACGTCAGCAAAGTCATCAGTACGGCATTAACCGCAATGATATCGCCTCCCAGACGCGCCCCCAGCACCGTAATGGCCCCAAAGCAGAGCTGCAACAGCAGCGAACGCAGCATGATGTCACGGTTGAGTGCCAGCAAACGACGGAAGTTGCCCCGCCACGCCTGTTTCAACATTGCCAGCGATATTCCGCGCATATGCAGGACTTTGCGCACCATCATCAGACCGATAAGCAGTGTGGCATATTCAGCAATCACCGTTGCCAGTGCAGCACCCTGCACGTTCATATGCAGACCCATCACCAGCCATAAATCGAGCGCAATGTTGAGAATATTGCCGACAATCAGCAGGATAACCGGCGCTCGCGCATACTGCACGCCCAGCAACCAGCCGAGCAGCACCAGATTCGCCAGCGAGGCTGGCGCGCTGAGCCAGCGGATTTCAAGGAAACGCCGGGCTTGTTCAAGTACAGGTTCACTTCCCCCGACAATATGCAGCGCTAAATCGATAATCGGCGTGCGAAACAGCGCGATAAGTACCCCTGCGCCCAGTGCCAGCATCAGCGGCTGTACCAGCGCGCGCGCCAGCGCCTGTGGATTTTTCGCACCAAATGCCTGCGCGGTAAGACCGGTGGTACTCATGCGCAAAAAAAGAAGCAGCATAAAGAGAAAACTGGTCGCCGTGGCCCCGACAGCAACGCCGCCAAGATAGACCGGGCTGTCCAGATGACCAATCACAGCAGTATCCACCAGCCCCAGCAAGGGAACGGTGATATTGGAGAAGATCATCGGTAAGGCGAGGTGCCAGAGTGCTTTATCAGAGGCGGTAAAGAAAGGCATACAGGAAAGCCTGATGAATAGAAGTGAAAACTAGCTGTGGCGCAGAATGCGCCACAGTATTAATACATGATTACAGCCATTCACCGTTACGAATGACGCCTACCGCCAGCCCTTCAATGGTGAAGTTTTGCTCGCGCAGATCGACAACGATAGGTTTAAATTCACTGTTTTCTGGCAGAAGTTCAACCTTGTTGCCCTGCTTTTTCAGGCGCTTAACCGTGACTTCGTCGTCGATACGGGCAACAACAACCTGTCCGTTACGCACGTCCTGAGTTTTATGCACCGCCAGCAAATCGCCGTCCATAATACCGATATCTTTCATCGACATACCGCTAACCCGCAGCAGAAAATCGGCGTTCGGTTTGAACAATGAGGGATCGACCTGGTAGTGGCCTTCGATGTGCTGCTGCGCCAGAAGTGGCTCGCCTGCCGCCACACGACCGACAAGCGGTAATCCTTCTTCTTCTTCCTGCAGCAGTCGAATACCACGCGATGCACCGGAGACAATTTCCAGCACACCTTTACGCGCCAGCGCTTTCAGATGTTCTTCAGCAGCGTTTGGGGAACGGAACCCCAAACGCTGCGCGATCTCCGCACGCGTCGGTGGCATACCTGTCTGGCTGATGTGATCTCTAATGAGATCAAACACCTCTTGCTGCCTGGCCGTTAACGCTTTCATTCCGCCCCCTGGGTGTATATACAGTTATGCTGTGAGTATATACAGCTAAAGGTGATTTTGGAACCGCAAACTGCACAAAAAGCAGGAGATTTATGAAGATGTGGAATCCTTATCGCAAATGCGACCACAACAGAATGCCCCAGGTGATCAGAGCAACGAAAATAGACAACAACACCGCCGCAGAACCCATATCTTTCGCCCGGCCGGAAAGTTCGTGATACTCAGAGCCTATGCGATCAACCACCGCCTCAATCGCACTGTTGAGGATTTCAACGATCATCACCAGCATCACGGAACCAATTAACAGCACGCGGGTAATCGCATCGACGTCCAGCCAGCAGGCGATAGCTACGCCCAGCAGTACGGCAACGCTTTCCTGGCGGAATGCCGCCTCATTGATCCATGCGGCGCGAAAACCTTTCCAGGAATAGCCTGCAGCTTTGATAATTCGGGTGAATCCAGTGGTATTATTGGCCATCAAAAAGAACCTTTTTACATTATTAGCGTCAATGTCATTGTAACGTTACCCCGTTTGTTTCATGGGGTGGCAAAGCAGCGCGAAGTATGACGGGATACCACAGAAATTCACTAAACTTTCTGATATCCTTGCAGCGCATTTGCATTATTAACCAGAGGCTTTACATCGTTTATGTCCGGCTGGCCACGAATTTACTACAAATTACTGAATTTACCATTAAGCATCCTGGTAAAAAGTAAGTCTATTCCGGCAGAACCTGCCCCGGAATTGGGACTCGATACGTCTCGTCCCATTATGTACGTCCTACCGTACAATTCAAAAGCAGACTTGCTGACGCTGCGTGCCCAATGTCTGGTGCACGATCTCCCCGATCCCCTGGAACCGCTGGAGATAGACGGGACTCTGCTGCCGCGCTACGTGTTTATTCACGGCGGCCCGCGCGTGTTCACCTATTACACGCCGAAAGAAGAGTCCATCAAGCTGTTCCATAACTATCTCGACCTGCATCGCAGCAATCCAGACCTGGATGTGCAGATGGTGCCGGTTTCGGTGATGTTTGGCCGTGCGCCAGGACGCGAAAAAGGCGAAGTCAATCCGCCGCTGCGCATGCTGAACGGCGTACAGAAATTCTTTGCTGTGTCCTGGCTGGGTCGCGACAGTTTTGTCCGTTTCTCCCCATCAGTCTCCCTGCGTCGTATGGCGGATGAACACGGTACGGATAAGATAATCGCTCAGAAACTGGCACGCGTGGCGCGTATGCATTTTGCTCGCCAGCGTCTGGCCGCGGTTGGCCCTCGCCTCCCTGCCCGCCAGGATCTGTTTAATAAGCTGCTGGCGTCAAAAGCGATCGCTCGCGCGGTAGAAGATGAAGCGCGCAGTAAAAAAATCTCCCACGAAAAAGCACAGCAAAATGCCATTGCACTGATGGAAGAGATTGCCGCCAACTTCTCCTACGAGATGATCCGCCTCACGGACCGAATTCTGGGCTTTACCTGGAACCGTCTGTATCAGGGGATTAACGTTCATAATGCGGAACGTGTACGTCAGTTGGCGCACGATGGGCATGAAATCGTTTATGTTCCGTGCCACCGCAGCCATATGGACTATATGCTGCTGTCGTACGTTCTGTATCATCAGGGGCTGGTTCCACCGCACATCGCTGCCGGTATCAACCTGAATTTCTGGCCGGCAGGTCCGATTTTCCGCCGCCTGGGCGCGTTCTTTATTCGTCGTACCTTCAAGGGCAATAAGCTCTACTCCACCGTTTTCCGTGAATACCTGGGCGAGCTGTTCAGCCGCGGTTACTCGGTTGAGTATTTTGTCGAAGGCGGCCGTTCACGTACCGGTCGTCTGCTCGACCCGAAAACCGGCACGCTGTCGATGACCATTCAGGCGATGCTGCGCGGCGGTACGCGTCCGATTACCCTCGTACCGATCTACATCGGCTATGAGCACGTAATGGAAGTAGGCACCTACGCAAAAGAGCTGCGTGGCGCGACAAAAGAAAAAGAGAGTCTGCCACAAATGCTGCGTGGCTTAAGCAAGCTGCGTAATCTGGGTCAGGGCTACGTTAACTTTGGCGAGCCGATGCCGCTGATGACGTACCTCAATCAGCATGTGCCGGAGTGGCGTGAATCTATCGATCCTATCGAGTCTATCCGCCCGGCCTGGCTGACGCCGACAGTGAATAACATTGCCGCCGATCTGATGGTGCGCATTAACAACGCTGGCGCGGCCAACGCCATGAACCTGTGTTGTACCGCGCTGTTGGCTTCCCGCCAGCGCTCTCTGACCCGTGAACAGTTAACCGAGCAGCTTGACTGCTACCTTAGCCTGCTGCGCAACGTGCCGTACGCAGCAGACTCAACTGTTCCTGCACAGAGCGCCAGTGAGTTGATCGACCACGCCTTGCAGATGAACAAGTTTGAGGTCGAGAAAGACACCATCGGCGACATCATCATACTGCCGCGCGAGCAGGCCGTATTGATGACCTACTATCGCAACAACATTGCGCACATGCTGGTTCTGCCTTCGTTGATGGCAGCCATTGTAACTCAGCGCCGTCGTATTTCACGCGTCGCGCTACAGCAGCATATTGATGCGTTGTATCCAATGCTGAAAGCCGAGCTGTTCCTGCGCTGGGAACGCAATGAGCTTGCCGGAGTGATTGACGAATTGGCCAGCGAAATGCAGCGCCAGGGATTGATCGCTCAGCAGGATGGCGAACTGCATATTAACCCAGCCCGCTCCCGTACGCTCCAGCTGTTGGCTGCGGGTGCTCGCGAGACGTTGCAACGCTACGCCATTACCTTCTGGCTGCTGAGCGCCAACCCGTCCATCAACCGTGGTACGCTTGAGAAAGAGAGCCGCACCGTGGCGCAACGCCTCTCCGTACTGCACGGCATTAACGCGCCGGAATTCTTCGACAAAGCGGTATTCAGCTCTCTGGTGCTGACGCTGCGTGACGAAGGATTCATTAGCGATACCGGAGATGCCGAGCCGGAAGAGACGATGAAGATCTATCAGATGCTGGCTGAACTGGTCACATCGGATGTTCGTCTGACCATCGAGAGTGCCACACAGGGCGAGTAAGTAAAAAAAACCGGTCGAAATGACCGGTTTTTATTTTGCAGGCTAAGCCAAACTCAAAAATGCCAGTAGCTCATCGCCAGTCCTAAAAACAGTACCAGCCCTACATAGTTATTGTTCATAAACGCTTTAAAACAGGCATCCCGTTCACGATTAACGATCAGCTTCTGCTGATACACAAACAGCGCACCCGCCACCAGCAGTGACCAGTAATAGCCCAGCCCCAGCCCGTTTAGCCAGCCCACCAGCGCCATCAGCACCAGCACGCCCACCTGCAGAATACCAATGATCAGCTTGTCGTTTTGACCAAACAAGATCGCGGTCGATTTAATGCCAATCTTCAGGTCATCATCCCGGTCAACCATCGCATACTGGGTGTCATAGGCCACCGCCCAGAGAATGTTGGCGAGGAACATCAGCCAGCAGCTCAGCGGCACAGACTCGCTCACGGCAGCAAACGCCATCGGAATAGACCAGCCAAACGCCGCCCCCAGCACCACCTGCGGCAAATGCGTATAGCGTTTCATAAACGGGTAAACCCACGCCAACGCTAACGCCGCAACGGACAACATAATGGTCATTGTGTTGAGCGTTAAAACCAGCAGGAAGGCGAGCAATACCAATACGACGAACAGCGTTCGGGCTTCTTTTTCGGTGACGGCCCCGCTCGGCAGCGGTCGATTCGCGGTGCGTTTAACGTGTCCGTCAAATTTCCTGTCGGCATAATCATTCACCACGCATCCGGCGGCGCGCATTAACCAAACGCCGGCGACAAATACCGCCAGGATCCACAGTTGCGGCATGCCTGGGGTCGCCACCCACAATGCCCATAGCGTAGGCCAGAGCAGCAGTAAGGCGCCGATTGGCTTATCCGTACGCATCAAGCGGTGAAACGCCAGCAGCTTATTCTGCGTCAGACTCCACTCCATCTTTATCTTCCTCTCAGTACAACGGCGATGCAGGTAGGAAAAGTTCGGTAAGCATCAGCGGCTTACCGCTCAGCCGCAGGCGGGAACGTCGCCCCCACAGCGCAGCATCACGGCCAATCTCAATAAAATCTCGGGTCAATGTCGATGACGTAAACAGGTAGCGCCCAAGTGGGGTTTTTCCCAGGTTTTGTAAGGCCAGTTCAGGGCCGCACAAAGTTGATTCAGGCACCACTGTGCGCCCGGCAAGCCAGGGTTCACCGTCCGCGCAGAGCAGGATTTCACGCAACCAATAACGGGGTTCTGTCGGCAGCAGCATCAGTTCTTCAGCCACCTCATTTTGCCCAACAAATCCTTCGCGAAGTAACGTGACGGTAACCTTTTTTCCCTGCTGCTCAAAACGTTTAGTCATGGAATCTTCCAGTAACAACCAGTCGAGCAGTTGCGGGTCCAGCGCCGGAATCGCATCAAAATAACGCAGCGCACGCAGTTGCGTTAACGCAGGGTGTGGCATGCCTTACTCTCCGATTTATAACCTGAAGGCATTGTATCGCAGAAAATGCATTACGGGGTGAGCAAACACAATTAAGTGATCGTCAAAGCAACATAAGTGTAACAATTAGCACCGAAGGATAAAAAAAGGTGCGCCAGGAGACGCACCAGTTGTTGCAAAATCAGCACTGCGGGGAAATGTTTACCCCTTGCCTTTTACACTGCTGATAAAGGTGGATCGGGCGGATTTGGATCCCAGACGCTCAGCTTCATCAAGCAGCTTCAGCGCTTTATCGACATCGCCTTTCGCCACGGCATCCTTAATGCCCTGGTTAAAATAACTTTCCGTGTCATTTAGCATTGGCTCACTTTTCTTCACCGGTTGTGGCGCTGGAGTAGCCACTGTTGCAGCCGGGGCCGCGTAGGCCACCGCAGGCGCGGCGGTATTGCCAACCGTGACAGGGCCAGGGCCGGATGAACCAAACAGCGGCCCAACCAGAACACTGGAAGAGGAGCTGGTTTTGACTTTCAGCTTCAGCAGACCGTCGGTGGTATGACGGGCAATCGGGTCTGGAATATCCGGAATCGCGTTCCCTACACCTTTGGCATAGGCTTTTGCCGGGTCAAGCAGGGTCGTGGTCTGCTGGAGATCTTTATCCGTGGTAAAGACCAGCATATAGAGTTTTTGCTGGCCCAGCGCAGGCGTCAGACGCATGACTCCTTCCAGGCGATCGGCACTCATCACGCCGGGTTCCTGATAAGTGAAATAACTGCTGGGGAAGAACGCAGATGGCGTCATGTTCTGATCAAGAATTAAAACGTTTGGTGCAAATACGCTGGTTTGTTTGTTGACTTCACTGGTCAGCGTCAGGGTTAACTCACCAATATTCGCGGGTACACTGTACGCAGCGACTGGGCCAGTAATACCAGCAACATCCAGATGCTGACCCGCTGTCGCTAGCTGTGTCGACTGGGTTTTGGATTGATCAACCGGCGTCCAGGTTAACTGTTGTAGCGCAGCAGTGGGAATAGCTGGAGCCGCGGTGGTGTTCTGCGGAACAATATTTACATCGGCCAGGCTGATGCCAGGCGCGCTGGCAAATAACCCTGCAGATAAACAAAGGGCAACGAGACTTTTCTTCATTTTCATTGTTATCACCTCAGATAGCATGGGTTCAGCGGTGGCCAGGCAATAGCGCGCTAAACCGTAATCAAGAGGGGCTGGCGCCCCTCTTTCGGTCTTTACGTCAGATTAGTGCTGAATTACCACCAGATTTCCATCTGGGCACCGAAGGACCACTCATCGCTGTCGCCACGGCTGGTTGTGCTGATACCAGAGTTGGTTGCGGCGGCATATTTAGAAACTTTGTCGCCATTTTTCACGTAACCCCACTCTTCATCCCATTTGGCATAGGTTGCGAAGACGCGGATTGCCGGGCGAGACCAGATGCTGTCGCCCGCCTGCCACTGTTGCGCCAGGGTGATTTTGTACTGGCTGTTGCGATCACCAGTTTGCTGAGATTTGACGTTGTCGTAACCGACTTCCAGCAAGGTGCTCATGATCGGCGTCCATTTGTACATCGGACGGATACCGACGGTGTACCATTCGGTACCCAGGTCGTTATCCAGGTCGATGTTCTGATACATACCGACGTACATCAGGTCCCACTTGTCGCCCAGAGAGATTGCACCGTGGTCAAGTACGCGTACCAGGCTACCGTTGTTATTGATGTTGTTGTCAACATGATGGATGACAGGTGCATCTGGAGATACCTGCGTATCGAAGGTAGAGCCGTAAGTCCCCTGCGAGCCGCCCTTACCTTGCGTTGTCATGGCGTCAGTCGCGTACTGAACAACAAATTTGTTATAGCCTTTCAGCATGCTTTGGGTGTGTTCTGCGGTGAACATCCAACCATCTTTCGTTGCGTCATCCGCGTAGCTGTAACCGTCGGTTTTATTCGCGCGGCCATAGTCCACACCCAGCTCCAGCATGCCGTCAGGGTTAGTAGCCATCTGCGCTAAACGTACGTCAAATACGTCGTTCGCGGTATCTTTAGAGGTGTCGTAGATATTCTGGCTACTGAAGGTATAAGACCCCCCAGCTTCCTGAGAACGGGTGGCGGCCAGAGACAGTTTACCGAAGCCCAGATCGATGTTTTCAATACCAGCGCCAGGACCTGAAATATCCCAGTAGTAGAAGTCGATCATGTGGACGTCATGACGCTGATAGAAACGTTTACCGGCCCAGATAGTGGAGCCTGGCAGCCATTCAATCAGGTTTTTACCCTGCACGTTGGCTTCACGGAATGCCGGACTGGTCGATTCCCAGTCATTCTGTTGTGCCACAGAGTAGGCTACGTTGGTGTCGAAGTAGAAGCTCTTATCGCCTTCTTTCCACACTTCCTGACCTAATTTGATTTCCGCATAGGTTTCACATTCGTTACCAAGACGGTATTTACTTTGAGCACCGGTTGCCTGGAAACACTGTTGTTCACCGCCGCTACCCGTCCAGCCTATGCCGGAACGTGCATAACCATGGAAATCCACAGCCATTGCCTGAACAGACATAATGCCTGCCGCCACAGCAACCGCCAGAGGGAGTTTGCGCAGAGTAATCATCGTTCTATCTCCTGAGATCATTGCTTTTCTCTAAACGCATCGACTTGATAGTTTTGCGTTTCGTTTTTTTATGGGGGCCTTAAACGCCCGGCTCTTGATGCAACCGACGACATGCAGTGCCATCCTCACGGAACAGATGGCAACGCTCTGGCGGCAGGCCGATAGCGAATGTGGCACCCTCTTGTACCAACACCACGTCGTTCTGGCGGTAAACCAGGTTTTGACGGATGGCGGGGATCTGGATATGAATTTGTGTTTCGTGACCAAGCTGCTCGACCACCTGCACTTCACCTTCGAGGGTGACATCGGCGATATCACTGGGCAGCAAATGCTCCGGACGGATACCTAAAGACATGTTGGCGCCAACCTGCACCGCGTGGCTGTCTACCGGCAGCCATATTTGCTGGCGGTTGGGCAGTTCAACCTGCACCTGATCGATGGCCGTCCCGGTAACTTTCACCGGCAGGAAGTTCATCTTCGGCGAGCCAATAAACCCGGCAACAAAGCGGTCAGCCGGGTAATGGTACAGCTCCAACGGTTTACCAACCTGCGCCACGCGCCCCGCATCCAGCACCACGATTTTGTCGGCCAGCGTCATCGCCTCGACCTGATCGTGGGTGACGTAAATCATCGTGCGGCCAAGACGTTTATGCAGACGGGAAATTTCAATGCGCATCTGTACGCGCAGTGCTGCATCGAGGTTGGAGAGAGGTTCATCGAGCAGAAATACGCGCGGTTCAGCGACCAACGTACGACCAATCGCCACGCGCTGACGTTGTCCGCCGGAAAGTGCTTTCGGTTTACGCTCCAGCAGATGGGCCAGTTGCAGAACTTCCGCCACCTGATTCACGCGCTGGTTCATCACCTCTTTTTTTGCGCCAGCCAGCTTGAGGCCGAACGACATATTTTCCGCAACGGATAAATGGGGATACAACGCGTAGGACTGAAAGACCATGCCCACACCGCGTTCGGCGGGCGGAATGTCGTTCATCCGGGTCTCACCGATAAACAGGTCGCCACTGGTGATGGTTTCAAGTCCGGCGATCATACGCAGCAAGGTCGACTTACCACAGCCTGACGGTCCGACAAACACCACGAACTCCCCTTCGTGAATGTCGAGATTGATATCTTTTGATACCACCACGTCACCCCAGGCTTTCGTTACATTACGCAGCTGTACGCTCGCCATGCCCTTCTCCCTTCGTTACAACCTGTCATCGACAGCAACATTCATGATGGGCTGACTATGCGTTATCCCTTGATGGCGTGAATCCTCCACCCCCCGGCTTTTTTATGGGGGAGGAGGCGGGAGGATGAGAGAGCAGCGTCTGAGACCCGGCCCTCCTGCTTCAGAGGAATTTCGTGATGCAGCCTGCAAAAATCGGTGGGTTTTTATGTGCGCCAGTACGCAATACTCACATTTATGTAACACAGATCACATAAAGAGCGGGTGGGGCGTAGGGGTAAGGAGGATGGAAAGAGGTTGTCGTATAAAGAAACTAGTCACCGTTAAGCCACCTCTGCAAAATCACCAAACAGGATGGGAACTATGAAAATCAAAACTGGCGCACGCATCCTCGCATTGTCCGCATTAACGACGATGATGTTTTCCGCCTCGGCTCTCGCCAAGATTGAAGAAGGTAAGCTGGTTATCTGGATTAACGGCGACAAAGGCTATAACGGCCTCGCTGAAGTGGGCAAAAAATTCGAAAAAGACACCGGTATCAAAGTCACCATTGAGCACCCGGACAAACTGGAAGAGAAATTCCCTCAGGTTGCCGCAACCGGTGACGGCCCGGACATCATTTTTTGGGCGCATGACCGTTTTGGCGGTTACGCTCAGTCTGGCCTGCTGGCTGAAATCACGCCAGACAAAGCATTCCAGGACAAGCTCTATCCGTTCACCTGGGATGCCGTGCGCTATAACGGCAAACTGATCGCCTACCCGATCGCGGTTGAAGCGCTGTCGCTGATTTACAATAAAGACCTCGTGCCAAACCCACCGAAAACCTGGGAAGAAATTCCTGCACTGGATAAAGAGCTGAAGGCGAAAGGTAAATCCGCGCTGATGTTCAATCTGCAAGAACCGTACTTCACCTGGCCACTGATTGCCGCCGACGGCGGTTATGCATTCAAGTTTGAAAACGGCAAGTACGATGTGAAAGACGTGGGCGTGGATAACGCCGGCGCGAAAGCGGGTCTGACCTTCCTGGTCTCCCTGATCAAGAACAAACACATGAACGCGGATACCGACTATTCCATCGCCGAAGCCGCCTTTAACAAAGGCGATACGGCGATGACCATCAACGGTCCGTGGGCATGGTCGAACATCGACAAGAGCAAAATCAACTACGGCGTGACTCTACTGCCAACCTTCAAAGGCAAGCCGTCTAAACCGTTTGTTGGCGTGCTGAGCGCCGGTATCAACGCTGCCAGCCCGAACAAAGAATTGGCGAAAGAGTTCCTCGAAAACTACCTGCTGACCGATCAGGGTCTGGATGAAGTGAACAAGGATAAACCACTGGGTGCGGTTGCGCTGAAATCCTTCCAGGATCAGTTAGCCAAAGACCCACGTATCGCGGCCACCATGGATAACGCCCAGAAAGGCGAAATCATGCCGAACATCCCGCAGATGTCTGCATTCTGGTATGCCGTTCGTACTGCAGTGATCAACGCCGCCAGCGGTCGTCAGACAGTTGATGCTGCACTGAAAGACGCGCAGGGTCGTATCACCAAGTAATACGGTTTCCCTTATTTCTTAGGGAATCAGGTTTATTGAATACGTTGTTACGCGAAAGCATTCGCGCTACATCGAGGCGGCAAGGAGGCAAATCCCCAGGAGCTTACATAAGTAAGTGACTGGGGTGCGCTTCCGCAGCCAACAAAGAGGTAGTGCGAAGGATAAAGCGTAAAGAGGATTGAACCCCATGGATGTCATTAAAAAGAAACACTGGTGGCAAAGCGACACGCTGAAATGGTCAGTGATAGGTCTGCTTGGGCTACTGGTCGGTTACCTTGTTGTTTTGATGTACGCTCAGGGGGAGTACCTGTTTGCCATCATGACGCTGATTTTAAGCTCTGCTGGCCTGTATATTTTCGCTAACCGCAAAACCTATGCCTGGCGCTATGTTTACCCGGGCGTTGCCGGTATGGGGCTGTTTGTCCTGTTTCCGCTGATTTGTACGATCGCGATTGCCTTTACCAACTACAGTAGCACCAACCAGTTGACCTTTGAACGTGCTCAGGAAGTCCTGATGGATCGTTCTTATCAGGCTGGGAAAACCTACAACTTTGGTCTGTATCCGGCGGGTGCGGAGTGGCAACTGGCCCTCACCGACGGTGAAACCGGCAAGAATTATGTTTCCGACGCCTTTAAATTTGGCGGCGAACAGAAACTGCAACTGAAAGAAACGGATGCCTTGCCAGCGGGCGAGCGTGGGACGCTGCGCATCATCACGCAGAATCGCCAGGCGCTGAACCAACTGACCGCCATCCTGCCGGATGAAAGCAAAGTGATTATGAGCTCGTTGCGCCAGTTCTCCGGCACGCAGCCACTTTATACGCTCGCTGATGACGGTACGCTCACCAACAACCAGAGCGGCGTGAAATACCGTCCGAACAACGACATTGGTTATTACCAGGCGATTAACGCCGACGGTAGTTGGGGTGCAGAAAAGTTAAGCCCTGGCTATACCGTGACCATCGGCTGGGATAACTTCACCCGCGTATTTACCGACGAAGGTATCCAGAAACCGTTTTTCGCCATCTTTGTCTGGACGGTGGTCTTCTCCGTTCTGACCGTGATCCTCACCGTGGCCGTCGGGATGGTGCTGGCTTGTCTCGTACAGTGGGAGTCACTCAAAGGCAAAGCGATTTACCGTGTGCTGCTTATCCTGCCGTACGCTGTGCCGTCGTTTATCTCGATTCTGATTTTCAAAGGGCTGTTCAACCAGAGCTTTGGTGAAATCAACATGATGCTGAGCGCACTGTTTGGCATCAAACCGGCCTGGTTCAGCGACCCAACCACCGCACGCTCGATGATTATTATCGTCAATACCTGGCTGGGTTATCCGTACATGATGATCCTGTGCATGGGTCTGTTGAAAGCGATTCCTGACGATTTATATGAAGCCTCGGCGATGGACGGCGCTGGCCCGTTCCAGAACTTCTTTAAGATTACGCTACCGCTGCTGATTAAACCGCTGACACCGCTGATGATTGCCAGCTTCGCCTTTAACTTTAACAACTTCGTGCTGATTCAACTGTTGACCAACGGTGGCCCGGACCGTCTTGGCACCACCACGCCAGCAGGCTATACCGACCTGCTCGTGAGCTACACCTACCGTATCGCCTTTGAAGGCGGCGGCGGTCAGGACTTCGGTCTGGCAGCGGCGATTGCCACGCTGATCTTCCTGCTGGTGGGTGCGCTGGCGATTGTTAACCTGAAAGCCACACGAATGAAGTTTGATTAAGGGAGACAACGAACATGGCTATGGTACAACCCAAATCTCAGAAACTGCGTCTCTTAACAACGCACCTGCTGTTGCTGATTTTCATCGCAGCGATCATGTTCCCGCTGCTGATGGTTATCGCTATCTCGCTGCGCGAAGGTAACTTCGCCACCGGTAGCCTGATCCCGGAAAACATCTCCTGGGAACACTGGAAACTGGCGCTGGGCTTTAGCGTTGAGCACGCAGATGGCCGTGTGACGCCGCCGCCGTTCCCGGTACTGCTGTGGCTGTGGAACTCAGTGAAAGTGGCCACCATTACCGCGATCGGTATTGTGACGCTTTCCACCACCTGCGCTTACGCCTTTGCCCGTATGC
Source organism: Citrobacter sp. Cu231 (assembly GCF_030332265.1). Taxonomy (NCBI): domain Bacteria; kingdom Pseudomonadati; phylum Pseudomonadota; class Gammaproteobacteria; order Enterobacterales; family Enterobacteriaceae; genus Citrobacter; species Citrobacter sp. Cu231. Next base: position 40,003 of record NZ_JAOWIE010000053.1, on the reverse strand, counting down.
GCTTCCCCGGTAAAGCAACCCTGCTTAAAGGGATGCTGATTTTCCAGATGTTCCCGGCGGTGCTGTCTCTGGTCGCGTTGTATGCCTTGTTTGACCGCCTGGGCCAGTACATTCCGTTTATTGGTCTGAACACTCACGGCGGCGTGATCTTCGCCTATCTTGGCGGTATTGCGCTGCATGTGTGGACGATTAAGGGCTATTTCGAAACCATCGATGGTTCGCTGGAAGAAGCGGCCTCGTTGGACGGCGCGACGCCGTGGCAGGCATTCCGCCTGGTGCTGCTGCCGCTTTCCGTTCCGATTCTGGCGGTGGTGTTTATTCTGTCATTCATTGCCGCTATTACCGAAGTACCGGTCGCGTCACTGCTGCTGCGTGATGTGAACAGCTACACCCTTGCGGTAGGTATGCAGCAGTACCTCAATCCACAGAACTATTTGTGGGGCGACTTTGCCGCCGCAGCTGTACTTTCAGCCATTCCGATCACACTGGTGTTCCTGCTGGCACAACGCTGGCTGGTCAACGGCCTGACGGCAGGTGGTGTGAAAGGTTAAGTTTTACCGAAGTAAACGCCCGGCAACGGGCAAGCCACTGCAACCCTCAACTTATGTTATCCCAACCTGTGACTGTTATTCGGCGCTCTACGGAGCGCCCTTTTTTTATGTTATTTTGCATTACGCTTACGATTATTTCCTTTCGTGCTCCCCATCACTGCAATTATATTTTGCGCCTGAAAATGAACTAATTAAACGGAATTAAGATCACAGAAAAGACAAAACGTAATTGCAATGTAAAAAATGATAATTGTCTTCCCTGCCTGTTAAATTCACCATCACGGCACTGATCAAAAGAGCTGTACCCTCTAAGGCAGGTCTGAATGAACACTCAATATAATTCTAGTTATATTTTTTCGATTACATTAGTCGCAACTTTAGGAGGACTATTATTCGGTTACGACACTGCTGTCATATCCGGAACGGTAGAATCCTTAAATACCGTATTTGTCGCTCCACAACACTTAAGTGAATCCGCCGCCAACTCATTGTTGGGTTTTTGCGTCGCCAGCGCGTTGATTGGCTGCATCATCGGCGGTGCGCTGGGCGGCTATTGTAGTAACCGCTTTGGTCGTCGGGACTCGCTGAAAATCGCGGCCCTGCTTTTTTTTATTTCCGGTATTGGTTCCGCCTGGCCTGAATTAGGCTTTACCACGATTAATCCAGATAACGCCGTACCCGTTTATTTGGCCGGATACGTTCCCGAATTTGTTATTTATCGTATCATTGGTGGTATTGGCGTAGGTTTAGCCTCGATGCTCTCACCAATGTATATTGCCGAACTGGCCCCCGCACACATTCGTGGGAAACTGGTCTCGTTTAACCAGTTCGCCATTATTTTTGGTCAACTATTAGTGTATTGCGTTAACTATTTCATCGCGCGTTCAGGCGACGCTAACTGGCTGAATACCGATGGCTGGCGATATATGTTTGCGTCAGAAAGTATTCCCGCCCTGCTGTTTTTACTGCTGCTGTACACCGTACCAGAAAGCCCGCGCTGGCTGATGGCGCGTGGTCGACACGAACAAGCAGAAGGTATTCTGCGCAAGATTATGGGTAGCACACTCGCCACTCAGGCCATGCAGGAGATCAATCAGTCTCTGGAACATGGTCGCAAAACCGGTGGTCGCCTGCTGATGTTTGGTGCAGGCGTTATCGTCATCGGCGTAATGCTTTCCATTTTCCAGCAGTTCGTCGGTATCAACGTCGTGCTGTACTACGCCCCGGAGGTGTTTAAAACGCTGGGAGCCAGTACCGATGTGGCGCTGCTGCAGACCATTATTGTCGGCGTGATCAACCTGAGCTTTACCGTATTGGCGATCATGACGGTGGATAAATTTGGTCGCAAACCGCTGCAAATTATTGGCGCCTTAGGTATGGCCATTGGTATGTTCAGTCTCGGTACTGCGTTTTACACCCAGGCTTCCGGGCTGATAGCGCTGCTGTCGATGCTGTTTTACGTCGCCGCATTCGCCATGTCCTGGGGGCCGGTTTGCTGGGTGCTGTTGGCCGAAATTTTCCCCAATGCGATTCGTGGCAAGGCACTCGCCATTGCGGTTGCCGCTCAATGGTTGGCAAACTACTTCGTTTCCTGGACCTTCCCGATGATGGACAAAAATTCGTGGCTGGTTTCCCATTTCCACAACGGTTTTTCCTACTGGATCTACGGTTGTATGGGCATTCTGGCAGCCTTGTTTATGTGGCGGTTCGTACCGGAAACCAAGGGCAAAACGCTGGAAGAACTTGAACAACTGTGGGAGCCCGCAGCAGAGAAAGCGAAACCTGCCTCTGCGCAGTAACCCTGACCATCAACACGCCGCAGCCCGAATGCGGCGTGTTGTTTTTTACTCTCGCTTCAGCCGTTTGGAATTACACAGCCACAGGGTAATCACCAGCAGCAGGATCGCCGCAGAATAGATCAGCACATCCATCGGCGCTTTATGATCGACGATGATCAACCGCACAATCGCGGTGATCCCGATATAGACAAAGTAGCGCAACGGAAAGTGAAACCCTGACTGAAAGTACTTCACAATCAACGCGATAAATTCAAAATACAGGAAGTAAACCACCAGCCCTTCCACCAGCTCATATTTGCTGGTTTGTTCCGGCGCGAACAGCACATCCGCCAGATGCAGCGTTTCTTTCCCGAGGAATACGACCAGGATCAGGCCCAGACTCAGCAGTCCCAGATTCAACACGGTCTGTAAAATGGTGGAGATAAACTCCACGCGCGGACGAGATAGCGACGTCATAACAGCACCTCATACTCAGTGGCGAGGTTCCTGTATAACGCAAAAATGTGACAGAGATCTACATTTTTTGTTTATGTTTTGTGCAAGAAAGGTCAACAGAGAATGATGAATACCACGATACATTTCACAGGATGAATTATGCAGCTAAGACAATCTGCTATCCGCAACGTGACCTGCGGTGAGAACGTGGTGATTTATGAACCCGCCAATCTCTACGATTGCATATTGGGTGACAACGTTTTTGTCGGACCATTCGTTGAAATCCAGGGCAACACGCAGATTGGCGCAGACAGCAAAATTCAGTCGCATACCTTCATCTGCGAATATGTCACCCTCGGCGCCCGCTGTTTTATCGGGCATGGCGTGATGTTCGCCAACGATATGTTTCGCGGAGGAAAACCCAACGCCGACCGCAACAGCTGGGGTCGCATTACGATTGGCGACGATGTTTCGATCGGCAGCGGGGCGACCATTCTGGCGGTCACTGTCTGCGATGGCGCGGTCATCGGCGCGGGCAGCGTAGTGACCAAATCGATCACCGAGAAAGGCGTGTATGCGGGAAACCCGGCAAAATTATTGCGCCGTTTATAGAGCCGGATGAGCGCAAGTCGCATCCGGCCATCAGTCAGCGGAAGTTTTCACTTCTGTCGCTGGTCATATCGTACAGACCAAACTTACGCCCAAGCTGCTGACCGCCATCGCGCGTTAACGGCGTCCAGCCAATCGCCGCGCGACTGCGGGTTGGGCCTGACGAGAACAGATCCAGCGGCACGGAAACGTACACCCCTTTAGTAAAATCACCTTCGCCATACTCATCCGGCGAGGCGTTAGTGATAGTCGCATAACCACCCACCACGACACCGCTGTCGAAGCGTTTGGCGATCTCCAACGTTCCGCCCTTATCCCCGGCCAGATACTGACCCACGCTGGCTTTCACCAGCACATCCTGGGCGAAAGAAGGATTCCAGTACGCCGTCAAATGCCCGGTCTTCACGCTGTAGTCGGTGAATTTCATCATGTCCTGCGCGCTACGCCAGTCACGCTGTTTCACGTAGTTGGCATCAACACCAAACGCCCAATCGCTGTCCAGCGGGCGATACAGCACTTCTGCCCCCGCCCCACCATACATGGTCTCCAGATAGCCGCCGTACACCTGTCCGTAAAACCCGTTGCCGAGTGACTGGAAGTAGTTGGCCTGCAGGTTATTCACGTAAACATCGTTTTGCACATAGTCACGTACATGGGTGCGCACACGCGGCAAATGCGAATCCTGCGGCGGGTTGGTGTAGTTAAACTTGTCATAGTTATTGGCGAGGTTGGCGAACAAACTCCCGGTGGTCAGCAGATGATCGGTAACCCACCAATCCGCCGTACCCATCACGCCCAACTGATACATATAGAAATTTTCCGGGCCGCCCACCGACTGGTTAAGCACCGGATCGATGTGGAAATCGAAGCGCGACTTATCGATATACCAGCCCTGCTCGGTCGTTTTCGGCACCACCGGCTCCACGCGTTTTTGCGCCAGCTGAGTCTCATGGCCCAACGGTTCGCCTTCCAGATGGTGCTTCAGGCTGGAAACTTCTGTTTCGGTCGTCACCTGCGGCAAGTTAAGGCGATTTTCCGTAATACGGATCGTGCGGATCCCGTCTGGAAGATCGTTCATCACGATCCGGTTGGCACGCTCGATCCCCTCGCGCGAATCACGGTATTTCACCTGTTCGCCGGTTACATACAGCGTATCGCCCTGCACCTGGATTTTAGGATCCGCCAGCCCGGCATTGTATTTCAGCAGCGTTAGCTGATTCGCCACTACCGAATGTTGCAGGATGGCATCCTGCGGCTGCGGCTGATACTTCGGACGGGCGTTATCGTTATAGTGTGGTCGCAAGTCGTTAAAGTTAGTCCGCAGCGTGAACCCAAACATAAAGGTGTTCCCGCGCTCATAGCTGAGGTTAACGTCGGCCCAATCGGTGACGCGATAAATAGCGCCGACGTTAAACTTGCTCTTCTGATCCAGCTTGCCCGCAAAATCCTGCTGGTAATTATTGCCCTCGTACTCCAGTTTCAGACGCAGCGGCTGCCAGGGTGTCTGATATTCCACGCCGCCAAACAGCGACGCCGGGCCGTGGAACATCTGGCTGCCGTCAATGGAACCCGCCTGCTTGTAACTGTTATCGCGATGACAGAATTTATCGCTGTATGAGCAAAACGGATTGCTGACGTTACCACTGGTCCCGAGGTATCCCCAGCCGAGACCGAGTGAGAAATCAAACGGTCCCCAGGCTTTGTTCGCCACAATATACTCCGCATCGAACAGGCCGGTTCCGCCAATATCGCGCGCGCCCACCGCCACCTGCGGCATCCAGTAGCTCTCTTCCCACAATCGCAGTTTAAGGTCGAAAGCCTTATCCTTGTATGTCTGATCGCCTGAAAACGACTCCACGCTGCTGTATTTTTTAGTGCGCACATCGGTATAGCGCAGGGTCGTTTCCAGCCACGGAAACAGTTGCACCGACGCAGAGTAATAGCGGTACTGATCGTTATCGCGGTAGTTAAGGCTCATTTCGCCCTCACGCGCCATGCGTGCAGTTGGGGTTTGCAGCAGCCCTACGCCACCAAAATCAGACTGGGAAGGACCAATCGGCGCAGGATACGTTTCACCGTGACAGGCCGCGCTGATACCCAGCGCCAACAGGCTGAGCAGATAAGTTTTTCTCATTATTCGGGTATCCGCTGGGTCAGGGTGCGAAGAATGTCGGCATTGATTTCATCCGGGGTGCTGCTCCAGACAGAGTCCGACAGCCCGACAAAAATGATGCTGCCGGGCATCGGCTCAATATGACGTTTGTTCCAGTAGGCGACCGGTACTTTTTGTGTGCGTCCGTCGGGATAGACAACCCAGGCGTAGCTACGATCCGCGCCGCTGAGCCGATGCTGCCCATCGAGATAGCTGGCAACATCACGTCCGGGTATAAACGGCTGTTTACCCGAGTGGCTTAGCAAACCCAACAGCGTGATATCCGTGGGCTGCGGTCCGACCCACAGCGTGTAATTACCCTGCAACGGCGGGTTGCCTCGCTCACTGGTACGCACTACATCCGGGTCGAGATTAATTGTCTGCCTGCCGGTCACCTTCAGCGCCTGAATTTGCTGGCGTAATGCGTTGATAGCGCCAGCATCATCACCGCTTGCTTCAGCGCCCAACGTCACCAGGCGAGCCAGTAATGCCTGCTGCTGACGTTGGGCCTCAGTTGTTGCCCGCTCTTCGCTGATAACCGCGCCTGGCCACCAGCTATTGCTCAACCGCGGCTGTCCGACCAGGTCGAGCAGATGTTCAGCCCCGGTCAGCGTTTTTGCTTCTGTGCTACCTGTCGTGATCACTTTTACACTGCCCACAGCAAAAACAGATGCCGCGCACAGGCTGAATGTCAGCGCAGTAATCATTTGTTTCATCATGGTTTTTCCGCCTTAATCAGCGTAGTTTTCACCGGGAAGAAACCTGCGCCAAGATACTGTTCTGACTGGCGAATCATGCCGTCACTGTCTACCCAGTAGCGGTTATGCCAGCGCGTTTGATCGGTGGTGACCTCTTCATCGAGGATCCGTACCAGCGTGTTATCGCTGCCGACTTTGATGGTGTCTGCGCCATCCCAGGTGAAAACCGAGCGCGCGGAGGCATAGCGTACCTGCCGATGCTCGGTCCAGCCCATCGTGCGGGTCCACGTTGCGCCGTCGACTATCTGATTTGGCTTTATGAGCGGGTCTGCCGCCAGATTATTCACCTCGATCAGGTTGTCCCCGCCAAGGTGCGTTTTCACAATGCGCCCATGCTGCGTGACGAGAATAGCCCGATCCTGAGTCACCCATTTCTGCTGTCCGTTTTCTGCAAACGCGAGTACCACAAACAGTTGGGGACCGCCGTTGAGCTGCATGTACTGGCTGGCGTAAGGCATGTTTTGAATTTCATCGTCCGTCATCTGTACGCTGGGAGTACCAAACACGCTATCCCACAGCGAATGCCCCAACCCTTCGGTGGTGGCTGAGCACGCCTGTAGTAACAGGCAAACCATTATGAGCGCTGGTCGCTTCACGACGTTTCTCCGCAGCGGCAAAATAACCACACCGAAGTGTGGTTATGGTTAATCCCCGTCATACTTCAGGGGCTACGTACTGGTGTTACTGGGTACTGGTGGTTGTCGTGGTGGTGGTTCCGGTATTAGAACCATCGCCGCCGCCGGTCGCCGCCAGGGCAACCCCCACCGCAGAACTTACGGTGCTCACGCTGGTCGCGGAGGAACTTCCCGCCGAAACCGACGCGGCAGCCGACCCTGCAGCCTCACCCACCTGAACGGGGGCGGCATAGACAGAGGTCACCGCAAGCGCAGATATAGCCCAAAGGCCATACAGAACTTTTTTCATCACAAATTCCCTTCATTGTATGAATGGAGATTTACCCAAAAGAATTTCGGGCGAGATCGAGTATACACAAGCGAAGTTTGTAAATTAGGTCGAGAGGGAATTTAGGACAATTAGATAACGAGAGAAAAAATTATTAATAGCAAATAATAAAAACAAATTAATTCAAATAGTTAAAATATAATAGTAAAAACACAATATCCGGTAAATCTGAAAATATCAGAAACAGGATAACGGTGAATAAATTATTTTAGGATTAAGCTCAATTAAATTTTTAGGTAATAACGTGGAGAAGTGGAATTATCTTATAAAAAAAGCTGATAATAATATCAGCTTCTATCACAGGTAATCTGCAAATTCATTCGAATTGCAGCAAGGCGGCAAGATCGTTAATCCCCGAGGCCATAGATAGCTATGTTCCCGGGGTTAACGAACGCAGCCAACACCGCTGCGGTTCGAAGGAAGAAGCAGATTAGCGCCAGGACTTATAACGGTTAATCAAACCGTTGGTAGAACTATCGTGGCTGCTCACTTCGGAACCATCTTTCAGCTCTGGCAGAATACGGTTCGCCAGCTGTTTGCCCAGCTCAACGCCCCACTGGTCAAAGGTGAAGATGTTCAGGATCGCGCCCTGAGTGAAGATTTTGTGCTCGTACAGGGCAATCAGCGCACCCAGGCTGAACGGCGTGATTTCGCGCAGCAGGATGGAGTTCGTTGGACGATTACCTTCGAACACTTTGAACGGCACAACGTGCTCAAGCGTAGCCGGATCTTTACCCTGGTCGCGATATTCCTGCTCAACCACTTCACGAGACTTGCCGAATGCCAGCGCTTCGGTTTGCGCGAAGAAGTTAGACAGCAGTTTCGGATGGTGATCCGACAGCGGGTTGTGAGTGATGGCCGGGGCGATGAAATCGCACGGCACCATTTTGGTACCCTGGTGGATCAGCTGGTAGAACGCATGCTGGCCGTTAGTGCCCGGCTCACCCCAGATGATTGGGCCAGTCTGGTAATCCACCGCATTGCCGTTACGGTCAACGTATTTACCGTTGGATTCCATGTTGCCCTGCTGGAAGTAGGCCGCGAAACGGTGCATATACTGGTCATACGGCAGAATCGCTTCGGTTTCGGCACCGAAGAAGTTGTTGTACCAGATACCGATCAGCGCCAGCAGCACCGGCAGGTTTTTCTCAGCCGGGGTGGTGGAGAAGTGTTTGTCCATCGCGTGCGCGCCAGAGAGCAGCTCAACAAAGTTGTCGAAGCCTACGGACAGGATGATGGACAGACCAATTGCAGACCACAGGGAGTAACGACCGCCAACCCAGTCCCAGAACTCAAACATATTGGCAGTATCAATACCGAACTCGCCAACCGCTTTACCGTTGGTAGACAGCGCTGCGAAGTGTTTGGCTACGTGCTTGTTGTCGCCAGCGGTCGCCAGGAACCAGTCGCGCGCGCTGTGGGCGTTGGTCATGGTTTCCTGGGTGGTGAAGGTTTTGGAAGCGACCAGGAACAGCGTGGTTTCCGGGTTCACTTTTTTCAGCACTTCGGCAATGTGCGTACCATCGACGTTCGACACAAAGTGCATATTCAGGTGATTTTTGTACGGACGCAGCGCTTCAGTCACCATGAACGGGCCGAGGTCAGAGCCGCCGATACCGATGTTCACGACATCAGTAATGGCTTTGCCGGTATAGCCTTTCCAGCTGCCGGAGATAATCGCTTCAGAGAAGGATTTCATCTTTTCCAGCACCGCGTTCACTTCCGGCATCACATCTTTGCCGTCAACGATGATTGGCGTATTGCTACGGTTGCGCAGCGCCACGTGCAGTACGGCACGGTCTTCAGTGCGGTTGATTTTCTCACCGGAGAACATGGACTTGATAGCACCGGCCAAATCGGTTTCTTTTGCCAGATCCTGCAGTTTAGCCAGCGTTTCTTCAGTGATGCGGTTTTTGGAGAAATCCACCAGCATCAGATCGTCAAACGTCGCGGAAAACTTAGTGAAACGATCGCTATCTTTCGCGAACAGATCCGCGATAGTAACGTCTTTCATTTCTTCAAAGTGTTTTTGTAGTGCCTGCCAGGCTGAGGTCTGTGTTGGATTGATGTTTTTCATTAGCAATACTCTTCTGATTTTGAGAATTGTGACTGAGATCGATTGTAACGCCAGCCACAGAAAAGTGTGATTGTTTTAATGCCATTGCCAGGGCATCCGCCAAATGTGGCTAAAAAGTATAGCTGTTATAAGTACTGTTACTCAGCGTTAACGCAGCATGAAAAATCCGCATAATCCCAGCGTTGACAGTACAGGCCACACATTTTATTTATAAATACGGTATTTGCATTTGCGCCTGCACCGGTTTCCGTTCTGCCTTTGTGCCATGGTCGCTCTATTCATTCCCTGACACGAGGTAGTTATGACTGATGTAGTTGTCTCCAAATTTGGCGGTACCAGCGTGGCGGATTTTGATGCCATGAATCGCAGCGCTGATGTCGTGCTTTCTGATGCTAACGTACGTTTAGTGGTGCTGTCCGCTTCAGCGGGTATTACTAACCTGCTGGTCGCGCTGGCAGAAGGTCTGGAGCCAACCGAACGCTTCGAAAAACTCGACGCCATTCGTCAAATTCAGTTCAATATTCTGGAACGCCTGCGTTATCCGAACGTCATTCGTGAAGAGATCGAACGTTTGCTGGAGAACATCACCACACTGGCAGAAGCGGCGTCACTGGCGACCTCAACCGCGCTGACCGACGAACTGGTCAGCCACGGTGAACTGATGTCTACCCTCCTATTCGTCGAGATCCTGCGTGAGCGCAACGTGCAAGCGCAGTGGTTTGACGTGCGTAAAGTGATGCGCACCAACGATCGTTTTGGCCGTGCAGAGCCCGACGTTGCGGCGCTGGCTGAACTGGCTTCGCACCAGCTGGCCCCGCGCCTGAGCGAAGGTCTGGTGATTACTCAGGGCTTTATCGGCAGTGAAAGCAAGGGCCGCACCACCACGCTGGGACGCGGCGGCAGCGATTATACCGCCGCCCTGCTGGCCGAAGCGCTGCACGCAACGCGCGTTGATATCTGGACCGACGTTCCCGGCATCTACACTACCGATCCGCGCGTGGTTCCGGCTGCGCAGCGTATTGATGAAATCGCTTTTGAAGAGGCCGCAGAAATGGCGACCTTTGGCGCGAAAGTACTGCATCCGGCAACCCTGTTGCCAGCCGTACGTAGCGATATCCCGGTATTTGTTGGCTCCAGTAAGGATCCAAAAGCAGGCGGTACGCTGGTCTGCAATAAAACCGCGAATCCACCACTGTTTCGTGCGCTGGCGTTACGCCGTAAGCAGACGCTGCTGACGCTGCATAGCCTGAATATGCTGCACTCTCGCGGCTTTTTAGCGGAAGTGTTCGGCATCCTGGCACGCCACAATATCTCGGTCGATTTAATCACCACATCCGAAGTCAGCGTCGCGCTGACGCTGGATACCACCGGTTCAACGTCCACCGGCGATACGCTGTTAACGCAGTCTCTGCTGATGGAACTGTCGGCCCTGTGTCGGGTTGAAGTCGAAGAAGGCCTGGCGCTGGTGGCATTGATTGGCAACGACCTGTCCAAAGCCTGCGGCGTGGGTAAAGAGGTGTTCGGCGTACTGGAGCCGTTCAACATTCGAATGATTTGCTACGGCGCGTCCAGTCATAACCTGTGCTTCCTGGTGCCCGGTAACGAAGCTGAGCAAGTGGTACAGAAGCTGCACCATAATTTGTTTGAGTGAGTAGACGCTAACGCCCGATGGCTCTTGTACCATCGGGCATTTTCACCGCATCACCGTGTCATATAATAGTCGGTCCAGTGTCCGGACATTCCCCTCCCGGCTGTCTGGTAAGGTTGGCGGGATTTCTCCTCTCTCCAGTTCGGCGCGGATAAACGCATGTAACAATGGACGACGCGGACCATACTCAGCCTCACCTGAGCGCTGTTTGCGCGCCAGCAATTCGTCGATTTCCTGACGCAATGGCGCATCCAGTTCACTTCCCGCCAGCAGCTCGGCAAAACGCATCGGCGGTACGCCCTTGCCCGCTTCCACCCAACGTACCGCCAGCAGCGGCCGAATGACGTAGAAGTACTTCTTCAATCGCACGTCGTGGCCCTGCAGATAACCGCGAAAGTTTTTCCGCGCCATTGAATAGTAGTGCCAGCGGGCACGCAGCGGGGAAAACCATTCAGGCACCAACGCTTTCAGCGCCGACACGGTCGCATCATCCTGCTGATAGACCACCGGCGAATCCAGCCACTCGATAAGCGTCGGGTTTGCGCCTTTGAGTAACCCCAGCGCCTTGCGCCATTCCCAGCCGCACACGTCCAGCTCATCATCTATCGGCAGCTCGATAACATCACGTGGCGCTTCGATCCGCAGATACCATTCAGGGGAATGAACATAGAGGAACCGCACGTCGTAATCGCTGTCTGGCGAGGCAAATCCCCAGCCACGGCTGCCGGACTCACAGGCGTACAGCACCCTGACGTTATAGCGTTTCTCCACCTCTTTTAGCTGGCGCAATACCCGTTCGCGCATTGCACCGTCCACTGTGTTGTAACTCATTATTTTTATCCTTTTATGTTCACAAGACCGTGCAACACCTGGTCGAGGCCACCGAATACCGAGATTTTATCGATCCGTTCCGCGACTCTTTCGAGGGTTTCCAGTTCTTTTAAGCGCAGCGCTACCGGGTTGTTTTCCATTACTTTGGCGGTATTCAACAGCGATCGCGTGGCGGCAGTCTCTTCACGACGTCGGATCACGTTGGCCTGGGCGGATTTTTCCGCTTCAACCAGTTGCGACAAAATGGCCTTCATATCGCCGGGCAGGACAATATCCTTCACCCCCAGCGAAGCCACCTCGATACCAAACGGCGTCATGCGGGCTTTCACCTGCGCGCTCACCACCTCATCAATCACCTGTTTATCTTCCAGCAGTTCGTCCAGCGTGCGCGTTCCCACCGCTTCACGCAGCGCAAACTGCAACTCACGGTAAAGGTGATCCAGCGGTTTAGTCAGTTGACCAAATGCCAGCAGTACATCGCTATAACGCCAGTTCGCCGCCAGGTTCAAACGCAGGTTGACCTTATCTTTGGTCAGGATCTCCTGGCCGCCGACCTCCAGCACCTGCAAGCGGGTATCCACCACTTCCGCTTCAATCAGATGATTTACCTTCCAGTATGCTGTTAACCCCGGCGGCAACAGCGCCTGAGTTTCACCATCAATTTTCAGTACACCGACGTGCCACGCCGGAACCTGCACCGTTAAGATCGCTTCGCGACCTTTCACCGCACCGCTGCGACGGGGCTGTAACACCGCGTTCATCACATCAACAGGAACCAAAACCTGACGTGTATCCATCTGCACCAGCTTCAGCGCTTCATCGGCCTGCCAGTACAGACGGCGCGTTGCCGGTGGCAAAATTTCCTGCAAGACGCCGTTCACATACAGCGCACCTGCTTCAGTATCGGTTAGATCAGCCACCACACAGTACTGCTCCACCCATGTAGGCTGGAAGCGACGTAAATACTCCGCGAGCGCTTCCGGAATTTCGCTGCCATCGGTATTGATTACCAGAACGTCCGGAGTGTTAAACCATGGCAAACGGTGTTCACCTGTATTCAGCACCTGATAGTAGTCACCCTGTCGGGATAACAGGCCAAGCTGGCCTTTACGAATAGTAATTTTCTTAGCCATTTTATATTCCTTAATATCGTTCAGGCGCGGGTGCAGGGGCGAAGCGGCAGGGGAATTCCCTTTTGCCTGCCGCACGGCATCTTTACCGGCAGCCTGTTCTTGAGCGTGCTAACTGCGCATTGCTCCGCTTTATTTCTATGATTAACAACCAGTTTCATTGGGAGAATGAATCGGGAATCGAACCCGTTTGGTGGTCATCGGCTGACGGAACACTTCCGGAAAACAGCCTGTGCCGTTCCTGACGTGCCGGCGGGGTTTAACCCCCTGCGCTTTCAGCGTGATTGACGCAAGTGTTATTGCCAGAAGCGTGCCAGGAATTAAAACAGGCATGATTAATTTTTAATTAATTGATTTTCATAGATTTAATTATTTACGCCAATCATGGCGGTTGTCTCGATGGGTTTATTTTTTTATCTTTTAATCTCTTATTTATCTTTTTGGATAAACCATGAAGAAGCAACGGGTAGTGATTGGCGTACTGGGAACGGTGCTGGATAAGCGCGGCAAGCGGGCCAATCGGTTTAAGAAGTGGCGACCCACGGTTGGGCTATGCCAACAACCCGATTTCCCTGTCGACAGGCTGGAACTCCTCCACCAGCCACGCGATGAGAGCATGGCGCAAAGGTTGATTGAAGACGTCGCGCTGCTTTCGCCGCACACCCAAGTCCGCCCGCATACCGTTACCATTAACGATCCGTGGGACTTTGAAGAGGTCTACGCCGCGTTTCTCGACTTTGCCACGCATTATGAGTTTGATACGGAAAACGAAGAGTATCTGGTGCACATCACCACCGGGACTCACGTGGCACAAATCTGCTGGTTTTTGCTGACGGAAGCGCGTTACCTGCCCGCCAGCCTGTTGCAAACCAGCCCGGCACCACGCGGTTCATCAGATGAAGCCGTCGCCGCTGGCGTCTGCTCGGTTATCGATCTCGATTTAAGCCGCTATGCCACGCTCACCAGTCGTTTTCAGCGCGAACAGCAGCAGTCGGTATCCTTTCTGAAAGCCGGGATTGATACGCGCAACGCCACTTTCAATAAACTGATCGATCGCATTGAGCGGGTAGCTCTGCGCTCAACAGACCCGATCCTGCTCACCGGCCCTACCGGCGCGGGCAAATCCTTCCTCGCGAAACGTATTTTTCAGCTACGCCAGTCGCGGCATCTGGTGGCGGGAAAACTGGTGGCGGTTAACTGCGCGACCCTGCGCGGTGATAATGCGATGTCAACGCTGTTTGGCCATGTGAAGGGGGCGTTTACCGGTGCGCTCACGGCGCGTAGCGGATTGCTGCGAGAGGCCGATGGCGGCGTGCTGTTTCTCGATGAGATCGCCGAGCTGGGGCTGGACGAGCAGGCCATGTTACTCAAAGCGATTGAAGAAAAAACCTTTTTCCCGTTTGGGTCGGACAAAGAAGTACACAGCGATTTTCAGCTGATTGCCGGCACCCATCGCGACATGCGGCAATGGGTCGCTGAGGGCCGTTTTCGCGAGGATCTCTACGCGCGTATCAACATGTGGAGTTTCACCCTGCCCGGTCTCGCGCAGCGGCGGGAGGATATCGCGCCGAACGTCGAGTATGAGCTGCAACGTTTTTCCAGCAACAAGCAGACGCAAATCCGTTTCGATAAAGAGGCACGCACTTCCTATCTGGCGTTTGCCTGCTCCCCGCAGGCGCAATGGCGCGGCAACTTTCGTGAACTCAGTTCATCCATCGCGCGCATGGCGACACTTGCCGAACAAGGTCGCATTACCTTATCCCTTGTCGAAGAAGAGATTGCGCTGCTAAAGGAGAGTTGGCAGATAGCCACTCCGCAGCCTGAACTGAATATGGACATTGACCTGTTCGATCGCCGCCAGTTAGAAACGGTACTGGAAGTGTGCCGCCGCTGCGCGTCGCTGTCGGAAGCCGGACGCGAACTGTTCGCCGTCTCGCGGCAGAAAAAAGCCAATCCTAACGATGCGGACCGCCTGCGCAAATATCTCGCGCGTTTCGGGCTGAGCTGGGAAAACATTCACTGCGGAACATAAACATAATTTGTTTGAATAATATTCCATCACGCGATACACAATAACTATGGCCGGGCTCGATCCCGGCTTTTTTATAACAACACAACACATTTCAATCGCAAGGAATACAACATGCTCGCTACTCTCACGCGGCTGTTCCCGTTATGGGCGCTGCTGCTCTCTGTTATCGCGTATTACACGCCCTCCACATTTACGCCTGTCGGGCCATTCGTGCCATCGTTACTGATGCTGATTATGTTCGGCATGGGCGTGCACCTGAAGGTGGATGACTTTAAACGCGTACTCTCACGCCCTGCGCCGGTTGCGGCAGGTATTTTTCTACACTATCTGGTGATGCCGCTCGCCGCATGGATTTTGGCGCTGGCTTTTAATATGCCACCGGAACTGTCCGCAGGTATGGTGCTGGTCGGTAGCGTCGCCAGCGGAACGGCATCTAATGTAATGATTTACCTGGCGAAGGGCGATGTGGCGCTCTCCGTGACGATTTCATCGGTTTCAACGCTGGTCGGTGTTGTCGCCACACCGCTGCTCACCCGTCTTTACGTCGACGCGCATATTCAGGTAGATGTGATGGGTATGCTGCTGAGCATTCTGCAGATCGTGGTTATTCCGATTGCTTTGGGCCTGGTCATTCACCATCTGTTCCCACGCGTCGTAAAAGCCGTAGAACCGTATCTGCCCGCGTTTTCTATGGTGTGCATCCTGGCCATCATCAGCGCTGTTGTGGCAGGTTCTGCGTCGCACATAGCGTCGGTCGGCTTTGTGGTAATTATCGCCGTTATTCTGCATAACACCATTGGCCTGCTTGGCGGCTACTGGGGCGGGAAACTGTTCGGCTTTGATGAATCCACCTGCCGCACACTGGCGATTGAAGTCGGCATGCAGAACTCCGGCCTCGCCGCTGCGCTGGGCAAAATCTACTTCGGTCCGCTCGCCGCTCTGCCCGGCGCGTTGTTCTCCGTCTGGCATAACCTTTCCGGTTCGCTGCTTGCGGGTTACTGGTCCGGTAAACCGATTGCTAAAGAACCACAGCAAACAGTGAAGGAAAGTTAAAAAAATGCCGGGTAGCACATGCTTACCCGGCCTGAGTGCTATCAGCCTGACCAGGATTACCGTACACTGAGAGTATCGGCTAACAGAGGGCACCCGTATGGCACTCCCCCGCATTACCCAAAAAGAGATGACTGAGCGCGAACAGCGTGAACTGAAAACGCTGCTTGACCGCGCACGCATTGCGCATGGTCGACTGCTGACCAACGCAGAGACCAACAGCATCAAGAAAGAGTACATCGATAAGCTGATGGCCTTGCGCGAAGCCGAAGCTAAAAAAGCCCGCCAGTTGAAGAAAAAGCAGGCTTATAAACCGGACTCAGAGGCGTCATTCTCCTGGTCGGCGAATACGCCAACGCGCGGCAGACGTTAACGTCCTTTCTTCTTACGCCCCGGCGAGGTAAAACGCTTCCCGTTTGCCGCCGGGCGCGATTTCTCTTTCTCCGCTGATTTTTCGATTTTCACTACCGGGCGCTTGATACCTGCGGTGGCGGCTTTTGGCTTCGCTTTCGCCTTCGGTTTAGCTTCTGAAGAAGAATTCTCAATCAGCTTGAACAAATCGATCAGTTCGTCATCCGTCAGGTCGCGCCATTCACCTAGCGGCAGGCCGGACAAACTCACGTTCATGATGCGTGTGCGCTCAAGCTTCGTCACTTCATAACCAAAGTGCTCACACATACGGCGGATCTGGCGGTTCAGCCCCTGAATCAGCGTGATGCGAAACACAAACGGCGCTTCTTTCTTGACCTTACATTTCTTGGTAACGGTGCCGAGGATTGGCACACCGGCTCCCATCCCACGAATAAAGTCGTCGGTTACGGGCTTATCGACCGTCACCAGATACTCTTTTTCGTGATCGTTACCGGCCGCAGGATTTTATTCACCAGGTCGCCGTGGTTGGTCAGAAAGATCAGCCCCTGGGAATCTTTGTCCAGACGGCCAATGGGGAACACGCGCTTGCTGTGGTTAACGAAATCAACAATGTTGTCGCGTTCGCTATCTTCGGTGGTGCTGACAATCCCTACCGGCTTGTTCAGTGCGATAAAAACCAGATCCTCCGCTTCACGCGGCTCAATCAACCGACCATTCACTTTTACGACGTCGCCAGGCATCACCTGATCGCCAATGGTGGCGCGTTTACCATTCAGGAAGACATTCCCTTGTTCGATAAAGCGATCCGCCTCGCGACGCGAGCAGATTCCGCTTTCACTGATGTATTTATTTAATCGGATGGATGAGTCGGGCAGCATAATTTCTCCTGTATACACTTCATCCTTCAAGCCGTCTCTGCGTTGGCTGCCCTCACTCACCCTGGTCACATAGTTATCTATGCTCCCAGGAATTCGTTCCCTTGCCGCCTTGATACAACTTGAATGCTTTTGTGTATTAAAAGCGAAATATACCTTACCTTGCAGGCGATAAAAATAATCGTGCGCGAATGCCCGAGGGCTATTTGTGATCCGTCACACCTTTCAACATAATCAGCCCCGTCATGGTGCTCTAATAACCGTTAAGCAGGAAATCAATCGCATCGCGAAGTTCAGCCCTGTTTGCGGTCAGATCTCCCACACAGTTACCCATATTCTTCACCGGTATGCCTGTCATCATATGCGTCATCACCACATAGGCTTGCCCACCAATACTAACAACAGGACAAATTTTAGCTGGCGGTACTTCGTTGGGGAACTGGCTTAGCACGATAACGGGGGCAACCAGTACATGTTGCAAAACAGCGGCCACCGGATGCTGTAAGCTAATTAAAAACGGATAAACGCTTTTTCCACTGCCAGTATTCTCATAAGCGCAATACTGCTCCATCAGAATGTCCTTTGAAAATCACTGAACGAACCGTTTTCTTCCACCCATTGATTCAATGCTTCTATCGATTTTTTATTATCCCGCAACCATTCTTCACGTTTGTTCTCGCGAAATTTTTCGATTAGGGCTTCAGTTAAAACAGCTGACAGATTGATTTTAAGCTTGCGCGCCTCTTCCAGTATCTCTGGAGCCAGAGAGACATTGACTGATTTTTTTACCTTAGACACAGTGCGCATGACAACCCCCATAACAGTGCGCATGACATGCCTAAGATTAGCGTAATAAACGAGCATTTCCTATTCCCAGACCAACAAATCATTATGTCACACTAAGGTGGTTGCACAGGTCTGTCACATCCCGAAGAAGAAGTCT
This sequence comes from Citrobacter sp. Cu231, assembly GCF_030332265.1. NCBI lineage: Bacteria > Pseudomonadati > Pseudomonadota > Gammaproteobacteria > Enterobacterales > Enterobacteriaceae > Citrobacter > Citrobacter sp. Cu231. The sequence goes on along the minus strand of NZ_JAOWIE010000053.1, from coordinate 21,778 downwards.
GCGAGGCGCTTTCCAGATGAGTTTAGGGGGGCGCTGACAAACAGTTGCTGGTCAGCTTTCGCCCATAAAACTCAGCGTATGGTACAGCCCTGCCAGCGCCTCTTCACAACCGAACGACAGCACCAGATTCTCTTCGGTAGTGAGATGGCGACAATCAAGATGGCGGAACGCCTCGGCGAGTGGAAAATAAAGCAGATCAGCTTGCGGCATGCGTGTTCCCGCACTTTCGGGGCGTTGTTATTTTTGATATGTGAGCGTAATGTGTCATCACACATACCCACACCACTCTTGTGTAATTAAGGTGTCACCACACATGAACGAAAGAAGAGGCAATCCCCCGTTTCAATTCCGTCTGGATCCGGAACTGCGCAAAGCGATGGAAGAAGCACAACGGCAGGATGGCGACGAATCGTTGGCAGCCTGGATTAAACGTGTGATTAGAAAAGAACTGAAGCAGAAAGGGATTGAAGTCTAGCGATCGACATTATGTATCGTTTTCTGGAGGTCTGCTTAGAGCGAGGAGCGGACATTCCGGTAAAGTGCATTTTTTTAAATTCATTCTTCATAACATTTTTTTGACGTTGTCTAACCAGTCTGGAAGATGCTCTCTATACCAGTTTAGATAAATGGGAAATGCAGCCTTTTTCCGCTTTTGAAGTAGGGTAATCACTTCCGTGACAATCCAGGCTTTGGCTATAGCAATTTCTCTGGCCAGATCTATGATATTTTTGTGGGAGGATAGCTTGCAATAGCGTTCTGAAAGGGCCATAAACATTTGTTTTTTCCCCATTCCATTTATAAGGGGAGCCAGGTCGATAGCAGGACTCCCTTTGCCAAATCTTTCCCAGTCAAAAAGAACTAAATCACCGTTTTCTCTCATTCCCCAGTTGCCTGCGTTGCTGTCGCCTGAAACCAGGCTTTGGTAGCCAAATAACTCATTACTACATTGCTGAAATCGTCGTAGCTGCTGTGCACTTTTTTCTGGTAACGCCAAAAGCACGAGAGAGTTTTCTAACGCTTTTTCTGTCCAAGTATGAGTGTGATAAAGCCATTCAGAATGCGCAGGATAACGATGCAGGCGGCCCAGCATAGCTATGGCATAATCATTGGCCACATTGGCTTGTTCAACCGAATAAGGAATATACTCCATACTTAATTGGCGTAAGGCTGCATCAGCAGACAAGAGCTTAGGAGTTGCAACCTCTGCCTGATTAAGCTCTGTTGCCACGTATTTATAAAAGGCCCACTCAACTTCGCTGACAGGCCACTTCTCTATAACTATATGATCACAATCACTGGTATTCAGAGCCACTCTGGCAGTGCCCATTTTGGATAAATCCATGGCAGACATGCACTATCCCTTCAAAATTAGCGGATTGGTTGTTCTTGTTTATTAAGTGTAATGCAAATAGGTAGTGGTGCGGATGAAGTTATAAAGCACCATTCCTAATTTGCGCGTATGGCAACGTCCGCTCCTGGCACGAAGCGGCCGGTCACCCGCTAGACAGCAATCCCCATGATCCTGATGACGCTCTGCTGTGAAGCTGTTTTGAAATAGTCTCTTTTAATTAAGGTCATGCCCTGTTTGCGGTAGAAATTACAGGCACGTTCGTTCTGTTCAAGAACCTCCAACCATACAAAGTCTTTCCCCTTGGCCCGGGCCAGCTCTTTGACGGTGTCAAACATCACCTGACCGTAACCTTTACGGGTGTCTGCAGGATCAAGATAGAGTTTGTTAAGCTGCATCCCTGACATATTCGTATCAGGGATGCTGCTTTCATAGGTCACTTTCGCAAAACCAATTGGCCTATCGGTCTCTGCTACATACCAACAGACCGCTTGCTCTTTCAGGCTCTGTTCCAGCTCGTCCAGAGAATATTCGCTTGCTAAAAAAGCTTCCAGTTCAGACTTTGACTCCCACAGATGTTCAAAGTGTGCGCGGTAGATGCGGTAGCCCAGCGCATTAAGCAACATCGCGTCGGCAGGTGTGGCTTCACGGATTTGTAATGTCATGAATGATTCCTGTCCTGGTAATAAATTAACGATTACTGAACTATATCAAAACTGTCAGTGATACAGTGGTATGCGAATATTTCAGAGGCTTATCAGTATGAAGATTGTTTTTATCCCTGCGCTGATCGTCGTCCTGATTGATAAAGAACAGGACATGGGACGGGAATTGACCCGCGATGAGGTTGAGTCTATCCGCGATGGTGCTACAGCCATCCGCCTGCCGGCCGAAGCAGCCGAGGATATAATCAGAGAGCGCGGTTACCGCGATATTGATCCTGAGAATGTCTGGCGCGAGTGGCAGGCGTATAAAGCTGACTGAATGTCGATGGGAGCACGCTGCTTAAGTAGCGCATGAAAATTGTGCACTTACACGGATGCGTTTACTCCGCGTCTGGCATGGAGCTGAGGGGCAGCTTTGAGCGAGAAGCGGAAGTTTAGGTTTGCAACAAGACGAACAGTTACACCCAGGCCTTATTTTGGAGAACTACTTTATATCCGTCGGAGTCAATAAATGTCTTTCCATTCATATCCCAATAAGGGTTAAACGAATTCACCATTTTAAAACTAGCGTCAGTCATTCTTTTACAGGCATGTACCCATTCGTTTTTATCCGAGTAATAAAGAACGAGCAAATCTTCCTCGGTTTGCAAAGGTTGTACTGGATGGTTAAGACAAAAAGTGAATTCTATGTGCCAGTTTAATTCCTCTCGTCCTAACATGATTCCATCGAAACCATTATGATCGTTGAATTCAGCAATTTTATGCAGGCCGAGCCCCTGACTGTACATCAGGAAAGACTTTTCAAGATTGGTGACGGGTTTAGCAATACGCATATGAGTAAACATCTGGAATTCTCCTGGAAGATACCGCTTGTACGTTGAAATCTAACCAGAGTTTACACGCTATCATGTTTTTAATTTGTTCAGGAGTGCCCGCGAAATATACTGCCTTGTTAACGTCTGCTATTGGCACAAAGCCGCCTCTCCCCTGTTATCGTTTCGCGTATCAACCGCAGCATCCTGGAAAATTATGCATTACTGCGAGGCGCCTTCCTGTTTCCTCCTGCCAGCATTTCCCCTTACTCCCCATTTTTTTATTCTCTGGTCTCAACGTGTCAATTCAGAATGTAGTTTATAAAATACATGGAACGTAATAATGGAAATTCTTCAGACCACGGTTTTCCAACGCTGGGAGCAGAATCTACGGGATCGCAGGGCCAAAACGCTCATTGCCGCACGCCTTTTCCGACTGGCGAATGGTTTAGCTGGCGATGTTAAACCTGTTGGGGAATGCTCGCCCGTTCACTGGACTATCAGGAGACATTCCGCCATGAATAAGCTTACTCAGTACGATCCCGCTGCTGCGCTAGTTGATGATGAAGAAATTGCTGTATTTATGGCGGATGCCCTCGAAACAGGCGAAGCAACGTACATTGCAAAAGCGTTGGGCGTGGTGGCACGCGCGAAGGGAATGGCGAACATCGCGGCAGAAACGGGATTATCCCGCGAACAACTCTATCGCTCGTTTAGTGAGAAAGGAAATCCGACGCTGAAAAACCACGTTGGCTGTGATGAAGGCGCTCGGTATTGGATTGACACTTATAAAATAGCCATAGCTTCTGTCCCCCTTCCAACATCGTGAGCCATATCAGTAAGGCGTCAGGCTGATAGTGGTAGCATTAGCGCGGTTTGTAATTTTCTGATTACAGGGAGAAATGATGGAACTGCTTTTATTGAGTAACTCGACGCTGCCGGGCAAGGGATGGATGGAACATGCGCTGCCGCTGATTGCTGAGCAACTGAATGGTCGCCGTACGGCGGTGTTTATTCCGTTCGCCGGCGTGACGCAAACCTGGGATGAGTACACAGCGAAAACGGCAGCCATCTTTGCGCCAATGGGCGTCAATGTTACAGGCATTCATACCGTTGCCGATCCGATTGCTGCCATTGAAAATGCAGAGCTGGTGATTGTCGGCGGGGGTAATACCTTCCAGTTGCTGAAAGAGAGCCGCGAGCGTGGGCTGCTGTCGCCGATTGTCGATGTCGTCAAGCGCGGGGCGCTGTACATTGGCTGGAGCGCGGGTTCCAACCTTGCCTGCCAGACCATCCGCACCACCAATGACATGCCAATTGTCGATCCCAAAGGCTTTGATGCGCTGGGTCTGTTCCCGCTGCAGATTAACCCACATTTCACCAACGCGCTGCCGGAAGGTCACAAAGGCGAAACACGTGAACAGCGTATTCGCGAGCTGCTGGTGGTTGCGCCAGAGCTGACGGTGATTGGCTTGCCGGAAGGTAACTGGATTAAGGTAAGCAACGGTCAATCTGTGCTCGGCGGCCCGAACACCACATATATCTTTAAAGCAGGTGAAGAGGCGGTTGCCGTTGAGGCGGGTCACTGCTTTTAATTGATTGGTTGTCTGATGCCGGATAAACGCAGTGCCATCCGGCATTGACTCAGTTAGTAATCGTCGCGCTCATCATCTTCATCCGGCTGTTCCAGCACGCTGTAGGCCACGGAGCAAAACAGCGAGTTCAGACGCTGCATATCGCCCAACAACGCCAGATGCAGGGAACTGGTCTCGATGCTTTGCACGTTCTGCTGATGCAGTCGGTCAACGTGCGCGTGCGAATAACGACGGTTGAGAATACGGAAACGGTGCTTGCTGCGGCGTAGACGACGGGCACTGGTCACATCGCCCGAGAAGAACACCGACATCGCCAGTTGCAGATTGCTGAGCAGCTGATCGTAAAGCGCATCCAGCTCTTTCAGCCCTTCCACAGAGAATGCCCGACGGGCGGCCAGCGACTTATCAGCAATCTCACTCCCCATACGTTCGACGATATCGGATGCCTGTTCGAGGTTGAGCGACATTTCGATAATCTCCGCCCAACGGCGTGACTCCTCTTCCGCCAGTTCATCCTTTGGCATCCGCGCCAGATAGAGCTTAATCGCCGTGTACAGCACGTTGATGTCATCCGCCATCCTGCGCAACTCTTTCTCTTCGCGCGGCTCGCCGTGCATCACCTTCTTCAACCCGTCCATCATCTGTTCCATCGCATCACCGATGCGCAGCGCTTCGCGGGCGGCATTGGCGAGAGCGAGCGTTGGCGTATCCAGCGCGCTGACGTCCAGATGCTTGGGCTTCAGATGCGCGTCCAGCTCCGGTTCATCGCGGATGATGCGCTTACAAAAACGCGCCATCGGTTCAGCGAACGGTACCATCGCCACACAGCGTACCAGGTTGTAGAAGACGTGGAAGTAGATAACCAGTTCGGATTTCGGCAGCGGTAGCTCATCCATCAAATTCGCCAACGGATGAACAAACGGCAGGATAATCAGGCTGCCCACCAGCTTAAACAGCAGACTGCCGAGCGCCACACGACGGGCAGCAGCATTCGCAGCACTGTTGTTGAGCATCGCCAACAGACCCGAGCCGAGGTTGGCGCCAATCACCAGACACAACGCTACCGGGAACGAGATAATGCCTGCGGCGGTCAGCGTAGCCGTCAGCAGTACCGCCGCCAGGCTGGAGTAACTGATAATCGCAAACATGGCGCCAATCAGCGCATCCAGCATGATATCGCCGGTAAGTGAGGCGAAAATAACCTGTACGCCGTTAGCCTGGGTGATCGGCGTTACCGCCTGCACAATCAGCTCCAGTGCCAGTAAAATCAATCCCAGCCCAATGCCGACTCGCCCAAGTTGTCCCACGCGGGACTGTTTCCGTCCGAGAAAGAAGATCACGCCGATAAAAATCAGCAGCGGCGACAGCCAGGAGAGATCGAAGGTCAGGATACGCGCCATCAGCGCGGTCCCCACGTCGGCACCGAGCACAATCACCAGCGCAGGAGTGAGCGCCACGAGATCCTGCGCGACAAACGACGTCACCAGCATGGTGGTAGCGTTACTGCTTTGCACCAGGGCAGTGACGCCGATGCCAGCACAGAAGGCGAGCGGTTTCTTTTCAACGCTACGGCTGAGGACGGTGCGTAAACGAGCGCCGAAGACGCGCATCACACCGGTACGCACAATATGCGTACCCCAAACCAGCATCGCGACGGCAGAAAGCAGGTGTAACAGAGTTAACACGGAATCAGGTACTCCTTATCGTTATATGTTCCTGAGGCCGAAGCCTTCTTTCAGTATAAGGGTTTAAACGTAATAAAGAGACAGGGCACTCATTGAGTGCCCTGTTTGTTGTAAATAAAGATGACAGTTTTGTGGCTCAGTCAGCGTCGTAACCCAGATTAGGCGCTAACCAACGCTCGACTTCCGCCACGCTCATGCCTTTACGGAAGGCGTAATCTTCAACCTGATCGCGCTGAATTTGCGCCACGGCGTAGTACTTGCTGTCCGGATGACTGAAATACCAACCGGATACCGACGCACCAGGCCACATCGCGAAGGATTCGGTGAGCTTCATTCCAGTGTGCGTCTCCACATCCAGCAGTTCCCAGATGGTGGCCTTTTCGGTATGTTCCGGGCACGCCGGATAGCCCGGTGCCGGGCGAATGCCCTGGTAGTTTTCGCGGATCAGCTCTTCATTACTGAGGTTCTCATTCGCCGCATAGCCCCAGTAGACTTTACGCACGCGCTCGTGCAGGTATTCTGCGAAGGCTTCCGCCAGACGGTCAGCGATCGCTTTCACCATAATCTTGTTGTAGTCGTCATGCTGGGCTTCGAAGGCGTCCGCCAGCGCATCTTCCTCCAGACCACCGGTAACTGCGAAAGCCCCAATGTAATCTGCTTTGCCACTCAGTTTCGGCGCGACAAAGTCAGACAAGCAGTAGTTGGCGAAACCGACTTTCTCCGTCTGCTGACGCAGGTGATGGCTCACGTTGATGACGTGCGTCCGCGTCTCGTCACGGTAAATCTCGATGTCATCGCCGACACGGTTGGCCGGGAACAACCCCACCACGCCACGCGGATTCAGGGTCTTCTCTGCGCTGAGTTTATCCAGCATGTCGTTGGCGTCTTTGAACAGGCGCTTCGCCTCTTCACCCACCACTTCATCCTCGAGAATGCGCGGATATTTTCCCGCCAGCGACCAGGTCATAAAGAATGGCGTCCAGTCGATGTAGTTACGCAGCGTTTCGATACTGGCTTCGACTGACTGTACGCCGAGGCGGTGCGCCACCGGCGGGGTGTAATTTTCCCAGTCAAACGCCAAATCGTTTTCACGCGCGGCAGCCAGCGTTACCGGCGGGGTACGCGGTTTCTTACGCGCATGCTGGATACGCACGGTTTCGTACTCTTTACGCGTACGGGCGACAAAGTCATCGCGCTGAGTGTCAGAGAGTAGCGCGGCCACTACGCCTACGGTACGCGAGGCGTTCTGCACGTACACCGTCGGGCCGCTGTAGTTCTGCTCAATTTTCACCGCCGTGTGCGCTTTCGAGGTGGTCGCGCCGCCAATCAGCAGCGGAATAGTGAAGCCCTGACGCTCCATCTCTTTCGCTACGTTGACCATTTCATCCAGCGACGGGGTAATCAGCCCGGACAGGCCGATCAGATCGGCATTCACTTCACGCGCGGTTCTGAGGATTTTCTCCGCGGGTACCATCACGCCAAGGTCGACGATTTCGTAGTTGTTGCACTGCAGCACCACGCCGACGATGTTTTTACCGATGTCGTGCACGTCGCCCTTCACGGTCGCGATGACCATTTTGCCATTGCTGGAGCCTTTCTCTTTGCTGGCTTCGATGTACGGTTCGAGGTAGGCCACCGCCTGCTTCATCACGCGGGCGGATTTCACCACCTGCGGCAGAAACATTTTGCCCTCGCCGAACAGGTCGCCAACCACGTTCATGCCGTCCATCAATGGCCCTTCAATCACCTCGATCGGACGCGCGGCCTGCTGGCGCGCTTCTTCGGTATCCAGTTCAATAAATTCGGTTATGCCTTTCACCAGCGAGTATTCGAGGCGCTTTTTCACGTCCCAACTGCGCCATTCCGCCATCTGGGCATTGGCAGTCTCGTCGGTTTTGCTCCCGCGATATTTCTCGGCCAGCTCCAGCAGACGCTCGGTGCCATCGTCACGACGATTGAGGATCACATCTTCAACCGCATCACGCAGCTCGGCGGGCAGGTCGTCATAGATCGCCAGTTGTCCGGCGTTGACGATCCCCATATCCATGCCGTTGCGAATGGCGTAGTAGAGGAATACCGCATGAATGGCTTCACGTACCGGGTCGTTGCCACGGAACGAGAACGACACGTTAGAAACGCCGCCGGAGATCAGCGCATGCGGCAGTTCGCGTTTGATGTCTTCACAGGCACCGATAAAGTCCTGCGCGTAGTTGTTGTGTTCCTCAATGCCGGTCGCGACCGCGAAGATGTTCGGGTCAAAGATAATATCTTCCGGCGGGAAGCCGACTTCTTCGGTCAAAATTTTGTAGGCGCGACGACAGATCTCAATTTTGCGCGCGCGTGTGTCGGCCTGGCCCTGCTCGTCAAAGGCCATCACCACCACCGCCGCACCGTAGCGACGCAGCAGCTTCGCGTGATGAATAAAGGTCTCAACCCCCTCTTTCATCGAAATGGAGTTAACGATGCCTTTGCCCTGAATGCACTTCAGCCCTTTTTCGATAACGTCCCATTTTGAGGAGTCGATCATGATCGGTACCCGGGCGATATCCGGTTCACCGGCAATCAGGTTAAGGAAACGAACCATCGCCGCTTCGGCGTCGAGCATCCCCTCATCCATGTTGATATCGATAATCTGTGCGCCGCTTTCTACCTGCTGGCGGGCGACGTCCAGCGCCTCGCTGTATTTCTCTTCTTTGATCAGGCGCTTAAACTTCGCTGAGCCGGTAACGTTGGTCCTTTCGCCGACGTTCACAAACAGGCTGTCATCGCCGATATTCAGCGGTTCGAGGCCAGACAGGCGGCAGGCCACCGGGATTTCCGGCAGTTTGCGCGGCGGCAGCCCGTCCACTGCGCGGCTCATGGCGGCGATGTGTTCCGGCGTGGTGCCGCAGCAGCCGCCAACAATATTCAGGAAGCCCGCTTCGGCCCACTCGCGAATTTGCGCCGCCATAGTGTCGGCATCAAGATCGTATTCGCCAAAGGCGTTCGGCAGCCCGGCGTTCGGGTGTGCGGTAACGTAGCATTCGGCAATACGCGACAGTTCCTGCACATACTGGCGCAGTTCATCCGGCCCTAAGGCGCAGTTCAGACCAAAAGTCAGCGCGTCGGCGTGGCGCAGCGAGTTATAAAACGCTTCGGTGGTTTGACCGGAGAGCGTACGGCCAGAAGCGTCGGTGATGGTGCCGGAGAGCATAATCGGCAGCTCAACGCCCAGCGCTTCAAATTCGGTTTTTACCGCGAAAATAGCGGCTTTGGCATTCAGGGTATCAAATACAGTTTCAATCAGGATCAGGTCACTGCCGCCTTCCACTAGCGCTTTGGTGGATTCCCGGTAGGCGGCCACCAGCTGATCAAAGGTAATATTGCGGTAAGCCGGGTCGTTGACGTCGGGCGATATAGACGCCGTACGGTTGGTTGGGCCAAGCACGCCCGCGACGTAGCGCGGTTTATTTGGCGTACGCGCCGTCCATTCGTCTGCTGCCGCGCGCGCCAGTTTGGCTGCCGCAAAGTTGATTTCCGCCGACAGGGATTCCATCTGGTAATCCGCCATGGCGATAGTCGTGGAGTTAAAAGTGTTGGTCTCGATGATATCCGCACCCGCCTCGAAGTAGGCGTTGTGAATCGCAGCGATCACTTCCGGTTTGCTGAGCACCAGCAGGTCGTTGTTGCCTTTCAGATCGCACGGCCAGTCGGCAAAGCGTTCGCCGCGGAAATCCTCTTCACTCAGACGATATCCCTGGATCATGGTGCCCATACCGCCGTCCAGCACCAGAATACGTTCATTTAACTGCTGACGTAATTGTTCAACTTTGCTGCTCACACTCGCTCCCGACAACGCTCAACCAGACCGAAAAAAACTCAACAGACCATACTGGCACAAACCTGAGAGGCGGAAAAGAGAACAACGGCCAACATGAGACATGTTCAGCTTCACTCATCCGATCAGTACAGGAATTCTTGCATTATATTTGAATAAAACGAAAATGATTTCCACGATACAGAAAAGGAGTCTGCCATGGTTGCCCCCGTTCCCGCGAAACGCGGTAGAAAACCCGCAGCTACCACTGCGCCCGCAACCGGGCAGGTTCAGTCCCTGACGCGCGGCCTGAAACTGCTCGAGTGGATTGCGGAATCCAACGGCAGCGTGGCGCTGACCGAGCTGGCGCAGCAGGCCGGCCTGCCAAACTCCACGACTCACCGATTATTGACCACCATGCAGCAGCAGGGATTTGTTCGTCAGGTCGGTGAATTAGGGCATTGGGCCGTGGGCGCGCATGCGTTTATTGTCGGCAGCAGCTTTCTGCAAAGTCGCAATCTGCTGGCGATTGTCCACCCAATCCTGCGCAAACTGATGGAAGATTCCGGTGAAACGGTCAACCTCGCCGTGCTGGATCAAAGCGACCATCAGGCGATTATTATCGACCAGGTGCAGTGTACCCAACTGATGCGCATGTCTGCACCCATCGGCGGCAAACTGCCGATGCACGCCTCCGGTGCGGGTAAAGCGTTTTTATCCCAGCTGAGCGAAGAACAGGTGACTGGGCTGCTGCACCGTAAAGGGCTGCACGCATACACCCACGCCACGCTGGTGTCGCCGGTGCATCTGAAAGAGGATCTCGCCCAGACGCGTAAGCGCGGGTATTCCTTTGATGATGAGGAACATGCGCTGGGCCTGCGCTGCGTGGCATCATGCATTTATGACGAGCACCGCCAGCCGTTTGCCGCCATTTCCATCTCCGGTCCGATTTCGCGCATTACCGACGATCGCGTGACCGAGTTTGGCGCCATGGCGATCAAAGCGGCGAAAGAAGTAACGCTGGCGTATGGCGGCTTTCGCTAAGATGGCATTGCCGGGTTGCGGCTACGCCTTACCCGGCTTACGGTCGGTTTCATAACGCACACAAAACCGCTGCTTGCGCCGATAGGCGTAAACATCTTCCACATGCCCTTCACGGATCCGCGTTTGCAAACCCCGCCAGTAGTCGGCGTTGAATAAGTCAGCGTGCATCTCTTCAAATAGCGGACCAATACGCGGGTCAGCACACAGCCAGTGGCGAAACTCTTCCGGGAAAACATCCCCTGGAGATACGCTGTACCACGGTTCAGCGCTCATCTCATCTTCCGGGTAACGCGGTGGCGGGATATGGCGGAAATTCACCTCCGTCATATAGCAAATTTCGTCGTAGTCATAGAACACCACGCGCCCGTGGCGGGTCACGCCAAAGTTCTTAAACAACATATCGCCGGGAAAAATATTGGCGGCGGCCAGCTGACGAATCGCGTTGCCGTACTCTTCAATGGCATCGCGCAGTTGCTGGCCTTCGACCTGCTCCAGCCAGATATTCAGCGGCACCATGCGCCGTTCGATATACAAATGGCGAATGACAATCTGATCGCCGAGATCGGTAATTTTGTCCGGGGCTTCCTGTAGCAACAGCGCCATCAGCGCCGGGGCGATTTGCCGTTTATCCAGCACAAAGTTTTCGAACTCCTGGGTGTCAGCCATTCGCCCAACGCGATCGTGCTCTTTGACCAGTTGATAACAAGCGCGGACGTGGGCGGCAGACATCTCTTTTTGCGGGGCAAATTTATCTTTGATAACTTTAAACACCCGATCAAAGCCCGGCAGGGTAAACACCAGCATGACCATGCCGCGGATCCCCGGCGCTTCGATAAATTGCTCATCGCAATGGGCAAGATAGAGCAGATATTCACGGTAGCTTTCGGTTTTGGCGTGCTTCTGACAGCCAATCGCCATATACAATTCCGCGGTGGTTTTACCGGGCAGGATCTCGCGCAGCCACTCCACCAGTGCGGCCGGCAACGGTGCATACACCATGAAATAGGAACGGGCAAAGCCAAACACAATGCTCGCCTCCGCCGTCGTAGTCAGGCAGGTATCGACAAACAATTCACCTTCGTCTGTCCGGTGAATTGGCAATAAAAACGGCAGCGTCCCGGAAGGGGTAATCAGCTTACCGACCAGCCAGGCGGCCTTATTGCGATAAAACAGTTCATTCGCCACCTGTAAATGGCAGCCCTGCAACACATTCGCACCGAGGGTTTCGGTCAGGTGCTCAATGATGTAGTGGATATCCCGATGTTTGTTCTGCCACGGTAGACGCAAGGGCAGATCGCTAAGGACGCGTGTGAGCAGCCACTCCCAACCTGAATCAGGGAAAAAGTCTTTCGCCAGCGGGCGTGGGATCGTGCGAAAACGGCGCTCTGGCTGAGAACTGAAAATAAACAGCCGCTCGGGAGTCAGCGAGCGGTGGTCAAATAACCGGCAGTAAACGGAGTTAAAAAAGCTCTCCGCAATCTCGAAGCGCGGGTAATCCGGCAATAGCCGGGTGTAATGCTCTTTCACGCGAAGTAAAAAATCCGCATCAGTGCTTTTACCGTCAGTAATGCAGCGCAACTGCTCCACCACCAGACCGACGTGATGATCATAAAGGTGAATACGGCTTTTCATCGCCTGCTGAACCGCATGCCAGTCGGCATGTTCAAAACGCTGCTGCGCGCCGGAGGTGACTTCCAGAAAACGCCCGTATTGGGCGTCGAAACCTTGCAAAATCGTCTGAGCAATCAGTAATTCCAGGCCACGCGTCATTGATTTCTCCCATCCGGCACAACGTCATGCCGGATGGCGCATTCGCTTATCCGGCCTACATCCCTTCGTAGGCCCGGTAAGCGCAGCGCCACCGGGCATTGATCAAAACTGCGATTCTTCAGTCGAGCCGGTCAGTGCGGTCACCGAGGAAGTACCGCCCTGAATGATGGTGGTAACTTTATCGAAGTAACCAGTGCCCACTTCCTGCTGATGGGATACAAAGGTGTAACCGTCTTTCGCCGCCGCAAATTCTGGCTGCTGAACCTTCTCAACGTAGTGGCGCATGCCTTCACCCTGCGCATAGGAGTGTGCGAGGTCGAACATGTTGAACCACATGCTGTGGATGCCCGCCAGGGTAATGAACTGATATTTGTATCCCATATCTGACAGCTGCTGCTGGAAGCTGGCAATGGTTTTATCATCCAGGTTTTTCTGCCAGTTAAACGACGGTGAACAATTGTAGGCCAGCAGTTTGCCAGGGAATTTGGCATGAATAGCATCGGCAAAGCGCTTCGCCAGTTCGAGGTCCGGCGTGGAGGTTTCACACCACACCAGATCCGCATACGGTGCGTAGGCCAGACCACGGCTAATCGCCTGCTCAATACCCGCATGTGTACGGTAGAACCCTTCACTGGTGCGTTCGCCGGTGATGAACTCGCTGTCGTAGGGATCGCAATCAGAAGTAATCAGGTCGGCTGCGTCAGCATCGGTACGCGCAATCACCAGCGTCGGAACGCCCATAACGTCGGCCGCCAGACGGGCCGCCACCAGTTTCTGGATAGCTTCCTGAGTCGGTACCAGCACTTTGCCACCCATATGACCGCATTTTTTCACCGATGCGAGCTGATCTTCGAAGTGAACGGCCGCTGCACCAGCCTCAATCATCGACTTCATCAGTTCAAACGCGTTCAGTACACCGCCAAAACCCGCTTCCGCATCGGCAACGATCGGCAGGAAGTAATCCACATAGCGCGGATCGTTCGGTTCAATACCGGTTGACCATTGGATCTGATCGGCGCGACGGAATGTGTTGTTGATTCGATCCACCACTGCCGGGACGGAGTTCGCCGGATACAGCGATTGATCCGGGTACATGCTTGACGCCAGGTTGGCATCTGCCGCCACCTGCCAGCCTGAAAGGTAGACCGCCTCAATACCGGCTTTCGCCTGCTGCAGCGCCTGGCCGCCGGTCAGCGCACCGAGGCTGTTGATATACCCTTTCTTCGATTCACCGTGCAGCAAACGCCACATTTTCGCCGCGCCAAGCTGTGCCAGCGTGCATTCCGGGTTGACCGAGCCACGTAATTTCACCACTTCCTCCGCGCTATATGGGCGGGTAATGCCTTCCCAACGCGGTTGAGTCCATTCTTTCTGTAATTCTTCGATTTGTTGAGTACGGGTTTTCATGTGCAGATGCTCCATATTGTTATGTGGTGGATTACGCAAGCAGGCGGTAACCTGGCAGGGTGAGGAAGTCGATTAAGTCATCTGATGTGGTGATTTGCTCCATCAGGCGCGCGGCATCGTCAAAACGTCCGCTGCTGTAGCGGTGTTCGCCCAGCTCGTCCTGAATCACCAGCATCTCTTCGGCCAGCATCTGGCGGAACAGCGGTTTGGTCACCGGTTTGCCATTGCTGAGCGTTTTCTGGTGGTGGATCCACTGCCAGATGGAGGTACGGGAGATTTCGGCTGTGGCCGCATCTTCCATCAGACCGTAAATCGGTACGCAGCCATTACCGGAGATCCACGCTTCGATGTACTGCACTGCGACACGGATGTTGGCGCGCATACCTTCCTCAGTACGCTCACCTTCACAAGGTGCCAGCAGTTGTTCTGCGGTAATCGGCGCATCTTCTTCACGGGTCACGAACAGCTGATTTTTGTTTTCACCGAGCACGTCGTTGAACACCGCCATTGCGGTATCAGCCAGTCCCGGATGAGCAATCCATGTGCCGTCATGACCGTTATTGGCTTCCAGCGCTTTGTCCGCTTTTACCTTGGTCAGCACCTGGTTGTTACGTTCTGCATCTTTGCTGGGAATGAACGCCGCCATACCGCCCATCGCGAACGCGCCGCGTTTATGGCAGGTTTTAATCAGCAGGCGTGAATAGGCGCTGAGGAATGGCTTATCCATCGTCACCACCTGACGGTCCGGCAACACGCGATCCGGGTGGTTCTTCAGCGTTTTGATATAGCTGAAAATGTAGTCCCAGCGACCGCAGTTCAGGCCGACAATATGGTCTCGCAGCGCGTGCAGAATTTCGTCCATCTGGAAGACGGCCGGCAGAGTTTCAATCAGCAGAGTCGCTTTGATGGTGCCGCGCGGCAGATTAAAGCGATCTTCTGCATAGCTGAACACTTCGCTCCACCATGCTGCTTCTTGCCAGGCCTGCGTTTTTGGCAGGTAGAAGTAAGGGCCGCTACCTTTTGCCAGCAACGTTTTGTAGTTGTGGAAGAAATAGAGGGCAAAGTCAAACAGGCTGCCCGGGATGGATTCACCACGCCAGGTGACGTGTTTTTCCGGCAAGTGCAAACCACGAACGCGACACACCAACAGGGCCGGATTGGGTTTAAGTTGATAAATTTTACCGGCTTCGTTGGTGTAACTAATGGTGCCATTGACCGCATCGCGCAGGTTGATCTGCCCATCGATTACTTTGCTCCACTCAGGAGCCAGCGAATCTTCAAAATCAGCCATAAAGACTTTGACATTTGCGTTCAGCGCGTTGATGACCATCTTGCGCTCAACAGGCCCGGTTATCTCTACGCGGCGATCCAGTAAATCATCAGGAATACCGCGAATTTTCCAGTCGCCCTCACGAATGGAAGCCGTTTCCGAAATAAAATCAGGCAACTTACCGTCATCAATATCCTGCTGCTGCTGGATACGTGCAGCCAGAAGTTTATTGCGTTTTGGTGTAAATCTTGTCACCAATTCGGTCAGAAACTCCACCGCTTCAGCGGTCAGAATCTGTTGCTCCTGTTCGCCACGCGGCCTGGTGAAGACCAGTTCATCGGTTGTCGTTGCCTGTTGATTCATTGCGTAGTTCCTCGTCATTGATCCAAACACATCCCCAATGCGAACGAAGGATCGTTGTGCGGTTTTCGTTCAGCACAACTAAGACTACTCATTTAATTTTCAAAATCAAAAACAATTTCCATTTTTAATTTAAATATCAATTAACTCATTGATAACAATATAAATAAAATTTAATTACATGATGAGGTGCATTTCGGAAATAAAAAAGGCACCCGAAGGTGCCTGATTCAACATGCTGAAACGCTTAAGGATCGTCTGCTACAGAAGATTAATCCAGCGTTGGATTCATGTGACGCAGATCATATGGCGTGATCTGGTAGACGTAATAGTTGAGCCAGTTAGTAAACAACAGATTGCCGTGGCTACGCCAGGTTGCCCGCGGTTTGTTTTGCGGGTCATCTTTCGGGAAGTAGTTATAGGGTACTTCCGGCATTAGGCCCGCTTCGACATCACGAAAATACTCACTGCCGAGCGTATGAGCGTCATACTCAGGATGACCCGTCACAAAGGCAATTCGTTTATCTTTGCTGGCAAACAGGTAAGCATCTCCCTCTTCTGTCTCGGCAAAAATCTCGAGATCGGTGTAGTCCCGGATAAGTGCAGCAGGAAAATCGGCATAGCGCGAATGCGGAGCCAGGAACGCATCATCAAATCCACGCGTCAGTAGTGCATGTGGGTGCAGAATATGATGCTCATAAACGCCTGAGAGTTTATCCGTACGGGTTTGCTTAGGAATTCCGTACAGGATATTCAGCGCGGCTTGTACCGCCCAACAGACAAATAGCGTCGAGGTAACGTGATCTTTGGCCCATTCAAGCACTTGTTTAATCTGAGGCCAGTAAGCCACGTCATTAAATTCAACCAGACCCAACGGCGCGCCGGTCACGATCAGTCCGTCAAAGTTCTGATCGCTGATATCCTCGAAATTACAGTAAAAGTTATTCAGATGCTCCGTAGGGGTGTTGCGTGACTCCCGGGCATCGATGCGCAATAGCTGAACATCTACCTGTAGCGGTGAGTTAGACAGTAAGCGCAGGAACTGGTTTTCCGTTTCAATCTTCTTGGGCATCAGGTTGAGGATGAGCACCTTCAGTGGTCGAATTTCCTGACCGGAAGCGCGGGATGTCGTCATGACAAAGACGTTTTCCTCACGCAAGAAATTGACGGCGGGTAGCTCGTCCTGCACGCGAATTGGCATAACCTGATAACCTCACTACATACGTTTAAACGTTTAGACATCCAGACAGCTGAAGATACCCAGGAATCATGCGAATGTCGAGCCTGCATCCTCAAGTTGAGAAAGTTTCACGGCCCCTTGCTGTAGAATAGTGCAGTAAAGAAAAAAGGAGAATGCTATGCCCTTTACCATTCGTCGTTCGCGTAAGGACGAAGGCGATAAGCTCGTATCTATCTGGGGTCGTTCAGTCGATGCGACGCACCATTTTCTCTCACCGGATTATCGCATTGAGCTGGAAGAGCTGGTACGTTCATTTTTACCAGAAGCTCCACTATGGGTTGCAGTGACAGAACAAGATGAGCCTATCGCCTTTATGCTTCTGACCGATCAGCATATGGATGCCCTGTTCGTCGACCCGGATGCACGTGGTCGTGGTATTGGTAAGTTACTCATTGAACATGCTTTATCAATGACTTCAATGCTAACGACCAACGTTAATGAACAGAATGAGCAGGCGGTTGGATTCTATAAAAAGATGGGATTTAACGTGACGGAACGGACAGAAGTGGACGATCTTGGACGACCGTACCCGTTACTCAGCCTCGTACACGGCTAGCCGTACTTCCGGACGCCGCAGCCGGCGGATTTCACGGCACACAGACGCAAAAAAGCCCATCCGGCAGGATGGGCTTCTTCACTTTATTTGATGCCTGGCAGTTCCCTACTCTCGCATGG
>NZ_JAOWIE010000053.1:1182-4024 GCF_030332265.1 Citrobacter sp. Cu231 | reverse complement strand
CTTACACACCCGACCTATCAACGTCATCGTCTTTAACGTTCCTTCAGGAGACTTAAAGTCTCAGGGAGAACTCATCTCGGGGCAAGTTTCGTGCTTAGATGCTTTCAGCACTTATCTCTTCCGCATTTAGCTACCGGGCAGTGCCATTGGCATGACAACCCGAACACCAGTGATGCGTCCACTCCGGTCCTCTCGTACTAGGAGCAGCCCCCCTCAATTCTCCAGCGCCCACGGCAGATAGGGACCGAACTGTCTCACGACGTTCTAAACCCAGCTCGCGTACCACTTTAAATGGCGAACAGCCATACCCTTGGGACCTACTTCAGCCCCAGGATGTGATGAGCCGACATCGAGGTGCCAAACACCGCCGTCGATATGAACTCTTGGGCGGTATCAGCCTGTTATCCCCGGAGTACCTTTTATCCGTTGAGCGATGGCCCTTCCATTCAGAACCACCGGATCACTAAGACCTGCTTTCGCACCTGCTCGAGCCGTCACTCTCGCAGTCAAGCTAGCTTATGCCTTTGCACTAACCTCCTGATGTCCGACCAGGATTAGCTAACCTTCGTGCTCCTCCGTTACTCTTTAGGAGGAGACCGCCCCAGTCAAACTACCCACCAGACACTGTCCGCAACCCGGATTACGGGTCAACGTTAGAACACCAGCCATTAAAGGGTGGTATTTCAAGGTTGGCTCCACGCAGACTGGCGTCCACGCTTCAAAGCCTCCCACCTATCCTACACATCAAGGACCAGTGTTCAGTGTCAAGCTATAGTAAAGGTTCACGGGGTCTTTCCGTCTTGCCGCGGGTACACTGCATCTTCACAGCGAGTTCAATTTCACTGAGTCTCGGGTGGAGACAGCCTGGCCATCATTACGCCATTCGTGCAGGTCGGAACTTACCCGACAAGGAATTTCGCTACCTTAGGACCGTTATAGTTACGGCCGCCGTTTACCGGGGCTTCGATCAAGAGCTTCTCCTTACGGATAACCCCATCAATTAACCTTCCGGCACCGGGCAGGCGTCACACCGTATACGTCCACTTTCGTGTTTGCACAGTGCTGTGTTTTTAATAAACAGTTGCAGCCAGCTGGTATCTTCGACTGATTTCAGCTCCACGGGTAAACCGCTTCACCTACATATCAGCGTGCCTTCTCCCGAAGTTACGGCACCATTTTGCCTAGTTCCTTCACCCGAGTTCTCTCAAGCGCCTTGGTATTCTCTACCTGACCACCTGTGTCGGTTTGGGGTACGATTTCGTGTTACCTGATGCTTAGAGGCTTTTCCTGGAAGCAGGGCATTTGTCACTTCAGCACCGTAGTGCCTCGTCATCACACCTCAGCGTTAAAAGGAACCGGATTTACCTGGAACCTCCGCCTACATGCTTAAACCGGGACAACCGTCGCCCGGCCAACATAGCCTTCTCCGTCCCCCCTTCGCAGTAACACCAAGTACAGGAATATTAACCTGTTTCCCATCGACTACGCCTTTCGGCCTCGCCTTAGGGGTCGACTCACCCTGCCCCGATTAACGTTGGACAGGAACCCTTGGTCTTCCGGCGTGCGGGTTTTTCACCCGCATTATCGTTACTTATGTCAGCATTCGCACTTCTGATACCTCCAGCAACCCTCACAGGCCACCTTCAACGGCTTACAGAACGCTCCCCTACCCAACAACACATAGTGTCGCTGCCGCAGCTTCGGTGCATGGTTTAGCCCCGTTACATCTTCCGCGCAGGCCGACTCGACCAGTGAGCTATTACGCTTTCTTTAAATGATGGCTGCTTCTAAGCCAACATCCTGGCTGTCTGTGCCTTCCCACATCGTTTCCCACTTAACCATGACTTTGGGACCTTAGCTGGCGGTCTGGGTTGTTTCCCTCTTCACGACGGACGTTAGCACCCGCCGTGTGTCTCCCGTGATAACATTCTTCGGTATTCGCAGTTTGCATCGGGTTGGTAAGTCGGGATGACCCCCTAGCCGAAACAGTGCTCTACCCCCGAAGATGAGTTCACGAGGCGCTACCTAAATAGCTTTCGGGGAGAACCAGCTATCTCCCGGTTTGATTGGCCTTTCACCCCCAGCCACAAGTCATCCGCTAATTTTTCAACATTAGTCGGTTCGGTCCTCCAGTTAGTGTTACCCAACCTTCAACCTGCCCATGGCTAGATCACCGGGTTTCGGGTCTATACCCTGCAACTTAACGCCCAGTTAAGACTCGGTTTCCCTTCGGCTCCCCTATACGGTTAACCTTGCTACAGAATATAAGTCGCTGACCCATTATACAAAAGGTACGCAGTCACACCCCGAAGGATGCTCCCACTGCTTGTACGTACACGGTTTCAGGTTCTTTTTCACTCCCCTCGCCGGGGTTCTTTTCGCCTTTCCCTCACGGTACTGGTTCACTATCGGTCAGTCAGGAGTATTTAGCCTTGGAGGATGGTCCCCCCATATTCAGACAGGATACCACGTGTCCCGCCCTACTCTTCGAGTTCACAACCTGTGCATTTTGGTGTACGGGACTATCACCCTGTACCGTCGGACTTTCCAGACCGTTCCACTAACACACAAGCTGATTCAGACTCTGGGCTGCTCCCCGTTCGCTCGCCGCTACTGGGGGAATCTCGGTTGATTTCTTTTCCTCGGGGTACTTAGATGTTTCAGTTCCCCCGGTTCGCTTCATTACGCTATGTATTCACGTAATGATAGTGTGACGAATCACACTGGGTTTCCCCATTCGGAAATCGCCGGTTATAACGGTTCATATCACCTTACCGACGCTTATCGCAGATTAGCACGTCCTTCATCGCCTCTGACTGCCAGGGCATCCACCGTGTACGCT
>NZ_JAOWIE010000052.1:12475-29299 GCF_030332265.1 Citrobacter sp. Cu231 | reverse complement strand
AGTGAGGTGTCCATATCCTCACTTTACAACGGGTTATATGCGGATTCCAGCGCGTTCCGTTCGTTTCGGGTGCTTCCAGTCGATGCCTTCGAGAAGCATGGACAACTGAGCCGGAGTAAGGTGAACCTTTCCATCGCGGGTGACCGGCCAGACGAAGCGGCCCCGCTCCAGGCGTTTGGTGAAGAGGCACAGTCCGTCACTGTCAGCCCACAGCACTTTTATCTGGTCACTCCGGCGTCCGCGGAAGATGAACAGATGCCCGGAGAACGGGTCATCCTTCAGGACGTTCTGAACTTTTGAGGCCAGGCCGTTAAAGCCATTTCGCATATCGGTGATACCGGCAACCAGCCAGATACGCGAACCGGCAGGGAGAGATATCATCAGTGGCTGCTCCCTTTCATTTCGCGGATAAGTGTCTGTAATAACGCCGGTGTCAGTTCACCTTTCAGCCTGAGAGTTCCGGCCGGCAGAACCAGCTCGCAGCACAGACTGTCTGGCAGTGTATTTATCTGTTCAGGTATCTGCACTGGTGCCGGGATTTTATTATCCGGCTCCGGAGTTAACGTCACGGGAAGTAGCGATGTTTCATGTTCGCCGGGCGGTTGCAGGCCACCGTTACGCCAGAGATGCCGCCAGTTAAAGAGCAGGTTATCGTTAATTCCATTCTCTCGAGCTATTTGTGCGACACAGGCACCGGGTAAAAGAGTTTGCTGAACCAGTCTCCATTTAAACTCCGGTGAAAATCGGTTCCGGCGGGGTTTCTCTGCTTTCACAGGCTGAGTCACGGTCGGGGCTGAAGGGTATCGCCCCGGGAAAAGAGCCCGGGCCAGTTGCCCGCAGGAATATTCACCGGAAAGAGGCCAGTCAGTGAATACCTGGTGAAATCGCCTCACCAGAGAAAAAATGGCGGTTTTGCTGACACCAGTCTGCGCAGAAATGCGCGGGTACGACAGTGACTCGTCAAATCTCAGCTGTAGCACACGCAGGATCAATTCTGGATTATCTGCCAGTACCGCTTTTCGTGCATTCATCTTAAATGTCCTTTTACTGCGAAAATGGACATTAGTATCGGAAACAGGAAAGGGAGGCGAAAGACGGTTTAAATGATGCGCTTACGCACATCCTTCATTTGTTTGCTGAACAAAAACAGCCTGCCATCTGTTATCTGTGGGAACTGTAATGACATTACCAGATAATGTCAGCGTCAACTGTACTGAAGAACCAGGCAGTGATATTTTTTTAGGGACAGCAACGGAATAGGAAGAGAAACCGGCAAAATCTCGCAAAGACTTATAAAGAGAATCCTGACCACCACCATTCCATCGCCCATGGGTTTTAATATTTACCTTGTTAAACTGGTCCCCCACAAAAGAGCTTGTAAACCCAACATTATTCCCGACATAATGACCAACACAAATTGTGCTTGCTTTTACACCAAAACTGACAAAAAAGGCTGTCAGAAAAAGGCAACGAGAAATCAGCATTTTTCCTCCCTGCGACATAGAATCACAACGTATCAGTGAATGCGTCCGCGCTATGAAACTTTGCACACAAAAGATTACAAAAAAAATTTATGAAAAAAGTACTGACGTATTATTGTATTTGCGCTGTTACAGCAGTTTTTTTAACAAAAAGCCATTAATTTAAATTCTGCTTATCAGCTGACTGACGCGCAGAAAAGGCTGTAACATGGCTTGTCTGCCGACACCCCGGCACAAAACCAGTTTTGCACCGGAGTGTCCGGCATCTGTGGATTATAAATACTTCTTGAAGGATGCCATGGTCACGGTGATGGCAACTCCCAGCAGCATGGCCGCCGGCCATATCAGCAGGTTCGGGTATACCGCCGTGGGCCAGGACATATAAAGAATACAGGGAATGTATATCGCCGGTTTAATGGACTTTCTGGCATGGTGATAAACAAAACTGGATTCATACGCAGCACCGTACCGGCGCAGGTCACGTCTTCCCAGACCTTCCACCACAGCCACCAGAGCCACCATCACAAACAGGGGCACTGACAGCACCAGAATCGTCACCCGGACCAGCGTCACCACCGTCACATATACCGTGGCCATCAGGTAATCATGCAGGTAATGCGCCAGCCAGCGGCCCAGAGTATCCACTTCCTGTATCACACTGTTATCGACCGAAGCGCCCTGCTTCATCCAGGCCATAAATCCGCTGTCCACAAACAGCCACTGGTACGCCGTGGACACCCACTTCATCACCGTCACTGACGGCGTGGACAGCAGCAGACTGCGGGTAAATTCCGAGGATAACCAGCCCAGCTCGGTGTTCATGACCACTTCACTGTGCTTCGCGCCCTGTTCAGGCCAGAAAAATGCAATACCCACATATTCAATCAGCAGGCTCAGCAACAGGGAGGAGAGCACCATCCCGGCCAGTGCCCACGGCCAGCCCCACAGCAGGTTATACAGCAGCCCGTGCCGGCGTGGGGGTTGTGCGGCGTCAGGACGGTTCACATCACGACGGGAATCAGCCATGTCCGTCTCCTTCCGGCACATTCACGGCCGGGGTTTCATGCCACCACCCCTCTCCGGTGTGGTAATGACGCCGCATGGCTTCAGCCACTTTTGCAATGCTCTCCGGCATCAGCGCATCGTCCTTATCCGGCGCCGGCAGCGGCATCCGGATTTTCCACAACTGTCCGCCTTCCAGCAGGGCAAATGCCTGCCCTTTTGGCAGGGTGACGATATCCGCCGGCTCCAGTAAGGGAACCTTTACTGTACCAACGCGGTCCTGGGTGCTGGAGGTGAAATCCTGTCCGGACGTCACATCGGCGGTATCCTGATGCCCCGACACCAGTGTTTTAGTGTAAATCTCCACCTGAGGCAGCTGACTGGTCAGCAGCTCTGCCGTCCGGTTCTCCCTGACGCGCAGCATAATCATGTTATTGAAGTTACCCTGTACCTGGGCAGTTTTAGCCGCATTACCGATGCGGGCTTCAATATCCGAAGACGTCTGGGTATACGCCGTCACCTGCATACCGGCACCACCGCCCTTGTTGATGAGCGGAATAAATTCATCGCCCATCAGTTCGTTGAACTCATCACAGTGCAGGTTGACCACATTTTTACTCTCCCCGACACCGGGCAATCCGGCATTCATACCGTGTTTGTAGATATGTCCGGCCACACTCACCAGGTCTGCAAACATGGAGTTTCCCACGGCACTGGCCACCTCACTGTCACTGAGCGCATCAAGACCGATATACACCACCGCCTTTTTACGTATCACCTGTTCCCAGTCAAACACGGGACGGGTATCACTCATATCCAGGTAGTCCGGTGCCAGCAGCTCTGCCGTCTTTCCTGTGGTCAGTTTTTCCAGCAACGGCAGCAGGGAGGCCACAATTTTGTCAAAATAAGTACGGTCATAACGTACCGCACTTCGAAGACCATCCAGTATCGGGTCATAGAGTTTCTTCCCGGCGTCACTGCTGAGCGCCACCTCAATAGCCCAGATACGCACAGCATCCGGCTGGTTCTGCATGGTCCGGGGCACGTCATCTTCACCCAGCACATTCATGTTATTCAGAATGGCGCTTTCCAGTTCCGGCATCTGTTCACTGACCACCTTTCCGGCATAGCGAATATAGAGGTCAGCAATATTGTTCACATAGCGCATAATCAGCGTGTAATCCGGGCGTTCTCCCAGTGCCACCAGGGCGCGGGCAATGATATTGACAAAACGCCAGGCAAACTCCCGGAAAGCAGCACTGTTTCCTTCACCGGACAACTGCCCCGCCACACGGGTGGCCACTTCCGACACCCGGCCAAAACGCCCCACTGCGTTATAGCGGGCAGAGATTTCCGGCCAGCCCAGATGAAAGATATACAGCTCATCGCCCCTGCCGGCACGGTGTGCTTCTGCCCATACACGCAGCAACAGGTCAGCATCCCCTTTGGGGTCAAAGACAATGGTGACCTCTCCCCGACGGATATCCTGTGTGACCAGCAGCTCTGCCAGCCGGGTTTTACCGACACGGGTGGTACCATAAACAATGGTGTGACCCACCCGCTCTCCCAGCGCCAGTGTCACATCCTGTTCATCCGGTTCAATACCATGCAGGGCCGGATTCCCGCCCACCGGCGGCAGGGGGCGTACCGGATTCAGCGGAGAGTCCTTGCGCAAAAGTGCGCCCAGACGGGGGAGGGTATGTTCCGTTTTCAGCTCAAGCTGACGGGCCATCCGGTACAGCCAGCCCGGCTGAAGGTACCTGGCCACCTCAGGGCGCAGCGTATCCTGAAGGCGCTGGGTGTGTTTCTGTGTCCAGCGAAATCCCCGCCCCAGAAAAAGGCGCTGACGGCTCACGGGTATCTGCCGGGTACTCATCACATAACGGAGCAGACGCCGCAGATTGCGACGGTAGCGGATGACCTTCATTCCCTGGCGAAAACGGACCGCTGCCAGAACACCAAAACCGGCAGCAGTGGCATAACTGACCGACGGCGCGAGCGCCACCGCCCAGGGCGCTGTCACACAGACACTGGCCGCCGTTGCCGCCACCACGGCAGTGTTCAGCTCCACCGCCGGTCGCAGCAGAGCCTCAATCACATAACGGTTACTCATGACCGGGTACCTCTCTGTAAAAGACGCAGCCACCATGAGCGTGGCAAATCGTTCTCCGGTGATGCGGACAGAGCCTCCAGTCTGCGCTGTAACATCATCACCTCCCGCCATGCGTCTGCCGCATTCAGCAGTAATGCCTTATACACCGATGGCCTGTCATGTCCACCTGCACGCACATCATCCACTGTCAGCAGGGCTTCTGTGCTGAAACGGTCCACTTTCCAGCAGGCCAGGTCTTCGCGGGAAACACACTGCCGCCGGGTCTGCAGACGAAGATACACACCATGCCGGGACAACGGTTCTGTCAGGTTGTGAATCTCCCGACAGGCAGACCGGAACTCCCGGTCCGTGTGATAAACACTCTGGGCCACATTGTGAAGCTGTGTGCGCCCCTCCCCCTGCAGGTGAAACAGAAAGCGGGCCAGACAGCTGCGGTGATTACCGTCAGCACTGACATACCAGTGAATGCCATCCGTGCTGACAAAACTCATCCCGGCATGCTGTTGCTCTGCCTGCGTGTAATATCCCGGATTCTTTTCGAGTAACGGGATATTGATGTCCATGCGTTTACCGCGCTCCAGCAGCTCCAGCCAGTTCATTCCGGCATACTGTGGATGGTCAGTCCCCACAATGCGGTACACATTGATACTGCCCTGTCCCGTCCAGTAGTGTTCTGTAATAAAATCCGACATTGCCGCAAACTCTGCAGCATCCCATGCAGCCAGTTGTTCATGTGCCCAGGCCGGAACATTTGCCTGCACACGGGCCAGCAGTGAAGCCGTCATACCTGACCTCCCTTCTGCGGAATTGCATCATTATCATGGTCAGGCCAGTGTGCAACCGCACCACGGCCCCGGCCACATCCACAATGTGGTGATACCGGTACGGATGCGGTTTTCCGGCGCGACATACCGGCCGAAACGCCTTCCAGAACCACTGATGCCAGCAACAGTGTCAGCGCCAGTATGTGCAGTGACTGAAAATCTGCCTCTGCAGCCTGCCTGAAAGAGTGCGGTGACCGGAGGCATTCTGCATCAGTGGCGGACAGTGCACGCCACTCCCCGGTTGTCACCGGCGTCACAAAGGGACGCGACGGACACCGGAGCATCATCACCGTCCCTTCCGGCGCATCACGCCAGCGTGCTGACTCCTCCTCATAACGCTGCGCCAGCCCTGTCACACCACCGCTGGCGACCTCAACGAAATACAGCATCATCAGGCATCCCGTCAGCACGGATGGCCAGACAATCACTGTTCTGAATAAAAGCATAAACATCTGTTTTACCGTCATCATCCCCGCTCCCCCCTGGTAAGTTCATCTGTCAGTAATGTTCCGTTCAGCAGTTTCAGCAGACGCTGACCGCTGACAAGTTCGATATCCGGCCACAGTGTCAGCCTGGCCCGGCTGACCGACCCTGTACGACCGGTATGAATAAAAAACCCCCGGCAACCCTCCCGGCGCAGCAGTTCCCCGAAGGCATCAATATGTGCCGGGCGGATGGTCCGTCCGTAGCGCTTTGCCTGTATCAGCCAGCGCTCACCGTTAATCATTACCTGTCCGTCCGGGCCGCCATCACCGCTGTAGCAGGGATTGTGAATAACCGTCATCCCCTGCTGCTTCAGGGCCAGTAACAGCAGTTCTTCGAAGACATACGGGTTGATTTTGCGCAGATACTTCAGGCGATGCGCATCTTCCGGCAGCGTCTTCAGTCTGGCCAGTAACCGGGCGGCAGTGGCACGGTAACGCTGATGGCGGCGGGTCCGGGCGCATTTCTGTTTTCGCTCCCCTCCCCGCAGGATAAGCATCAGCAACACGGCCAGCAGGCAGAACGCCAGACAAACCATCAGCACCGGGCTGACCAGCAGAGCTGCGGTTATCACAGGTGCCTGCATCATGGCACCACCTCCTGTGACAGCCCGTTGTCCGTTATCAGCACCGGATAAGACTTCAGCTGTAACCGGCGGGCCAGCGCAGAACCGGATGCCGGTGCCATCGCCACGCCGGGAGCCAGTTCACGCAGCGTGCGCAGGCCGTTTTCATCAGCCACATTCACCACCATTCCGGCAGCATGACGCGCCCGGAGCGCAGCAGCATTTTTCTGCAGCCACTCACGGGAATACGCATCATCCCCCACAAGGAAAAGTGCACCGATGCCCGGTAGCTGAAGCGGGCGTGGTGTCACTTCGCCGGGTGACATTTCAGGTGTACTGACCGGCAGCATCGCCGCGTCCCCCTGCAGAAGAGGCGGTGGTGAAACAACCGGTGCAGAAGCCGGTGCCTGCCGGTTGATACCCTCAAAAAAAGGAGCAGCATCCCTGCCGCCCAGGTCAGCAATCACCGTCAGTTCAGCAATCACCGTCAGTTCAGCACTGACGCTCGCTGAAAACAGAAGCCATACAGGAAAATAAAAAGTAATCCGTCTCAGTCTGTTCATTCGCGCCTCCGGGGCTCTGTCCAGATATAATCCGCAGCCGGTGCCAGCATGGCGGTCTGCTGTGGCGTCATACCTTTTGCATGCAGCCGGTCCAGATGACGTCTGACCACGGTGGTGTAACGGGCGGCCGGCTTTCCACCGGCAGGATGGTGATAACAACCGGCTGTCTTCAGCCAGCTGTCGGGATGGCGCTGACGGCACTCCTGCAGAATGACCGCCGCCGTCTCAAGACTGGTGTACGGGTCAAAGGCCGCCCATGTTGACGGGAAACGATGACCATTCCACCCCAGATTGACCTGCGCTATTCCGACATCAATGCGTCTGGCCGGATAACGTTTCAGAAACACCTGCAGTGCCTGCCAGGCCTCCAGGCGACTGGCATAACGGTACCCCTTCCCGGCCACATTAATTGTCCAGGGCCAGGGGCGGGAGACATCCGGAAGACGCCCGTCGCGGCGGGAATACTGCATGATGCCGGCCATATCACCGGGCGCCATGGCAGTCTCTGTCAGGGAGACGGCATACAGCACTTCTGCCGGAATACCGTGTGCACGGGCCACCTGCACATACCCGTCAGGAATGGTCTGCGCAACAGCCTGACACATGCCACTGCCTGCCAGCATCAGCAGAACGGTCAGAATGCAGCCACGCGCCATCCGTCCGCCCCCTGCTGCAGTACCACCGGCATCTGTCCCTCACCAAAACGCAGCCAGCGCCCCGCATCATGGTTCAGGGTGATATGCCGGCTGCGGACCTTCTCTGGTGGGATGTTGTGCTCACGTGCCCACTGACGAAGCAGCCCGTCTTTCCCCTGACTGTCCACCAGATAAATATCCACCGGCTTACCGGATGCCAGCACCTTACTCAGGCGGATATCACAGGACGCACAGTCCTTCGCCTTCACAAACAGCGCCAGTCTGCCTCCGGTGTCCCCGGCCAGAACACCGGCATTGCCCATACTGACCGGCAGCTTTCCGGGATAAAGACGCTGCCATGCCGCATCAACCTCCCGCTGAAAAGCCAGCTCCTTCTCCGTACGGGCACACTCTTCCTTCACCCACTTTTCGGCATACGCCCGGCGCTCAGCCGGTGTACGGGCCTCAATACCCAGTGCTGTCAGCGGGTCCAGACCCGGCGACTGTATCCCGCGGGGTCCCGCCATCAGTGCCTGATAACGCCCCCAGTCCTCCTCACTCAGTCCCCACCGCCCGGCCTGCTGTTGCAGCGACTGCGTGGCGCTCTGCGTATGCTGTGACGTATCCGTACGGGACGCGTCCGTCACGGTTGTGTTCTGGTCTGCAGCCTGCGCCAGTGCAGGTATCAGCATCACCAGTAACAGGGATTTCAGTCTCATCTTCACTCACTCCACCCTGACCTGTACCTGACGTCCGTTCACCCGGAACGTCGCCTGTTCGTGACCGGCATGAATCAGTGTCCAGCCGGCCACACTCTCACCTTCCCCGAGCAGTGCCACCTGCGACAGACTGGTATATCCCCGGGGTGCCACCGCCGCATATGACTGCGCCCCCCGGCGCTCGGTGCCGGTCAGCACAAACGGTGCCTGACGGAAAGTGTGCGACGTACCTGAACGAGCAGTCAGAGGGCGGGCAGTTTTCTGTACCACCGGAGAGGGTTCTTTCGTTCCGGATACGTCCTTTTTCCCGGTGCCGGAAGCAGAGGGGGATTCGGACTGAACAGCCCGGGGCTGTGGCTTCTCTGCCAGTGCCGCCAGTGTGTCCAGCCGCAGGGAAAGGGCTTTCTGTGCTGCCTGAATCTGCTCAAGGGACGCCGGCAGTTCCTTAAGCAGCGTCTGCTGAACCTCCGTCAGAGCGGGCTGCCGGGCCAGCTGCGCCAGACGCGCACTCTCCGTCTGCAGCTTCGCCTCCAGTTCACTCAGGCGTGACTGCAACGGGGCCAGTGCCGCCAGTGTCAGACGCTCTCCCTGCTGTTGTTCCAGTGTTGCCAGACGGGTATCCATCTCCGCCATGCCGCGCCCTGTCAGATACAGCGCCACGCTCGTCACCATAACCAGCAAAGTCAGAGAACTCACTGCCACACCCCGCAGAAGTGAACGCCGGCGCGTTGTGGGGTTATCTGCCGGAACAGGTGTCATCATCTCCTGTTGTTCGCTCATTTTTTCAGGAAGCCTCCCCTGGCCGGTTGCGCCACCGGGGCCGTGATTGCCGGAGAAGCCGGTACGGGTGCCAGCTGGCCTGCCGGTAACTGATACCCCGCCCGCAGGCTGTGGCAGACCACACGCTGAACGTCATCCACCTCCAGTTGCCAGGCCGGTCCCGCCATCACCTGCAGGGCTGTACGCAGTCGCACCGGTCCCTGCTGATACTGCACGGCGGGCAGGGGCTGGCGGTACAGCACACCATTGGCCGGCCCGGTGGCACACAGCGTGTAACCGGACTGTTTCAGGGCATAACGCATGGCATCGGCCACGGTGGGCTTTAACGACGCCGGAATACGGATATCAATCACCTGGGAAAGCGGGTCACGCTGCGCTGCCTGTGGTGCCGTGCTGACCAGCAGGTAACGGTCGTAACGCACCACCTCCGGTGCCGGCTGCGCATAAATATCCTGTGACACCGGCTGTACATTGCGGGAAACGCTGACGGAAGGTACCGGCATGGCCGGCGCACGTTGCTGAAGTTTTTGTGGGCTGTTACACCCGGCCAGCAGGGCCAGGGTAACCAGGGAAAATAAGATCCCGGGTTGCATGTTCATCCGGATAACTCCTCTGCAGTGATAAAACAGCGGTCACTGTGCAAAGAAGCGCCGGCAGGCTCAACGAACAACTCATTATCAGTAAACAAAAAAAACGCCAGCGTAAAAGCTGGCGTGATGTTGATAATGCGGGGTGTGGCCTCTCATATCAGCCACACCCCGCCCCGTGATAACACGGAAACGGATTAACCGAGCGCTTTCTGCAGCTCTTCATCAGAAAGCTGCAGGATCTCCTGAATACTCTCAGGCGACATCCCCATCTTCTGCATCCGACGGGCAGCCTCAAGCGTCTTCTCAAGCGCCTTTTCTCTCTCTTCCTGACGGCCTTTTTCGATACCCGCCAGTTCAAGTCGTTCAGCGATAGTCATAATATCATCCTCATACCGGGGCAGATGTTCTGCCATCGCCCGTATAAATTCCGGTGAAGCCGAATCGCACGCCTTCACCATATAGTTTAACAGAACCACCACCTGATCGTGTGTTCCCTGTATCTGAAGCAACTGTGACAGAAAGTCAAGCTGCGCCATCAGATCGCCCTTCCGCTGACGGACCTTCATCAGAAGCATCAGGGCGGCCATCTGCTGATAGCAGCGGATACCCTCATCATCAAGAAGACCCACATCAATAACGCGGGGCGGCTTTCCTTCGCCGTAAAGCTCACGACCAAGCGCCGGATCGTCCAGACAGTCCAGCCAGTTCAGGCTGTACGGATACGGACTGGGTTCACCGTGATAAAAAAGCACCGGGATCACAATGGGGGCCTGCTTATGCGTTTTCAGGTGACGATACATTATCGCCAGCACATAATGCATCATGCGCAGGGCCATAAAACGATCCGCAGAACTCTGATGTTCCGTCAGCGCGTAGATGTAACCATCACGGCCATCGGTGGTTTTCATGCTCCACAGAACGTCACTGGCATACTGACGCAAATCCGGATCCACAAACGTGGCCGGCTCCAGCTTCAGGGTGTTCATATCGCACCGCTGTAACTGTGCCGGCGGCAACGCAGCTTCCAGAAAATCCCTTGCAACCGAAGGGGTTTCCATCATCGCCCTGAACGCCGCATCGTGTGGCGTGGGGGTGGTATGATTTTTTTCACTCACGATACCTCCTTGATAAAAATGGGGGCAGTGATGCCCCCGGGGTTAACATTACATGGCATGGATAATCCGCCGTTCAGCGCCATATCCCGGTCCACTGAAAGGAATGTCGTCGTCAAAATCCATCGGCATTCCCCCGCCGTTCCCGGAAGCCGGTGACGGTGAGTTACCCGCCGGCGCGCCGGCAGTTCCCTGACCGCTGTGTGCGGGTGCAGCACCACTGCCCTGCTGGCGCGGAGAGCCCAGCATCTGCAGGGTGCCATTAACACTCACCACCACTTCCGTTGCGTAGCGATCAACACCATTCTGCTGATCGAACCACTTCCGGGTCTTTAACTGGCCCTCGATGTACACCTGTGAACCCTTGCGCAGGTATTCACCGGCTATCTCAGCCAGTTTTCCGAAAATCACCACGCGGTGCCACTCGGTCTGCTCCTTCATTTCACCGCTCTGTTTATCACGCCAGGATTCACTGGTGGCCAGAGTCAGGTTTGCCACAGCTCCGCCGCCATTGGGGAAGTAACGGAGTTCCGGATCCTGTCCAAGATACCCAATCAGTATCACCTTATTAATACCGCGTGACGCCATATGCCCTCCTCATCCTCACGCACACGTCCGCTGCGTCCAGGTGCCGTTTTCCAGCGCCTGTGCCGCCTGCTCATGGTCTCTGTAATACTCCACGGATTCGCGGGACACCGGTCCCTCATCACACTGAGTACCAATATAATAACCACGTACGCTGCTGAGAACCTGAAGGGGTAACGTATAGCCGGCCTGTGCGGCCAGCATGCCATTTGGCTGTTGCATAAGAAGTTTCCTTAAAGATAAAGACAATAAGAAAACAGACCGCCCTGATGAGGCAGTCTGTTTTCATCAGGACGGTTGAGAAAAGTACGATCAGAAAGAGTTTTCTGCGTATTGCTGTTGCATGGTGCCGTTTTGTGGCGGCAGGGAGTCTGATTTTTCAGCCTTGTAAACCATCTCCTGGCCTATCTTGATCCAGTCCACCTTGATCAGGCGGGCCTTCAGGCTGACGCGTTGCTCACCGGCATGCTCTCCCTTGTTCAGGGTGAAAATGTCAGTGGACAGGTTGCTCAGCGTGAAGCCAAGCAGCACCTTGCGATCTTCATCCACCGCCTTCTGGCAGCGGGCAATCAGGGCGGTCGCCTCTTTACCGGCAACCGTGACATCAAAACGGACGTAGGACGGGCTGTCCGTGGGTCCGCTCAGCGCATTCACCACACAGCTGAGAAACGAGCCGTTCTGGTGATTCACCTGACGTACATTACTGAGATACCCCAGACCTTTGAGGGTCAGATTAAAGTATTCAGTTTTGGCAGTATTTACAGACATGATGATTTCTCCATGGAGTTAAAAAATGTGATGACGGAGAACATCACCATCCCTGACGGAAGTGAATGTTCCCGTCGGGGATGCCGGATCAGCTGAATTCCGGCTGTCTGAACAGATAAAAAAGCCCTCATCGTCGCGTCATAATGCGCTTTTTGTGACGACATTCTGCTCTCAAGAGCGCGCAGATTTACCCCATTCACGTGGAATGCACCACCCTTTCAGGCTCAGGGGGTGTTGAATGCAGCCACCCGAAGGCGTTCCTCACAGGCTGCCGGAACATTGGTGGTCGTAAAAACGACAGTCAAGCCCGGTCATCTTTAAGTCACCACTAACAAATGTCAACGCTAAAACAAATAAAAAAGGCACCGGGATTTCCGGTGCCTGAGGGGGATACCAGCCCCCGGGGTTAACTCTCATCATCTCCGGGGATAAATCCCGGCGCGGTTTTCACGGAGGGGATGCGCCTTGTAACCCCGCGAGTGTGCATTACGGGTTACCGGACCCTGGAGCTGCCCGCTCCACTGTGGTCAGCAGGGTATTGCATCAAAGCTTAATCACACTACCCGATCCTGAACAGGGAGAAATTAAGATTACTCTGTTTTAGTTTTTCCCGATTTTTTTCGCCGCCCGGCCTTTTTCTGCGTGTTCACCACCCCCTTACACTCAGGATACCGCTGACAGCTCAGGAACAGCCCGTGCTTTCCCTTTCGCTGCCGGGTCGGCCCCTGACAAAGCGGGCACGGCGGCGTCACCGGAACCGTCATACTGAAGGGCTGTTCCCGCCCGGATGAGACCAGATGACGCACCCACTGCTGCTGTCTGCCCATAAAGGTATCCAGTGACATTCTGCCCTGTGCAATATCATCCAGAGCCTGCTCCCACAGCGCCGTCATGCCCGGGCTGGTCAGGGCTTCCGGCAGGGCGGCCGTCAGTTCCCTGCCCCGTTGCGTTGACCGGATATGCTTCCCGCTCTTCTCCAGATACTGCCGGGCAAATAACACCTCCAGCACACCGGCCCGCGTGGCCTCCGTCCCCAGACCGGCATTCTCCCTCAGCACTTTTTTCAGCTTCGGGTCGCTGACCTGACTGGCGGCGTTTTTCATGGCGGCAATCAGGGTTCCTTCCGTAAAATGGGCCGGAGGTGACGTCATCCGATCCTTGAGTTCTGAACCGCTAATCCGGCAGTGTTCACCCCGTTCAAGCGCCGGCAACGCCATTTCCGTCGTCTGTTCATCTTCGCCTTCAGCAGCTTCTGCAGCCTCCCCGGAAAACAGGCCTCGCCAGCCCGTCACCACATTCACTTTCCCGCGTGCCCTGAACAGTTGCCCGCCGACTGTCAGTGTTGCATCGGTGATATCAGATTCCTGCAGGGGCAGAAACTGGGCCAGATAATGCTGGCGGATAAGCTGATACACCTTCAGCTCATCTTCACTCAGTACCCTGATATCAAAGACCTGCCGGGTCGGAATGATGGCATGGTGTGCCGTAATTTTTTTGTCATTCCAGATACGTGAAACAAAACCGGGATCGAGCTGTGCCAGAACCGGCGTCAGGGCGGGATCTGAACGCGCCATCGCCGCCAGTACCTCCCGGCTTTCCTGCTGCATGGATTCAGGCAGATAGCCACAGTCCGTCCGGGGATACGTCGTGGCCTTGTGCGTCTCATACAGGGACTGCGCGATATTCAGCACAGTCTGCGCCCCCATACCAAATTTCCGGGAGCAGGCTTCCTGCAGTGTACCCAGCGAAAAACAGAG
Organism: Citrobacter sp. Cu231; assembly: GCF_030332265.1. Lineage (NCBI taxonomy): Bacteria > Pseudomonadati > Pseudomonadota > Gammaproteobacteria > Enterobacterales > Enterobacteriaceae > Citrobacter > Citrobacter sp. Cu231. The sequence continues at coordinate 15,322 of NZ_JAOWIE010000052.1, read as the reverse complement.
CGGAGCCGGTGTTTTTTCACGTTTCCGGGTCACCTCATGCACCACCGCTGACGGTGTCTGCTGACACAACTGAAGAACGGCCCGGGCCGCCTGAACGTTCACACACCGTTTCTCTTCATCGCAGTACTGCTCTGCCGCCACCCAGACGGCCCGGAACCGGATCCCGTCTTTCTCCAGTCCGGCAAACACCTGCCACCAGGGCCGTGGTACAAAACCGGCAATCTCCTGATCCCGTCTGACCACCATGGCAAGTGTCGGCGTCTGTACCCTTCCGACGGATAACACATCCGGGATCCCCGACGTCCGGGCTTTAAGGGTATACAGGCGCGTCAGGTTCATCCCGATCAGCCAGTCAGCCTGCCCACGGGCCAGGCCGGCATCATACAGGCGGGCCGTCTGCTCACCGGGCAGAATATTTGCCAGCGCCTCCCGGACGCTGGCCTCATCCAGGGCTGACAGCCACAGCCGGCGGACTGGCCCACGGTACCGGCAGTACGCCAGCAGTTCCCGGGCAATGACTTCGCCTTCCCTGTCCGCATCCGTGGCGATCACCACTTCAGACGCACGCTTCAGCAGGCGGCTGATCACCGTAAACTGGGATTTCGTCTGCGGTTTAACCGTCATCTGCCAGTTTTCCGGCAGAACGGGAAGCGACTCCATACGCCAGGGAACCCCGAACTGCTCCCCGTACGCTTCCGGGGCGGCCAGCTCCAGCAGATGCCCCACAGCCCAGGTGACCGTGACAGTATCACCTTCAATACAGCCCTCTCCCCGCCCGCTGAGCCCCAGCACCCGGGCAATATCCCGCGCCTGTGACGGTTTTTCACACAAATAGAGTTGCATGGTGCCTCCGCTGTATTATTTCAGGGGCGGAGAAAAAACAGAGCGTTTTTTACCACTCATGATATCCGGATCCGGTTTGCCAAAACGGCTGACAGCCACCCTGCCCTTCTCCGTGCCGGATAAAATATCCTGCCGGGTGGCATGAACCGTTTTGTAGGACTGTGCCACGCCATACACCTTACGGACAACGTGCCCTCCGGTATCCAGTATGCTGTTCCGCTGCACCCGCGAAATCAGCCCGTAGTGAAAAGCATGAAACGCTTTCATGACCAGTTCGTCATACCCCACAAGCAACCAGACGCAGCGATACCCCAGCGGAGAGCTGCTGAAAACACCAATGTTCACGGGCGAAGATGATGCAATATCAGAGATCACAATATTGCCGGGAATACTGTTCAGCACCGCCTCCAGTCCGGCGACCTGCTGCCGGATCTGCTCTGATGCCTGCGATAATGCCTCCTCCAGCCTGACCAGCAGCATATCCGCCCAGGGATTATCACGCTCCGCATCCCGTGTTGCCTGCCCGGCCCGGGCAATGACCTGAGGCATGCTGATGATACCCGGACGGGGTTTACCATCACCGGACACCTTCTCCGTTTTGCGCCCTTCCCACAGGCGGATGGCATAATGGGTGTGTAACAGAATGGACAGCGAGGACTGCAATGCGCCGGCCCGGACTTCTTTCGGGTTCAGCTTGTCTTCACTCATATCAGCTCCTTATAACAATCAGGGATAAAGTGAGATCGTCAGGACGAAGTGCAGAAGGAACAACAGAAAACCAGATTCAGGCCACAGAAAAATGGGGAAGAACAGAAAGTTCAGCACACCGGTGCCCGTGATCCGGCAGCGGTGTGCATCAGTGAACATCAGGTCATATCGGTATCAGAAACGATAGGTGATCCCGGTGGAAAACAGTCCATCCCATGACTTATCCACCATGGGAGAGTTTTTAACTTCATCAGATAAGCGGCTGTAACGTGCAGTTCCGTAGATCCCCCAGTTGCTGGCAAAGGTGTAATTTGCACTGACTTCAAGGTAAGGTGACCAGCCATTATCCGCTTTATACCGCTCCAGACCGCTGCGCGCAGATTCACGACGCGATACGCCATAATAATAGTCGTTCTGTTTCTGGCTGCTCCACTCCACACCAATACCCGGTGTCAGGATGAATCCGCCATTCACATAACGATATAACCACGCCACATCACCAACAACACCATTACTGTTATCCAGAACATCCGCCGCCAGACTCGTTCGCAGAAAACCATACGGCGTGTGATGGGACCAGGACCCCCCGGCCATCATCGTGCTTTTACGTTTATCAAGGCGGCGTAACTGATGATCATTGCTGTCATCCGGTTTGAAATACATCGGCGACCAGTAGGCCATCACCGACAGGGTATCTGCAGCATCGTTCCAGAGGTAATATCCTCCGCCCAGACCACGGAACCAGAAGCTGTCGCCGTCATAAGACACTGCCGGAATAAGATACGCTTCAGAGTCGTAACCTTTATAAGGCTGATCAATCACGCCGACACCGGCCCCCAGTGTCAGAGTACTTTCAGCATAAGCCGTGTTTACTGATAAGGCGGCCAGCATACTGAGCGCCAGAATTTTAATTTTGGTCATAAAAAATCCTTCCTTAGTCAAAATTTCAGCACGGAAAGTATACTGACGAGAAAAACGGCGACAAGTATTCTGTTTTACTCTTATCTTCCGGTCCCTTTATGCAATCCTGGCTTTCCCCAGAAACAAACAGGGTCTGGCAGGGCTGGAGGGGAACACAGCATCCTGTCAGGGTGTTTCCGGCTGACGCCGGGCTTCGGCGGTTTACCGTCAGATGTTCCAGGATATTCGGTGCCGCCGCCTTCCATGCTGCTGACGCAGCATAATTTTTATACTCTGTTGACACTGCCAACACTGGTTAATTTTTGCTCTCTGTTGCCACTGGCAACACTGGTTAATTTTTGCTCTCTGTTGCCACTGGCAACACTGGTTGATTTT
>NZ_JAOWIE010000052.1:0-12425 GCF_030332265.1 Citrobacter sp. Cu231 | reverse complement strand
CACTGGCAACACTGGTTAATTTTTGCTCTCTGTTGCCACTGGCAACACTGATTAATTTTTGCTCTCTGTTGCCACTGGCAGCACTGGTTAATTTTCGCTCTCTGCTGGCACTGCCAGCACTGGTTGATTTTTGTTCTCTGAAAACGTAGAGCACAACGCCATTACCGGGCTCTCATCGCGGAACGGTTGCGCAGGGAGGCCCGTAGTCCAGCCACAATGCCGCTCAGGCGTTCTGCTGAAATGGGTTCTGTACGTTTCCGGGTGACAACGGGTTGCGAAGTGCCGCGTCCTCCTGTTCCCGCCCGTGTGGTGGCTGATGCAGCGACGCGCTGTTTCTGTTTCGGCGGATAAAAATTTCCCTCCCGGGCACGCTTCAGCACCGCAAGCAGCCAGCCCACCGGGTTCTGCAGTGACTGACTGCCCAGCATCCCTGACAGGCTTTCCAGCACACTCCGTGCCAGCGATTCCGGCAACGCCTGCAACTGACTGGTCAGCATGATGGCATCCTCCTCCCTGATTTGCCCCGTCAGCGACGCCGGCAATACGTACGTGTTTTTAATCACACTGTGTGTGATATTACGTACGTAATGGTTCGGTTTCCGAACTCTGTGATAACCTGCTGATTTTCCTGATGGTTCGGAATCCGAACTCTGTCTTTTTTGCCCCATTTTTTTACCCGGTTCGGTTTCCGAACTCAGCTTTTCCGGTGCCGAACTCAGTGTTTTCACCACCGATTCGGTTTCCGAACCCGGCCGCATTCTTTCCTCCGTCACTCGCTGACGGGCAGCCATCTGCCCCGGTGTCTGGGCACTTCCTATCCGGGCTTCCAGCTGACTGATATGGCTGTGGTAGTGACGCATTCCCGGATCATTTTTTATTTCACCCAGAATATCCCGTGCCGTCTGACTGATGGTCCGGTTCCGGCTCATACAGGCTTCTGCCACTATATCCAGATAACGCGGATCCATCGTCTCTGCATCGCAGAACGTCAGGGGCTCGTCATGCTGGGCGTAAATGTTTCCCCGAACCCGGCCTTTATCATCACGTACCCGTTTACACAGGCTCAGCCAGCCCGTGATCCGCAACATCAGCAATACCCGGCTGACGGTTTCTCTGGAAGCTTTTCCCTTTCCCGGGGATGCCAGCTGCAGTTGCAGTTCGTCATAAGTGGGAAAAATGGCCCCCTCATTATTCTGTGCATACAGCCGGATCATCATCCATGCCATCTTGTCCAGCGGTGAAAGACGCGTATCCAGCAACAGACGACGCGGAATGGCATCATGCACATTGCCGGTAAACAACAGTCCGCTGCGTATTCGCCCCTCCTCCTTCCGGGCTCCGGTGGTCATACGGTGCTTCATTTTTTCCAGGGTATACGCAATCAGGCTTTCCGCTGGTAACGCCATAATCACCTCATTCAGTAGCGGCAATATCGCCGCTTTTTATCCGGTACAAAAATGCTTATTACAGCCCCCTGCTGGATGCAGGGGGCTGGCTGAACACTTTCGATTAATCCTTAATCCCTGCGTCATTTTGCTGCTTCACGCCAATGCCGGCGTCGGTTCTGGCGTAAACAATAACGCCGTCATCAGGACGTTTACGCAGCAGGCATATTCCCGGTCCGGGCCAGAGTGCAATAAATCGTGACTCTCTATTCTCAAGCCGCCAAAATGCTCTCCTGCTCATAACACCAACCGGACGCAACGTTTCTTTCTCTTCCTCCAGTTCCGCAATACGCTTTTTTGCGGCTTCCAGTTCATCCAGCAGATCGGCGATAATATCCACTTCCCTGTGACGGATTTGACGCTTAAACGCAGCCAAAGCCTCATCACAATCAACCTCAGCGTCTGGGCTATCCGGGATAGCCTGATACCACGCCAGCGTCGACTGATAGTTTTGTGCAACTTCACGCAGTGCCTGATAATGAATACTGTTCATTGGTTGTCTCCTGTTCACCGGTAATACAGGATGTACAGGGCGATTAATGCCCACGTCCATAATAAGAGGGTGCCGTATACTGTAATTCTCCATTCTGCATCTTCCAGTTCCGTCACCAGTTCCACAATCACGTCAATTTCCTGATCACCAATGGCCTTCCTGATATTTCCGGCTGCAGCAGCTAATTCCCGCTCAGCGCCCGGACTGTGTCTGTCTGAACGACTCCACGACAGCACATCCTGATATCTTTTTACCGCCTTACTTAACGCCTTCCAGCTAAGCTCATTCATGGGAGTCAATTTCCTGTGCAATACCTTGTCGTCAACAGGGCCGGCCCCGATACTCCGGTCCGGCCTGCACGTTTCATTTACGTCTGGCAGTGTTGTAACGCTCATGACTGAGCAGTTCCCAGGTCTCTCCCCGGTTACGGCTCAGCAGACGCCAGGCGCGTCCGACGTTTATCTTGTAATAACGGCTCCCCCGGTCATTCAGTTGCCGGTAATTACGCGCCCCCTGCCGGAACAGACGGACCATCTGAACCGCCTTACGACAGCAGGCCGGCGGAACGCACGGGCTGGCCAGAATGCCCGGTGCCAGTTCTGTCATTTTCATGACGCATTCCTTACCGGCTCCGTCTGCCGGTCAGCGCACCATCCCCTTACTGCGTGCCAGATGGCCGTCAGCGGGATATTCATCTGCTCCGCAGCCAGCATCATGACATCCAGTCCGTCCGCACTCTCCACATCCGTAATGCCGGCCTTCTGCCATAACCGCCACAGCTCTGCACTGTCCTCATCGCTCAGCGTGACACCACGTCCCGGACGAACATCAATACCGGCAATACGCCGGCGCGCCGCCACATCCACACTGGAAAGTCCAAAGTAAAACGCCATCAGCTCAATGGAGCCCCCCAGCGCCAGTGCACGGTCAATGCGCTGCAGACGTTTCTGCTCCGTCCGGGCCTGCTGCAGCATACGCAGCAGGTTTTCATGATTAATGTCCAGCCGGATAACCGACACTTCCGAGTTCGACAGGTAATGGATTTCCTCAATGGTCAGTCCCTGCAGCATCTGCATTTCTTCCCGGGCCAGTCCCAGAGATTCACAACGACGCAGGTAGCCGCTTTTGAGGTCCATCACCAGTTGCATCAGCAGACCGTTGGTTGCCTGAGATAAGCTGTTATTCATGACGCCTCCCGTATCATCAGCCCCGGCACCATCCGGCGGGCAGTTCCCCCCACACCATGATGCAGTGAGGCATTTTTCCCGGCCTCATACCCCTGCCAGCGGGCCAGGTCACCGCCGCGACAGGCTTTCACCTCCCGGGAGTCCACCGTCTCCATCTCCTGCTGCTCCAGCCAGAGACGCATCAGCCGGCTTTCCTCTTCTGTCACACTGAATGGCATCACCACCTGACGAACGCCCAGAACCCAGCCATCACGGAACTGGGCGGCCCGGGCACGGCGGGTGCTCAGTTTCAGCCGCCGGCTCTGTGTACGGAGATACGCATCCGTTGCGTCCCTCAGCTGACGGCACAGAACATCAAACGCATAAGCCGCCACCTGAGGACGTTCACTGAAACCGTAAAACGTCACACACCGGCGATACCGGCCTCCGGGCATCAACCGCCAGTCGTAATACGCCCTGCAGCCAAATGTCTGTGACACCACCATGACCAGACGAAACATCCACGCCGGAACTTTTTCAGCCTCAGAAGGTGCCCCCTGTGATGAAGACGTCTGTACCGAAGAAAGTCCGGCATCCTGCTCCGTGATACCGTGTTTCGCCATCAGCTGTTGCGCCCTTGCAAGCGCCAGCCCGGCCTCATGGGCATTACTGTTATTGCGGCTCAGCGCCAGCAGTTTCCTGACCCGTCTGACCAGGCGCTCCTGATGCGACATATCACTCATCACTTTCATCCTCCTCATCATCTTCGGGTAACACACTGCGCTGCAGGGCGCGCAGACGGCGCAGCACACTCAGAAGACGCAGCAGCTTCACGGCATGTTCATCATCCAGCAGTGGCCATGCCTCCGGCGCACTGCCACCTGTCAGCAGGTCTGTCAGGCTGACGGGAGACACTGTCAGCGGTGCATCACCGGTCAGCCCCACCAGAAATGCCGTCACCGGCGAACATTTCTCCTCTGCAGTCCCGAAACCAGCCGACAGGTCACTTTCCCTGTCCATGGCAATTTCTTCAGCACAGCCGGCAGATTCAGCCAGTTCCCATGCCAGCCGGAAAGCCTCATTCTGCAGATGCTCGATATCATCCCGTCCTTCAGCAAAATGCGTCACCGATGCAGGAAGTGCATCAGGTGTTCCGGACGGCGCTGTATCGCCGGTCATAACGGATGGCACAGCGGACCCGGCAATCCCCGCTTCCACAGCGTCACCGCTGAAAACCGGCTCACCACCGTACATATCCGGCTGTATCTCTGAACGCCGGACTTTCCCGGCAGAAGAAGGCGCTCTGTCTGCAGTCTCCTCCGGGGAAGGAAACCCGCATTTTTCAGTGTGGTCTGTGTCAGAAACAGCGTTCTCCGGTCGGGCAACACCCTGCTGTCCGGGCTCAGTACCGGGGGCAGTGCTTTCCGGCACCGGCTCTGCGTCCGTATCCGGCAGACACTCCGGTGCCTCAGACCGGGTACGGGATACCGGTGCACCGGGCTGCCCTGTGCCACTGTCACGGACTGAGGGCGGTACCACCACCGGTTCCGGCTCACCAAAATGGTGACGGCGGTTCCGCTCTTTTGGATCCAGCTCCAGCAGCCACCGGTCATAGTCCAGGGAGGGATGTGGCAGCGCCTGCAACAAATCGCCAATCAGCTCATCGCGGAACATCTCCAGTGACCACAGCTCCGGCGAATTAAACTTCCGGCAGCTTTCCCCGAACACACGATCAAATTCCACATCCGTGCCGGACGCCAGCGCAAACTGCCCCCAGACACGTTCTGCGTCCTGACGAAGTGCCAGCAGTACCGTAATCTGTGGTCGCCCCAGCCCTGACTCCATCAGGTCGGGGATCCAGGGGTACAGATATTTCAGGGCGTTCTCCATCCTGCTGATACTGGAGGCATCAACCGGCAATCCCTGTTCCGTCAGTAATGACGACAACTCCCGCATGGAAACGCTTTTGTTTAACTGCTCTTCATAAATCAGGCGTGCTTTGTGAATGCCCTGTGCCTTCTCAATAAAGGTCAGTTCACCGCGAACTTCATTTTCCGCCAGATGACCAATCACACACTGAAGCCGTCCCGGCCAGGGTTTGAACAGCACATGAATACGGTAAAAACGCGGGTCCCCCGTTTCTTTCCAGAGTTCCGTCAGTATCTGGTAACGGGTGTTTCCCCCGTCACTGAAGATATACACATCCGGCTCACTGTCCGGCATACGGGTGACTTTGGGCACCGTATCCAGCCCGCGGGCGTGAATGGAGTTTTTGATGTCGTCATAACGCGGATTGCGCGTGGTGCGCGGGTTATCCGGATTCGGACGTAACTGGTCCAGCGTCAGAATCATGGGAGTTTCCCCCAGCGCCACCACATTACCGGCGGCACTGGCCTGACGACCGGGCTGCATAATGGCAGCCCCGAGATTCAGTGGTTTGTGTGCCATCACGCATATCCTCCCTGCCCGTCATTTTCAGAGGGCGTAAACAGTGTGTAACGACCGTCGAACCTGACCCGTACCGTGCCTGTGGGGCCCTGACGCTGCTTGCTGACAATGATTTCAGCCTCCCCCTTTGCCAGTGAATCGGGGTTATAGACCTCGTCGCGGTAAATAAACATAATCAGGTCAGCATCCTGCTCCAGTGCCCCGGAATCACGCAGGTCACCGTTATTGGGGCGTTTATCTGCACGCTGTTCCACCTGACGGTTAAGCTGGGAGAGGGCCAGCACCGGGCATCCCAGCTCCTTCCCCAGCGCTTTCAGGGAACGGGAAATTTCCGCAATTTCCTGGGTGCGGTTCTCCAGCTCCGGCGCACGAATCAGCTGCAGATAATCCACCATAATCAGAGCGGGTTTACCGTACAGGCGGGTATAACGGCGGGCACTGGCACGCAGCGATGACGGTGTCTGCTGGCTGCAGTCATCAATTATCAGGCGCTCACCCAGCGTATCCATGCCTCCGTCACCCAGCGCCATGCCGACCGCAGATGACACCCTCGTCCAGTCCTCGTCATCCATGTTGCCACTGCGCAGATGATTCAGTTCCACACGTCCCAGCATGGAAAGCATGCGCAGAATCAGTTGCTCCTTCGGCATCTCGATGCTGAATACCAGAACGCTCTCTTCCGTTCGCCGCCGGGCGGCGCTGAGACACATGGACAGTGCCAGAGAAGTTTTCCCCATTGACGGACGGGCAGCCAGCAGGACCAGGTCACCGGGCTGCAGACCACAGGTCATCTCATCCAGACAGTCAAATCCCGTGGGGGTACCGGTCACACCGCCGGAACCAAGCACACTTTCCAGTTGCTGCAGAACGGTATCGAGCGCGGATGAAAGAGAAGCTTCCGTGCGCTCCCGGAGCGTCCTGTTCTGCGCAAGTGCAAACAGACGCCGCTCTGCTGCATCCAGCACGTCCCGTGATGTGGCGTTTGGTGCCGCCACATCAGCAATCAGGGTATTTCCGGTGGCCTGTAACTGACGCAGAACGCTCTTCTCCACCACAATGCCTGCATAGGCCATGATGTTGGCCGCAGAAGGTGTGTTCTTGCTGAGCTCAGCCAGATAAGCAAAACCGCCCAGTACATCCAGCCTGCCCTGATGTTCCAGGTGCTCTGACAGGGTAATCAGGTCCAGAGGCTGGCCATTCACCGCCAGTTCGGACATGGCACGGAAAATAGCCCGGTGCTGAGCCACATAAAAATCGTCAGGACTCAGCATCAGCACCACTTCATCCCAGCGTTCATTCTCCAGCATCAGCCCTCCCAGAACGGCCTGCTCTGCTTCGTATGCACAGAGAACTGACACTTCAGCCATGGCGCACCCTCCCCCTCTGACAGCCGGAAACCTGGCTGTGTAAAAAAAGAAAAAAGGGTGCCGGACGTACAGCTGTCGGGAGTAAAATCCCGGTAACTGTCTGTACGTTTTCAGACCGGTAAGTTTGGCGACCCCGGCCAGAAAGTACGGGCAGCATCTTTGCGCTCATAATCAACATGTTTACGAGGAGAAAAACCTTATGAACACAAATCATCAACAACTGCCGTCCGGCATTGAATCTGAAGTGAAATACACCCTGCAGTTCTGGCTGCTGAGTAACGGAAAGGTCATGACGGAAAAAGACGGGCTCTGTAACCCCTTTCCCCCGAACTGTATTGAATCGGCTCATCCTTTTACTCCGTTTCAGCAGAATCAGTGGATTGAACTGGACACTGTCGGGTCGGATGGACCGGTGAAAGCGACGTTTCTTGTGCACAGCGTTCTGCATAAACTGAAACGTCAGGGTGGCTCCCTGAATGATGCCGGCCGGCCTGAATACGGCCGGTGCATTGCTCACTGGCACACTGACGTGTTTGTTGAGAAAAAAGCGCTGCCTGACTGGCTGAGAGCATTCCACACTGACGTTTCGCACTCGTAAAAACACGTTCAGCCCGACGGGTCATATTTTCCAGCCACCCGTCGGGGAAAATGTCAGCACCATCACGGGGAAACAAAATCGCTTTCCATTCAGGGTATGAGCGCGGAATACCTCCGGAAGCATTCCGGCTCAGACAGCGACTCACAGTGCAGGCAGCACGGAATGCATATGTTGCGATGCTCTCATCATATGTTGCGATGTTCTCATTATTGCCTTTCTGCAGTTCCACCCGCTCTTCAGCATCAAATGCCAGTGCAGCAAGGCTTGCCCAGCACATGCAGTTCACTGAATCCCCCGGAACGCGCTGCAGCTCCCGGCGCACCATGTTGACCTCCGCACTGAAAAAAGCGTTCTCATCGCCTTCAAGGGCAGCCAGATGCAGCGGAAGCCAGACCTGACTGAACCATTCGCACATCCGTTCCCGGTTACTGACGGTCATCACTGTCTCCGGGCGGGAACCGTCCTGAAAAACATGTCCGGCGCGTGGAGAACTGTATGAAACATAATCACCGTGCACCGCAATGACCGGACGACCTGACGCCGGAAGCCCCACACGACACCCACTGGCAATCCGGGTCATCAGCAGGTTCAGTTCAGCCAGCGATTCAGGGCGGGTTAAGACTGCCGGAACCGGAGAATATTTCACTGAGGAAGACATACTTTCACCTCCATATCTCTCAGCCCGCCAGGTGCGTCACTTCCCCGCAGATAACCGGAAACCTGGCTATGTAAAAAAAGAAAAAAGGGTGCCGGACGTACAGTTGTCGGGAATAAAATCCCGGTAACTGTCTGTACATTTTCAGACCGGTAAGTTTGCCGACCCCGGTCAGAAGGTACGGACAGCATTCGCATACTCATAACAGATTGTTTTAAAGGAGAATTTTTATGAATACAGAAAAACAACTGCCGTCCGGCATTGATAACAACTGTCCTTATGTCACTGACAGCAATGAAAAATACTTTGAAGACTGGAAAGCCGGACGCATGGCCCCCGACGATGTGGAACGTTGTAAAACCTTCTTTGACCAGGGAACTGAAATCTTTCCCGGCGCAGACCATAAGCTCGCCTGCCGACTCTGCTGGCCCGGGCACTGGCTGATTCACAGCCGCCACTGGTTTTTCCGGGATGATGGCTTCATCAGCATTCCGGAAGCCGTTAAGTTTGCGCTTATTCATCAGCATCACTGGCTCCCGGCAACGGTTGAGCAGATGACGCCTGCTGAGATGTCTCTTGCCCTGACGGACTACTGGAGTGAATACTGGACGAGCCAGAAGGCGTTGAATTACATGACCGACTGGCAATATCAAGCGCTATGTTCATATCGAAAGCACGATTGATGTTGCGGGTAATCTCTGCGCTTCTGCGATTAACATCGTTGCATTCATCTCCAAGTCTGGTGATGTGATGCTCCAGTTGCCGGCACTGTTCCCGGAGGTCAGCTAAATTCTGCCCTGCCTTATCAGACAGGGCAGTAAATCCCTCATTCAGCAGTGTGGTGAATACCCTGCAACGTTCCCGGACCTGCTCTTCAGGCGCATTTTTCTCAAGAATCTCACGTTCAATGAAACGAAGCAGTGCATGGCATGCAGCCTCTGCTGGCGAGGCCAGGGACAGGAACTGGCGGGACGCGTTTTCAGACAGATTTTCAGACGGATTACGGTTCATGATTCCACTCCTTCTCATTTAACGGGAACAGGTATACCGACCCACAGGGCCAGAAACCTGGCTGTGTAAAAAAAGAAAAAAGGGTGCCGGACGTACAGCTGTCGAGAGAAAAATCCCGGTAACTGTCTGTACATTTTCAGACCGGTGAGTCTGGCAACCCCGGTCAGAAGGTACGGACAGCATCTTTATATTCATAACCAATTGACTTAGTAAGGAAAAAACATGAATACAAATCATCAACAACTGCCGTCCGGCATTGATGACTTCGCTGCGTTCAGTCTGCCGGAAGGTGAAAATACGCCCATCAACATGTCTGAGGAGTTCTGGCGTATGGCCTGTAACACAACGAATGAAACTTACAACCGGCACAAACTGTATCGCCTGCAGTGGCCGGGTGACTGGCTGGCGGTTCAGCAGGGGCTGAAAAACATCAATAAAAATGTGGCACCACTTAATATCCTGCACAGCTACCTCATTATTCGCGACAACCGCTCTGCGGCCGATGTTGCTGCCATGACAGCAACAGAAATGGAACAGGCTCTTGCTGCTGAACTGGAGGCATATGCATCCACCCCGGGAGCACAGGACGTGTTGCGCAACGCAGAAAGACGTCTGGATAAGCTGGATGACCCGTTCACGGGTAAAGGCTGATTCATCAGCATGCAGCGGACACCACACATGTCCGCTGTCCCCCGTACCGACAGGGATATGCATTACAAAAACTGTCATACCGCCCCCTCTGTTTTTCGCTGTTTGCCAGAAATACAACATGAAAAAAGCGGGTCATGCCGCTGACGACGCTGGCGCTCCTGCAAAAGAAAGGCGTCACAGTCGGAGCACAGCCCCAGCCCGCTCTCATGGTTCACCTTCACCCACTGCCGGGTGTCCTGACCTGCAACATCACCAAACCGAACACCGGAATAACCACACCCGACACATACTGTCCGGCGGCGACCTGTCAGAGACTTAAATTCCACGCCCACACTCATCCTGTTCACCACGCTCTGGCAGGACACTCAGCGCCCCTTCAATCACAGCCCTGAGACGCTGAGAAGCAATGAGGAGCAGCGGATTATGGTCATAAAAGACCTCACCATTTCCCCCACCCGACTCAAGCAGGGGAAGGCCTGAAGGCACCTTCGGACCTGCAGACATTTCACATAGCTCGTTTTCATTCCACACGTTGTGGAAAGTTATGTGGCTCACAGGAAGCTGCCATTCCTCCTCCAGACGGTCATACAAATGTTTTTTCGCTTCTTCGTAATCTGCAGCCTCAACAAACACATGCACTTCATCGTGTCCGGGGCAGGAAACTGAAGCTGAAGCCACAGCACGCCATATCAGTTTTCTGTTCACAGGCTTTCACCTCCGTTTTCCAGCAGTACATCAAAAAACTCACTCCACTCCGGCAACAACTCACAGGCCAGGCTGTGCATGGTGACCAGCGCAGAATCACTGCGACGGGCAGACGCTTTTTCAAGGCGGTGCACCGGCTGGCCGGCTGCGTGTCCCTGTTTGTAAATATTCAGGTCATAAATCTGTGTTGAAAGCAGGGTGACCGCGCCTTCCGGAAGCACTTTGCTGTAGCGACCTGAGTTAATAATGTCGGTCAGCTCCGCCAGTGTTTGTCTGGCCAGCGCCGTATAATCCATGCAGTTAACCAGGGTGCGGACTTTCGGCAGGGGGATACCCAGTTCACGGTAGGGCAACAGGTTTTCCATGACATTGACTGTGCCACGAATGAACTCACGCACATCCGGCAGAACCGGATTCACCATCCCCACCACAGACTCCGTGGCAGACAGCACAATCATTTCCAGCATGACGGAACGAGCCCCCTGTGAATCCACCACAATGACGTCATAGCTCTGGAAAAGCGGATGCTGAAGCACATTACGCAGACGGAGACGACCATCCGGCGCATGAAGCATGGCCGTTTTCAGTTGCTCATGGGGGTCATTGGAGACTATCAGGTCAAGGCCGTCGATAGCCGTGCGGGAGATGATGTTGTCGGGATGACTGAGGTCAGCCGTGCGCATCAGTAATTCAAAAAGACCGGCCGGCGCTTCATACGTCAGCGGAAAGATATTGCTTGCCGTGGGCTGGGCATGATCTCCGTCTATCAGCAGGGTACGGAGGCCGGCATCCGCCAGAAAACCGGCAAGGTTAGCAGACTGGGTTGATTTTCCTTCGCCACCTTTAGTGGACACAACGGGCAGAATGTTCACTGGCACACTCTCTCTTTAAAATGTGCAACCAATGATCTACACTGAAGACTCCTGCTTGACATCCGGATTACCCGTAAAAGCCAGAACTATGGGATTGAAAATCCCCGTGTCCTTGGTTCGATTCCGAGTCCGGGCACCACTATTTAAAGAACCCGCCCTAAAGGCGGGTTTTTGCTTTTATAGTTTCTGATACTTTCCAACTGTTCATCTCTCAATATCCTTACAGAGTTTCCCCGCTCACAATCCATATATAAAATAGCCATGCCAGTTAACAAGAAGACATCTGGGCTCTATAAGAAGATGGGCTTTAAAGTGACGGGACGCACGGAAGTAGTCGATCTCGGACGACCGTATCCGCTACTGAAACTGGTGCTCGGGTAATGATGTAGACTGTTGTCGATACTGTTATCACCTGCAAGCATTTTGATGTTCCGGCATTCCGGATTGAAGACATGACAACCACAGCGCCGTCAGGCGCTGTTATCTCCCGCGCTTTTCACCACGCTGTTACGGCTATGTGTCTGCTCACATCGAACGGCTCACCTGATTTCAGCACCCCGTAAGCCACCTGCGCCAGCTTGCGCATCATCGCGCCGATTATCACTTTCCCTTTCTTTCCATTCCCTGCCAGACGCACCCGGAATGCCCGTCCCCATTCTGTTTTACTCACCGCCACCATCGCAGGCATATACACTGCGGTGACGGCCATCTGGCCGCAGCACATCGACATCCAGCCAGGCTTTAGAGACGTCGATACCGATAAAATGAAGTTCCTGTTCCATAGTGAGACCAGCCTTGTGAATGCGGATTACCGGGAAAAGCGGTCCATGATACTGTCCGGTTTGTCACTTGTGGATAACGGCAGTCCGCTGCATAAATCTACAGCACAGGTTATGAACCTAAGGCCGGATAAGGCGCTGCGCCGCAGCCGGCAGATTTCACGGCGCACAGACGCAAAAAAGCCCATCCGGCAGGATGGGCTTTTTCACTTTATTTGATGCCTGGCAGTTCCCT
>NZ_JAOWIE010000051.1:0-1923 GCF_030332265.1 Citrobacter sp. Cu231 | reverse complement strand
GTAAGCGCATCATTTAAACCGTCTTTCGCCTCCCTTTCCTGTTTCCGATACTAATGTCCATTTTCGCAGTAAAAGGACATTTAAGATGAATGCACGAAAAGCGGTACTGGCAGATAATCCAGAATTGATCCTGCGTGTGCTACAGCTGAGATTTGACGAGTCACTGTCGTACCCGCGCATTTCTGCGCAGACTGGTGTCAGCAAAACCGCCATTTTTTCTCTGGTGAGGCGATTTCACCAGGTATTCACTGACTGGCCTCTTTCCGGTGAATATTCCTGCGGGCAACTGGCCCGGGCTCTTTTCCCGGGGCGATACCCTTCAGCCCCGACCGTGACTCAGCCTGTGAAAGCAGAGAAACCCCGCCGGAACCGATTTTCACCGGAGTTTAAATGGAGACTGGTTCAGCAAACTCTTTTACCCGGTGCCTGTGTCGCACAAATAGCTCGAGAGAATGGAATTAACGATAACCTGCTCTTTAACTGGCGGCATCTCTGGCGTAACGGTGGCCTGCAACCGCCCGGCGAACATGAAACATCGCTACTTCCCGTGACGTTAACTCCGGAGCCGGATAATAAAATCCCGGCACCAGTGCAGATACCTGAACAGATAAATACACTGCCAGACAGTCTGTGCTGCGAGCTGGTTCTGCCGGCCGGAACTCTCAGGCTGAAAGGTGAACTGACACCGGCGTTATTACAGACACTTATCCGCGAAATGAAAGGGAGCAGCCACTGATGATATCTCTCCCTGCCGGTTCGCGTATCTGGCTGGTTGCCGGTATCACCGATATGCGAAATGGCTTTAACGGCCTGGCCTCAAAAGTTCAGAACGTCCTGAAGGATGACCCGTTCTCCGGGCATCTGTTCATCTTCCGCGGACGCCGGAGTGACCAGATAAAAGTGCTGTGGGCTGACAGTGACGGACTGTGCCTCTTCACCAAACGCCTGGAGCGGGGCCGCTTCGTCTGGCCGGTCACCCGCGATGGAAAGGTTCACCTTACTCCGGCTCAGTTGTCCATGCTTCTCGAAGGCATCGACTGGAAGCACCCGAAACGAACGGAACGCGCTGGAATCCGCATATAACCCGTTGTAAAGTGAGGATATGGACACCTCACTTGCTCATGAGAACGCCCGCCTGCGGGCACTGTTGCAGACGCAACAGGACACCATCCGCCAGATGGCTGAATACAACCGCCTGCTCTCACAGCGGGTGGCGGCTTATGCTTCCGAAATCAACCGGCTGAAGGCGCTGGTTGCGAAACTGCAACGTATGCAGTTCGGTAAAAGCTCAGAAAAACTTCGTGCAAAAACCGAACGGCAGATACAGGAAGCACAGGAGCGAATCAGCGCACTTCAGGAAGAAATGGCGGAAACGCTGGGTGAGCAATATGACCCGGTACTGCCATCCGCCCTGCGCCAGTCTTCAGCCCGTAAACCGTTACCGGCCTCACTTCCCCGTGAAACCCGGGTCATCCGGCCGGAAGAGGAATGCTGCCCGGCCTGTGGTGGTGACCTCAGTCCTCTGGGGTGTGATGTGTCAGAGCAACTGGAGCTTATCAGCAGCGCCTTTAAGGTTATCGAAACACAACGTCCGAAACTGGCCTGTTGTCGGTGCGACCATATCGTGCAGGCAACAGTACCTTCAAAACCCATTGCACGCAGTTATGCCGGAGCGGGGCTTCTGGCCCATGTTGTTACCGGGAAATATGCAGACCATCTGCCGTTATACCGCCAGTCAGAAATATACCGTCGCCAGGGCGTGGAGCTGAGCCGCGCCACGCTGGGGCGCTGGACAGGTGCCGTTGCTGAACTGCTGGAGCCGCTGTATGACGTCCTGCGCCAGTATGTGCTGATGCCCGGTAAAGTCCATGCTGATGATATCCCCGTCCCGGTCCAGGAGCCGGGCAGCGGTAAAACCCGGAC
>NZ_JAOWIE010000050.1:0-43213 GCF_030332265.1 Citrobacter sp. Cu231 | reverse complement strand
CGGTAGTTCAGTTGGTTAGAATACCTGCCTGTCACGCAGGGGGTCGCGGGTTCGAGTCCCGTCCGTTCCGCCACTTATTAAGAGCCCTGAGCATTAGCTCAGGGCTTTTTCTTTTCCTGCAATTTAATT
Source organism: Citrobacter sp. Cu231 (assembly GCF_030332265.1). Taxonomy (NCBI): domain Bacteria; kingdom Pseudomonadati; phylum Pseudomonadota; class Gammaproteobacteria; order Enterobacterales; family Enterobacteriaceae; genus Citrobacter; species Citrobacter sp. Cu231. The sequence goes on along the minus strand of NZ_JAOWIE010000050.1, from coordinate 43,084 downwards.
ATTGCTACATCTGCAAAAATCCTCAGCATTTATCACTCTTTTTCTATAAAGAGCTGAAGGCCATAATCTTTTTAATTAACGAACATAGTGATTATAAAGAGGAATTCTATGGCTATCCCTGCATTCGGTTTGGGCACTTTCCGCCTGAAAGATGACGTGGTTATCGCTTCTGTTAAAACGGCGCTTGAGCTGGGCTACCGTGCTGTCGACACTGCGCAAATCTATGATAATGAAGCGGCTGTGGGGTAGGTAATTGCAGAAAGCGGCGTACCGCGTAACGAGTTGTACCTCACCACCAAGATCTGGATTGAAAATCTTAGCAAAGACAAACTAATCCCAAGCCTGAAAGAAAGCCTGAAGAAACTGCGTACAGATTATGTTGATCTGACGCTGATCCACTGGCCATCTCCGGGCGATGCGGTATCCGTTAAGGAGTTCATGCTGGCGCTGGGTCTGCATCTGGATGGCGAAGATAAAAAAGCGATCGTAGCACTGGACTGCAACGATCGTCTTGTCAGCCCGGAAGGACTGGCTCCTGCCTGGGATTAATTGCTCGATCCTTTGTACTCTTTAACCCTCTTTCACAGCTCCTTCGGGAGCTGTTTTTATATATTCACTTAAAAAGTCTATAAATGCCCGAATGCGTGTACTGACCGCACGATCGCTGTAATAAACGGCGCTGAAAGGCATTTTTACCGGCAGACGTTTATCGGCCAGCAGTTCCACCAGTTCTCCCCGCGCAATCTCTTTATCAATCATATAATCTGAAAGACATGCGATGCCGTTACCGCTCAGACAAAGCTGTTTTAACGTTTCCCCGCTGTTGGAAGAAATCCCGCACTCAACCTCATGGAGCTGTCCATCGCTACAGGCAATCGGCCAGGTATTGAGTGAAACGGGTTCGGAAAACCCCAGACACAGGTGCTGCTTTAGCTGTTCGATGGTCTCGGGCTTGCCAAAACGGGCAATATAGTCAGGGGACGCGATAATCTTGCGATAGCTGCTAAATAACGGGCGCGCACGCAGGCTCGAGTCAGTCAGGGTACCTGCTCGTATCGCGACATCCACTTTTCTTTCAATAAGATTGATGAACGTTTCTGAGGAGACAAGAGACAACGTCATCTCAGGATATCGCTCACGGAACGGTTTGATTAGCGGCATCAGGAAATGCAGCATCACCGGCGTTGCCGCATCGATACGCAGCAGACCGCGCGGAGTATTACGCGACTCCATGATTTCCGTTTCTGCGGCTGCCATCTCTTGCAGTATCTGCTGCACACGTCTGAAGTAACGCTCTCCTTCTTCAGTGAGACTTAGCTGCCGGGTCGTGCGATTAAGCAAACTTACGCCCAGTTTCATCTCCAGTTTTTTTACTGCCCGACTGATCGCAGAATTAGCCTGTCCGAGCTGTTCTGCTGCCCGGCTGAAACTGCCGCTTTCCACAACGGCCACAAAAATCGCAAGTTCATCGGATGTCGCTTTCATTTTTGCACCTGAAGCAAAATTATATTGAGATTTTGAATGTTTTTGTCATTAAAACATCCCGGCATACTGCGTGTCATCTGATTAATGATGTTATGGAGTTATTTATGCCTCTCGCTTTATTTGCACTCACAATTAGTGCCTTCGCTATTGGGACGACTGAGTTTGTGATTGTTGGCCTGGTACCGACTATCGCGCAACAGCTGGGGATCTCGTTACCTTCCGCCGGACTGCTGGTTTCAATTTACGCGCTGGGTGTGGCGATTGGCGCACCGGTGCTAACCGCTCTCACCGGACGTCTGCCGCGTAAACAGTTACTTGTAGCGCTGATGGTCCTGTTTACGGCAGGGAATTTGCTGGCATGGCAAGCTCCCGGGTATATGACACTCATTGTCGCCCGTTTGCTGACGGGACTAGCTCACGGTGTATTTTTCTCGATTGGCTCTACTATCGCGACCAGTTTGGTGCCAAAAGAGAAAGCGGCTTCCTCCATTGCCATTATGTTTGGCGGCTTAACGGTGGCGCTGGTAACGGGTGTGCCGCTGGGTACGTTTATCGGTCAGCACTTTGGCTGGCGTGAGACTTTCCTTGCAGTATCAATGTTAGGCGTGATTGCGCTGATCAGCAGTCAACTGCTGATCCCCGCCAACATTCCCGGTCGTGCAGCCGCCAGCATTCGCGACCAGGTGAAAGTGCTGACTCATCCCCGTCTGTTGCTGATTTACGCTGTTACGGCACTGGGCTACGGCGGCGTGTTGACAGCATTTACCTTCATGGCACCGATGATGCAGGATCTGGCGGGATTCTCTCCGGCAGCAGTAAGCTGGATCTTACTGGGTTACGGCGTATCAGTGGCTATCGGCAATATCTGGGGCGGTAAGCTGGCGGATAAGCATGGTGCGGTTCCTGCGTTGAAATTCATTTTCGCCGCGCTGTTTGTTCTGCTGATGGTTTTCCAACTGACGGCTTCCACGCAATACGCCGCGCTGGTTACCATTCTGGTGATGGGGATCTTTGCCTTTGGCAACGTACCAGGGTTGCAGGTCTACGTGGTACAGAAAGCGGAACAATTTACGCCTAATGCTGTTGATGTGGCGTCAGGGTTGAATATTGCGGCGTTTAACATTGGCATTGCACTGGGTTCAGTGATTGGTGGACAAACGGTCGAGCATTATGGTTTGGCGCAGACGCCGTGGATTGGCGCACTTATTGTCCTGGTTGCTTTCCTGCTAATGGGGTTCAGCGGTCGTCTTGATAAGCCCGCGCGTGTTGTTTTGGGGTAAATCATTGATGTAAGCGCCCACTTACAAAACAAACTGCAATTGTTCGTTGAAAGTGACTGCTAAAATCCCTATAACAGAAGAACCAGTCCGGCTGCGGACTGGTTGACGTTACAGAGGTTTGAAAGTCTAAAGTGCGAAAAAACACCTATGCCATGCGTTATGTTGCCGGACAACCCGCCGAGCGGATTTTACCGCCAGGGTCGTTTGCGCATATTGGCCAGGCATTACCCGCAGGCGTACCGTTGAGCAGTGAAGATCGCATTCGCGTGCTGGTATGGAATATTTTTAAACAGCAGCGAGCTGAATGGCAGTCGGTGTTGAAGAATTTTGGCAAAGACGCGCATCTGGTGTTATTGCAGGAAGCGCAAACCACGCCAGAACTGGTGCAGTTTGCGACCGCTAATTATCTTGCGGCCGATCAGGTTCCGGCCTTTGTGCTGCCTCAGCATCCCTCTGGCGTTATGACGCTTTCCTCCGCTCACCCAGTATACTGTTGCCCATTGCGCGAGCGTGAGCCTATTTTACGGCTGGCGAAATCGGCGCTGGTGACGGTGTACCCGTTGCCTGACACTCGGTTGTTAATGGTGGTGAATATCCACGCGGTTAACTTTAGCCTTGGCGTTGATGTCTATAGTAAGCAATTACTTCCCATTGGCGATCAGATTGCTCATCACAGCGGCCCGGTGATCATGGCTGGCGATTTTAATGCCTGGAGCCGTCGACGGATGAATGCGCTGTACCGCTTTGCGCGTGAAATGTCGCTGCGCCAGGTGCGCTTTACCGACGATCAGCGTCGCCGCGCGTTTGGTCGTCCTCTCGATTTTGTGTTCTATCGCGGTCTGAACGTGAGTGAAGCCTCAGTGCTGGTTACCCGCGCATCCGACCATAACCCGCTACTCGTTGAATTCAGTCCCGGCAAACCTGAACAATAATGGTGTGTCAGGTCTGCCGTAGGGCAGGCCTGTGATGGTTGCCCTTCATTTTTCACAACAACCGAAGGACAACACAATGACAACACGCTCTCATCATGACAACGTCGAAAAGCAGTTTGGCTCTCAGGCAAATGCCTATTTAACCAGTGCGGTGCATGCCTCTGGTCGTGACTTGCAACGTCTGGCAGAAAGGCTGTCGGCATTTCCGCTGGCCCGCGTACTGGATATGGGATGCGGAGCGGGGCACGCCAGCTTTGTGGCTGCGCAACACGTAAAGCAGGTCGTGGCTTATGATTTATCGTCACAGATGCTTGAAGTGGTCTCTGAAGCGGCAAAAGACAGAGGTCTGGAAAATATCCTCACACGGCAGGGGTATGCTGAAAGCCTGCCATTTGAAGATGACGTATTTGATGTAGTGATTAGCCGCTATTCCGCGCATCACTGGCATGATGTCGGGAGTGCGCTGCGGGAAGTGAATCGCGTTCTGAAGTCCGGCGGTGTGCTGATTGTGATGGATGTGATGTCGCCAGGCCATCCTGTACGTGATATCTGGTTGCAAACCGTGGAGGCGTTACGTGATACCTCGCACGTCCGCAACTATTCCAGCGGAGAGTGGCTGTCATTAATCAATAACGCCAATCTGATTGCCGATACCTTGTTAACCGATCGTCTGCCGCTGGAGTTCAGTTCGTGGGTGGCGCGGATGCGCACGCCTGCAGCGTTGAGTGACGCGATTCGTGTTTACCAACAGAGTGCTTCTGCCGAAGTGAAAACCTACTTTGCGTTGCAGGAAGATGGCTCGTTTACCAGCGACACGATCATGGTTGAGGCGCATAAAGCGGGATAAATAAAAAAGGCACTGGGGGGAAGCCAGTGCCTTTATTTCTACAATACTATCAGGAGTCCGGCATGCCGTTGTTTTTCACAAACAACGTTAGCTGATCGCCAGGCTGCAGATTGTCCGTATCGTTGTTCCAGCGCATCACATCCTTGATGTTAACCCCGTGACGCTTGGCAATGCTCGACAGTGAGTCGCCTTTACGCACACGATAGGTGATGCTATCGCTGTTATTAGCTAACCGTTGTGCGCTGGTACCCGCACCTACCGTCAGACTTTGGCCCACTTTCAGCGACGACCCACGCAGATTATTCCACTGCTGCAGATCCTTCGTGCTCACGCCAAGACGTGCAGCGACGCCGGAAAGCGTATCGCCAGAGCGAACTTTGTAGCTACGGCTGTTCAGCGGCGTGTTATCCGCAACCAGCGTTGACTGTACGGCCGCAATCTCGCCTGAAGCCAGAGACTCACGCAGCTTCTCTGCATGCTTCTTTGGCACCATCACATATTGCGGGCCGCTTGCACCCAACGTGGAGCCTTTCACGCCAGCATTGAAGGTCTTCAACTTGCTGACGGAGATACCCGCCATATCGGCAACCTGAGCCATTTCAACCGGGCTACTCAAGCGAACACGTGCCAACGCGCGGCTTTCGTCTGTTGTTGGCAGACGCACGCCATAGCGTTTGCTGTTTTTGAGTATATCGCTCAATGCCAGCATTTTAGGCACATACAGCTTTGTTTCCTGAGGCAATGGCAACGACCAAAAGTCAGTGGGTTTACCACGGGCTTTGTTCGTTTTAATCGCCTTCATGACACGTCCTTCACCGCTATTATAAGCAGCTACGGTCAGCAGCCAGTCGCCATCAAACATCTTGTTCAGACGCTGCATCATGTCCAGTGCGGCGGTGGTGGAAGCCACAACGTCGCGACGTGCATCATAATTGCGGGTCTGTTTTAAACCATAATTGCGCCCCGTGCTCGGAATGATCTGCCAAATACCTGCGGCATTGGCGCCAGACGTTGCGTGAGGATCAAAAGCGCTCTCCACTATGGGTAGTAGTACCAGTTCCATTGGCATGTTACGTTTCTTAACCTGCCCGGCTATCCAGTACATATACGGCTCTGCCCGTAAAGTTACATCGTGGAGATAGCTCTTATTGCGTAAATACTTCTGTTTCTGTTCGCGAATCCGGCTGTTTTCCGGAATTCCCATCTTTAGCTCGTCACCAATGAAAGCCCACAAATCTTGATCAGCAGCGATAGACGTTCCGTCGTCCATCCATCGCGCCTGACTTGTAAACTTTCCTGCTTCCCCTTGACCAGCTGCAGAAAGGCTCTGTGCGTGTTGTTGGACGTTACCAGTATTCTGGCACCCAACAAGCAGGACAGAGGCGAGTAATATCGCTTTTGCCTTCATGTGTGTGTCAATAGTTGCTTAAAAGACGACCGATCATAACGGCGAAGTTTTCAAAAGGCAACCCGGAATTGTCAGAACGTATCTTTCTTTGACCTTAACCAGGCAAAACGCTCTTCAGGTTGTTGCAATATTGTTTCTTTGTTTATTTCATTAATTAAATCAATATCTTCCGTTCTTAAGAAAAGATTATTTCGTCGCTCATTTTTCAGAATTACGGGTAGTGTCATTTGTTTTTTTACCCGTAACTCATTAACTTTACGATAATATTCATTAATAAACGAATCGTGAGGCAGAATGCTTAAGGAAAACTTCATGTTTGCTAATGTGTATTCATGTGCGCAACAAATTAACGTATCGTCAGGAAGTGAGTTTATTTTTTTAAGTGATTGATACATTTGAGATGCCGTTCCTTCGAACAGACGTCCGCAGCCGCCGGAAAAGAGCGTGTCGCCGCAAAATAAATAAGGGTGACTAAAGTAACAGATATGTCCTAAAGTGTGACCCGGCGTAGCAATTACCGTAAATTCATGCCCCAAAACCAGTGCAATATCGCCATCTTCAACTACGTGCGTCGTTCCCTTATCTTGCGTTTCAGCCGGTCCATACACCACTATTTGTGGGAAGTGTTGTAAAAGTTCTTTCACGCCGCCCACGTGATCCTGATGATGGTGGGTCAGCAGAATGGCATCAGGAACCCAGTTATGTTCTGCAATAGCTTTCAAAACGGGAGCTGCTTCGCCCGGGTCCACAATCAGACAATGCTTGTCATTATTCGACAGGACCCAGATGTAATTGTCCTGAAATGCAGGAATACTGTTAAGATTCATAGATTACCTCTCAATGCGTAACGGAAGGTTGTGATGAAACCGGCAAGGATCCCTCAAACTGTCGTAGCGCCCGTTAGCTGGAATGATTTGCCATGGGGCGAATACTATCGTGAGGCGCTGGAGTATCAGCTTAACCCGTGGTTCGCAAAAATGTACGGTTTTCATCTGCTTAAGATTGGTAATTTAAGCGCAGAAATCGATTCCGAAGCGTGCGCGGTTTCTCATCAGGTTAATGTTTCTTTGCAAGGGTCTCCCATGCAGGTGACGGCCGATCCTTTGCATCTACCTTTTGCCGATAAGTCTGTGGATGTCTGTTTATTGGCCCATACGCTACCGTGGTGTTCCGATCCCCATCGCTTATTGCGTGAGGCCGATCGCGTGCTTATTGATGACGGCTGGTTGATTCTGAGCGGTTTTAACCCGGTAAGCCTGATGGGATTGCGTAAACTGGTGCCCGTATTGCGTAAAACATCACCCTACAACAGCCGGATGTTTACGCTCATGCGGCAATTGGACTGGCTTTCATTGCTGAATTTTGAAGTGCTGCACTACAGCCGTTTTCACGTCCTGCCCTGGAATAAGAAGGGCGGAAAAATGTTAAGCGCCCATATTCCCGCGCTGGGATGTTTGCAACTGGTGGTTGCGCGTAAGCGAACCATTCCGCTCACGCTCAACCCGATGAAACAAAATAAAAGCAAAACACCTATCCGCCAGGCCGTCGGCGCGACCCGGCAATACCGCAAACCCGACGCTTAAGCCTCAGCCTGATACCCAATATCATCCTGAGTTGGACGCATGGCTGCGGCGCGCGCAAGCTCATCGCAGCGTTCGTTTTCCGGATGACCCGCATGGCCTTTCACCCACTCCCATTTGATTTGATGCGGCCCCAGCGCGGTATCCAGACGTTTCCATAGATCGACGTTCTTCACCTGCTTTTTATCTGCGGTTTTCCAGCCGCGCTTCTTCCAGTTGTGGATCCACTGCGTAATGCCCTGACGCACATACTGGCTGTCTGTGCTGAGTATCACTTCACACTGTTCTTTCAGGGCTTCCAGCGCAACGATTGCCGCCATTAGCTCCATGCGATTATTGGTGGTGAGGTTGTAGCCTTCGCTAAAGGTTTTTTCGCGCCCGCGATAGCGTAAAATCGCTCCGTAACCACCTGGCCCCGGATTTCCCAGGCAAGAACCGTCGGTGAAAATTTCTACCTGTTTAAGCATCTCTGGTAGACTTCCTGTTTTAGCAAATCGAAATCAAACGATAAGTCTGACATAAATGACCGTTATGAGCACTGGAATTACACGACAGGTAGTCCTCGATACCGAAACTACCGGTATGAACCAGATTGGTGCCCACTACGAAGGCCACAAGATCATTGAGATCGGTGCGGTTGAAGTGGTGAACCGCCGCCTGACCGGGAATAACTTCCACGTTTACCTGAAGCCGGATCGGCTGGTGGACCCGGAAGCATTTGGCGTGCATGGCATCGCTGACGAGTTCCTGCTCGATAAACCTACGTTTGCCGATGTAGCCGATGAGTTTCTCGACTACATTCGCGGCGCGGAGCTGGTCATCCATAACGCATCGTTTGATATTGGCTTTATGGATTACGAATTCGCTAAGCTCAAGCGGGATATTCCGAAGACCAACGAATTCTGCAAAATAACCGATAGCCTGGCGCTGGCGAGGAAAATGTTTCCTGGCAAGCGCAACAGCCTTGATGCATTGTGCTCACGCTATGAAATAGACAACAGTAAACGTACCTTGCACGGCGCATTGCTCGATGCTCAGATTCTGGCCGACGTTTATCTGATGATGACCGGTGGGCAGACAACGATGGCGTTCTCAATGGAAGGTGACAGCCAGCAGCAGAATGACACGGGGATCCAGCGCATTGTGCGACAGTCCAGCAAACTACGCGTTGTTTTCGCCACTGATGAAGAGTTAGCGGCCCATGAGTCGCGCCTTGACCTGGTGCAGAAGAAAGGCGGAAGTTGCCTCTGGCGGGCATAGTTTGTACGTTTTTCGTATGGAAATGACCATTCGGGTGATTTTTGCAGCAAACGATTAAAAATCGTGAGAAAAAGCGTTGACGAGGCGCGAGGCAATCCGTAATATTCGCTTCGTTCCCAAGCGGAACACAACGCGGAGTGGTAGTTCAGTTGGTTAGAATACCTGCCTGTCACGCAGGGGGTCGCGGGTTCGAGTCCCGTCCATTCCGCCAATATTCAGAAAGCCTGAGTCAGAAATGATTCAGGCTTTCGTCGTTTTAACCCAGAAAAATAAAAGCCTGCAACCATGTGTTATTGCAGGCTTCGCTGTTACTCGCTCAGCGTCTGCGCGATATCTTTTTGTACCTGTTGGCGCTGTGCTGGAGTCAGCACTTTGTTCAGATCAAAATAGTATTTCACGCGGTAATAACGCGCTTGCTGTTCGATATTGCTGAACGCGGAAAGCTGTTTTTTGACGGCAGCTTCATCCCATTTCCCGGACTTGATGACGTCAATCAACGCGCCGTCTTTCACATCCTTCACCGAAATCTGCCCGACATTGGTTTCAAGCTGCTGGTGCAGTTTTTTAATCTGCGCAACCTGGTCAGTGCTCAGCTTAAGATGCTGTACTATCGGATCCTGGGCAGGAGCCGGAACATTAGATGTGGTTGCTGCAAACGTGCTAAAAGACGCGCCAGCCACGGTAACTGCCAGCAAAGTCATGCGTACGGAGTTCTTCATTATTGCAATCCTGAGAAGGGAATTATCGACAATATTTGCCACTTGTCGGTTACGAGTAATTATCTCTGGCAGGATACGTTGCCAGAAGCGTGTCGCCACGCGAATTTGTTTTGCGGTTGGTTACGGAGTGAAACAATCCCGCCACGGAAAATGTTCCGCAGCGGGAGGGTTGGCGATATTTATAGTGTGAACGGGTCGGCATCCTGCCAGGCTGGAAACTTTTCGCGATACTCACGCAGCGCCGAGAGAGACAGTTCAGCGTCAATACGCGTGGCCTGATGCGGCTCGGCGGTGGCAATAATCTCACCCTGCGGATTAATCACCCGGCTGTCGCCGCGATAATGATGTCCGTTACCGTCAGTGCCCACGCGGTTACATCCTGCTACATAAGCCTGGTTCTCAATCGCTCGGGCGGTGAGCAAAACCTGCCAGTGCAGCGAACGCGGCGCCGGCCAGTTGGCAACATACAATGCCAGGTCGTAGTCGCCGCGGTTGCGCGACCACACCGGAAAACGCAGGTCATAACAGACCAACGGCAGAATACGCCAGCCGCGCCATTCAATAATCACCCGCGCGTCACCGGCCTGATAATACTGATGCTCATCCGCCATACGGAACAGATGGCGTTTGTCATAAAAATGGACATCACCTTCGGGGGCGACCAATAAAAAGCGGTTAACTGGGCCGCGTTCAGACTGGAGAGCCGCGCTACCCGCTATCAGGGCATTCGTCTGTTGCGCCTTAGCGCGCATCCAGCTTACGACCTCTTCCTGTGCCAGCGATTTGCCTGCCGCTTCCATGGCAAATCCGCTGGTAAACATCTCGGGCAACACAATGACATCACGTCCGTTGACGGTTTCCAGTTGGCGGTCGAAATGTCGCAGGTTGGCTGGGCCATCCATCCAGCTCAGTGGTTGTTGCAGCAGCGTAATTTTCAAACCAGGCACGATCGAGGCTCCTCGTTGAACAACATTTTGACACTGTAGCATGAGCTCTTACGAAAATGTGGCAATAAAAAGCCCCGCATTAAGCGGGGCTAAACGTTGTGCGTGTGTCGTTATGCGGCTTCGACTTTACGAACCTTCTCTGGCAGCTTTACCGGCTGAGTCGCCAGCTCCTCGGGTTCAAAGTCATCCACATTGATGCTGCGCAGACGACTCGCCTCGGCTTTCACCAGAATTGCAGCTTCGTCTTTATCAATCAGTCCTTTAGCCAACGCATTGTGCGCCAGTTCATCCAGACGGGTAAACGGCAGGTTTTTACCCAATTCTTTGCAGATCCGCTGGTGGATAGGGTCGGCTGCAATCACATCCAGCAGAGCCTCTTCCAGCAAACCAACCGGGTTATGCTCGCTCGGCGTCAGGTATTGACCGCGACCAAGGCGAGAACGGGTGGCGCTCGGAACCTGCAAAATCTTCGCAACCTTATGATCCAGCTTGTCAGACGGTGCATGGTAGTGGCGACCGGTAGGGAAGATAACCACACTCAGCAGGCCTGCGACCAGACGGTTCGGGAAGTTCTTCAGCAGATCGTCCATCGCCTGTTCCGCTTTGTACAACGCATCCTGAACGCCCCAGTGAACCAACGGCAGGTCCGCTTCATGACGGCCTTCGTCGTCATAACGCTTCAGCACCGCGGAGGCCAGATACAGCTGACTTAACACATCGCCCAGACGTGCGGAGATACGTTCACGACGCTTCAGACTACCGCCCAGTACAGCCATCGACACATCTGAAAGTAGGGCCAGGTTGGCGCTCAGACGGTTCAGGTGCTGGTAGTAACGTTTGGTCGCATCGCCAGTTGGCGTGCTGCTGGTTAAACCACGCGTCAGGCCAAGCCAGAAGCTACGCACTTTGTTACTGCCGACGTGACCGATGTGTTTGAACAGCAGCTTGTCGAACGCATTCACATCGTTACTCTGTGCCGCCGCCATTTCTTCCAAAACGTACGGATGGCAGCGAATCGCACCCTGACCGAAGATCATCATGCTACGGGTCAGAATGTTGGCACCTTCAACGGTAATAGCGATTGGCGCACCTTGATAAGCACGGGCGAGGAAGTTGCTTTCGCCAAGCATAATGCCTTTACCGCCAGTGATATCCATCGCATCGATGATTGACTGCTGTCCGCGGTGGGTGCAGTGATATTTCACGATGGCCGACAACACCGCCGGTTTTTCACCCAGCATAATGCCGTAGGTAATCAGTGATGCTGCAGCGTCCATCACGTAGGCGTTACCGGCAATACGTGCCAACGGCTCTTCAATACCTTCCATCTTGCCGATAGAGATTTTGAACTGGCGACGAATGTGCGCATACGCGCCGGTGGCCATCGCGACCGATTTCACGCCGCCCGTCGAGTTAGATGGCAGGGTAATACCACGTCCCACAGACAGGCATTCCACCAGCATGCGCCAGCCCTGACCGGCCATTTTCGGACCACCGATGATGTAATCAATTGGTACAAACACATCTTTGCCCAGTGTTGGACCGTTCTGGAACGGCACGTTCAGCGGGAAGTGACGACGCCCAATTTGTACACCTGGCGTTGAGGTTGGGATCAGCGCACAGGTAATGCCAAGATCTTCTTCGCCACCCAGCAGTTTTTCCGGGTCGGAGAGTTTAAATGCCAGACCCAGCACGGTAGCGATAGGCGCCAGCGTGATATAGCGTTTGTTCCAGGTCAGGCGCATACCCAGCACCTGCTGGCCCTGCCAGTCGCCCATACAAACCACGCCGGTATCAGGGATCGCGCCTGCGTCGGAGCCGGCTTCCGGGCTGGTCAGAGCAAAGCATGGGATCTCCTGACCGCGAGCCAGACGTGGCAGATAATGATTTTTCTGCTCTTCGGTGCCGTAATGTTGCAGCAGTTCGCCTGGGCCTAATGAGTTAGGCACGCCAACGGTGATCGCCAGGATCCCGGAAACGCCGGAGAGTTTCTGTAGAACGCGAGCCTGAGCATATGCTGAGAATTCCAGCCCGCCGTACTCTTTCTTAATGATCATCGCGAAGAAGCGGTGTTCTTTCAGATATGCCCACAGTTCCGGAGGCAGATCCGCGAGTTCGTGAGTGATCTGAAAGTCGTTCGCCATGCGGCACGCTTCTTCCACCGGGCCATCAATAAACGCTTGCTCTTCAGCAGTCAGATGCGGCTGAGGATAGTTATGCAGTTTTTTCCAGTCAGGCTTGCCCTGGAACAGGTCACCTTCCCACCAGGTCGTACCGGCATCAATCGCTTCTTTCTCAGTACGCGACATCGGCGGCATGACTTTACGGAAACCGCGGAACACCGGTGCAGAGATCATAGATTTGCGCATCGGCGTAAAGTTAAACGGTACGAGAATAATGGCCAGAGGAACCAGCAGCCAGACTGACCACAGGCCAGCCACGCCAAGCGCGGCCGTCCAGGCGAGCAAAATTAAGCTGCTGAGGAATAAGCTCACGCGGTGATAAAACAGAACGCTGAGCAGAACAACCGTAGCGATAATACTCAAAATCATCATAACGAAAAGCTCCCTTGCTTGTAGGAGGTCTGACCACTTGTGATGATATGGTTGTAGTGGATGTAAATTCTTTTAGCAATGTGTTTACAAAATAATTACAACAAAGCTCACATTGTTGCTGTTTTAACCGGCACAAAAAATCAAAAGCCGTAGCCATTCCTGTGGCTTGTACTTCTCGCTGGTAGCGCTATCCGGTACACTGCACCTTGTCATTTACATTCATGCTGAAGGATATCCTCATGTACCAGGATCTTATTCGTAACGAACTGAGCGAAGCGGCGGAAACGCTGGCTAATTTTCTTAAAGATGACGCCAATATTCACGCCATTCAGCGCGCGGCGGTCCTGTTGGCAGACAGCTTTAAAGCCGGCGGTAAGGTACTTTCTTGCGGTAACGGCGGTTCCCATTGCGACGCGATGCACTTTGCCGAAGAGCTGACCGGACGCTATCGTGAAAACCGTCCTGGTTACCCTGCTATCGCTATCTCTGACGTCAGCCATATCTCCTGCGTCAGCAACGATTTCGGTTACGATTATGTGTTCTCTCGCTACGTAGAAGCCGTGGGTCGTGAGGGAGATGTCCTGTTAGGCATCTCGACTTCAGGTAATTCCGGTAACGTAATTAAAGCGATTGCCGCAGCGCGTGAGAAAGGGATGAAAGTTATCACCCTGACCGGTAAAGATGGCGGCAAAATGGCGGGCAGCGCGGATATCGAAATTCGCGTGCCGCACTTTGGCTACGCTGATCGTATTCAGGAAATTCATATCAAAGTGATTCATATCCTGATCCAGTTGATCGAAAAAGAGATGGTTAAATAAGACTTCGCTGGGGGCTCGTCGCCCCCGCTGTTGTGGAGGTGATATATGTGCGAACTGCTCGGGATGAGCGCCAATGTGCCAACCGATATCTGCTTTAGCTTCACCGGGTTGGTTCAGCGCGGCGGAGGTACCGGTCCGCACAAAGACGGCTGGGGGATTACTTTTTATGAAGGTAAGGGCTGCCGTACGTTTAAAGATCCGCAACCCAGCTTTAATTCGCCTATCGCCAAACAGGTACAAGACTATCCCATCAAATCCTGTTCTGTGATTGCCCATATTCGTCAGGCGAACCGTGGCGAAGTGGCACTGGAAAATACCCATCCATTTACGCGAGAGCTGTGGGGACGTAACTGGACGTACGCTCATAACGGCCAGCTCAGCGGCTATAAATCGTTGGAAACCGGTAATTTCCGTCCGGTCGGGGAAACCGACAGCGAAAAAGCATTTTGCTGGCTACTGCATAAGCTGACTGAGCGCTATCCACGCACGCCTGGCAATATGACGGCAGTATTTAAGTATATCGCGGTGCTGGCAGGAGAACTGCGAGAGAAGGGGGTCTTCAACATGCTGCTGTCTGACGGGCGTTATGTGATGGCCTTCTGTTCGACCAACCTGTTTTGGATCACCCGGCGTGCGCCATTTGGTGTAGCGACGTTGCTGGATCAGGATGTGGAAATCGATTTTAGCTCAGAGACCACACCCAATGATGTGGTCACCGTGATTGCCACGCAGCCGTTAACCGGCAATGAAACCTGGCAAAAGATTATGCCAGGCGAGTGGGCATTATTTTGTCTCGGGGAGCGCGTAGTTTGATGCCAGCTGCGGCTGGACCACTTCGTGACTCAACGGCTTGCTGATAACGTAACGGCCATCTACGACGGAAACTGTCGGTGGCTTACGCGTTTGTTCGAAGTAATCGTATCCCGGTTTTAGCTGTGACCAGAACTCTTTGTAATACGAGAATTTATGGCGCTGCATGTTGGCGTCGGTCATACGGAACGGATAAATGCTGACCTGCACGCTGGACTGCCCAAACACCAGCGCACCGGTGACAAACTGGAAAATCTCATCAATGCCGTTATCGGTCATCGCGTAGCAGCCGACGGAAACGCAGGCACCGTGAATCATCAGGTATTTACCTTCATAACCGTGTGCGCGGTCGTAGGCGTTAGGGAAACCAATGTTAATCGCTTTGTAAAAGCGGCTATCCGGTTTCAGCTGTCCGCGCTGTACGCTGTAAAATCCTTCCGGACTTTTGAAATCACCCTGACGCTGTTTCGGCCCTAAGCCGCCGGAATAATTGCAGATCTTATAACTGTCGAGCAATTGATACTGTTCGCCCATCTTGACGTACAGATCCAACGTTCGCTCTTCTTTGAAGATCTGGATATAGACAGGGGAGCCCATTAATTGTTGCTTATATTCTTTGCTGACAGGCGTAGTCGGGCTGCTGCTGCTCAGCAAACCGGCAAACGAAACGCACGGCAATAAAAGCATCGCAAGAAAAAATGCGATTTTACGCATACTACTTATTCCTTGATAAAACGATTACACACGCCAGGACGGCAAAAAGAGTCCCCAAATCGGATAAATCTGGATCTGGAGCGCTCACATTATCACCCAGAGAGTTTTTCGCAAGTCTCTCGTGCTGCGTTTACACTTTAGATTTTCTTTATACGGAAAATTGTGCTTAAAGTCTGTCAGGCGTGGCGTATTTTGTGGGTTAGCGAACTTTATGGTACACCGAACCTCATGAGTTAAATGAGACGCTGCGCGAGCGTGTGTACGCGACGGACAATTTGTGCGTTATCTGTGTGATGCGCGCTTTGTGATGAATGGACACGCACTGACGTTGCAGAGGAGCTGACTTCTCATGTCGCAAAAATACTGTATACTTAAACAGTGTTGTGAGAGGTGAGTCATGCGCAAAATCATACATGTCGATATGGACTGCTTTTTCGCGGCGGTGGAAATGCGTGATAATCCCGCCCTGCGTGACATTCCCATTGCCATTGGCGGCAGTCGTGAACGCCGCGGGGTTATCAGCACAGCCAATTATCCGGCGCGTAAATTTGGCGTGCGCAGCGCAATGCCAACCGGAATGGCGTTAAAGCTGTGCCCGCATCTTACCCTGTTACCCGGTCGTTATGAGGCATACAAAGAAGCGTCATGCCAGATTCAGGCGATCTTCTCCCGCTATACCTCGTTGATTGAACCGCTTTCGCTGGATGAAGCCTATCTGGATGTCACCGACAGCGTTTACTGCCACGGCTCCGCGACGCTGATCGCCCAGGAGATCCGCCAGACGATCTTCAATGAACTACAGCTAACCGCCTCTGCGGGGATTGCGCCGGTTAAATTTCTGGCAAAAATCGCCTCCGATCTTAATAAACCCAACGGGCAATATGTGATAACCCCTGCTGATGTCCCTGAATTTCTCAAAACGTTACCGCTGGGGAAAATTCCTGGCGTCGGTAAAGTCTCCGCCGCTAAGCTGGAGTCGATGGGATTGCGTACCTGCGAAGATATTCAAAAATACGATCTGGCTACGCTGCTCAAACGTTTTGGTAAGTTTGGCCGCGTGTTGTGGGAGCGCAGTCAGGGAATTGACGAGCGGGACGTCAACAGCGACAGGCTGCGCAAATCCGTCGGCGTCGAGCGGACACTGGCGGAAGATATTCATCAGTGGTCAGAGTGTGAAGCGATTATTGAGCGGCTCTATCCCGAACTGGAACGGCGTCTGGCAAAGGTTAAGCCGGATCTCCTGATCGCCCGCCAGGGAATAAAACTCAAGTTTAATGATTTTCAGCAGACCACTCAGGAGCATGTCTGGCCGCGCTTAAATAAAGACGACTTAATTGCGACGGCACACAAAACCTGGGAAGCACGTCGGGGAGGGCGAGGTGTGAGGCTGGTGGGGTTACACGTCACGCTGCTGGATCCACAAATAGAAAGGCAGCTGTTATTGGGGTTGTGACATACATGTATTGCCGGATAAGCACAGCGCCATCCGGCATTTAACGCAGACTTACTTCGCCGGAATAGACTTCAGCAGTTCAGTCAGCAGCGTCCAGTAGTGGCCGACGCTTTCGATATGAACCTGCTCATCCGGGGAGTGCGGACCGGTGATGGTTGGCCCGATGGAAACCATGTCCATTTCCGGATACGGTTTTTTGAACAGGCCACATTCCAGACCAGCATGGATGATCTGAATGTTCGGCGTTTTATTGAACAGACGCTGATAGGTTTCACGAACCAGGTGCATAACCGGAGAGTTTGCATCCGGCTGCCAGCCTGGATACGCGCCTTTGGCTTCAGTTTTGGCGCCAGCCAGTTTACCCAGTGAATCCAGCATGCTCACCACGTAGTCTTTACCGCTGTCGATCAGCGAACGTACCAGGCAGTGGATCTGGACATTATCGTCAGTCATGGTTACCACACCGACGTTCAGGGAGGTTTCTACCACGCCTTTGGCGACGTCGGAGTTGCGGATCACACCGTTAGGGGTGGCGTTCAGCAGACGTACAAAGCTGTCGCGAGACTGCGCGGTTAGCGCGGCTTTGTCGTTAGTAACGGCATCCAGCAGCAGAGCCAGGTTTTTCTCTTTAGCTTCCAGCTCGTTTTTCAGGATTTCCTGGTAGGTGCTGACCAGCGCTTTTAACGCATCAACTTTATCTGCAGCCACGGCGAGGGTAGCGAAGGCTTCACGCGGAATCGCATTGCGCAGCGTACCGCCGTTGAAATCAACCAGACGCAGATCCAACTCTTCAGCGTGACCCGCCAGGAAGCGTACCAGCAGCTTGTTCGCGTTGCCGAGACCCACGTGGATTTCACCGCCGGAGTGGCCACCTTTCAGACCTTTTAACGTCAGCTTAAAGCTCTGGAAGCCAGCCGGGATTGCTTCACGGAACAGCGGCAGGTTAGAGGTAAAGTCGATCCCACCTGCGCAACCCATATAGATCTCACCTTCTTCTTCTGAGTCGGTGTTGATCAGGATATCCGCCTGCAGCCAGTTAGCCTGCAGACCAAATGCGCCATCCATACCTGCTTCTTCGGTCATGGTCAGCAGGACTTCCAGCGGACCGTGTACCACATTGTCATCAGCCAGAACGGCCAGCGCGGACGCCATACCGATACCGTTATCCGCACCCAGCGTGGTGCCACGGGCTTTTACCCATTCGCCATCAATATAAGGCTGGATAGGATCTTTGGTGAAGTCGTGCACGGTGTCGTTGTTTTTCTGCGGGACCATATCCAGGTGCGCCTGCAGAACGACCGGCTTGCGGTTTTCCATTCCTGCGGTAGCGGGTTTGCGAATCAGGATATTACCGACTTGATCGCGCTCGACGTGGAAACCTTTCTCTTGGGTCCAGCTCAGAATGTGTTCAGCGAGCTGCTCTTCATGGTAGGACGGATGAGGAATAGAACAGATTTTGGCAAAAATATCCCACAGCGGTTGCGGGAATAACTGAGACAGTTCAGACACGTTGAGTCTCCTTGGCGATGTCCTGCAAAACTTGCTTGCAGGCCACAGGGTTAGCAGAATTAAAAACACCACAAGTCAGGCTTGCGCGATGCGATTGAGAATACCACTTTCTCCGCCGACGGCTAGCATAAAGCATGCAAAAAGAGGCGCGGATTCCGCGAAACACTGGTTTTTAGTGCGTCAGATCTCTATAATCTCGCGCAACCTATTTCCCCCTCGAACACTTTTTAAGCCGTAGATAAACAGGCTGGGACACTTCACATGAGCGAAAAATACGTCGTCACCTGGGACATGTTGCAGATCCATGCACGTAAACTGGCAAGCCGCCTGATGCCTTCTGAACAATGGAAAGGCATTATTGCCGTTAGCCGTGGTGGTCTGGTGCCGGGCGCATTGCTGGCGCGTGAATTGGGTATTCGTCATGTCGATACCGTATGCATCTCCAGCTACGATCACGACAACCAGCGCGAACTGAAAGTGCTGAAGCGTGCCGAAGGCGACGGTGAAGGTTTTATCGTAATTGATGACCTGGTTGATACCGGTGGTACCGCCGTTGCGATCCGCGAAATGTATCCTAAAGCGCATTTCGTCACGATCTTCGCTAAGCCGGCCGGTCGTCCGCTGGTGAATGATTATGTTGTTGATATCCCTCAGGATACCTGGATTGAGCAGCCGTGGGATATGGGCGTTGTGTTTGTCCCGCCGATCTCTGGTCGCTAATCAATAACGTTTTCGACGCCTGGCAATGCCGGGCGTTGTTCTTTTTTTGCGGTGTCAGGTTACACTATGCCTTAGTGAGTATTCATGGAGGCTGCAATCATGTCACAGGCTAACCTCAGCGAAGTCCTGTTTAAACCCCGCTTCAAACACCCTGAAACGTCAACGCTGGTTCGTCGTTTTAATCGCGGCGCGCAGCCGTCCGTACAATCGGCTCTTGATGGCAAAACAGTTCCGCACTGGTATCGCATGGTGAATCGCCTGATGTGGATCTGGCGTGGCGTCGATCCGCGTGAAATTCTCGAAGTGCAGGCCCGCATCGTCATGAGTGAAGCCGAACGTACGGATAAAGAACTCTACGACACGGTCATCGGGTATCGCGGCGGGAACTGGATCTACGAGTGGGCGAAGCAGGCGATGGACTGGCAACAGAAAGCGTCTATGGAAGCGGATCCGCAGGTGAGCGGACGCCACTGGCTACATGCCTCCACGTTGTACAACATTGCCGCTTATCCCCACTTAAAAGGCGATGAGCTGGCAGAGCAGGCGCAGGCTCTGGCCAACCGTGCCTATGAAGAGGCCGCACAGCGTCTGCCGGGTACGCTGCGTGAGATGGAATTTGCCGTTACCGGCGGCGCGCCAATCACTGGCTTCCTGCATATGCCAAAAGGCGACGGTCCGTTCCCGACGGTGCTGATGTGCGGTGGCCTCGACTCTATGCAAACGGATTACTACAGTCTGTATGAGCGCTACTTTGCCCCGCGCGGTATCGCCATGCTGACGCTGGATATGCCGTCGGTCGGGTTCTCGTCAAAATGGAAACTGACCCAGGATTCCAGCCTGCTGCACCAGCACGTATTAAAAGCGTTGCCAAACGTTCCCTGGGTGGATCACACCCGCGTGGCGGCCTTCGGTTTTCGCTTTGGCGCTAACGTGGCGGTACGCCTGGCGTATCTGGAATCATCGCGTCTGAAAGTGGTGGCCTGTTTGGGGCCAGTGGTTCACGCGCTGCTTAGCGACCCGCAGCGCCAGGCAAGCGTTCCGGAAATGTATCTTGACGTTCTGGCAAGTCGTCTGGGGATGCATGACGCCTCCGATGAAGCGCTGCGTGTAGAGCTTAATCGCTATTCATTAAAAGTGCAGGGTCTGCTGGGCAGACGTTGTCCGACGCCAATGTTGTCGGGGTTCTGGAAAAACGATCCATTTAGCCCGGAAGAGGAGTCGCGTTTAATCACATCTTCATCTTCTGACGGTAAGTTGCTGGAGATTCCATTCAACCCGGTGTATCGCAATTTTGACAAAGGGCTGCAGGAAATAACCGGTTGGATCAATCAGAGATTGTGTTAAAAGTTTGCTAAATTTTATCGATTTGGTAAAACAGGTGCTTCACCTAAGGAGATCGTAATGACGTTACCGAGTGGGCATCCGAAAAGTAGATTGATCAAGAAATTCACCGCGCTGGGTCCGTATATCCGCGAAGGACAGTGCGAAGATAATCGATTTTTCTTCGATTGTCTGGCTGTTTGCGTCAACGTGAAACCCGCCCCCGAGAAACGCGAGTTCTGGGGCTGGTGGATGGAACTGGAAGCGCAGGAAAAACGCTTTACCTACAGCTATCATTTTGGTTTGTTTGATAAAGATGGTAACTGGACTGCGGTGCCAGTGAAAGAGACCGAAGTGGTCGAGCGACTGGAATACACCTTGCGTGAGTTTCATGAAAAATTACATGGATTGTTAACGTCGCTGAATCTGGCGTTGGAGCCTGCTGATGATTTTAAGGATGAACCCGTTAAATTAACGGCATAACGAACAGCAAAATGCCGGATGGCGGCGCAACCCCATCCGGCATTTTTTATGCTAGACCCTAAATAATTCGCGTTGCAGGAAGGCCAACGCACATGCAGCTTGAAGTATGAAGGGTATAATCAAAACTGGTAGGTCATACCGACGGCAACGATATTATCGTCATTGATACCCAGCTTATTATCGCTATCAAGCTGGTTGATTTTATAATCAACAAACGCAGACATATTTTTGTTGAAATAGTACGTTGCACCCACGTCGATATAATTCACCAGGTCCTCATTCCCAACGCCTTCAATATCTTTACCTTTCGACAGCACATAACCCAGTGACGGACGCAGACCAAAGTCAAATTGGTACTGAACAACCGCCTCGAAGTTTTGTGTTTTATTGGCAAAGCCGCCGGAAATTGGCGTCATATTGCGTGTTTCGGAGTACATGGTCGCAATATAGATATCGTTAGCATCATATTTTAAGCCGGTCGCCCAGGCTTCTGCCTTATCGCCCGTACCGCGCGATTGCAGATTCTGCTGGTTGGTACGATCGGAGTTGGTATACGCTCCGCTTACCGCGAAATCACTTCCGCCAAAGTCATAGGTCACGGAAGTACCAAAACCGTCTCCGTTCTGTTTTTTCACATCGCGGTCCTGGTTTTTACCCTGATACTGCAAGGTGAGATCCAGGCCATCCACAACACCGAAGAAGTCAGTGTTGCGGTAGGTCGCCAGGCCGCTGGCGCGTTTGGTCATAAAGTTATCGGTTTGCGCAGAGGAGTCGCCGCCGAATTCCGGGAACATATCGGTCCATGCTTCCACGTCGTACAACGCGCCCAGGTTACGACCATAATCAAATGAGCCAAGATTTTTTAATTTCAGACCAGCAAAAGCCAAACGCGTTTTTTGCTGGTTGGAGTCACTTTCGGCTTTATTACCGGCAAACTCCGCTTCCCAACGGCCATATCCCGTCAGTTCATCGTTAATTTGCGTTTCACCTTTAAAACCTAAACGGACATAGCTCTGGTCGCCGTCTTTGCTGTCATAATCCGTCATGTAATGCATGGCTTTTACTTTGCCATAGAGATCCAGTTTATTGCCGTTCTTGTTATACACTTCCGCTGCCTGTACGGATGCCGACGCAACAATTCCCATCACCACTAATGCCAGAGTGCTCTTTTTCATTTTCATTCCTGATTAAAAAGTACGCGCTAATATTTACTGGGTGTGATCCCCGCTAAAAGACAGGAAGGTTTTTAACGTCTGGCAATGAACGTTTTATGACAAAGTAAGAATAATTTTAAAAAAGGATGTTTTTTTGTTTCTGTAATAAAGGCGTCAAAATCAGCCGCTACGCTTGCTGATCCTGCGCAATAAAATTTCATGCTTTGTACGCTGGTTGTTGGCAACCGGGGCCAGTCCTGCTAAAACGTTCGTTTGATATCATTTTCCCCAATTTTGAATGGCAGAGAATCATGAGTGACAGCCAGACGCTGGTGGTAAAACTAGGCACCAGTGTGTTAACGGGCGGATCGCGCCGCCTGAACCGCGCCCATATCGTAGAACTGGTTCGCCAGTGCGCGCAGCTCCATGCCGCAGGGCATCGTATTGTTATCGTTACTTCGGGCGCGATTGCTGCCGGACGTGAGCATCTTGGTTACCCTGAGCTCCCGGCAACGATAGCTTCGAAACAGCTGTTGGCGGCGGTAGGGCAGAGCCGATTGATTCAACTGTGGGAACAGCTGTTCTCGATATACGGTATTCATATCGGGCAGATGCTGCTAACGCGTGCGGATATGGAAGACAGAGAGCGCTTCCTCAATGCCCGCGATACGCTGCGCGCGCTGCTCGATAACAACATCGTCCCGGTCATTAATGAGAACGATGCGGTGGCTACCGCCGAAATTAAAGTGGGTGACAACGACAACCTTTCGGCGCTGGCAGCGATTCTGGCCGGGGCCGATAAGCTGCTGTTGCTGACCGATCAGCAGGGACTGTTCACCGCCGATCCGCGTACTAATCCGCAGGCGGAGCTGATCAAAGACGTGCACGGTATTGATGATGCGCTGCGCGCTATTGCCGGGGACAGCGTCTCTGGCCTGGGAACCGGCGGCATGGGGACTAAACTACAGGCCGCCGATGTCGCGTGCCGCGCCGGGATCGACACCATTATTGCCGCAGGCAGCAAGCCAGGCGTGATTGGCGACGTGATGGAAGGCGTTTCCGTTGGGACGCGTTTTCATGCTCAGGCTTCTCCGTTGGAAAATCGTAAACGCTGGATTTTCGGCGCGCCGCCTGCCGGTGAAATTACCGTCGATGAAGGCGCAACAGGAGCTATTCTGGAGCGCGGCAGCTCGTTGCTGCCAAAAGGTATTAAAAGCGTGACAGGTAACTTCTCTCGTGGTGAAGTGATCCGCATCTGCAATCTGGAAGGGCGCGATATTGCCCACGGCGTAACCCGCTATAACAGCGACGCGCTGCGCCGTATTGCCGGACACCACTCACAACAGATTGATACCATCCTGGGCTATGAATACGGCCCGGTTGCTGTCCATCGTGATGACATGATTACCCGTTAAGGAACAGGCATATGCTGGAAAAAATGGGCATTGCTGCCAAAGCCGCGTCATACAAGTTGGCGCTGCTCTCCAGTCGCGAAAAAAATCGCGTACTGGAAACAATCGCTGATGAGCTGGAAGCACAAACCGAAAGCATCCTCAGCGCAAATGTACAAGATGTTGAGCAGGCGCGAGCCAACGGCCTGAGCGATGCGATGCTCGACCGCCTGACCCTGACGCCGGCGCGTCTGAAAGCGATTGCTGACGATGTGCGCCAGGTGTGTCATCTCGCCGATCCGGTCGGGCAGGTGATTGACGGCGGTCTGCTGGACAGCGGCCTGCGTCTGGAGCGTCGTCGTGTCCCGCTGGGTGTGATTGGCGTGATTTATGAAGCGCGTCCAAACGTCACCGTCGACGTGGCTTCCCTGTGCCTGAAAACCGGCAATGCGGCGATCCTGCGCGGAGGAAAAGAGACGTACCGGACGAATGCCGCAACCGTGGCGGTGATCCAAAAGGCGCTGGAAGCCTGCGGTTTACCCGCCGCAGCCGTGCAGTCGATAGACAACCCGGACCGCGCACTGGTCGCTGAAATGCTGCGTATGGATAAGTACATCGACATGCTGATCCCTCGCGGTGGCGCGGGTCTGCACAAGTTATGTCGTGAGCAGTCGACCATTCCGGTGATCACCGGTGGTATTGGCGTATGTCATATCTATGTAGATGACACGGCAGAGATCGCCCCTGCGCTGAAGATTATCGTCAACGCCAAAACCCAGCGTCCGAGCACCTGTAACACTGTAGAAACTCTGTTAGTGCATCAGGACATCGCGCCACGTTTTCTGCCTGCACTGAGCGAGCAGATGGCGCAAAGTGGCGTCACGCTGCATGCCGATGAGATGGCGCTGGCTACATTGCAGTCAGGGCCCGCTAACGTGGTCGCGGTGAAAGCCGAAGAGTATGACGACGAGTTTCTGTCGCTGGATTTGAATGTGAAAGTCGTTACTGACCTGGACGATGCCATCGCCCACATTCGCGAGCATGGGACCCAACATTCCGATGCGATCCTGACGCGCACGCTGCGTAACGCCGATCGTTTCGTGAATGAAGTAGACTCTTCTGCCGTGTACGTTAACGCTTCTACGCGTTTCACCGATGGCGGCCAGTTCGGATTGGGTGCGGAAGTAGCGGTAAGTACGCAAAAACTGCACGCGCGTGGTCCAATGGGGCTGGAAGCACTGACCACATATAAGTGGGTTGGCTTCGGCGACGACACGATCCGAGCGTAATTGAAACCGGGTGATGCACAAGCAGGCGTTGATGCGCAAGGTTAATGCATCTCCCGGTTAGTTTTATCTGTTGCTTCTGGTACGTGGTTGTTTTCCGTTCTGCAATTTATTAATCATCTTTGCTCTCCTTCGTCGCGTCAGAAGTCTGCATATCGCAGAATTTTCCGTGCCCACATGAATTTTCCTGGACCGCAATTCACGTCTTGTTCCTGATGGTAGTACACCGGTCACAGATTACTCCGCGTCTGCCAGACGGCTACTGGATTGGGGATGTAAAAATACAGTTCAATGCAACCCTTATTCTTTCTGGTCAGGCCAAGGACGTTTTTCGCTTCTTTTATAAAAGTCCAGCAGATGATGTCGAGCGTTATTATCGTTTGCAATGGATAGATGAGCCGGTCACCGAAAGGGCGGAGACTCGGGCTAATAAAGTGGCTGTTGTGACAGCGTCAGCAGGGAATTGGCGCGATTTTGGTAGTCGCGCCGCGTAAAGAGCGCTTTGAATACAGCCGTAATGGCGACGTTATCAGCAATACCGGCAATGTTTCATTTCGTGTGATCGACTATGGCGCTTGCAAAGATAAAGCCTACGAGCAGGGACGGGGTTGTCGTGAACGTTATTACATTATGCCGGGTACGCGAATAAAACTGCCGTTCACGCATCGGAATCTGGCACGGTAAGCGGTCATAACAGTGAAATGATGGTTAATAGCAGCCATCTGTACGGGGTAAATAAAAATACCGGGTTGTAAGGATGCACAAGACAACAAAAAATATTGTCGGCGGTAGAATTTGTTTCTTTCTTGCACTGATATCAGGAACTTCACATGCAGGTCCCGTAAAAGTGGGTAATTACGTTATTCCCAGCGCTTTTGCCCGTTCACTGGAGCAGAAAATGACAGTGTAAATAGACCCATTTTGCTCCATGCGTTTTTTGAGAACCCGGTCAAATTGACTCATTTCTGGGAGGAAATGGCAAAAATATGGCACAAGGCACTTTTGCTGAACATCGCGTGAAGTCGCGTAGATAATGGTGCGATAATAGGAACATAACAAACCACCAATATCCTTTGATAAATATACATATTTTCTTGTTTCATCTTTATAAATGCCCCCTTTTGTGCCCCCACCTTGTTTTTCATACGACTCGATGAGCCTTTCATCGAGTCGTTAATCTCATCAAATTCTTCACGTATCGTGGAAACCTTCTCAGATCTCAATCCCCTCACAGCCGTGATCGGCTAAGAACAATATTACTTACCTCCCTGTAAGAATACCGGCTCATCAGCCCGCACGCTTTCCTGGCATGAAGAATGTCTGTCGCAGTCAAATATGGTGCTTGCACCTGTGAGGAAAATCCACAGCGATCGATACGGACTAACTCATACTTCTCCACCAGAAAGTTAACAGCATTAGCCAGAGTGATACCGGCATCGATATGTTCCTGTATAACGGTTTCATCACAGAACGGCGTATCGTTCAGGGTCAGACCATAGTGTTTTTCCAGCAGGCGTGTAATTAGCATTTGCCAGACTGCAACGGGCGACAGACAGGGCTTCGCCGCCCGCGAAATTATAGCAGGTAGAGTTTTCATGCTTTCTCTCGTGAAATTCGTTATCGTTGGGTGGGGTAAACGGCGATGTATACGTAGCCACAACTACCAAGCGTATCGGCTTCGCAGGTGAGTCCGTTGTGGTAAAACGTGACGCAGTGCTGATAGCGGGGATTGAGCTCGCCGCTGTTTAGCATTAGTTCTAGTTGTTTGAGTATCAGCGGAAAGGCCTGATCCAAGTGCAGCGCGTCATCGTCGCTAAAAGCACCGTAAAATCCGGCCCGGTCAGCGAGAAAATGCAGGCGGTTGCCTTCTTGCACCAGACGAGTTCCAAAACAGGGTGTGATCGTACTCTTTAGTCCCCACTGTTGGCAGGCGGGATCCTCCGGCTTGGTACCAGATTCTGAGTGATTGTTCATTATTGTTCCTGAATAAAGGGAAAGATTAATTGAGAGTAACGCTTCGAAGAATGACATAGGGACCATTGCGGTCCTGACGGCGTTCAGCAAATACGGCCAGAACGCCGCATATGTTTTCCACCTCGCGGCCTGCATAATGGCAGATACTGCCTGACCATTTATATTTGCCCGTACTGAAGCGAAACAGCCGGGATCCAGGATGCTGCCGGTACAAAGTCATGGCCTGGCGTTTACTGATGATTTTCATATCCAGCCTCGCTCCGCGAACGACACAATGCCCTCTGAGCCGATGACCAGATGATCGAGCGTTTTCACATCAACCAGTGCTAACGCTTCTTGAAGCCTGCCCGTAATGTCGCGGTCGCACTGGCTGGCCTCCGGATCGCCTGATGGATGGTTATGCGCAAACACAACGGCCGCAGCATTAAATCGAAGCGCTGACTTCACTACCTCACGCGGGTGGACCTGGACATGGTTAACCGAACCGGCAAATAGTGCTTCGTTCTCCAGTAAACGGTGCTGGTTATCGAGATAGAGCACCATAAACACTTCCCGTTCTTGTCCTGCCAGCTGTAACCGAAGCCAGTCACGAGCAGCAGTACTTGAGGTAAAGGGTATGCCGGGTTGGCGCAGATATTTATCCAGCAGGTTGATAGCGCGGCGGATGGTCCGTTGGGCATAGGGTGTTAATCCGGATGTCGCAGGAAGCAGGCAACCCTGCCGAAGCATAACATTCAGCGGAAAGAGTTCACGCTGTGAAGACTCCGGGCATAATACGGTATTCATGTCAGGTATTCCTCAGTCGATTAGATACATAATGGCACTGCACTCTGGATGTTTTAGCGCGAAGTCTCGTAAGCGATAATAGTGCTCTGTCATCGCGTCACATTCGGTACAGCAGGCATGATGGCTGTATACCATCAGACAGGCCACTATCCCTGCGGCTTCAACAGTAAGTTCCGCGCCGTTGCCATTCATATTGTTGAACAATGTCCACTTCTCATCGTGCTCTGACTCAGGGGCCATAAAAGCGCCGCCGTTGCTGAGCGTCGAAAAGCGCCAGATACCGCCGTGATAATCGGTACACAGGCGGTCCATCCAGGCAAAAATTCTGGGCTCGAGGGTTATCCATTGCGGGATGGAGCCAAAGTGCTGTGGCCAGAAGCCGATGCGTAACTCGTCAGGTACCACTGAGGCAGTAATTGCTGTCTGCTCAGCGAACTGAAGGTTTTGTGTATCCATTAAACTATCTCCTTATGCCGGAACGGTTGTTTAACGCCCGAAAAACGCGAGCATGTTTTCTGCCATTACCCACAGGGCGCGATTGAGCTTCACATCGCCATCAATACCGGTAACGGCACGGGTGCGACTGCTTTTCCCCTGTGCGGTTCGTCCTGACAATCCCCCTTTCATCAGGTTCTCCTGTACGCGCTGGTAGACGGTCCACAGGTCATCACTGCAATCCTCCCGGCGACGTGAGGTCAGCAACTGCGATACCGTGACCGGCTGGTGGTCCTCACCAAAGCGATATTTCAGCGCGGCATTTGCCAGAGCGTGCTGTGCTGGTGGCGGAAGTAAAAGTGACGCCATGGCATCACGCTTTTCATCCACCCGCTCAAACACCCCGAGCACTTCGTAAGCCCCTTCAATCACCCTCTCGACGACATTGCCTTTATGCGGTACCCGCACCTCTCCGAATGACTGACCGCAGACCAGACCGTTAGTACAGACGCCACGAAACAGCCCCGGTAGCATCTGGTAGCTTGATGAGCCGTCATGGCTGTTGAGTAAAATGATTTCCGGTACCTGATGACCGTTTAGCTGCCCGGCGCGACGCAGGCGAAGCATGTGTTTGGTGTGCTCCCGCTTGCTCTGGTCCCGAACCTTTGTCTGGCTGGCAAAGAACGGCTGAAAACCCTCGCGCTGCAGGCTTTCGAGGATGGTGATGGTCGGAATGTA
This sequence comes from Citrobacter sp. Cu231, assembly GCF_030332265.1. Taxonomy (NCBI): domain Bacteria; kingdom Pseudomonadati; phylum Pseudomonadota; class Gammaproteobacteria; order Enterobacterales; family Enterobacteriaceae; genus Citrobacter; species Citrobacter sp. Cu231. Next base: position 14,480 of record NZ_JAOWIE010000050.1, on the reverse strand, counting down.
GGTGTAACGGTCTGAACGCGATTCATGTTTGTCACTCCCGAATACACTGGGAACACGACTCATCAGCTCTTCATGGGTCAGAGGACTGTCACGGCGTATCTGGTTTATACGGCCAAAGCGGCTGGCTAATCTCATGAGTAATTCCTTTAAAAGAGGCAAAAGAAAACGCCCTGCTCGTTTGAGCAGGGCGTTCAGACAGAAAAGAAAGGTGGAAAAGCGCGCGGTGTCAGCTGTCAAAATCAAACTGCCATGCGCCTTCGCTTGTCTGGACCACCACTTCCAGTACATTACAGGGAACCATCAGCCCCTTGCCGGTAAATTCATGGGATACAGCACCGCCAAATCCCAGACGTACCGGTTTCCACGGGCTGGCGAATTCTGCATCCTGGCAGTTTCCCCTGTTGACAATGAGTTGTTTAATCACAATCGAATCGACTTTTGATGTAACCCGAATCGATGAATAGTGACTGTAGCTTCCCGGGCTGAAGCTGACACTGACCGGTGAAGACGCGGCCAGCGAAGAAAATGACAGCAGACAGAGTGCTGCGACTGTAATGATTTTCTTCATGATATTTCCTTTAACCTGTAAGAGTGAGGCAGAACTACAGTGCAAATCCGGGTACACAGCCGTTGTCACCGAAGGCAGGAAGAACTGCAGCAGCCCCCGCTAAAGTGAAAGTGGCAGGTTTTACCCCGCTACCTGAAACCACAACACGTTTGCCGGTGCGTAATTTGTTCCAGGCCCACATCACATTGTCAGACCCCACATGAGACGCGCTCTCGCTGATATTCACTTCTTCAGCGCTATCAATTCTCATGGTAAGTGTCTGGCCGCTGTCCATCCTGACCTGATGGCCGTTCACGTCAGTGAAGATAATGGTCGCTGACTGTGAGCCGGAACTGTCGCAGGACAGATAAAGTTGTGATTGCCCTTTACCGAGGATGATGTATTCAGACGTTCCCTGCGCATAGCCACTTACCCAGCTATCACGGTTGCCAAACGCATGCGAGACAGAAGGCGTCAGCGCTGAAGCCAGTAAAAATGAAATAATCAGTTTATTTTTCATTGGAGTGTCCTGTCAGAAGCCAGCCATATTGCCCAGGGTGGTGATAATGAACAGCAGGCAGGCCATAAAGATAATGAGGGTGATGTACCAGCAGGTGAACTTACCGAACAGACGCAGAAATGTTTTCATGTGCGGTCCTTTGCAATAAGCCAGTAAAGCAGCCCCGCCAGTATCGGGTCGATTATCAGACCGAGAATGAACCAGCCCCAGAACGAACGTCCGTTAGCGGAAGCCACGATACCCAGCAACAGGGCCAGACCGCCCCATAACAGAATTAACGGCATATACTTTCCTTAATGCGTGACAATACCTGCGATACATCGCATTGATTTTGATGGTTAAAATTAACAAATCACATAATGCCCTGTGGATTATGTGGCTACCGGATTAATCATGTACAACGATGAATATCGATCAGCTCGATCGACAAAATCGATCGTAATGAAACAAGAAAACTTATCGAAACCGATAAGGCCATTCATCGAAAGCGAAGTGTCTAACCGAAGAAAAATCCCCACATGGAGCGTGCCGCACGGGCGACAGTGTGTGTTACAGACTGCAGCGCAATGCGAGCCACCTGTGGTAGCGGGGCCAGATCAATAATCTTATCAATCATTTCCACCACGGCATCGCCAAAGCTGCTGCTGGCGGTGCTGATGACGCTGGCGGTGTAATACCCATTATGCAGGTGGGGAACCAGCGGGCTGCGGGCCTGCTTTGGGAGGCGGGTAATCATCGCTTCCACCAGACGTGACAGGCGATAACGCCCCCGCACCGAGACCGGCAGAATATCCTGCTCAGCAATCCCTAACTGACGAGCCACAGCCCGCCGTTTCTGTGTAATATGTTCAGTCTGTAATGCGGAAGGCTGCGCCGACGACCAGTTCCACAACTCGGCGGGCTCAAGTTTGTCCACCTGGTTCAGTACCCACAGCACTGGCGGCACAGGTCCGCTGAACTGCGCGAACACGTCCCGATAAAACTGCTCTTCCACCGCATAAGCCCGGTCATCGGCCTTAAGTACCCACAGCACCATATCCAGCTGTGGCATGAGGTCCCGGTACAGCTCACGGTATTCACCGTCACGGGTAAAACTTTCACCCACGCCGGGTAAATCAACGAGCGTCAGGAAGTGATTACCGAAACGTAGCCGTACGCGCTGTGGCTGGCGGGTACAGGCCTCCACTGCATTGACTGCACAGACTTCACTGCGGAACAGCGCGTTACACAGCGAGGATTTACCGACGCCGGTTTTACCCACGATTCCAATCACCGGTTCATAAGTGACCAGACGGTTAAGTTCCTGGATTAGATGCTCGCGCAGCGCGTGCGGATAACGCCGAAGATGGCGACGGATAAGGGCATAGCCTGAAGGATGTTTCATATCGGCCTCTGAATGAAAAAAAACCATCCGGTGAGGATGGCCTGCTGGAGTTAAAAGGCAGGGAATTCAGTAAGGTGATATATAACTGAGATTTTTTTTAGTTTTTCTGATTCAGCTCAGCCCAGGTTTTTTCTATCAAATATTCAATGACATCAGCCCTGTTACGGTTAAAACGCTTCTCCAGTTTGACCAGCGTATTTTTAGTACCTGGAGAAATACGAATATTAACCGGTGCCTTATCGGCAACTTTCTTACGATGTTTCATATTTGCGTAACGCTTACGCAATGTATTAAGGTAAAGAGCTTTCGTGTCTTCTCGACCATCCCATAAGTAGTAAAGTAATGGTATAGCCTGAGACAGAAGAGACTCACTAAGATCCCACTTGTTTATGTTATTTAATAAGTTCGGGTGACCATTAAACTGTTTCCAGACCCATTTGACATCTTCCGGCCCAGCATCTGTAAACCAGGCGAAATCTTTTCGGCGTAGGTCTCTTATATGCGAGTAATCGATTTTTATTTCGTCGAGTGTACGTTGCAACTTGTCAGGTGAAAAGCTGAGCAGGTCAAGAATATATAATCCAGCCATAAAACACTTCTTTGGATTATCTGGCGTTCGGATTGGAAGTTCATTAACGGTAATTTTTGAGTTATTTTTATCACATACTATTTTTTTGTCATGATAACTGTTGCCAGCAAGAGATAAGATCTCATCACCAAGCTGTTGATCTCTGAATTTTTTTAAAAGATAAAGCCAGAAAAAGACACTGGATTTTTCATCATGAGAGAACCAGGATGCAATTGTTTCATCAACACAGTACTTTCTGTACATTCCCTGGTTTTCTAGAAAATTCCGAATGATCTCTGATTTATCATTTTCTGTTAATATTTGCTCAATAAGTCTGTTAATGGCTCCATTGAAACGGAGAAGTTCTCTCTCACTCCCTGATGCATACAAGCTGGCTAGATCAGTATATCCTACTGGCTATGCCTATGGTCATCACATGGTTGTTAGGTTTTTTTATAAGTGTATGCCTGATGTTCTCAGGCGTTGAGGGGATACGAATTTTTTTGGTAATTTTTGTCATCTATGTATGTGCATTCATTTTTTGCCTGTCAAACCTTGGTCTGTTGAGCCGCTGGGTGGAGGATATGGCTCCCAGCAAAAAAACTAAAAAAAACAAATTGTAATCTAAGAACATAGTGCCCGAAGAAGTTCTGGTGTCATAGGGTCAAAGAGTTTTACAACGCCTGATTTTAAGTGCAGTTCACATCGTGGAGTACAGCCAGGTAGTTCGTCAACAGGACTCTCGTCTGGCTTATTTCGCCGGAAGGGATTTGTCACTGGCATTACGGATCATTGATAGGAATTAAAACCAAAAAATGGACAAAACTTAACCGCACCAGCCCTCCGTCATGCCGGGCTGGTGCAGCTTTGGTGTTGGGGTTTGGGGAGCAACGGAACAGTAAACGCCGTTAAGCGGTCATTTTAAATAGCCAATAATTAACCGGCCAATTTACATCGCAGATTGCCATTCTTAGCCACCACTTTTACGATAGCCAAATTACCTATACTCATCTTGGCCGCGGCGTTGTTGAATAAATCAGGTTTCGGGCAAGGATCCCCGTAGCGAGTCGTGTTTTCAGGTAATACGAACGCTTTCTGGCATACCTGCCTTCGTCATTTTGTTCAGTGCATGCACCATGGTCATAGCCTCCGCTACCTGCCCATCATAATCACGCAGCGTCAGTGAACCGCCGAACAACTGTTTTATCCTGTACATCGCCGTTTCCGCTATTGAGCGACGATTGTAATCTGTTGTCCATCTCCACCGGGTATTGCTCCCCGTCAGACGCTGGTTTGCTACTGCACGATTACGGTCTGCATACTCCACTGGCCAGTAACCTGCTCCCTTTCGAGGTGGGATAAGGGCGCTGATTTTCTTACGCCGCAGTTCATCGTGACACAACCGCGTATCATAAGCGCCATCCGCTGCGGCTGACCTGATTTTTCTGTGTGTTTGCCGGATTAGCCCGGGAAAGGCCACTGCATCCGTGACATTGTTCAGAGAAAGGTCTGCGCAGATTATTTCATGTGTTTTGGCATCGACTGCAAGGTGCAGTTTTCGCCAGATACGGCGGCGTTCTTTGCCGTGTTTTTTGACTTTCCATTCACCTTCACCGAAGACTTTCAGCCCTGTGGAGTCAATCACCAGATGCGCTATCTCTCCTCGAGAGGATGTTTTAAAACTGACATTCACCGATTTTGCCCGCTTGCTGACACTGCTGTAATCCGGACTGCGCAACGGGCCCTCCATCAGGGTAAAAATGGAATCAAGAAAGCCCTGTGCGGCCCGCAGGCTCAGTCGGAATACGCGTTTAACCATGAGGACGGTCGTGATGGCAAGGTCAGAATAGCGCTGAGGCCTTCCCCGGGATGAAGGCGTTGCTGACTCATACCAAGTCTGAATAGCCTCATCGTCCAGCCAGAAAGTGAGGGAGCCACGGTTGATGAGGGTCTTGTTGTAGGTCTTCCAATTGGTGATTTTGAATTTTTGTTTTGCCACGGCATGTCGTCTGCGTTGTTGGGAGGATCTGAGCTCTGATCCTTCAACACAGCAAAAGTTCGATTTATTCAACAACGCCATCTGCCGGTTACGTCGCACTAAGTGGGCGTCCGATAATTGTAGGCATGTTACATGCTTGCGTATTCCACTGCTGCTATATAATCCTCTGAATATCATTTCATTAATATTTTTTAGAAGGCCAGTAATATCCTTGCGCGAGTGTGATGTTGTTCTTCATCAGATACTCAAGATGTGATGTGGTCTCTATTCCTTCAATAATCAAAAAATCAGGGCAGAACGAATATAACTCGTTCATATCTGATTTTTTTTCATAAGCATTCCAGAAAGAGTATTTATCTATCTTTAGGCCAATACCTTTCACTGGAACGATTTTTTCAGTTTTAATATCAACATCATCAACCCATACATTTACTCTGTAGGGTAGTGAACACCTGATTTGGTTCAATAATTGCGATTTCAAAATATGAGGAGTGTATTGAATTTCAATATTTAAGTTCACGGCCTGAATATATTTGTAAATTGAAAGAATGAAGTTGTCACTTATCAGTAAAGATAGCGGGGCGTTTATGAATAAATTTCTCACCAGTGTTGGGTTATGAAAACATTCCATATTGAAAAAATATAATTGCTCATAGAAAATATGGGCAAGCATTTCATTGGGAAGAGAGTTGAAATAGGTCTCAGCATTAACGAATAAGTCATGTGGACATGATAGTATTTCATATCCTTTCACTTTGTTATTAAATATGTTAACTATGGGCTCTAGTTTAAAATTGAAATATAAATTTTTTATCTTTATCAAAATAATCACCATTTAAATTTAACTCTAATGATATTTTTATTGAAAAATAAGGGGCAGGTATACTACGAAAGTATAATTATTTTTGATAAGACTAATAAAATAGATTTAGATTGTTCAAAAGATAATAGCTAAAATAACAGTGTAAGCATCCAGCGAGGATCGTATTGAGGGGAATGTGTTATTTAGTTGGCAGTGCTACGCGCCAGGGGAGCAGGTCATTTCTAGGCGGTGTCCTTTAATCACCTGAGCTATAGTAACTGCCTGTTTCCACAACATATTGAACTATGGCTCGTTACGGTCTTCCCGATGAAGCACGGACTCTTATCCAGCCCATATTACCTGCTGAACCAGCAACACCACGGACCGGACGCCCAGCCTAGACAGCGTATCGCCAGATGGCTGACACTGGATTATTTTTGGGAATAATCCGCCGCTTTATTGATAGCCATCTGTATCGCTTCCGTACTGAGGTATCCAGGAATAACTGTAACGTTATCAGGACTGGCACCGTTTGAAGGAAGAACAACCAGAGCAGGCGTTCCGCTGAAATTCAGCTGCCGGGCCAGCATGTTAATGCCGTCCAGTGTTCCCTGTACATCGCCAGCTTTACCAGCGTCAAATTTTACCACTTTCGCAGCTTCACTGATATCCGTATCGGTGAGTTGTCCCTCATTATGTCCGGTGGCATAAATCGCATTATGATATTTCATATACGCATCAGCCCCTTTCTGCTGCCAGACCTGCAGCCCGGTTTTCGCCGCACTCAGCGACGCAGGCCAGTGCAGACCAAATACCGGGAACTCCTTGAACACGAAGCGCACTCCCGGGTTGGCTTTTATCTCCTTCTCCAGCTCTGGCGCGAGCCGGGCACAGTAGATGCACTGGTAATCAAAGAACTCGACGACCGCCACTTCCGCACTGGCGGGACCATATGACGGCGTGCCTTTATCGTCCAGCAACGCCGCCTGATTCTGAATCACGGCGGTCATCATTGCCTGTTGCTGCTTTTCCTGCTTTTGAGCCTGCAGTCTCTGGCTGACCTCAATCAGTACAGCCGGATGAGCCGGCAGATAGTCTTTCGCAATTTCATCTGTGTGGGCTTCCTGCTCCGGCGTGGAGACCGTCGCTGATTTTCCTGCCTCTGCGGCATTTGCCATACCGGACAGCAGACATCCGGCCGTCAGCACCGCCAGTGTGGTGCGCTTTGCTGTTAACATCTTATGGTTCCTTATTTTCAGCAATGGTGGCTGCCTGTTTCCGTACCCACTCCAGTCTTGTCGTGACTACACGTTCACGCGCCGGCGGAATAAGCGATTCCACGGAGCGCCAGCGTACTGGGTCGGCAATTGTACTGACGGTCACGGTAGCAATTGCGGTCGGCTCCGCGTTGAACGTCCGATTTCATGATAAGGTTGAGCGTAAACTCGGTAAGCTCACGCAGAAAGTCCTCGCCGTCGAGTTGCACCAAAGTGTTGCTGAATGTCATGCTATTGTCAGCCATCGTTTGGCTCCATCTAAGATAATTGTCTAATTAACCATTACCTTACCGGATAAGCCGATGGCTCTCACCATCCTTCCTAATTTATACCACGTCCTAAGACTCTACCAATTGAACGATGTCTATGAATCACACACAGTACCATCCTATTTTCACTCGTAATGGTATGGCCGTATTAATCTTCATACATCAAGCCCCAGATTTTTTCACTCAGAGACGACAACTACCCTGACATGGGAGGTGGTTCAAATTTTCCCAGTCTCACAGTAAGTAACGGAGAAAATCTACGGCTAAAAAACGAGCAACGCCGCCATAACTGCCAACATAAGCAGAAGAATATTCACACAGCAGAGACTATGGCGAAAAAGAACATATCGGCGCTCTCGCTGGCGTCGCGAAAGCACCTTTATGTTATCTTCGCGGCCCGTTATTACTTCGGCTCCTGGCGGGATATCGCCAGCCAGTGCAGGTAACGTTCCGTGAACCATTTCCGGTGTGTTTCATCCATATTCCCGGTCACTGCATCAATATCCACAGTTCTTCCCTGTACTGCCATCTGTGCAAATGCGATGGCCAGAAATTCAAAATTATGCAGTGAATAAATATCGTCACCTTTATTCATTTTATTCACTCCGTCGGCCTGAAGGGATTAACCCCTTGGAGGTTCTTTTATCATTACCCGTGGAAATTAAATATTCGATTATATTGAAGTCTTCTATAATCGCTCCCGGCGTCACAGTCATCTCGGCGGCGTCAGTCCAGAGGTCTTTGAACAGGCCTCGTTGCGAGGACCTAATTTGTCTACTGTCATGGGATCAGTCTACTCGTTGATACAGTACTCTAAATACCTCCTTTATGGAAGTATATAATAATCAGTTTACTCAATTATATCAGGGCTTAATCTGAGGAAATGTCCACGATCCATCCAGTAATTTTTTGCGCGGTTCATATAGACGGACTGTATAATTCCATCTTGGCATCACAGGTATACAGTTAGGAGTGCTGTATGTACAATTACCGAATTGAATAGTTACTGAACCATCCTTATTTTTGGCGGCAGTAACACTGTTGACAGAATATGAATTAAGACTATTTTTCTTAAAGTAGCCTTCTGAATCATAAACACTTATTGACCAGAAACCATTGACAGGAACATTCTTCACTGTCAGAGTTTCAGTGTGCTTTCCATCGTTGTTTTTAGGGTGCCTGGGGATATACATAGCATTACTACTAGGGAGCCCTCCCCAGCCCACTGCCGCCCCTATTAGATGGTGAATAGGATTGACATTCTCTTTGCTACCAAACATTCGTTCTGAGTTGGTGATGGTTGTGCCAAGTACCTTTAGTGCATCACGTAATCTTGTTTGGGAGTTAGAGTCCCAATTCGGGATATTAAATTTCGCTTTTGTTTCTCCAATTATATTTTGTGACACCTTGATTTCATTTTGTAATTTATTGGCAGCTTTAACATCATCATTATTCTGAGGAGCAACCATGGTTCGTACGACGAGAGCCATATAACGAGTATCAATACCAATATCACCAGTTCCAACACCTTTCTTGAAGTAAGTTCTGGTTTTGATCTTTCTTGCATCAAAAACATCATCTGTATAATGTTCTTCATCAATAGACTGAGCCGTCATGTAACGGCCATTAGTCTCAGGGAGAGTCAATGTTACTGGCCCTACATCTAGATCAAAAATAGCTATTGAATAAAGGGTATCGCGGTTCATCCTTACAACTTTTTGCTCGGTAATGGGAGTTGGCTTGTACGCATGGTGAAACACTCCGAGCTTACCTTTGTGTACGTAATACGCCATGATTGTATCCGTTTCCGCACGGCTAAAGTTGTCGACGGATACAGGTGTGATATTGCTCTCGGCTTGCGCAATGACAACACCAGTGGTTGATGCAATACAAAAACCAATAATTAATCTAATGTATCTGTTCATGCTATTGCTCCGTTATGAAATAATATTGTTGTAAAGTCCATTATAATTAAGAGCCTATCTCAATAGAATTTTTTCCAGACAATGACGCTGCATGCAAAATGCAGCATTGCCTCGTAGTTCTCGACCATTTTCTCCCAACGCGTCAGTACGCGGCGAAACCGATTCATCCAGCTATGCGTCCTTTCTACAACCCAACGGTGAGAATTGAAGTCCGTGTTTTTAAGAGCCTCTGATTCCTCTTTCCTCGACTGGATGTGAGGTTCATAACGACGCGCCCTCAGACAATTTACCATTCATAGCCTTTGTCCATGCACAGAGGGAGCCAGTGCCCCTGCGCTACCATGGTGTTTTTGAAGTGCTCTTGTAGCAACTGTCTCTATCTGCTGCCTCTCCTCAGATGGTTTGCTCTGAGCGCACTGTTAGCGGTTGGTAAGCCGGTAATAGTAGTCGGAGTATCTCACCGTCAGTCCCGGAATCCCGGAAAGAGACGCTGCAGGCCCTGCGCGGAATTCCGGGACTGACGGTGTTTTCATAAGTCATAGCCCCCTGTATCAGGCAATAAAAGTCAAAAGCCCGGCCCGCGCCACGGCGGGATAAGCGGAAAATTCCGGTAAGAGTGTTAACGGGCAGTATATAGATCCGATTAATGCGGTTAAATCATATCTGAGATCTCTATTTTAACCATTAGAAGCATAAAATAAAAAACATGGCTTTTTAAGATAATTTTACAGATTGATGATCTACAAAATTATCTTAAAATAGATGATAAGATCGGTAATGCAATAACTACAGAATAATTGCAAATTAATTAAAGGGTGATATAGGTCACAAAAAACACCTCGGAATAAAAATATTCCGTCGTCAGAGGAAGGAAATAAGTGAGGAGAATGAAATCTGTCGACTAACTGCGAAAGGAATAACACCTGTCGTTTTCATTGAAATTATATTTCAGAATGTTGCAGGTGGATTATTCAGAAATCAAATAATACATATCAATAATATTAAATACAGATATTAGTATTATTCTGAGGCATTATATCAGTTCAGGTAAGGTATTTTTACCATGTCGTACCCAGCTCTGTTATCCGGCCTCGGGGCCGGATTTTTTTTGGTTCCACGTCATTACTCTATTTCTCCGTGACCAGTAATGACGTGGGTTTCCACATAAGCGACCGAAAGTCAGTATCAGTTACGCCACCTGTTTTTCAGGCCAAAATGGTTCCGCGAATGACAATCCGTCGCCGGCCTGATGTTGAAGCTGACCTTTTCGTATCATGGGGTTCTACGTCGCAATCGCCAAAATTTCCGTCAGGTTGCTGACGACCATAACCGAGCGGCATGAAACACACGCAAAACTGTCAGAATCCCCGCTTGAGTCTGGTAGACCAGAATGTAATGAGGTCTGACCACCACTTCCCGGGTGCCTTTGATCCGTCTTGGTTTGTACATGTCAGGATTGCCACAAGCCCATTCAGCTGTCGTTTCAAACTCATCATCCTAGCCTATTGTCGCCTGCGGGTTATCCTAGCTGATATAGTCCATGATATTTTCCCTGTCCATCAGGGCCATTGGTTTTATTCCAGGCGCATCGCGCTCCATTACGTAGGACACTCTTTCGGGCAGCAAAGCGTCGTCTGGCTTCCTCAACAGACACGGCCGCTCGAGGAACACCAATGGTTGCCTGAACCTGTCCCCAGAACCACGCATCGTATGCGACGGCTTCATGCGTCCGTTTTAGCACCACCGACCTGTCCGACCGGGTGTTACGATTCTGACCTTTCGGACTGTAGTTGGAAGCATCAATGTACAAACTGTACGATCCCAACGTCTTTCAAATAACTGACCAGCATTTCCAGCTTTTTGAATAACCGTATTCGGCGACTGCGCGGCCAGGGGCCGTTCATTCAATCCGAACTTCACGGTCAGAGCCCTGCCTCCGGATGTGCTCACGACGTGGGCGGCACGGACAGCACCAGCCTCAACAGGGTCTGAAGTTCAACCGTACGAGATAGTACGCCAAGTATATTTTTGAGCAGCATTGGCAAGTGAAGAATACGAGTGTGTTGTTTATTCTTTTCATTGAGGCCACTATCCGTGCAGTTTTCAGCATTTCTGGTTTTAATAAACTCGGTAATCAAATCAACGTAAACCTGACCAACAACACCACGAATTTATAGAGTAAAAATCATAATGTTACGTTCTTAGCGTACGTTTCCGTTCCATTCGGCTTCAAACCCCTTAGCCGGGCAATCCCGTAGCAAACCACTGTTGGCATCCCTGCATGCGAGGTTGGTGGAGAAAAGCGCAACGCTGTCAAAAAAATCCCTGTTGAGCGATAAGTTCGCTTAAGCTCTTAACCAGTGGGATGCGCTGTGCTACTACTGCGATGATGGTCTGGCATAGCCTGATAATAACGCTACTGAGTGCGGGCTGTGAGTGGTCTGCCTTGGCAAGAAAAACTACGTCTTCTTCGGTAGCGATCATGGTGGTGAGCGTGGAGCTCTGCTGTATAGTCTTATCGGAACATGCTGGCTGAATGACATTGTTCCGGAAGCCTACCTCAGATATATCCTGAGTGTGCTGCCGGAGTGGTTATCGAATAAAGTGGCAGAACTTCTGCCATGGAACGTAGATCTCACCAATAAATAGCCGTCAATACGGCACTCACTTTACGCTTACCAAAAAACGGAAGTAACCATATTTTCTCACCATGAACCTTAAATAGCGGCAGAATATTACAATAGCCAACGATTTAAAGATATTATCCATTTTTGATTGTTGATTTCCGGATGTGACGCTTTTGCATCGCATCCGGCATTTCACAGATACAAAGCCGGGAAAATCAAATTTTCCACCCCGCGCTCGCGCAATTTTTGCGCGAGGATCTCCACATCCTCCGGCGTGGCGCTCGGCCAGTCTTTTGCTTCGCCGTATACCCCGTGCGCATGAAAGGCATTCAGTCGCACCGGCACGTCACCTGAACGTGTGATAAACGCCGCCAGCGCATCGATATGCTGGAGATAATCCACCTGACCAGGAATAATCAGCAGGCGCAGTTCCGCAAGTTTCCCTTGCCCGGACAGAAAGGTAATGCTTTGTTTAATCAGCGTGTTATCGCGACCAGTCAACTGACGATGACATGCGCTATCCCAGGCTTTTAAATCGAGCATCACGCCGTCGCACACCGGTAGCAATCTTTGCCAGCCGGTTTCGCTCAGCATGCCGTTGCTGTCTACCATGCAGGTCAGGTGTTGCAACTGCGGATCGGTTTTGATCGCGCTAAACAGCGCCACAATAAACGGTAGCTGGGTCGTCGCTTCGCCGCCGCTGACCGTAATTCCCTCAATAAACAGTGCTGCCTTGCGAATAGACTGCAGCACCTCATCAATGCTCATGGTCTGCGCCATCGGCGTAGCCTGCTGTGGGCACATGTGCAGGCAGGTGTCACACTGCTGGCATACGTCGGACTGCCACCACACTTTTCCTGCACTCAGGCTGAGTGCCTCATGCGGGCAATGCAGGACACACTCCCCGCAGTCATTGCAGCGTCCCATCGTCCACGGATTGTGGCAATTTTTACAGCGCAGATTGCACCCCTGCAGAAACAGAGCCAGGCGACTGCCCGGCCCGTCGACGCAGGAGAAAGGGATAATCTTACTTACCGAAGCGCATCTGCTGTTCATGGCTAATCACGCGAGGTTGTCGTTCCAGAATGCGCGTATTGCGCGCGGCTTCTTCGCCCAGCCAGGTTGTGTTGGTGCGAGAACCTGCGGCGCGATATTTTTCCAGATCCGACAGGCGCACCATATAACCGGTGACGCGAACCAGATCGTTACCGCTCACGTTAGCGGTAAATTCACGCATCCCGGCTTTAAACGCGCCGAGGCATAATTGCACCAGCGCCTGGGGATTACGCTTGATGGTTTCATCCAGCGTGAGAATGTCGCTGATACCGGCGTGATAATACGCGTGATGCGGCGCAACGGTCTGCAGGTGAGTGATTGGGTCCGGTTCATCGCCGTAGGGCAGACGTGCGCCCGGCGTGGTGCCGATGTCAGAACTGATCCCCGACTGTGCATGCAGCATCGCGCGCTGATTCCAGCCATATTTCACTGGCGTGCTTTCTACAAATTCCGCCAGTTGGGCGCTAATGCGATAGCCAAGCTGATTGGCAAACTCATCTTTCCCGTAACGCGCGCATTGCCCTGCTTTTTCACACAGCAGATTTACCGCCTCCGCCAGGCCATACATACCGAACATAGGCACAAAACGTTTGGGATCAATCAACCCTTCCTGCACCAGGAAGCTATTCTCAAAGAAATGTGATTTTTCATAGAGGAATTCACATCGTGCATCAATGATGGCGATTTGCTGCTGGCAGTAGTGCGGTAGGGTGCACGTAAAGAAGTCATCGACAGAGGTGCTGCGCTCTGCGATGGCTTTCAGATTGAGCCTGACCAGCGTACTTCCGCCGCCAGCCAGCGGCAGTGAGTTGTAACAACTGACGACGCCGTAGTGGCTTTTTGTGAAAATTTTATCATTTTCAGGGCCGTTGGAAATGTGTGGTTTACTGCATTCACAGATATTTTTCGCCACGTTAAGCAGCAGATCGTCAGGGGTGATTTGCGGATCATAAATAAAAGTAAGATTAGGTGAAACCTGCTTTAACTCTGCATCTGCGCGTAAAATTGCGCGTGTAATCGGCGTGTCGGCTGGACCAATGTTGGCATGCATAAAAGCATCTGGCAGGGTGCGGTCGAGATAACGCCAAAAACGTTTTATTCGAATATCGATCTCATCTTGTGTTAGAATTCTAACATATGGTTGCAGTAGAGCATCGAGCTGACCGAGATAGACCGGCGTCGACGTTACTGACGGAACGTGATGGTACAGGATGGTGAGTAAGGATAACGCGTCATCAAGATCCTTTGCTCCTTCCAGCTCCAGCCATGATGAACCGTTGGCCAGAAAACGCGCGTAGTCGGGTAAAACATAACGCGGTTTGAACGGGGCATGGCCTTCGTACATATCGCAGATCACCCCGTCATCCAGCGCCTGGCGTGCTTCAGCAGGCAGTTGCGGGTAAGGCAGTGCGTTTTCAGCCTCCAGCGCCAGAAAGTGGCGTTTCTGCTCAGGGCTGAGCACCGGACTGGTCACGATTTGTTGGCAACGCTGTTGCAGCGCGAGTT
>NZ_JAOWIE010000049.1:0-43596 GCF_030332265.1 Citrobacter sp. Cu231 | reverse complement strand
AGTGAGGTGTCCATATCCTCACTTTACAACGGGTTATATGCGGATTCCAGCGCGTTCCGTTCGTTTCGGGTGCTTCCAGTCGATGCCTTCGAGAAGCATGGACAACTGAGCCGGAGTAAGGTGAACCTTTCCATCGCGGGTGACCGGCCAGACGAAGCGGCCCCGCTCCAGGCGTTTGGTGAAGAGGCACAGTCCGTCACTGTCAGCCCACAGCACTTTTATCTGGTCACTCCGGCGTCCGCGGAAGATGAACAGATGCCCGGAGAACGGGTCATCCTTCAGGACGTTCTGAACTTTTGAGGCCAGGCCGTTAAAGCCATTTCGCATATCGGTGATACCGGCAACCAGCCAGATACGCGAACCGGCAGGGAGAGATATCATCAGTGGCTGCTCCCTTTCATTTCGCGGATAAGTGTCTGTAATAACGCCGGTGTCAGTTCACCTTTCAGCCTGAGAGTTCCGGCCGGCAGAACCAGCTCGCAGCACAGACTGTCTGGCAGTGTATTTATCTGTTCAGGTATCTGCACTGGTGCCGGGATTTTATTATCCGGCTCCGGAGTTAACGTCACGGGAAGTAGCGATGTTTCATGTTCGCCGGGCGGTTGCAGGCCACCGTTACGCCAGAGATGCCGCCAGTTAAAGAGCAGGTTATCGTTAATTCCATTCTCTCGAGCTATTTGTGCGACACAGGCACCGGGTAAAAGAGTTTGCTGAACCAGTCTCCATTTAAACTCCGGTGAAAATCGGTTCCGGCGGGGTTTCTCTGCTTTCACAGGCTGAGTCACGGTCGGGGCTGAAGGGTATCGCCCCGGGAAAAGAGCCCGGGCCAGTTGCCCGCAGGAATATTCACCGGAAAGAGGCCAGTCAGTGAATACCTGGTGAAATCGCCTCACCAGAGAAAAAATGGCGGTTTTGCTGACACCAGTCTGCGCAGAAATGCGCGGGTACGACAGTGACTCGTCAAATCTCAGCTGTAGCACACGCAGGATCAATTCTGGATTATCTGCCAGTACCGCTTTTCGTGCATTCATCTTAAATGTCCTTTTACTGCGAAAATGGACATTAGTATCGGAAACAGGAAAGGGAGGCGAAAGACGGTTTAAATGATGCGCTTACTTTTGAACTGCTTTGCGGCGACACGATTTGTGATCACCGAGTGAGTGGGGGGCCAGTGCCGGATGGCGGCTGCGCCTTATCCGGCCTACAGAAGAAGGTTTGTAGGCCCGGTAAGCGCAGCGCGCGGGGATTATCCCTGTCTGCGTGTCTTGGCTGAAATTACGTCGATAAACTCCTGCACCTGCTGTTGCTTACGCGCGGACAGCTTGCACACCCGACGCAGCGACTGCAATAACGCCGGTTCTTCCGGCTCCGGCAGTTTTGCCGTCAGCACGATGCAGCCTGGCATCACTCTGACATCGAATGGGGTTCCGGTGGTAAAACCGGCGACAGCCAGCCACTGGCCTTTCATAATAATTGCCGGCACATGCGTGTAATCCGGATAACGACTCGCATAGCTGACGGTACCGAGACGATTATTTGCCGGGGAGACTTCTGGATCGCACGGATCTGCAATAGAATGGACGATAGTCATAATGGCTATTCCTTGAAAATAGTGATTGTGATTAGCGAGGCGCTCGTGTTCCCGCACGGGCGCCTTGCGATAAAAAACACCTGTAAATCTACCCAGTAAATAAAAATAAAGCCAGCTAAAAATAGACAATAATAAAGACGTAACTGGAAATATAAATGCGGGAATTAAATTGAAGGGAAATATAAATCAGGCCGGATAAGCAAAACGCCATCCGGCCATAAAACTAATACACTGTATTAATGTGGTGCTGCTTAAAATTCTCCGCCTGCGCCAGCACGCCCATATACACATCATCATTCGCCACCGGCGGGAACTTATGTTTATGCAGTAGCAGAATGAGCTCCACCTTCAGTTTCGCTTTAATATCATCGCGCTTGCTCCAGTCGGGGTATTTCGAGGTGTTATCGACCACTGCCTTCATCTCTTTCGCCAGCGCCAGCATCTTGTCTTCTTCGTAGGTGAACTGATATTTATCGCGCATATGCGCCAGAATGTCGTAAAAGGCTTTCTCTTCGATATCAATCCCCATCTCGGCATAGGTGCCCATTTCGGTTTTAATATCGTAGATAATATCGGTCATCTCCTGGCTGAAGGTATCAAACTCTTCGCCGTTGAGGACGTCATCTTCCCGGCGCTCGTTATATTTATCCATAATCGACTGAAAACGACGGGTGAAATTGATCCCCTGAAGCTGGTTGATCTGTTTAAAGTCGCTGATGGCTTTTTCCAGCAGCTTTTGCAGCAGCTGGATTTTGGTAGCTGGCAGCTTGATCTTATTAATACGCGCCAGATAATCGTCGTCGAAAATATCGATCGACTCCGCTTTTTTGTCGCCAAGGAAAAACAGCTCTTCCACGCCGTCGGCTTTCAGCGCCTCGGCGATCATCTCGCGCACGCGGGCATTCATCTGCGTGACGTCCGGCGCGTCGCCTTTGGTCAGTTTGAAGACGATAGAGCGCACGGCAATATAGAAATGGATATGGTCACGCTCGGCCTGCGACAGCGCCTCGCTGCCGCAGCAAACGTCATACGCCGCTTTCAGACGCTTCACCAGCCCCATAAAGCGGCGTTCCAGCTTCTGGGTGCGCATCACAAATTCTGCCGCGTTGTTCAGGCAGGCTAACTGCGCCTGCGGTTCTCCTGTGAAGTAAGCTCGGCTGTCGAAATCGTGGAACACTTGTGTGAGCAGATCGAGATGGTTTTTCACCTCAATCACCGATTGCTGAATATCTTCAAAGTTGGTGGCATCGATGCGGGAATACATCGCCAGCGCCTGGTTCATCTGGCGCTTAATGCCGATATAGTCGACGACCAGCCCTTTGCTTTTGCCTTCCAGCTTGCGGTTAACGCGGGAGATGGTCTGGATCAGGTTATGTTTTTGCAGCGGCTTATCGATATAAATGGTGTCCAGCTCCGGTACGTCAAAACCGGTCAGCCACATGTCCACCACGATGGCGATTTTGAAGTTCGACTTCGCGTTTTTGAACTGTTTATCCAGCTCTTTGCGGTACTCTTTACTGCCCAGCAGGTCGTACAGTTTGCCGTCGTCATCTTTGCCGCGCGTCATCACCATCTTGACCATTTCGGACGGCGGCAGCTCTTTTTGCTCTTGCTCCGTCAGCTCAACCCCATCCGGGGCCTGTTTCACCTCAAACCATGCCGGACGAAAGTCTTGCAACTGACGATAGAAATCCCAGGCAATCTCACGGCTGGCGCAGACAAACATCGCTTTGCCTTTCACCGTTGAGCCTTCGGCGACACGTTTTTCATAGTGTTTCGCAAAGTCTTCCGCCAGTGCTTTCAGGCGGTCTTCATCGCCAAGAATAGCGTTCATGGTGGCGCTGGCTTTTTTACTCTCGTCGATTTGCCACTCGTTGGTGCCAGCGTCAGCGCACTCTGCGTAGTACTTTTCCACCTCTTCCAGCTTGCGGGCATCGAGGATGACCTTTGCCGCGCGGCCTTCGTAGACAATGCGCACGGTGATCTCATCCTGCACGGATTCGGTCATGGTGTAGCTGTCGACGATATTGCCAAAGACCTCCATCGTGGCGTCGATAGGGGTGCCGGTAAAACCAACGTAAGTGGCCTGCGGAAGCGAGTCGTGCAGATATTTGGCGAAGCCGAAGGTTTTGCGCACCTTGCCGCTCTCTTTATCGACGATCACTTTCTGATCGAGGTTGACCTGGCTGCGGTGCGCTTCGTCGGAAATACAGATGATATTGCTGCGCCCGGAGAGCAGTTCGGTGTCTTCGGTAAATTTATGGATGGTGGTCAGGAAGACGCCGCCGCTGTTGCGACCGGCCAGTTTCTCCCGCAGATCCTCACGGCTGGTGACGGGCACGACGGTCTCGTCGCCGATATAGTTTTTGGCATTGCACATCTGCGCCGAGAGCTGATCGTCCAGATCGGTGCGGTCGGTGATCAGCACGATCGTCGGGCTGGCGAATTCGACGCTTTTCATCAGCAGGCGGGTTAAGAACTGCATGGTGTAGCTCTTGCCGCAGCCGGTCGCGCCAAAATAGGTGCCGCCCTTGCCGTCGCCGAAAGGTTTACGCGCCCGTTCGATGCTGTAGTACAGCTTGCGCGCCGCATAGTACTGCGGGTAGCGGCAGCAGATTTTCACTTCATGTTTGGCTTTATCCGGGAAGCAGATAAAGTTTTTGATCACGTCCAGCAGGCGGACCGGATGAAACAGCCCCTGAATCATCGAGTGCAGGGAAGGGATGCCGTCCTGCTCGCGGTTTTCGTTGCCGGTGACTTTGCGCCAGGAGTAGAAATACTCATACGGCGCAAACAGGTTGCCCATGCGGTTATTGACGCCGTCGCTGATAATGCACAGCGCGTTATAGACAAAAAGCTGTGGAATATCGCGGCGATAGCGGGTGCAGAGCTGTTTATACGCATCGCCAATATTGGCTTCCTGCTCGCGCACCGCGCTTTTAAATTCGAAGACCACTAACGGCAGGCCGTTGATATACAGAATGGCATCCGGAATGCGCGGCTGGTTTTCTTTGCCGGTGATGGTCAGCTGATTGACGATTTTTACCCGGTTCAGCGGCTGGGTAAGATGATAACTTGCCGGCGTTTCCGCGGCCTGTTGCAGCGGAACTTCTTCGGTATCGAACAGTTCACGCAGCGCGGCGGGCAGATGCCGGGTATCGAGTAGTTCGATATAGAGATCTTTCTGCTGGCGATCGTCGCGTTTAAACAGGAAACCGTTGGCCAGCCAGGCGCAGAAGGTTTTATTGCTTTCATAGAGATCGGAAGCGGGCAGGGTGGTGAACTGTTTGATCAGCCGTTGGATCTCTTCTTCGGTGATGCCGTCGGCCTGATAGCGTGCGGCGAGGTAGTGGCGAAGATCGTCTTCGATAATCACCTGATCGAGGCTGGAACGCGGCACATTATCGCCGATCAGGTGCTGATAGCCCTGATCCTGTAACAGTTCAATTATCGCCTGTTCTAACTTCGCTTCACTGAATGAGAGATGCATATCTCGCTCCGGCCCTGGCTGATTTCTGGTAAGAGTTCCTGTAACAGAGAAAACCTTAACAGAAAGCCCCTGATTTTTCAGGGGCAAAATGCGTTATGCGGGTTCGGTTTGAGCTACTAAATCTGGCAGATCCTCCAGGGAGAGCTCGCCGGAGATGAGTTTGGGGAGCAGGGTGTCGCGGAGGGCGGTTAATGCGTTTATTTGTTCTGTATTGCTCACTACTTTTCCAAAGTGTTGGTGAGCTAATCGTGTAAATTCATCTACTATATTTTTAGACGGGATAACTAAACTAATAGTTTTAAAGGCGCCTTTGCTAATTTCTGCAAATGTCGTTCCTCCTGCCATACCTTTGATATCATCCATAATATTTTCAAGCCAGTAGATAATATATTCTGGTGATAAATTTTTAGATGAAGGAATAGCTATATACCCTTGGTTTATAGCCATAGGCGTTTTAGCAAGTGCTAAATATCCTATTGGTGCTCGCGATGACATCAAAACTGTATCAGTCGGTAATAAACCAGATGATATTTTTTTCAAACCTAACTCTGTAATTTTTTTGCTGGTATCCAATAATACTTTACTATCATTACCTGTTAAGTCTTTAGGTGATGTCCAATGAATAGTGCCGTTTTCCCAAAAATCTGCATTTGAAGTACTTGGTGTTGAGCCACCTTTAACAACTAATTCGTCGCCAGCAGTGGATATTTTCCAACCTTTTGGCACCCAACCCAACTCTGTTTCTTCAAATTCCGCCGGGAACAGAGCACGAATATCCGCCGGAAGTGGTTTGAAATCTGCACTATTGCGTACTTTTTGACGCAGTTCGGCGCGGGATTGCATCGCTTCCGGGATTGAGTTTCCCGCGTCCAGCGCGTTATCAATCACCGGGTCGAAATCTACAAACCAGGATTTGAACAGGGTTTGGGATATTTGTTCTAGGGTTTTATTAATAGCGTTACTATTAATTATTCGATCGTTAATTTCATCCAGTATCTTTGCCATTTCACATTGCAAATGATATTCAGGATAGGGAATTAATATTGACTGAATAACTGCAGGGCTTAGGTTTGGTTGTCCGCTTCCCGAAGCATTGTTAAACAATATGTTTTGATACTGCTTAGTTGTTAAAATATAATATAAATAGCTAATATTGAGTTTTTTTTCATCGGCAATGAATTTACCTACACGTTGATTTAGATAGGGGACTTTATCTCCATCAAAGGATAAGCGACCAACTCTCCCAACACTGCCTTGCCCGGTCATTGCGATTAGTACATCACCATTATTTAATCTGAATTTATTTAGACCTTCAACTGTTTTGGAAGTAACGCATTGACTATCTTCAAGAGTAACAAACCCGTCTTGAATATTTTTAATCTTAATAACAGGATATCCAATATCTGTAAAATCTTTACTCTTAAATGCATAACCGGATATGAAAGTACATCCATCAGAAACCGGGGCTAGAGGAAATTTAGTTTTTCCTAATGGGGAATTATAAACCATAACCCAGCGCCTCCAGGTTCTGGCGAATGGCTTTATCCAGTTCTTCCGCCTGCTTCATTTGTTCAAATAACGTCTTCGACAATTCACGCATTTTGGTTTCAAACGCCACGCCGTCGTCTTCCTGCTCGGTGGCACCGACATAACGGCCCGGCGTCAGCACAGAGTCGTTTGCCTTGATCTCTGCAATGGTCGCGACTTTGCAGAACCCGGCCCGATCGTCGTACTGCGCCAGCTTGCTGTCGCCGCGCTTCACGCGTTCAGCCAGCTCTTCCGGCGTGCTGCGCCATGCATGGTAGGTGTCGGCGATGGTGGCGATATCGTCTGCCGTCAGCTCTAAAGTGGTGCGATCTATCTTAGTGCCGAGGTTACGCGCGTCGATAAACAGCGTTTCGCCCTGACGGTTGCGATAGCCTTTGGCCGGATCGGCTGCCTTCGATTTGGTCATAAACCACAGGCACACCGGGATCTGGGTGGTGTAGAACAACTGGCCGGGCAGGGCAATCATGCAGTCGATTAGATCGTTTTCGATCATCTGCGCGCGGATCTCGCCTTCGCCGCTGGTGTTGGAGCTCATTGAGCCGTTCGCCAGCACAAAACCAGCGGTACCGTTTGCCGACAGCTTGGAGAGCATATGCAAAATCCAGCCGTAGTTGGCGTTGCCGGTTGGCGGCGTGCGGTAGCCGGCAAAGCGCGGGTCTTTGGTCAGCTCGGCGTCGTTACGCCAGTCTTTCAGGTTAAACGGCGGGTTGGCCAGGATATAGTCGGCTTTCAGGTCCGGGTGCTGATCGCTGAAAAAGGTATCCGCCGGGCGCTCGCCGAGGTTGGCGGAGAGGCCGCGAATGGCGAGGTTCATCTTCGCCAGCTTGTAGGTGGTGGCCGTCAGTTCCTGGCCGTACAGGGCGATATCGCGGCTTTTCCCCTGATGGCTTTCAACAAACTTCACCGACTGGACAAACATCCCCGCCGAGCCGCAGCACGGGTCATAAATTTTGCCCTGAAACGGTTCGAGCATTTCGGTCAGCAGCGTCACCACGCATTTTGGCGTATAGAACTCACCACCGCCTTTACCTTCGGTGGCGGCAAACTTGCCGAGGAAGTATTCGTACACGCGACCGACCAGGTCTTCTTTCGACAGCGCTTCCACGTCAGTTTCATGGGCCAGCGTTTCGATGTTGTCGATGGTATCGATCAGAGACGCCAGCTTCTTGGTTTCCAGATTCTGACGGCTGAAGTAGTTGTCCGGCAGCGCGCCTTTTAGCGTCGGGTTGCGCTTCTCAATGGTTGAGAGCGCGGTATCAATGCGTACGGCAATATCATCCTGCTTGGCGTGCTGCTTGATGAACGACCAGCGCGCCTCTTCCGGCAGATAGAAGATGTTGTCCTGCTGATAGAAGACTTCCATTTCGAGGAAATCACCCTGGCCCTCGTCTTTCATCTTCTGACGGCGGGCTTCAAACTTATCGCTGATAAATTTGAGGAACACGAGGCTCAACACCACGTGTTTGTACTCGGAGGATTCAACGCTGCCGCGAAGCTGGTTCGCGGTATCCCATAATGTGTCTTCAAAGCCTTTCTTTGCTTTGGCTTTTTTCGTTGGTGCTTTGGCCATGATGAACTCAATCAGGAAAAATTTGGGGGCTATTGTAGCGATAAAAGCGGCGAAATTCGCCCCCCTCACTCAATCTCCAGCTCATCAAACAGCGGTAAATCCACATTCTGCAACGCTTAACACGGATCGCTTTTTCGTGCCGGTGGCGCTTTTCCTGGCCTGGTTTGTCCGGCATCGGTGATGCGATAGCTCATGCCTTTACGGTTAACCATCCTCTGCCGGATGGCGGCTGCGCCTTATCCGGCCTACTAAAGTTCATCCTATCAACAGCAAATGTGATGTTATTTCCAACAATTTCGCTATAATCATAAGATAATTGTAGATACATTTTTGTATATACAATTAGGGATGAAATACATGCCAATAGAGTTTGAATGGGATGCAAACAAGGCACAAAGCAACCTGAGGAATCATTATGAACATGGTTAAGCATAAACGCGGCAGCATATCTGCGCTGAGTGCTCAGCATAAGGCTGAACTGAAAGCGCTGGCGAATAAACCGGACGATGATATCGATTACAGTGACATTCCCGTGACCGAAGATAAGCAGTGGTCAGAGGCCACACGCGGTAAGTTTTTCCGTCCGTTAAAAACGCAGGCCTCGGTGCGTATTGATGCCGATGTGATGGAGTGGCTGAAACGTCCAGGAAAAGGATATCAGACGCGCCTTAATGCCATTTTGCGCGAAGCGATGCTGCGCGAGCAAAATAAGAAATAGTCAGAATATACTGGGGCAGTGAATGCCGGATAGCGGCGGCGCCTTATCCGGCCTACGAAAAATCTACTTCTTCAACCCCGCAAACGCGGCTCTGATCTCGTCTTCCGGCAGATTAATACCGATAAACACCAGTTGGCTGTACGGTTGTTCGTCGCCCCACGGGCGGTCCCAGTCGGCGCTGTACAGGCGCTGGACGCCCTGGAACAGCAGGCGGTTTGGCTCGCCTTCAATCCACAGCATACCTTTGTAGCGCAGCAGCTTCTCAGCGGATTCCAGCAGCAGGTTTTCCATCACTCGGGACACGTCGCTGATGTTCACCGGGTAATCCAGCTCGACGACGATCGAGGAGATATCGTTTTGCTTGTCGGCGATAAAGTGGAAGCGCGGTTTGGCGCTGACCACGTTCTCTTCCAGCATGAAACCGTTGGTGTCGAACAGCAGAGAGAGGTCGATATCGCCATGCGTGACGGTATACACCGGGGCGCGGGCGTTGATGCGCGCCAGGCGCTCACGCAGTTTTTCGCTTTCGCCTGCCACATCGGTTTTGGTCAGCAGGATGCGGTCGGCGTAGCCCACCTGAGACTGGGCAATGGTGAACTGGTTCATCTGCTCGTCGGCATGCACCGCGTCAACCAGCGCAATCACGCCGTCCAGCAGGTAGCGTTCGCAAATTACTTCATGGGAGAAAAAGGTCTGAATAATCGGACCGGGATCGGCCATGCCGGTGCATTCGATCACCAGACGGTCGAAATTGATGGTGCCTTTGTCGAGGTTGTCGAGCAGATCGAGCAACGCGTCTTCCAGTTCGCTCGAACGGGTGCAGCAGATGCAGCCGTTGGTCAGGGTTTTGATCTGTGTTGCGCGATCGCCAATCAGCTGATCGTCCACCGAGACTTCGCCGAATTCGTTTTCGATAACGGCAATCTTGTAACCGTGCTGCTCGTTAAGAATATGGCGCAGCAGGGTAGTTTTACCCGCGCCAAGAAAACCGGTGAGTAGGGTAACTGCAATCGGGGTCATTCACTTCTCCTTCTAACAGCAACTGCTTCCGCCGCTACCGTAGCGGGCTTCCTGGCGCTCGCGGAAGAATTCTTCGTAGGTCATGTACGGCTTATCGGGATGGTTGGTCTTCATGTGCTCGACGTAGTTGTCGTAGTCCGGAATGCCAATCAGCATCTTCGCCGCCTGACCGAGATACTTTTTTGCCTGACCTAAAGTACCAAACATAAAACGCCCCGGATATATGTTGAGCTCGTAGATGCAGGCTATTTCACTTGCCATTTTGACCGCGGGCAGTGCTCGCAATCCTCACGTACAGCGTGTACGCTCCGGTTGCTGCGCGCTGTCCGCGGCCAAACTGACTGCGCCAATTACGCCTGCGGCACTAAGTGATGTAGGCCGGGAGCGCAGCGCGCCACCCGGCTTCAGGTTAGTGATGTGAAGAGGTCTTCACGCCGCCTTCCGGCACCGGTACATACGGTGTCTCTTTATCAGAGCGACCGTTGATGGTGCGGGCTTTCTGCCAGGTACGGAACCCGTAGAAAATGATGCTGTACACCACCACCAGGAACAGAATACTTAAGCCCGCGTTGGTGTAGTTGTTGATGACGATATGGTTCATGTTGGCAATCTGCTGAGCGGTCAGTTCGCCGCCGTTAGCAATCTTCTCTTTGTACTGATTCGCCATGAAGAAGAAGCCTTCCATCTGCGGGTTGGTGCTGAACAGTTTCAGACCCAGCGCCCAGGTGGTGCAGATCAGCAGCCATACTGCCGGAACCACGGTAACCCAGATGTATTTGGTGCGTTGCATTTTAACCAGCACCACGGTGCCGAGAACCAGGGCCACGGCAGCCAGCATCTGGTTAGAGATACCGAACAGCGGCCACAGGCTCTTCACGCCGCCCAGCGGGTCAACCACGCCTTGATACAGCAGGTAACCCCACAGGCCTACGCAGCCTGCAGTACCAATGATACCCGCAACCAGAGAGTCGGTTTTCTTCAGGAACGGAACGAAGTTACCCAGTAAATCCTGCAGCATAAAGCGGCCAGAACGGGTACCCGCATCCAGTGCAGTCAGGATGAACAGCGCTTCGAACAGAATACCGAAGTGGTACCAGAAGCCCATATCAGCCATCGGCAGCACTTTGTGGAACACGTGGGCGATACCTACGGCCAGCGTCGGTGCGCCACCTGCGCGGTTCAGAACGGACGGCTCGCCGATGTCTTTCGCGGTTTGCAGGATCTGCTCAGGCGAAATCACAAAGCCCCAGGAGCTGACGGTTGCCGCTGCGTGTGCGGTAACGTCTTTCAACTGCGCCATAATCAGCGGGGCGTTCTCACCGCTCATTTCATGCAGGTTCGGCATGGTGATGCCAAGGCCAGCAGGCGGGGTGTTCATTGCGAAGTACAGACCCGGTTCGATGATGGACGCAGCAACCAGCGCCATAATCGCCACGAAGGATTCCATCAGCATCGCGCCGTAACCAATGAAACGCGCGTCGGTTTCACAGGCCAGCAGCTTCGGTGTAGTACCGGAAGCGATCAGCGCGTGGAAGCCAGATACCGCACCACACGCGATGGTGATGAACAGGAACGGGAACAGAGCGCCTTTCCACAGCGGGCCAGTACCATCAACGTACTGGGTCATCGCCGGCATTTTCAGTTCCGGGTTGAGAATAACAATCCCCACCGCCAGACCGACGATAACGCCGATTTTCAGGAAGGTAGCCAGATAGTCGCGCGGGGCAAGGATCAGCCATACCGGCAGCAGCGCAGAGATAAACGCGTAACCGATCAGGGTGAAGGTAATGGTGGTGTCTTTAAAGGTCAGCGCCGGGCCCCAGTACGGGTCGTGCGCAATCACGCCGCCGAAGTAGATGGAGGCAACCAGCAACACAATACCAATCACCGACACTTCGCCCACGCGTCCTGGGCGCAGGAATCGCATGTAGATCCCCATGAACAGCGCGATAGGTACGGTTGAGCAGACGGTGAACACACCCCACGGGCTTTCAGCCAGTGCTTTCACCACGATCAACGCCAGTACCGCGAGGATGATGATCATGATTAAGAAGCAGCCGAACAGCGCAATGGTTCCCGGCACCGGGCCCATCTCTTCTTTGATCATCTCACCCAGAGATGCGCCGTTACGGCGAGAAGAGATAAACAGCACCATGAAGTCCTGTACCGCACCGGCCAACACTACGCCCGCCAGCAGCCACAGCGTACCAGGCAGGTAGCCCATCTGCGCGGCCAGTACCGGCCCAACCAGCGGACCTGCACCTGCGATAGCGGCAAAGTGGTGACCAAACAAGACGTTACGGTTGGTTGGAACGTAGTTCAGACCATCATTGTTGATGACCGCCGGCGTGGCGCGCGTCGGGTCAAGTTTCATCACCTTTTGGGCGATGTACAAACTGTAGTAACGATAAGCCACCAGATAAACAGAAACTGAGGCGACCACGATCCACAGGGCACTGATGTGCTCACCCCGACGTAATGCCACTACCGAGAGGCAGAATGCACCGATGATTCCGAGAATCACCCAGGGTATGTGCTTGAATATCTTTTTCGTATCCATAGTAAAACCTGGTATCTAATTAATAATTGGCCGAAGCCGCGTGGGTTTGATCTTGTGTTTGAGGAGGTTATTTGACTGCTATGTTGGGGGGATCTTGCCAGAGAATTACGCGCGTAAAGTAAGGTAAATAAGTGAGCGGTTGTATGTCAGCTTAAGCGGTCCCAAGTGTCAGTGAGCGGTTTTAATATGGGGGGTAGACCGGTAATTATGTGATTAAAATCACATAATTACCGGTATGAGGTTCACGCGACTGGAGTGGACGCCTGTATTTGAGTGGCTATAAGGTAGAGGTAGTAGGCGAAAATGGCGATAACCACGGTATAAAAGGTACATCGTTCAGTTTTGCCAACCGCGTTTTTACTCATGTGGCTCAGGAAGTCAAATAGGGCCCATATCACGATCAACATCGCAGAAAAATATAGGCCGACTCCCGCCATGCGAAATTCGCTATAGGGAAGCATTGCCAGCGTAAGCCCGAAAAGTGTACCAAACGTGGCTGCGGTAATGGATTTTCCCAATTCATTGAATTTAAATAAAAATCTTTCATAGATAAAAGCAGATTTTTCTTTTTTTGAATCGAATACACCACATAGCCTGAGTAAAATTACAGTAAATAACGCATCTATAATGAGCAGAAACATGATGCTTTTAGGTGCGATGCTCTCCATTAAGATGCCTGAAATCTCCGGGATAAGGAGCTTTGGCACTATGGGGGTCATTAATCCTAAAATGCCTCCCAGCAGTAAGAAGGGAGCAGCATTAGATAATAAATCGAAAAATTTCTTTTTCACAGAGGGACTTCCTTGTTTTAGAGGCGGGTGACAGGACTTCCATTGGTAATCGAAGTGCGTATAAATGAAAAGCCCTCTGAAAAGGTGGGGAAGCCACTACGGCAACTTTTGCGTGGTATGTGCCGAGTGTGTTTGCTGCTTTTTTCAGCGAGAGATATTGCCAGAACACCGGCTTTTCGAACGATATCCATAAAGTTTTCCCTTTCCAGGCCGAAAATTCTGACATCTGTCTAGCGGAAAGAGAAAACATGTTAAAACGTATGAAGATTGTTACCAGCTTACTGCTGGTATTGGCGCTATTTGGCCTTTTACAGCTCGCCTCGGGCGGCTTGTTTTTTAACTCACTTAAGAATGACAAAGAGAACTTTACCGTTCTGCAAACCATTCGCCAGCAACAGTCTGCGCTGAACGCCACCTGGGTTGAGCTGCTGCAAACGCGTAATACCCTGAACCGGGCGGGCATTCGCTACATGATGGATCAGAGCAATATCGGCAGCGGCGCGACCGTTGCCGAACTGATGCAGGTAGCCAGCACGGCGCTGAAGCTGACGGAAAAAAACTGGGCGATTTACGAGTCGCTCCCGCGCGATCCGCGCCAAAGCGAAGCCGCTTTCCAGGAGATCAACCGCACCTATGACATCTATCACGGTGCGCTGGCGGAGCTGATCCAGTTACTGGGTGACGGGAAGATCAACGCGTTCTTTGATCAACCGACGCAGAGCTATCAGGATGGTTTTGAGAAGCAGTATATGAGTTACATGCAGCAGAACGATCGCCTGTATGACATCGCGGTGGAAGATAACAATAGTTCTTACAGCCAGGCGATGTGGGTGCTGATCTGCGTGCTGATTACCGTACTGGCGGCGATTATTGCGGTGTGGTTTGGTATCAAACTGACCCTTATCTCCCCAATGAACCGTCTGATTGACAGCATTCGTCATATCGCCAGCGGCGATCTGGTGAAGCGCATTGAAGTGGAAGGTTCCAACGAGATTGGGCAACTGGCGGAAAGCCTGCGTCACATGCAGGGTGAGCTGATGAATACCGTGGGTGACGTGCGTAACGGCGCCAACGCGATTTACAGCGGGGCCAGCGAGATTGCGATGGGCAATAACGATCTCTCCTCCCGTACCGAACAGCAGGCGGCCTCTCTGGAAGAAACCGCAGCCAGCATGGAACAGCTGACGGCAACCGTGAAGCAGAACGCCGAAAACGCGCGTCAGGCCAGCCATCTGGCGCTGAGTGCTTCGGAAACCGCGCAGAAAGGCGGCAAAGTGGTGGATAACGTCGTGCAAACTATGCGTGACATCGCTTCCAGTTCGCAGAAAATCGCCGACATTATTAGCGTCATCGACGGCATTGCTTTCCAAACTAACATTCTGGCGCTCAACGCCGCGGTAGAAGCCGCGCGTGCGGGTGAACAGGGGCGTGGTTTTGCGGTGGTTGCGGGTGAAGTTCGTAATCTGGCCCAGCGTAGTGCGCAGGCCGCGCGCGAGATCAAGAGCCTGATTGAAGACTCGGTCAGCCGCGTAGATGTCGGTTCAACGCTGGTTGAAAGCGCCGGTGAAACCATGGATGAGATTGTCAATGCAGTGACCCGCGTGACCGATATTATGGGTGAAATCGCCTCCGCTTCTGACGAGCAGAGCCGCGGGATCGACCAGGTCGGTCTGGCTGTTGCCGAGATGGATCGTGTCACGCAGCAGAACGCCTCGTTGGTGGAAGAATCCGCCGCCGCCGCCGCCGCGCTGGAAGAACAGGCCAGCCGTCTGACTCAGGCCGTTGCCGTGTTCCGTATTCAGCATGACCAGCAACGCGCACGTGACGTTGCCGCGGCTAAGCCGGTGTCAACGGTCCAGCCGCGTAAAGCTGCGGTAACGGATGCCGGGGATAACTGGGAAACGTTCTAAGTAAGCATCAGGCGCATGGCGCAGCGTGATTCATACGCCAGGCCATGCGCCGCTTCCTCTTCTCTTTTCTGGCGCAGTAATACAGGAAGCGTCTCATCAGCCAGTAGCTCAAAACCCAGTCGCGCGTACAATGGCGCATTCCACGGCACATCGCGGAAGGTGGTCAGCGTGAGCGACGTATAACCTTTCGCACGCGCCTGCCCGGCAACATAGCTAAGCAATCTGCGGCCAATGCCTTTTCCCTGCCACGCCTGATGCAGCGACAGTTCCGCAATAAACAGCGATGAATCCAGTGCTTCGGCGACTAAAAAACCGACCGGATGCTCATCGGCCTGCGCCAGCCAGCTCAAGCCAGCGGCAGCAAATGCGCGATGCCGGGCAGCCGGCATAATCTGGTCGTCAGCAATCCACGCCAGTTCCGGGATGTGTAAAAAACGTTGCCCCGCCGATCGTTCGATCGCGGGAAGCGCAGCGGTGTCTGCCAGCGTGGTGGAACGTAAGATGATGTTCATTTGTCGAGCATAACATGCCCGATAAGCGCGGTGTTATCGGGCATCGTGAGGATTAATCTTTACGCGGATCGCTGATGGGCTGGCGCACCAGGAAGATGTAGGCGAGAGCGCCCACCATGGTGACGCAGCCGCAGATGATCAGCGCCAGACGGAAAGAGTTGGTGGTATCAACAATAAATCCGGTGACGATCGGTGCGAATGACGCGCAGATGAAACTGGCGAAGTTCTGGATACTGCCCACGGAGGCGGTCATGCGTGAAGCCACCGCCACGTGGATCAGACCCCAGCAGGATGTTCCGGCGAAGTGGATACAGAACAGCGCCATGCCGATCAGTAACACCGCAGCCATTGACGTTGTGGCCTGTGGTACGACGAAGGTGAAGGCCGCAGAACAGAACATCCCGGCGATAATACAAATCTTACGGCTCTTAATCGGCGCCATACCGCCTTTCACCAGCCAGTCGGTGACAAAACCATTAATCAGCATGCCGGCTGCACCAAACAGGAACGGGATCGCCGCCATTAATCCGGTGCTTTTTAAATCCAGATTGTAGGAGGTTTGCAGGTAGCCCGGCAGCCAGGCCAGATATAACCATGCGGTGTAGTTGATGCCGCTAAAGCCCAGCATCATGCCCCACATCGTGCGATTGCGAAACAGGCTGCGCCATTCGGCAAAGCTCAGGGGATCGCGGCGGGCATTGACGCTACCGGCGTTCAGGTACGCCTGTTCGGTGGCGCTCAGTGCAATCTGCTCGCGGTTGCGATACAGCATGTACCAGCCGATGGCGAGGAAAATGCCCAGCACGCCGATGGTAATAAACATCCAGCGCCAGCCCATCACCAGCATCATGGCAGCCAGAATCGGCGGGCTAATGGCTACACCGATGGTGGAAGCGGCGTTGAATAATCCCATCGGGCGGCCGCGCTCTTTGATGTTAAACCAGTCGTTGATGACCTTTACGCCGCACGGGTTCATTGGCGCTTCGCCGATCCCCATCCCGATACGCACCAGCACAAACTGAGTGAAGCTGTGTACCATGCCGGACATCGCCTGAAACAGCGACCAGAAGAACATCCCCAGTCCGAGCATAATGCGCGGACCTTTGCGATCCAGAAGTGGGCCGCAGGGGAGCTGGGCAATACCGTAAGCGAGCGAAAATACCGACAGCAGCACGCCGATTTGCGTGGCGCTCAACCCCAGCTCTTCACGAATCGTTAAGTTAGCAACCGACAGAGAACTGCGGTCGAGATAATTAATTACCGCAGCAAAAAATAATAAAATCATTGCCGTGGTCTGAATGCGTTTTATTCGGCTACTGCGTTGCACCATGCCTTCAGACGGAACATTTATATCCGCAGATGACGACGTGCCAAACGAAGAACTCGGGTCGAGGGTAATATTATTTTTTTCCACGCCGGACTCCTGAACCTCAATAATTTATTATTCACACAGCCGGGCTGTGCAGTATTGAAAAAATACCAGTGATGAAAAAATTTACTCATCACTGCTCACAAAAGTTTTTAATGCAGTCGACTTAGCGTGAGCATAGGCAAGAGGTATTTTTCCGGCGTTTTTATTTTTATAAAATCGTGCTCCCGGTAATAGTTTGCTGTTTTTTATCGGTACTTAATGTGCGGCGCGATGACTTTGGTTGATGGAACGAATCATCGATTGTTTAGCTGAATTCAAATGGTTACATAGCGCCAGCGTGGCATCCAGGTCGCTGCGGCAAATCAGCGCGCTGAGGATGGTCATATGCTCATCGATGGCAATGATGTTGCGTTGTTTGAGGTCGCTCTCATCCCACTGATAGTGGAAGTGGAAAATCACGGAGATGATTTCAAGTGATTGATTAAAAAATATATTGTCGGCAGCGGAGAGCAGTAAAGCATGAAACTCACGGTCTAACTGCGAGAACATACGAAAGCTGCTGCCGATGCTGTCGCGCAGGATCCGGTGGCGCTCAAGCAGCGTTTTCGCCTGCAGCCAGCGTGGGTCATCGTCGGGCAGATTGAGAAAATGCTGCAGGGAATGGGTTTCCAGCATTTCTCTGAGTTCAAACAGTTGTTCCGCATAGGCCTGATCGAACTGCTTCATGCTCCACTGACCGCGTTTTTCGTTTTTAATCAGGTTGTAACGTTCGAATTTTAAAAGATATTCCCGTACCACTACCGGGCTTACCCCCGCGGCTCTGGCAAGCTGCAGTTCGGAAAAACTCTCGCCCGCGCGCAGCTGGCGCTGGTTGATCATAGTGAAAAAAGCCTGCTCAAAAATCCGGTTTTGCTCGGTCATGGAGGCGGTGGTGCAGGCAAAACCGTCATCATGGTCAGGTTTACGCACGATGACATAGTGGCTACCGACCTGGGTTAGCACCCCGCACTCGCCTAGGTGGCTCAGCATATGGCGCACGGTAGTGCGGCTGATGTTGTACATCTCCGCCAGCGCACTTTGCGAAGGAAGTGGGGAAGGGATATGACCCCGCGCCATATCATCGATTATCTGGTTAATCACATTGTGGCGTAAGTTTTGTGAACGGCTCATGGCTTCTCCTTTTTGCCTATTAAAACCCGATTTAAAACATTTTTATGCGCTGGAATTCACAGATTGTGTTTCTGTTTTCTCCGGCTTTTTTATTTTCGTTGATATCTGAGGCAACAGAAAAACAGGAGAGCAGAATCATGTCTACGATGAATACGTTGATTTGCCAGGAACCTAAAAAATTAGTCTGGAAAGAGCGCGAAATACCTATTCCGGGTGAGGGTGAGGCATTAATTAAAATTAAGTCGGTAGGAATTTGTGGTACCGATATTCATGCCTGGGGCGGCAATCAGCCTTTTTTCAGCTACCCACGTGTATTAGGTCATGAAATATGTGGGGAAATTGTCGGGCTGGGAAAAAATATACAGAATCTGAAAAATGGGCAGCAGGTGGCGGTTATTCCTTACGTGGCCTGCCAGCAGTGTCCGGCATGCCTGAGCGGGCGTACCAACTGCTGCGAGAAGATTTCAGTGATCGGCGTGCATCAGGATGGCGGTTTCAGTGAATATCTGTCCGTTCCGGTGACCAACTTACTGGACGCGCAGGGGATTGACCCGCAGGCGGCGGCGCTGATTGAGCCTTACGCCATCAGCGCGCATGCGGTACGTCGGGCGGCGGTGGCGCCAGGTGAGCAGGTGCTGGTGGTTGGCGCCGGTCCGATTGGTCTGGGCGCTGCGGCGATTGCCAAAGCCGATGGCGCACAGGTGGTGGTCGCCGATACCAGTCCGGCACGCAGAGAGCATGTGGTTTCCCGCCTGGGGCTCCCGGTTATCGATCCGTCCGCTGACGATTTTGATGTGCAGCTGCGTGATCAGTTTGGCGGTTCGCTGGCGCAAAAGGTGATTGATGCCACGGGGAATCAGCATGCGATGAACAATACGGTGAATTTGATTCGCCATGGCGGCAGCATCGTTTTTGTTGGGTTGTTCAAAGGTGATTTGCAGTTCTCTGACCCTGAATTCCACAAGAAAGAAACCACCATGATGGGCAGTCGCAACGCCACACCGGAAGATTTCGCCAAAGTCGGCCGCCTGATGTCGGAAGGCAAATTGACCGCCGACATGATGCTCACGCACCGTTACGCCTTTGCCACACTGGCAGAAATCTACGAGCGGGATGTGATCAACAACCGTGAACTGATTAAAGGCGTGATTACGTTCTGAGAGGGAAAACAGGATGAATACATTGAATCGACGTGATTTTGCGGGGGCCAGCTACCCAACGCGCGTGATCCAGTTTGGAGAAGGTAACTTTCTGCGGGCGTTTGTCGACTGGCAACTGGATATTCTCAACGAATACACCGATTTGAACGCGGGCGTGACCATTGTTAGGCCAATTAATACCGATTTCCCGCCGTCGCTGAATACCCAGGACGGGCTGTATACCACGCTTATTCGCGGGCTAAACGAGCAGGGTGAGACGGTGAGCGAGGCGCGGCTTATCCGGTCGGTGAATAACGAAATCAATCCGTATGAGGACTTCGCGGCGTATCTGGCGCTGGCGCACAATGCGGATATCCGCTTTGTCTTTTCGAATACCACCGAAGCCGGAATAAGCTATCACCCGGCAGACCGCGTGGATGATGCGCCGCCGGTGAGCTTTCCGGCCAAACTGACGCGCCTGCTGCTCGAGCGCTTTAATCAGTTTTCCGGGGCGGCGGATAAGGGCTGGGTAATTATCCCGTGCGAGCTTATCGACTATAACGGTGAGGCGCTCAAATCCCTGGTGCTGCGGTATGCGCAGGAGTGGCATCTTCCTCCGGCGTTTGCCGACTGGGTGGAGACGGCAAACACGTTCTGTTCCACGCTGGTCGACCGCATTGTCACCGGCTACCCGCGAGAAGAAGCCGCCGCGCTGGAAGCTGCGCTTGGCTATCACGATGCGTTTCTCGATACCGCGGAGCATTTTTACCTGTTTGTGATCCAGGGGCCGCAGTGGCTGGCAGAGGAGCTGAAGCTGGCGCAGTGTCCGCTGAATATCCGTGTAGTGAGCGATATCAAACCGTACAAAGAGCGCAAGGTCGCCATTCTCAATGGCGCGCATACGGCGCTGGTACCTGTAGCATGGCTGTGCGGGCTGGAGACCGTCGGCGAGGCGATGCAGGATGCCGATGTCCGCCGTTTTGTTGAACAGGCGATTAGCGAGGAAATTATACCGGTATTGGATCTTCCGGCGGATGAACTGCGTGAGTTTGCCAGCGCGGTGAACGGGCGTTTTCGAA
Source organism: Citrobacter sp. Cu231 (assembly GCF_030332265.1). Taxonomy (NCBI): domain Bacteria; kingdom Pseudomonadati; phylum Pseudomonadota; class Gammaproteobacteria; order Enterobacterales; family Enterobacteriaceae; genus Citrobacter; species Citrobacter sp. Cu231. The sequence continues at coordinate 23,126 of NZ_JAOWIE010000049.1, read as the reverse complement.
ACCCCTACATTCGTCACCAGTTGCTTTCCATTGCGCTTAATGGGATGACCAAATTCCGCACCCGAATTTTGCCGCAACTGCTGGCGGGTGAGAAAAATGGGCGTTGGCCCGTGCGGTTAACGTTTGCCCTTGCTGCGCTGTTGGCGTTTTATCGCGCAGAGCGTAACGGGGAACGCTATCCGATCCAGGATGACGAGCAGTGGGTCAGTCTGTATGCCAGCCTGTGGCCACGAGTTGGCAGTGATTTAACGCTGCGTGAACTGGTCGATGCCGTGCTCGGAGATGCGGCGCACTGGGGAGATGATTTGACGTTGTTGCCTGGGCTTGCCGGGCAGGTAACGGCCAACCTGGAGATGATTCTGGCGCAGGGGATGCGCCAGGCAGTGAAAAGTCTGGAATAAGGTTGCCATGCAGCGCCCGGTGTAGTGTTGGGCGCTGTTTTTTTTACCCCTGAGCAGCCACTACTTTGATTTCAACCATCCCGATCCCCAGCTTTCGCGGCGAGTGGCCGAGAATATTGCCCTCGTTGGTGGCAACCGGATCGGGCGGGACAATCACCAGCGTATCGGCATCCGCTGGGTTTTCAAAATGTAAGGTGGTGGTGGTGACATCGTGGCCTAACACCAGCGTCTGTTCCTCGTTGCCAACACGCACGGGAATAGGGCGATTAGCGTTGTCGCCGAAAGCTTTCGCGGTGATGACCAGATCGAATTTCTTCGGCAGCGGGGCCTTGTATTCGATAGTTACCTCTTTGCTGAGCTGCGCATTGGACCAGCGCCCCCAGGATTCGGGTCGTGATATACCGCTAAACTGTTTCACCTCTTCCGGTGCGCCCGCCACGTTGAAGACGAAACTATCGGCTTTGTAACGGATGTCGTTATCGACAATTTTCAGCGTATCGACGTTACCTTTGTAGCGCTCTATGTCGATCACCGTGTCTTTAAATACGGTTTTACTTTTCCATTTGGCTTTGTCGACATGCTGCACAATTTGCTGCCCACCTAACTGACCCTGTGAAACGCACCAGTCGGTAGAGAGCGCCAGCTCCGGCGCCCACAGCTGCGCCATTTTGTAGCAGCGATCGACCCAGACAAAGTTATCGCGCGGGGCAAAATCAGCCAGTTGGAAGCGCAGCGGGGCAGAGTATTCGCTTTCCGGTAGCGGCTCGACGCGTTTGTCCGATACCCGCAAAAGCAGCGGCAGGCGGAAATGGCTGCCGGAGAAAGAGATCATGTTTTTGTCCTGGTCGACGGTGAACTCTTTCATCTCTTTCGGGAAATTCCACAGGCGAATGATATCGGGTTTCCACGCCAGCATTTTTTCTTTGATGTTCATGAACACTTCCGATACGGATTCGCTCGACAGGCTGCTGCGGCCAAGGCCGATAAAGTTATCGCCGCCGAGAATATCCAGTACCGTTGCCCCGTTATCCATGGTGTTACGCTTTACCGCCAGCGTATCCTGCTGCGGCTGGTCGCCGCGCAGCACGAAGAACAGGTTGTTGCGATCCTGTTTGTTCAGGTACTTCCATGCAGTGTTGTTCATCGCCAGATGATCAGAAGACACTACGATCACGGTGTCTTTAAACCACGGAGAGGCTTTAATTTTATTGATAAATTCAGCGATATTTTCCTGACTGCAGCTGACCGCGCTGAACGACTGGTTGGCCTTCCCGTCGATGTCATAACGTTTACGGTTACAGCTACGTGAGATAAATCCATCCGGATGATGGGTATCCACAGTCAGGGTAAACAGTGAAAAGCGCTGGCCCGAGCGCGAAAGTTCTTCGAATTTTTTCCACGCTTCGTCCAGCACGGTGTCGTCGTAGAAACCCCAGTCGTTACGATAGGCCGGATCCGCCACCACGCTTTTTAACTCTTCCGCGCCGTACAGATGGTCAAAGCCGTGAGATTTCAGGAACACGTCTTTGCCGGCAAAACGCAGGTTGGCACCCTGCACGAAGTAATTCTGATAGCCGGAGTTTTTCAGGATATCGCCCAGACAGATATTGTTGGGGAAGAAGCTGGAGACCGACGCCGAGGCGTTGCCTTCAAACGGCGCAAACAGCGGAATACCGCACTGGGAGGCGACCATCCCGGCGATAGTGTAATCGGTACCCGGCAGCTGCATGGTATTGCTGAAATCCAGACCTTCGTTTTGCAACGCGCCGAGTTCCGGGGTCAGATCCGGGAAGGCATCGTTGTTAAAATAGGTGCGCTCAAGACTTTCGCCGTAGATATAAACCAGGTTCAGCTTCGGATTGGGAATGGTTTTCGACGGCTCTTTATAATACGTCGCGAAATCCGGATCGCCATCGCGCGATTGCGACTTAACCAGCTCGGTTATCTGGTGAAACGCCGGGCTGGCGTCAACGGAAGCCAGTGCCAGCAGCAGGGCCAGCAGACTGTAACCCACATGATGCGGGTGATGGCGACGGCGGCGCAGGATCCAGCCGAGCGCGACAAAAACGGTCGTCAGCACCAGCGCGAGGCCGACGCCCGGCAAAATATATTTTCCAATCCCCGCGCCGGTCAGGCTGTTGGTCAACGTGTACAGAACCGCGTCATTGATCCCGTCACCGGTGAAATAGTCACTGGCGTACAGCGTGATATTCAGGACAATAAAAATCCCCAGCACCGTTAACGTGGCAGCAAACCACCAGGTGTTGCGACCCGCTTTCCAGGCGTAAATCAGCACTGAAGCGAGAAACAGAGTAATGGAGATTAATTCTGACAACGGTCGATCCTCAGTAAACCAGGCACATGCCTTGCAGGCTAATCATTCGGGGAAAGCACAATGTAATAGCGATGTAACATTGCTGCAATTGTAGTGACATTAAATTACGTTGTTATTCAGAATTGGTTTAGATATGCGTATTTTTTGCGGGGAAAAACTAGTTATTTGATACGTGAATGTTTTGGCGTAAGGAATGATGCCGCGCAGGCTGTACGCGGCAATTCAGGCATCAGGAAATGAAGTTCATCCCCTGTTTTAACACCAGATCGCAGGCTTTGGTTTTTACCTGCTTCGCCAGAGAGCTGTTACCGATGGTATTCAGGTCCAACTGTTGACCATCTTTGGCGTTGAGCAGACCCTGAATACCGTCCATATAGTTGGTGTCTTGTTTTTGCTCAGGCGCGCTGAGGCCCAGTTTATCCAGCACCTGGTTTTTGACGTTTTGCGTGTCGGTGACCGAGGCCAGTTTCTGTTTCGCGCAATATTCCAGGATCCCGGCGGCATTATTCATGCTGCTGGAGGTCAGCGACTGATTGCTGCCATTCAGCAGGCTGGTCAGGGAAGAGAGCGACGAGCTGCTCTGCGAGCCTGAACTTTGTTTGCTCAGTTCGCTGGCCGCGCTGGAGAGCGAATCCTGCCAGGAGGCGGCAAAAACGCTGGTGGAGATAAGCGTGCTGGCGGCAAGCGCACAGCACAGCAGACGTTGGTGTGTTTTCATCATGATAAGCAACTCGTGTTATGCCTTTCAGCGCAGTATAGCGCTGGCTGTCTTAAGAGTGGTCCTAATACGTTAATACTCTTTACCGGTTACGCGACTACGGTAGCTTTCCCAGTTAAAGATGACCCACAGGCTGTTGCCAAGGCGCATACGGTCCATTACGCGCTCACCCAGCAGTTTGTTCATTTCATCCATATTACTGTTAGTCAACATACCGGTCGGGCGTTTTGAAGACGAGCGGCGATCGACGATCTGGTTGATGATCACTTTTTCGTAGCGGGATTCAGTTTGCATGCCGATCTCATCGATCACCAACAGATCCACGTTGCTCAGATCGTTAAGCAACTGTTCTTCGCTGGTTTCACGATTACTGAAGGTTTCTTTCATCGCCGACATAATATCGGCGACGGTAATGATCAGTACCGACTTGCCGCGCAGCAGCAGTTCGTTGCAGATGGCAGCGGCCAGATGGTTTTTGCCCGTGCCGGGCTTGCCGGAGAAAATAAAGCTGGCGATGTTGCCGTCAAACTCTTCAACGTACTGGCGGGCTTTGCTCAACGCATTCATCTGACCTTCGCACTCCACCCGATAGTTATCGAACGAACAGTTCTGATGCAGCGGACGGATACCGGAACGGTTGAAAGTGCGCTGCATTTTCATGGCCCGGTTTTCACGGGCCAGCGCGGCGGCGCGAATTTCACCTTGCTCTTTTTGCCATGCCAGCAGTTCTTCGCCCGTTTTAAATGCGGGCTCGACATTAGGCGGCATCATTTTTTGCAGACGTTTCATCAGGTCGCCAACGTTTTTCATCGTTATCCTCTAAAACCCGGTGGAATATGGCTGTCAGGCTCGCTGACATTGTTCACATCGCGCTTCGGCATTCCGCCATTACTGGCCCGGCCAATCTGGATGCTGCGCGCCAGTTTTTGCTGCCACTGAATATGGTGAAAGACTTTGCCTTCGGCCTGCCAGTACGCGACGAATGAGGCCAGTTCCTCGGCGGTGACGGGTTCTCTTAGCGCCACGCCCCACAGGGCAGCCTGGCGCTGAAAGTCGGCATCGGGCTGCCAGTCAGCGTACATCGCAAATTTCCCCATTGGCACCGCAACGGGGACGGCCTGCGGCTCTTCATAAAATTGTGCATCCAGCGTCACATCGCTTCCCGGGCGTGACAGCCTCTCTTCAAGCGCCAACAACTCAGCCAGTCGTGCAGGCGTCACCGCGTAAAACGCTGGCGCGTTATTGGCAAATACGGCTACGGCGCCGCCCGTTGATTTGGCCAGCACTGCGTGGTGATCGTGTAGTAAGGCGTCAATGCTAGTGACGTCCGGCGTCAAAATTTTGCAGGGCATAATGTTTCTCAATACTGAACAACAACCGAGAAGGGAACTGCTTTTATAGTAACACAGAGAAGAGAGAGAGCAGCAGATGAGGGGGAGATTCCCCCTCTGTGGCGTGCTTAAACGCGCGGGCGTTTGCGATACAGCCATAATCCCGGTACGGACAGGCCGATGGAGAGCGCGCCGACAATCGATGAGGCTTTCAGGAAATTGGTTAACAAGGTGATCATCAACGCTTCGCTGTAGCCAAAATGGCCGATTTTTACCGCCGAGATCATCGCGGTGTAGGCGGAGATCCCTGGAAACATGGGGATCACCGCCGCGACGGTGAAGACTTTTGGATGCGCCAGATACCAACGTGACCACTGGATCCCAATGCAGCCGACCAGTAGCGAGGCCATAAAGGTCGACCATTCAATATTAAGTCCTGCGCTCATCATCACCATGCGTGAACCATGTCCGAGTGCGCCGAGTAACGCGCACCAGGGTAGCGCCCGATGCGGTACGTTAAAGACCATAGCAAAGCCAAGCGCCGGGATCGCCGCCAGGATCATGTCTTGCATCAGCGCCAAAATGAAATCGATCACGCCCATCCGCGTAGCCCCCATAAGGTCATCGACATGACCACGCCAATGCAGGTTGCCAGTGTCAGTAGGCTGGCAATAGCCCAGCGGGCGAGTCCAGTATTAATGTGTCCTTTAAACATATCCGCGACGGAGTTGATCAACGGAAACCCCGGAACCAGTAGCAGCACGCTGGCGGCCATGGCGATGTTTGGGGTGTGGTTAAACGTCGGCAACGTCAGTAGCAGACCTGAAATCGTTGTCGCCACAAAAGCCGTGATGCAGAAGTTAATTTGTGGGTGTAAATGCCGGGACGCCAGAATCTGGCGGATATACATCGCCACCATACTGGCGAAAAAGGTGATCACCGCGCCATCCCATCCGCCGTTATTGAGTTTACAAAAGCAGGCGCAGGATAAACCGACCATCAAGGCGACCAACCATCTTGGATAGCGCAGCGGCTTAATTTGGCTAAAGCGCTTCTCTACGCCTTTAACATCCAGCAGTTTGTGTTCCGCCAAAATTACGATGTGCTGCACTTCCGTGACGACGTGCATGTTAATCCCGCGATCCTGATTTTTTCGCGTTGATGTCAGACACTGCCCGTCTTGAATGGTAGTCAGGACGATAGCGTTAGAAGAGATGGCGCTTTCTACACTGTCCATGCCAAGTGCCAGTCCAAGGCGGGTGGATAGCTCGTCAACCAGCGCGCTTTCTGCCCCATGCTGAAGTAAAAAAAGACCGCATTGAATACACAACCGTGTAACTGTTCGCTGTGACGACTGCTCTGTTTGCATGGCTCGCTCTGGCTGAAAAGGATCTCATGGAGTGATGAATGTTTACTTTTATCATGAAGCATGAGCTTGTTGGCTCTGCTAAGATCAATTTTTGTGTTGAAAAAAGACGCAGGCCGCGTGCCTGAGCCATTTGAACATCTCATCAGCTTATCAATAAAGAAGTCTCTCACCGAAATGTAACGTTATTCATCCAGATAGCAAATACATAAGCCAAGCTAACGATCTATTGTAGTACTTTTAATTGTACAGATAATATTTTTATAGGTAATTGTGTAATAATGGTTCGATAGATTGACGCTATTTGGATTATAGCGCCAAAGTGTCTGTTTAATTAAATCATAAAGCCAAGGATAAACAATTCACCCCGTTTATTGTTCGGAGTATTTTCCTGTGGATTAATTTTATTAATTCATCAAGGAATTTTGAATAAGTGCGATTACGGACTGGTGAGTGGTGGAGGGGATATGTTGCCAGGACGCTGCAAAAACGCAATTATTATTAGTAAATTACCTATTATACAAACTGGGTTAAAAGGTGTAATGCAGGCACAGTTTGCCGATTACGAGCTGACCTACTGCCGCTCCGTCGAAGAACTGACTTTGCTGCAGCTGCGTTGTGCCAATCTGGTTATTGCTGATTTAACCGGAGACTGTAATCATCCTCGTTCAGTCTGCGAACAATATTATTCTTTATTATCCCAATACCGTGATATCCACTGGGTATTTCTTGTATCTCGTCATTTTTATCCTCTGGCCATTGAACTGCTAATGTGCCCTGTTAGTTCGCTGTTATCTGACGCCGAACCGATTGAAAGTTTAGTAAATGTCATCCACGCGGGGAATACCCGTGCGGAGAGAATCAGCAAGGCGTTGCTCTCTCCGCCAGCTATACCGCAATTAATGGATAACAACGTGCGGTCAATTGTTCTCACCCTTTCTGAAAGGAAAGTGTTGCGGCTCTTAGGGAAAGGATGGGGAATTAACCAGATTGCGACGTTGCTAAAGAAAAGCAATAAAACAATCAGCGCTCAAAAGAACAGTGCTATGCGTCGTTTGTCGATTCATAGTAACGCAGAAATGTACGCCTGGATAAACAGTTCTCAAGGATCGCGAGAACTGAATTTACCTTCAGTCTATGGAGAAACCACGGAATGGAAAGCAGAAACATCAAAAGAAACGTCGCGCTGGTAGAGAAGTGCGCAATGAGTAGTGTCGGTATTAAGAGTTTGTTTAATACCATGTCGGATGACCAATACAAACTTCATATCTTTTCGAGCCAACCTGCATTTAGTCAGGCAATGTTAAAAACGTCGTTTTCGGCGGTTATTTTTTCCCTCTCTGCAATCAGAACTGACCGCAGGGCCGGTTTAGCTTATATGATGGAACTGGCGGAAAAATTTCCGCGTATTCGCCGGGTGGTAATTGTTGATGATGACGTAGAGGCGCGATTAATCGGCTCTTTGTCGCCCTTGCCGTTAGATGGGGTTGTGAGCAAATCGTCTTCGTTAACGGTGCTGCAGGATGCGCTATTCACGGCATTGAATGCTCCCTGTCGGGGATCCGAAGGTGCAAAAAACCATTGGTATATCAATCAAAGCCGTATGCTCAGTCCAACAGAACGAGAAATACTGCGCTTTATGTCGAATGGTTATTCAATGCCGCAGATTGCCGTTCAGTTGGAACGAAATATTAAAACCATCCGGGCACATAAATTTAATGTGATGTCCAAACTGGGTGTGAGCTCAGATGCCGGACTGCTCGATGCTGCAGATATTCTGTTGTATCTGCGCGCAGGTGAGTCTGCACCATTTCTACAGACGGCTTCTTAACTCGTTACGTGCTGGGGTGAACAACCGGCACGGGCCGTATAACTTTACTGACAGACATCCACCCAGGTGGCTGAAGTTAGTTGAGCCATTCTTTCAGGCGTGATGCGAACCGCGCTGTGGATGGCCCCTGCAGCGGGCAGCACTTCTGCATAGTGTTTCAGGGAGACATCGCAGTATACCGAAATCGGCGTTTCCAGCCCGAAAGGACATACGCCGCCAACGGGATGACCTGTCGCATTCACTACTTCATCGCTACTCAGCATACGGGCTTTGGCGCCAAAGGTACTTTTAAGCTTTTTGTTATCCAGACGGGCATCACCTTTGGCGACTACCAGAATAATGTCGTTCTTCACCTTTAGTGAAAGTGTTTTCGCAATCTGGCCTGGTTCGACGTTATGGGCTTTTGCTGCCAGCTCAACGGTGGCTGTGCTCTGATCTAATTCGATAATCTCAATATCTGGCGCATGTTGCGCTAAAAATTGGCGTACTGATTGCAAACTCATTCTTCTCTCCAAATAGCCTACAGGCAGCTCCGTACAGCAAAAAACCGCATGGCGTAATTTGTCATAGGGTAAACCTCGCTGTAAATATTTAAATGTAACAATACGGCAACATTGGTAGTTTTTCGATCGTCTTCACAATCAAAGAAACCGGTTACAGTAACCGGTTGCAGAATGCTGAAATGGCGATTAATACTGATGTTGTCACTTCCTCTGTATCACATAATAAGAGCCATCTATGAAACTTAACTCAAAAAGCGGTAAGGCTGGTTTTTCTCCTGGCACGGTTGCGAATAGTAGGAATGGGTTTTACGTGGTGGTGTTGAAACCAGCACGGTTGCAGGGGTTAGCACAACGGGAGAACGGCTATGTCTACTAACCATGCGGTATTTAATGCGATTTTCCGCTTTGTTGAAAATTACGTCAGCCCCGTCGCGGGGCGTATTTCTTCACAGCGTCATGTCATGGCAATTCGTGACGGTTTTATCTCGGCGATGCCTTTTATGATTGTAGGCTCGTTTCTGTTGGTTTTCGCCTACCCGCCTTTTTCTCCGGATACCACCTGGGGATTTGCCCGTGCATGGCTGGATTTGGCTAAACAGTTTGAAGGGCAGATACTTACACCGTTTGATATGACGATGGGGATTATGTCGGTCTACATATGTGCTGCTATTGCTTATAACCTGGGCAAGCACTATGTGAAGTCACATCAGTTAGATCCGTTTATGTGCGCGATGTTGTCGATCATGGCATTTCTGTTGATTGCTGCGCCAAAAACTAAAGGCACGATGCCAGTTGATAGCCTGGGCGGTACGGGGATTTTCACCGCCATCCTGGTGGCTATTTACTGCGTTGAAATGATGCGTTTTCTGAAGGCGCATAACATCGGCATTCGTTTGCCCGATCAAGTGCCGCCGATGATCAAAAACTCCTTCGATCTGCTGATCCCGGTGCTGGTGGTGGTGCTGACGCTATACCCGCTGAGCCTGGTCATACAGTCACAGTTTGACATGTTGATCCCGCAGGCCATCATGGCCATCTTTAAACCACTGGTATCCGCCGCCGATTCTCTGCCGGCGATACTGCTGGCAGTACTGATCGGCCATCTGCTGTGGTTTGCCGGTATTCACGGCGCCGCGATTGTGTCGGGAATGCTGCAAATGTTCTGGCTCACCAATCTCGGGATGAACCAGTCGGCGCTGGCTCAGGGTACACCTTTACCACATATCTTTATGGAAGCGTTCTGGACGTTCTTTATCGTGGTTGGCGGTTCCGGCGCGACGATGGGGCTGGTAATTTGCTATCTGCGCAGTCGTTCGGCCCATCTACGCTCGATTGGGCGGTTGAGTGTGGTCCCCAGCATTTTTAATATTAATGAACCGGTGATTTTCGGTACGCCGATTGTCATGAATCCGGTGTTCTTTATTCCCTTCCTTCTGGCCCCAATGGTGAACGCCGTGCTGGCCTGGGCGGCGATGAAACTGGATTTAATTGGGCGGGTGATTTCAGTGGTTCCCTGGACCGCACCGGCACCCGTTGGCGCGGCATGGGCGTTAGGTTGGGATTATCGTGCGGCGCTCCTGGTTGTCCTGCTGGCGCTGGTGTCGGCTGTTATCTACTTCCCGTTCTTTAAGGTTTACGAAAAGCAGCTATTAGCGCAAGAAAATGAAGAAGCACAGCGTATAGAAGAGGAAAATCAGCAGGTTGCATAAAGTGTAGGTGGGGGGCTACGGCTCCTCGCTTACTTCAGCGTGCAGTCGCCGCATTGCTGAACATCGGGCAGACGATAGCGCTGGCAGCAGGTTCTGCGTACTAACAGTCCCTCGCGTAGAACAACGGTACGCCATAAAGGGTTATCCTGGCCGCAGGGGAGTTGTTTCTCAAAAAAGCAGGTCTGACGCAGCGTGTTCAGCAATTCTTCACCTAACAACGGCTTCATTTCCGTTAAGTACCAGTGAATTAAGTACCCCGTGTTGCTCCAGATAAGCTTCGCGTTGATCTCGCCTGTCGCTTCCAGTGCCTGCACAACCGGCGTTAGCGCTGAGAGAATCAGCGTTTCCATACGCTGTTGGGGAGACTGAGCCGTGGCCTGATGATCCTGATGCACGTCGATCCAGAAACAGGCTGCACGACCCGATTCGTGAAACTCTACGTGCATATGTTCTGGCGAGACGTCGATAGCCTCTTTTTGCGTCAGCAGGGCCACCATCAGTGGAGGCATCATCAGACCGATATACCACTGCGCCCAGAGAGAAATCAGCGGCTTATTTTCGCGGGGCAGCATGGGCTGATTGCGATAAATATGGTCTGAATAAACCGCGAGCAATGAACTTAGCGTCGTTGGTTGCGTCCATTCATGCAGCGTCATTGCTCCTGGCACTGGCGTTTCGTCCAGACGAATGAAATCCAGCAGGTGTTCTCGGGTTTTGGCTATCGTTGCGCGGACGGCAACAGCCAGCGAGGGCATCTTTGCAGGGAGATGACTACGCCAGATGACATCTTCAACGATCGGAGCGGAACGATAAGCCATGTTGATATAAGGATGTTAATCTAAATGATAATGATTTCTAATCCTATAATTGACACTGAACGATGGCAAGATCTTTGTCGCCATCCGGAGCGGTATCGCACAGATCGCTCAGGCAGAAGGGCAGTTTACCCTTAGCTCATCGCTGACCAGCGTGCTGTTGCGTCCAAGGTGCTTGGCTTCATAAAGCGCTTTATCCGCTTGAGCAATCGCGGCTTCAATATCCTGCTCAACCAGAGGCGCAATGCCGATACTGATAGTTACGTTGGTTGCCACGCTCTCATTAAACATGTGGGGAATTTTAAGGTCGTACACTTTCTGGCGAATGCGCTCGGCGGCAGCCTGAGCCTGTTGGGGATCGACCGCGGTCAGCAAAACCATAAACTCTTCGCCGCCAAAGCGCGCCACCACGTCCCGGGAACGCACGGAGTCACGAATCGCGGCCGAGACGCGGATTAGCGCCTGATCGCCCATCATATGACCGTAATGGTCGTTATAGGCTTTGAAATGGTCGATATCCAGCAGCAGGACGTAGTGCTTCGAGTTGCTCAGGGCCAATAGTGTATCGAGTCTGTGTTGCAGCCCCCGGCGATTGTACAAACCGGTTAGCGGGTCGAGCATGCTGAGACCGTTCAGGGTTTCCCGTTCTTCCAGTAGTTTGTGCATCAGTTGCTGGGCGAAGCCGTCGTAGCGCTTTTGTATCACATGCTGGATGGCGATCCCGGCCATGGGCAACGCCATAAAATAGAAAATTCGCAAACCATGCTCGCTGCCGTTCAGCCATAAACAGACGGCGACGGAAGGCAATGAGTGAAGCGTAAACGCGATGATATTATTGGCAAAAGCGATAGATCCAATAAACAAAACGCTAAGAAGCGCGATTAACAGAAAATAATAATCATTATGGCCTAGCGCGTTATATTTCAGGAAAATATGTAATGCCCAAAGCAAGCCAAAAACGATTGAAATAAAAGGAAGATTAATTCTTTTATCCGCATATTTGCCATGCCATGCCAGTAACAATGTACTCATCACAAGTATCAGCAAAGCCGGTGCTGACAAAGCTTTGACGGCAAACAGGGGGAAAAAAAGCGTAAACAGCGCGGAGACTGCATTGAGTAACAGGAACAGTCGTAAAGAAAGTTGGTATTTTTTGGTGCGCAGAGTTCGCCAGGATTGTACTGTCATAGGTAAATATTGTTAGTTATCTGCAATGTACGAAGGTGAGTTGGTAAATAAAACAAATAACGAACGGGGTTTCATTCGCAGAGGTTTTTATTGTTTTTAGTTGAAAAGCTAACCGGCGAGCAATTTATCACCTTAAATTATTGATGTCATCAATCGTTAAGTAAAACTCATATAATTGATAGTGCCACATAGCTGACAAATGAGAAAATTTATCATATGATATTGGTTATCATTATCGGTGTGATAGGTGGTACCATGTTGCAACGTACGCTGGGCAGTGGTTGGGGTGTTCTGCTGCCGGGAATGCTTATTGCCGGGATGGCATTTAGTGACCTGTCGGTCTACGTATGGAAGGCGATGATTGTATTAGGATTACTACTGACTTCACTCATGTTATACCATGAGCGTTTACGGCACTTTGTTTTATTACCGTCATGCGCAGCACTGATCGGCGGCATTGTTCTGGTAATGATGAACTGGAATCAGGGATGAACAAAACAGGGAAGAAAATTGAGAGGGAAATAAGATAATTGGTGCGAGGGGGGGGACTCGAACCCCCACATCCTAAGGACACTAACACCTGAAGCTAGCGCGTCTACCAATTCCGCCACCTTCGCACAGTCATCTTATTTTTTGATATCGCCTCGTTGGTGCGAGGGGGGGGACTCGAACCCCCACATCCTAAGGACACTAACACCTGAAGCTAGCGCGTCTACCAATTCCGCCACCTTCGCCCAGTGCGAGCAATATCAACGTGGATTATGGTGCGAGGGGGGGGACTTGAACCCCCACGTCCGAAAGGACACTAACACCTGAAGCTAGCGCGTCTACCAATTCCGCCACCTTCGCATACCATCGACACTCAAAAAGTATCGTTACCACGGAGGCGCATTCTAGTTGTTTTCAACTTTTCGTCAATAGTTAATTGTACAGGCTGGGCCGATTGATGCAAAAACGGCCACGTGAATGGCCGTTCGCTGCGAGACAATTACGCTTTTTTCGCCTGACGCGTCATGACGGTGCGATAGACCTTAAAGCGCCCGGTCTGCGCGATAACTTCGTGGAAGCCAAACACTTCATCCAGTACTTTCGGATAAGGCAGGAAGGCGTTGGCTACAATACGCAGTTCGCCACCGCTGTTGAGGTGACGCACCGCGCCTCGAATCAGCGTTTGCGCGGCATCCAGGCTGGTCTGCATGCCGTCGTGGAACGGCGGGTTGGAGATGATCATATCAAAGCGACCCGTCACGTCAGAAAAGACGTTACTGGCGATAACGTCACCTTCAATACCGTTGGCGGCAAGTGTTGTGCGGCTGGCTTCAACAGCGGCTGCGCTAACATCGCACAGGGTTAAGCGCACTTTTGGCGAGTGGCTGGCAAGTGCGACGGAGAGAACACCCGCGCCACAACCGACATCCAAAACTTTGCCTTTAGTGTGCGGCGTCAGCGTAGAGAGCAGCAGTTGGCTGCCAACATCCAGGCCGTCACGGCTGAATACGCCCGGCAGCGTTTTAATGGTCAGATTGTCGGTCTGGTATTCGTCCCAGTATTTTTCAGCATCAAAGACCGGTTGCTTTTCCAGACGACCGTGGTACAGGCCACAGCGACGTGCGCTGTCGACTTTGTTTAGCGGTGCGTATTCGGCCAACATCTGCTCGGCGCTACGCACGCCGCTGCGGTTTTCACCAACAACAAAAATATCGCTGCCCACCGGTAACAGCGACAGAAGGTTCATCAACTGGAACTGAGCCTCAGGTTTATTCTTCGGCCAGTAGTAGATCAGCGTATCGCTATCGCCGACGTCATCGGCTTGAGCGACGAGGCTGAAGCGGACGTTGTCGCCCATCTGGCGGTGAAGCACCTGCCAGTGGTGAAGCTGCTGAGTGTGCGCACGGCTGGCGGCGCTTTCAAAATGAGCAGGCAGGTCATCCTGCAAATCACCGGCAAACAGAATACGGCTTTGTTCGAAATCATCACTGTGGCGCAGCAAGACTTCACTTGCCGGGGTAAAAGCAGACATGGAGTGCTCCTTAAATTGTACAGCGGGGGATTATAGTTGTTTGATGGCACGGATTCGACAAATTTGCTATATTTGCGCCCCTGATTACAGGAGCGTTTCGCTATGACATCCCGACGAGACTGGCAGTTACAGCAACTGGGCATTACGCAGTGGTCGTTGCGTCGTCCTGGCGCACTGCAGGGCGAAATCGCGATTTCCATTCCTGCGCATGTCCGTTTGGTGATGGTTGCTGCACAGTTACCCGCGCTAACCGAACCATTGATGAGCGATATTTTACGCGCATTAACCGTCAGCCCGGATCAGGTTTTACAACTGACGCCTGACCGTGTCGCCATGCTGCCGCAAGGCAGTCGCTGTAATAGCTGGCGGCTGGGAACCGAAGAGCCGCTGCTGCTGGAGGGCGCTCAGGTCGCGAGTCCTGCGTTTAATGAATTACGGGAAAACCCCGCGGCCCGCGCCGCGTTATGGCAACAAATCTGCGCATATGAACACGATTTCTTCCCTCGAACCGACTGATTTACCTACAGCATTTCAGATTGAAAAACGCGCCCACGCTTTTCCGTGGAGTGAAAAAACATTTGCCAGCAACCAGGGCGATCGTTACCTCAATTTTCAGTTGAGGGTTGATGACGTGATGGCGGCCTTTGCGATTACGCAGGTCGTGCTGGATGAAGCTACGCTGTTCAATATTGCCGTCGATCCTGACTTTCAGCGCAGGGGGCTGGGGCGTGAGCTGCTGGAGCATCTGATCGATGAGCTGGAAAAGCGTGGCATTTTGACGCTGTGGCTTGAAGTGCGCGCCTCAAACGCAGCCGCTATCGCGCTGTATGAAAACCTGGGCTTTAACGAGGCGACGATCCGGCGCAATTACTATCCGACGGCCGATGGTCATGAAGACGCCATTATCATGGCATTGCCAATCAGCATGTAAGACAAGGTGTAATGATGAAGAAGTGGGACTGGATTTTCTTTGATGCCGACGAAACGCTGTTTACGTTTGACTCGTTTACCGGCTTACAGCGGATGTTTCTCGACTATAGCATTACCTTTACCGCTGAAGATTTTCAGGACTACCAGGCCGTGAATAAACCGTTGTGGGTGGATTATCAAAACGGCGCGATTACCTCATTACAGCTGCAGCACGCCCGTTTCCAGAGCTGGGCTGAACGCCTGAAGGTTGAACCTGGCCAGCTTAATGACGCATTTATCAATGCGATGGCGGAGATCTGCTCGCCGTTGCCAGGGGCAGTTTCACTGCTTAATGCAATTCGTGATAAAACGAAAATCGGCATTATTACCAACGGCTTCACGGCGTTGCAGCAAATCCGCCTTGAACGGACGGGACTGCGCGATTATTTCGATCTGCTGGTGATTTCTGAGCAGGTTGGCGTGGCGAAACCCGATCCCCGTATTTTTGACCATGCGCTGGAGCAGGCGGGCAATCCTGACCGTTCCCGCGTGCTAATGGTGGGCGACACCGCAGAGTCCGATATCCTTGGCGGCATTAATGCTGGGCTCTCCACCTGCTGGCTCAATACGCATCATCGCGAGCAGCCAGCGGGCATTCAGCCGACCTGGACGGTGACGTCATTAAGCGAACTGGAGCAGCTCCTGTGTAAACACTGATTGCCTCCCCCCCGTTGATGGGTAAAATAGCCGCAATTTTTCGTATTCAACTTGCACGGCCCGTTGCCGTGCTTACCTAAGAAGATTTGACTATGACGTTGTCTCCTTATTTGCAAGAGGTGGCCAAACGCCGCACTTTTGCCATTATTTCTCACCCGGATGCCGGTAAAACGACCATTACTGAAAAGGTTCTGTTATTCGGACAGGCGATTCAGACCGCCGGTACGGTAAAAGGCCGTGGCTCCAGCCAGCATGCGAAGTCTGACTGGATGGAAATGGAAAAGCAGCGTGGGATCTCCATTACCACCTCCGTGATGCAGTTCCCGTATCATGACTGCCTGGTGAACCTGCTGGATACCCCGGGGCACGAAGACTTCTCCGAAGATACCTATCGTACCCTGACGGCGGTGGACTGCTGTCTGATGGTTATTGACGCCGCGAAAGGCGTCGAGGATCGTACCCGCAAGCTGATGGAAGTTACCCGTCTGCGCGATACGCCGATCCTGACCTTTATGAACAAACTCGACCGTGACATCCGTGACCCGATGGAGCTGCTGGATGAAGTCGAGAACGAACTGAAAATCGGCTGCGCGCCGATCACCTGGCCGATTGGCTGCGGGAAGTTGTTCAAGGGTGTCTATCACCTTTATAAAGACGAAACTTATCTGTATCAGACAGGTAAAGGTCACACCATTCAGGAAGTGCGCATTGTTAAAGGTCTGAACAACCCGGAGCTCGATGCTGCCGTGGGTGAAGACCTGGCGCAGCAGCTGCGCGACGAGCTGGAACTGGTGCAGGGTGCGTCCAACGAGTTCGATCATGAGCTGTTCCTCGCGGGCGAAATCACCCCGGTCTTCTTCGGTACCGCGTTGGGTAACTTCGGCGTCGATCATATGCTGGATGGCTTAGTGGAGTGGGCGCCTGCGCCGATGCCGCGTAAAACCGATACCCGCGTCGTTGAAGCCTCTGAAGAGAAGTTCACTGGCTTCGTGTTTAAAATTCAGGCCAACATGGATCCGAAACACCGTGACCGCGTGGCGTTCATGCGCGTGGTGTCCGGCAAGTACGAGAAAGGCATGAAAATGCGCCAGGTGCGCATTGGTAAAGACGTGGTGATCTCCGATGCGCTGACCTTTATGGCCGGTGACCGTTCTCACGTCGAAGAAGCGTATCCGGGCGATATTCTTGGCCTGCACAACCACGGCACAATCCAGATTGGCGATACCTTTACCCAGGGCGAAATGATGAAGTTCACCGGTATTCCGAACTTCGCACCGGAGCTGTTCCGTCGTATTCGCCTCAAGGATCCGTTGAAGCAGAAACAGCTGCTGAAAGGACTGGTTCAGCTTTCAGAAGAAGGCGCCGTGCAGGTATTCCGTCCGATCGCCAATAACGACCTGATCGTGGGAGCTGTCGGTGTGCTGCAGTTCGACGTGGTGGTTTCTCGTCTGAAGAGCGAATACAACGTTGAAGCGATTTATGAATCGGTCAACGTGGCGACTGCGCGTTGGGTAGAGTGTTCTGACGTGAAGAAATTTGAAGAATTTAAGCGTAAAAACGAAATTCAGCTGGCGCTGGATGGCGGCGATAATCTTACTTATATTGCACCAACCATGGTTAACCTGAATCTCACCCAGGAACGTTACCCTGACGTTCAGTTCCGCAAAACGCGCGAACACTAATCGACCTTTCCGGGCACGGTATTCGTCGTGCCCGGCAACTTTTCCTGTCTTTTAAATCCCTTACGGAATGTTCTTAAATCCTCTCATTTTTTCTTTGTTTGTCTGTTTTTTAGCCGATTCGGGCTGCGATCACGAAATCGTGAACTATATTTAACAATGTGATGACATGAATGTCGGTTTTTAATGCTTCTTAAGCTGCCTGTTGCAGCCTCTATAACTGACATTCATCTCACTTACAAAATTTGTCTCTGGTTCAGGCCGTTTAATGCCAGAGCATCGCTTAAGAAAAACATACAGGAATACATCGATGACAATGACAGGACTTAAGATTTCTAAAACGCTGCTGGCCGTGATGCTGACCTCCGCTGTTGCAACGGGTTCTGCTTATGCAGAAAACGCCACGACGGATAAAGCGCAATCCGGCGTCGAAAGTGCGGGGCAGAAAGTCGATAGCTCTATGAACAAAGTCGGTAATTTCATGGATGACAGCACCATCACCGCGAAAGTGAAAGCCGCGCTGGTGGACCACGATAGCATTAAGAGCACCGATATTTCCGTCAAAACAGATCAAAAAGTAGTGACGTTAAGCGGGTTTGTTGAAAGCCAGGCACAGGCCGAAGAGGCGGTGAAAGTGGCGAAAGGCGTTGAGGGTGTGACCTCCGTTAGCGACAAACTGCACGTGCGTGATAGCAAAGACTCTTCCGTAAAAGGCTATGCAGGCGATACGGCAATCACCAGTGAGGTAAAAGCCAAGCTGCTGGCCGATGATATTGTCCCATCCCGCAAAGTGAAAGTTGAAACCACCGATGGTGTGGTACAGCTTTCAGGAACCGTTGAATCGCAGGCTCAAAGCGATCGCGCTGAGAGCATCGCCAAAGCGATTGATGGCGTGAAAAGCGTTAAAAACGATCTCAAAACTCACTAATTAGACTTAATTCGTCCTCCTGGCGTTTGTCGGGAGGCGTATTGTGCACCACACTGAAAATATCGCCGATGGGCAGCCTGAGTGCTCATATCAAGCGGTGACATTAACTATGGTAAAGGAGAAGCATATGTTTCGATGGGGCATCATATTTCTGGTTATCGCGTTAATTGCCGCTGCACTGGGTTTTGGTGGACTGGCGGGGACCGCTGCAGGCGCAGCGAAAATTGTATTTGTAGTGGGGATCATTCTGTTTTTGGTCAGCCTGTTTACCGGTCGTAAACGACCCTAGCATGTAACTGCAAAGAAAAACCGTAAAGATAACTTGCTACTCAGCCAGTCCACCGGACTGGCTTTTACGGTTTTAGCGCCAGGCAATTTGCGTTACTTTGTTGTTCTATTACAAAAACAACAGGAAGGCAGAGGTGGGGCAGAGAATACCCGTCACGCTCGGCAATATTGCGCCGTTATCGTTACGTCCGTTTCAACCAGGCAGTATGGCGCTGGTGTGTGAGGGCGGCGGACAAAGAGGCATCTTCACCGCTGGCGTGCTGGATGAGTTCATGCGCGCCCAGTTTAATCCTTTTGATCTCTTCTACGGAACGTCTGCGGGCGCGCAAAACCTATCAGCCTATCTCTGTAACCAGCCTGGTTACGGGCGAAAAGTCATCATGCGTTACACCACCCGACGTGAGTTTTTTGACCCGGTACGCTTTGTGCGAGGGGGAAACTTAATCGACCTCGACTGGCTGGTAGATTCGACCTCGTCCCAAATGCCGCTGGCAATGGATAACGCCGAGCGCCTGTTTGCCGCAGGAAAATCGTTTTATATGTGCGCCTGTCGGGGTGATGACTACACACCGGGCTATTTTTCACCGAACCGGCAAAACTGGCTCGATCTTATTCGTGCCTCCAGTGCGATTCCCGGTTTCTACCGCACAGGGGTTGCGCTGGATGGGGTTAATTACCTGGATGGGGGCGTCAGCGACGCCATTCCCGTGCAGGAAGCGGCGAAGCAGGGGGCAAAAACGCTGGTGGTTATTCGTACCGTACCTTCGCAAATGTACTACACCCCGCAGTGGTTCAAGCGTATGGAACGTTGGCTGGGCGAAAGCAGCCTACAACCGCTGTTGAATCTGGTGCAGCACCATGAAGCCACCTATCACGCGATTCAGAGCTTTATTGAGAAACCGCCGGGCAAACTGCGTATCTTTGAGATCTACCCGCCCAAACCGCTCCATAGTATGGCACTGGGAAGTCGTATTCCGGCGCTGCGAGAAGACTATAAAACCGGACGTCTGTGCGGTCGTTACTTCCTGGCTACCGTCGGCAAACTGCTGGGGAAAAACGTGCCGCTGCCTCGTCAGACGCCGAAGATTTTGGTGCCGGGACCGGTGGTGGTTCCTCCCGCGCCGGTGGCCAACGACGCCCACGCACCCGTGGTGACCAATGCGCCTCAGGCTAATGACACCACGTTTGATAATGAGGATTTGGCGTGAGTTTTCGCTTTATCGATACGCATTGTCACTTTGATTTTCCGCCGTTTACTGGCGACGAGTCCGCCAGCCTGCAGCGCGCCTGTGAAGCCGGTGTGGACAGTATTATTGTCCCGGCCACCCAGGCGGCGAATTTTTCCCGCGTGCTGGCGTTGGCGGATAATCACCCCCCGTTGTTTGCCGCGCTGGGCCTGCATCCCATTGTGATTGAACACCACAGCGACGACTGCCTGGACCAACTGCAGCAGGCGCTGGATAAGCGTCCGCAAAAGCTGGTGGCAGTAGGTGAGATTGGATTGGATCTGTATCGGGACGATCCGCAATTTGACAAGCAAGAGTGGATTCTGGAGGCGCAGCTTAAGCTGGCGAAGCGTTACGAACTGCCAGTGATCCTGCATTCACGGCGCACGCATGACAAGCTGGCGATGCACCTGAAATACCATGCTTTACCGCGAACCGGCGTGGTGCATGGATTTTCCGGGAGTTTTCAGCAGGCTGAACGCTTTGTACAACTGGGCTACAAAATTGGCGTGGGTGGCACCATTACCTATCCACGCGCCAGCAAAACCCGCGAGGTAATGGCGCGATTGCCGCTGGAGTCACTGCTGCTGGAAACCGACGCGCCAGATATGCCGCTCAGCGGGTTTCAGGGACAGCCCAATCGCCCGGAGCAGGTAGTCAGAGTGTTTGACGTCTTATGCGAGCTGCGCCCGGAACCTGCGGACGTGATTGCTGACGCGCTGTATCGCAATACGACGACGTTGTTTGATTTTTGATTTCCGGATGTGACGCTTTTGCATCGCATCCGGCATTTCACAGATACAAAGCCGGGAAAATCAAATTTTCCACCCCGCGCTCGCGCAATTTTTGCGCGAGGATCTCCACATCCTCCGGCGTGGCGCTCGGCCAGTCTTTTGCTTCGCCGTATACCCCGTGCGCATGAAAGGCATTCAGTCGCACCGGCACGTCACCTGAACGTGTGATAAACGCCGCCAGCGCATCGATATGCTGGAGATAATCCACCTGACCAGGAATAATCAGCAGGCGCAGTTCCGCAAGTTTCCCTTGCCCGGACAGAAAGGTAATGCTTTGTTTAATCAGCGTGTTATCGCGACCAGTCAACTGACGATGACATGCGCTATCCCAGGCTTTTAAATCGAGCATCACGCCGTCGCACACCGGTAGCAATCTTTGCCAGCCGGTTTCGCTCAGCATGCCGTTGCTGTCTACCATGCAGGTCAGGTGTTGCAACTGCGGATCGGTTTTGATCGCGCTAAACAGCGCCACAATAAACGGTAGCTGGGTCGTCGCTTCGCCGCCGCTGACCGTAATTCCCTCAATAAACAGTGCTGCCTTGCGAATAGACTGCAGCACCTCATCAATGCTCATGGTCTGCGCCATCGGCGTAGCCTGCTGTGGGCACATGTGCAGGCAGGTGTCACACTGCTGGCATACGTCGGACTGCCACCACACTTTTCCTGCACTCAGGCTGAGTGCCTCATGCGGGCAATGCAGGACACACTCCCCGCAGTCATTGCAGCGTCCCATCGTCCACGGATTGTGGCAATTTTTACAGCGCAGATTGCACCCCTGCAGAAACAGAGCCAGGCGACTGCCCGGCCCGTCGACGCAGGAGAAAGGGATAATCTTACTTACCGAAGCGCATCTGCTGTTCATGGCTAATCACGCGAGGTTGTCGTTCCAGAATGCGCGTATTGCGCGCGGCTTCTTCGCCCAGCCAGGTTGTGTTGGTGCGAGAACCTGCGGCGCGATATTTTTCCAGATCCGACAGGCGCACCATATAACCGGTGACGCGAACCAGATCGTTACCGCTCACGTTAGCGGTAAATTCACGCATCCCGGCTTTAAACGCGCCGAGGCATAATTGCACCAGCGCCTGGGGATTACGCTTGATGGTTTCATCCAGCGTGAGAATGTCGCTGATACCGGCGTGATAATACGCGTGATGCGGCGCAACGGTCTGCAGGTGAGTGATTGGGTCCGGTTCATCGCCGTAGGGCAGACGTGCGCCCGGCGTGGTGCCGATGTCAGAACTGATCCCCGACTGTGCATGCAGCATCGCGCGCTGATTCCAGCCATATTTCACTGGCGTGCTTTCTACAAATTCCGCCAGTTGGGCGCTAATGCGATAGCCAAGCTGATTGGCAAACTCATCTTTCCCGTAACGCGCGCATTGCCCTGCTTTTTCACACAGCAGATTTACCGCCTCCGCCAGGCCATACATACCGAACATAGGCACAAAACGTTTGGGATCAATCAACCCTTCCTGCACCAGGAAGCTATTCTCAAAGAAATGTGATTTTTCATAGAGGAATTCACATCGTGCATCAATGATGGCGATTTGCTGCTGGCAGTAGTGCGGTAGGGTGCACGTAAAGAAGTCATCGACAGAGGTGCTGCGCTCTGCGATGGCTTTCAGATTGAGCCTGACCAGCGTACTTCCGCCGCCAGCCAGCGGCAGTGAGTTGTAACAACTGACGACGCCGTAGTGGCTTTTTGTGAAAATTTTATCATTTTCAGGGCCGTTGGAAATGTGTGGTTTACTGCATTCACAGATATTTTTCGCCACGTTAAGCAGCAGATCGTCAGGGGTGATTTGCGGATCATAAATAAAAGTAAGATTAGGTGAAACCTGCTTTAACTCTGCATCTGCGCGTAAAATTGCGCGTGTAATCGGCGTGTCGGCTGGACCAATGTTGGCATGCATAAAAGCATCTGGCAGGGTGCGGTCGAGATAACGCCAAAAACGTTTTATTCGAATATCGATCTCATCTTGTGTTAGAATTCTAACATATGGTTGCAGTAGAGCATCGAGCTGACCGAGATAGACCGGCGTCGACGTTACTGACGGAACGTGATGGTACAGGATGGTGAGTAAGGATAACGCGTCATCAAGATCCTTTGCTCCTTCCAGCTCCAGCCATGATGAACCGTTGGCCAGAAAACGCGCGTAGTCGGGTAAAACATAACGCGGTTTGAACGGGGCATGGCCTTCGTACATATCGCAGATCACCCCGTCATCCAGCGCCTGGCGTGCTTCAGCAGGCAGTTGCGGGTAAGGCAGTGCGTTTTCAGCCTCCAGCGCCAGAAAGTGGCGTTTCTGCTCAGGGCTGAGCACCGGACTGGTCACGATTTGTTGGCAACGCTGTTGCAGCGCGAGTT
>NZ_JAOWIE010000048.1:0-265293 GCF_030332265.1 Citrobacter sp. Cu231 | reverse complement strand
TTGATTTCCGGATGTGACGCTTTTGCATCGCATCCGGCATTTCACAGATACAAAGCCGGGAAAATCAAATTTTCCACCCCGCGCTCGCGCAATTTTTGCGCGAGGATCTCCACATCCTCCGGCGTGGCGCTCGGCCAGTCTTTTGCTTCGCCGTATACCCCGTGCGCATGAAAGGCATTCAGTCGCACCGGCACGTCACCTGAACGTGTGATAAACGCCGCCAGCGCATCGATATGCTGGAGATAATCCACCTGACCAGGAATAATCAGCAGGCGCAGTTCCGCAAGTTTCCCTTGCCCGGACAGAAAGGTAATGCTTTGTTTAATCAGCGTGTTATCGCGACCAGTCAACTGACGATGACATGCGCTATCCCAGGCTTTTAAATCGAGCATCACGCCGTCGCACACCGGTAGCAATCTTTGCCAGCCGGTTTCGCTCAGCATGCCGTTGCTGTCTACCATGCAGGTCAGGTGTTGCAACTGCGGATCGGTTTTGATCGCGCTAAACAGCGCCACAATAAACGGTAGCTGGGTCGTCGCTTCGCCGCCGCTGACCGTAATTCCCTCAATAAACAGTGCTGCCTTGCGAATAGACTGCAGCACCTCATCAATGCTCATGGTCTGCGCCATCGGCGTAGCCTGCTGTGGGCACATGTGCAGGCAGGTGTCACACTGCTGGCATACGTCGGACTGCCACCACACTTTTCCTGCACTCAGGCTGAGTGCCTCATGCGGGCAATGCAGGACACACTCCCCGCAGTCATTGCAGCGTCCCATCGTCCACGGATTGTGGCAATTTTTACAGCGCAGATTGCACCCCTGCAGAAACAGAGCCAGGCGACTGCCCGGCCCGTCGACGCAGGAGAAAGGGATAATCTTACTTACCGAAGCGCATCTGCTGTTCATGGCTAATCACGCGAGGTTGTCGTTCCAGAATGCGCGTATTGCGCGCGGCTTCTTCGCCCAGCCAGGTTGTGTTGGTGCGAGAACCTGCGGCGCGATATTTTTCCAGATCCGACAGGCGCACCATATAACCGGTGACGCGAACCAGATCGTTACCGCTCACGTTAGCGGTAAATTCACGCATCCCGGCTTTAAACGCGCCGAGGCATAATTGCACCAGCGCCTGGGGATTACGCTTGATGGTTTCATCCAGCGTGAGAATGTCGCTGATACCGGCGTGATAATACGCGTGATGCGGCGCAACGGTCTGCAGGTGAGTGATTGGGTCCGGTTCATCGCCGTAGGGCAGACGTGCGCCCGGCGTGGTGCCGATGTCAGAACTGATCCCCGACTGTGCATGCAGCATCGCGCGCTGATTCCAGCCATATTTCACTGGCGTGCTTTCTACAAATTCCGCCAGTTGGGCGCTAATGCGATAGCCAAGCTGATTGGCAAACTCATCTTTCCCGTAACGCGCGCATTGCCCTGCTTTTTCACACAGCAGATTTACCGCCTCCGCCAGGCCATACATACCGAACATAGGCACAAAACGTTTGGGATCAATCAACCCTTCCTGCACCAGGAAGCTATTCTCAAAGAAATGTGATTTTTCATAGAGGAATTCACATCGTGCATCAATGATGGCGATTTGCTGCTGGCAGTAGTGCGGTAGGGTGCACGTAAAGAAGTCATCGACAGAGGTGCTGCGCTCTGCGATGGCTTTCAGATTGAGCCTGACCAGCGTACTTCCGCCGCCAGCCAGCGGCAGTGAGTTGTAACAACTGACGACGCCGTAGTGGCTTTTTGTGAAAATTTTATCATTTTCAGGGCCGTTGGAAATGTGTGGTTTACTGCATTCACAGATATTTTTCGCCACGTTAAGCAGCAGATCGTCAGGGGTGATTTGCGGATCATAAATAAAAGTAAGATTAGGTGAAACCTGCTTTAACTCTGCATCTGCGCGTAAAATTGCGCGTGTAATCGGCGTGTCGGCTGGACCAATGTTGGCATGCATAAAAGCATCTGGCAGGGTGCGGTCGAGATAACGCCAAAAACGTTTTATTCGAATATCGATCTCATCTTGTGTTAGAATTCTAACATATGGTTGCAGTAGAGCATCGAGCTGACCGAGATAGACCGGCGTCGACGTTACTGACGGAACGTGATGGTACAGGATGGTGAGTAAGGATAACGCGTCATCAAGATCCTTTGCTCCTTCCAGCTCCAGCCATGATGAACCGTTGGCCAGAAAACGCGCGTAGTCGGGTAAAACATAACGCGGTTTGAACGGGGCATGGCCTTCGTACATATCGCAGATCACCCCGTCATCCAGCGCCTGGCGTGCTTCAGCAGGCAGTTGCGGGTAAGGCAGTGCGTTTTCAGCCTCCAGCGCCAGAAAGTGGCGTTTCTGCTCAGGGCTGAGC
This sequence comes from Citrobacter sp. Cu231, assembly GCF_030332265.1. Classification (NCBI taxonomy): domain Bacteria; kingdom Pseudomonadati; phylum Pseudomonadota; class Gammaproteobacteria; order Enterobacterales; family Enterobacteriaceae; genus Citrobacter; species Citrobacter sp. Cu231. The sequence goes on along the minus strand of NZ_JAOWIE010000048.1, from coordinate 262,928 downwards.
ACCGGACTGGTCACGATTTGTTGGCAACGCTGTTGCAGCGCGAGTTCGCTTGAAGTGGGCATCGTTGGTTCCTTTTTATCCCGAAGGTGTAACGCCATTGTAGAAAGCAACGTCGCTACAACCTTTGATCCGGATGCGCTTGATGCCACCGCATTCCCTCTGGAAAGGTGATTTATTTGAAGTGGATCTCATTAGAGTAATGCAAATCTGTATGTGGTTTTCATTAACTGTGATGTATATCGAAGTGTAATCGCGAGCGGATGTTAGAATACTAACAAACTCGCAAGGTGAAATTTTATACGGCGACGCCGTTGGAGAATGTTATGACCGATTTAACAGCAAGCAGCCTGCGCGCACTGAAACTGATGGACCTGACCACCCTGAATGACGACGACACCAATGAAAAAGTGATCGCGCTGTGTCATCAGGCGAAGACCCCGGTTGGCAACACTGCCGCAATCTGCATCTATCCGCGTTTCATCCCTATTGCGCGTAAGACTCTGAAAGAGCAGGGTACGCCGGACATCCGTATTGCCACCGTCACCAACTTCCCGCACGGCAACGACGACATCGAGATTGCGCTGGCTGAAACCCGCGCGGCGATTGCCTACGGCGCGGATGAAGTTGACGTGGTGTTCCCGTACCGTGCGCTGATCGCCGGTAATGAGCAAGTTGGTTTCGATCTGGTTAAAGCGTGTAAAGACGCGTGTGCGGCGGCAAATGTGCTGCTGAAAGTGATCATCGAAACCGGTGAGCTGAAAGAAGAAGCCCTTATCCGTAAAGCGTCTGAAATTTCCATCAAAGCCGGTGCTGATTTCATCAAAACGTCTACCGGTAAAGTACCGGTCAATGCGACGCCGGAAAGCGCACGCATCATGATGGAAGTGATCCGTGATATGGGCGTTTCTAAAACCGTTGGTTTCAAACCCGCTGGCGGCGTGCGTACGGCAGAAGATGCACAGCAGTTCCTGGCGATTGCTGACGAACTGTTTGGCGCTGACTGGGCAGATTCCCGCCATTACCGTTTTGGCGCATCCAGCCTGCTGGCGAGCCTGCTCAAAGCGCTGGGTCACGGCGACGGTAAGAGCGCAAGCAGCTACTAAGTTTGAATTGCCCATCGTAGGCCGGATAAGGCGTAAGCCGCCATCCGGCATCAATACGACTAGCCGGGGAGCGCACTGCTTACCCGGCCCATAATCGGGAGGTTACCGTGTTTCTCGCACAAGAAATTATTCGTAAAAAACGTGATGGTCATGCGCTGAGCGATGAAGAGATTCGTTTCTTTATCAATGGGATCCGTGACAACACCATCTCTGAGGGGCAAATCGCCGCCCTGGCGATGACCATTTTCTTCCACGATATGACAATGCCTGAGCGTGTTTCGCTGACTATGGCAATGCGTGATTCAGGAACCGTGCTGGACTGGAAAAGCCTGCAACTGAACGGCCCGATTGTGGATAAACACTCTACCGGCGGCGTGGGTGACGTAACGTCACTGATGTTAGGCCCAATGGTCGCTGCATGCGGCGGTTATATTCCGATGATCTCCGGGCGTGGCCTGGGACATACCGGTGGCACGCTCGATAAACTGGAAGCCATTCCAGGATTTGACATTTTTCCGGACGACGCCCGTTTCCGTGAAATTATTAAAGACGTGGGTGTGGCGATTATTGGGCAAACCAGCTCGCTCGCACCGGCGGATAAACGTTTTTATGCTACTCGCGATATTACTGCGACGGTGGATTCCATCCCGCTGATTACTGGCTCCATCCTGGCGAAAAAGCTGGCGGAAGGGCTGGATGCGCTGGTGATGGATGTGAAAGTAGGCAGCGGCGCCTTTATGCCGACCTACGAGCTCTCTGAAGCCCTTGCCGAAGCGATTGTCGGCGTGGCGAATGGCGCGGGTGTACGTACCACCGCGCTGTTAACCGATATGAATCAGGTGCTGGCTTCCAGCGCGGGTAATGCGGTAGAAGTTCGCGAAGCGGTGCAGTTCCTGACAGGTGAATACCGCAATCCACGTCTGTTAGACGTCACCATGGCGCTGTGCGTGGAAATGCTGATCTCCGGCAAGCTGGCGAAAGACGATGCCGAAGCTCGCGCGAAATTACAGGCGGTGCTGGATAACGGTAAAGCGGCAGAGATTTTTGGTCGCATGGTTGCAGCGCAGAAAGGCCCGACCGATTTCGTCGAGAATTATTCGAAGTACCTGCCAACGGCAATGCTCAGCAAAGCGGTATATGCTGATACCGAAGGTTTTGTCAGCGCGATGGATACCCGTGCGCTGGGTATGGCGGTCGTTTCCATGGGCGGCGGTCGTCGTCAGGCCTCGGACACCATTGATTACAGCGTTGGCTTCAGCGACATGGCGCGTCTGGGCGACAGCGTAGACGGACAGCGCCCGCTGGCGGTGATCCACGCCAAAGATGAAGCCAGCTGGCAGGAAGCGGCGAAAGCGGTCAAAGCGGCAATTAGCCTTGACGATAAAGCGCCAGAAATTACGCCGACAGTCTATCGTCGTATTACCGAATAACTGTATACTGATCTGATCGCTTTTTTGCGGCGCAGATGTATGGAGAACAAGATGAAACGTGCATTTATTATGGTGCTGGACTCCTTTGGTATTGGTGCGACTGAAGATGCGGATCGCTTTGGCGACGTAGGCTCAGACACTATGGGACACATTGCAGAAGCCTGTGCGAAAGGTGAAGCTGACAATGGTCGCAAAGGTCCACTGAATCTGCCTAACCTGACCCGTCTGGGCCTGGTGAAAGCTCACGAAGGCTCTACAGGTAAAATTGCTGCCGGCATGGACGGTAATGCGGAAGTGATTGGTGCTTACGCCTGGGCGCATGAACTCTCTTCCGGAAAAGACACGCCGTCCGGCCACTGGGGAAATCGCCGGTGTACCGGTTCTGTTTGACTGGGGTTACTTCTCCGATCATGAAAACAGCTTCCCGCAGGAACTGCTGGATAAGCTGGTAAAACGTGCCAACCTGCCGGGCTACCTCGGTAACTGCCACTCTTCCGGTACCGTGATTCTGGATCAGCTGGGTGAAGAGCATATGAAAACCGGCAAGCCGATTTTCTATACCTCCGCTGACTCAGTGTTCCAGATTGCCTGTCACGAAGAGACTTTTGGCCTGGATAAACTCTACGAACTGTGCGAAATCGCCCGTGAAGAGCTGACCGAAGGTGGTTACAACATCGGTCGTGTTATTGCGCGTCCGTTTATTGGTGATAAAGCCGGTAATTTCCAGCGTACCGGTAACCGTCACGACCTGGCCGTTGAGCCGCCAGCACCGACCGTGCTGCAGAAACTGGTCGACGAGAAAGACGGCCACGTGGTTTCCGTTGGTAAAATCGCGGATATCTATGCGAACTGCGGCATCACCAAAAAAGTGAAAGCTACCGGTCTGGACGCGCTGTTCGACGCCACCATCAAAGAGATGAAAGAAGCGGGTGATAAGACCATCGTCTTTACTAACTTCGTTGATTTCGATTCTTCCTGGGGCCACCGTCGCGATATCGCCGGTTATGCCGCAGGTCTGGAACTGTTCGACCGCCGTCTGCCTGAGCTGATGGAGCTGGTGGGTGAAGATGACATTCTGATCCTGACTGCTGACCATGGCTGCGACCCGAGCTGGACCGGTACTGATCACACTCGTGAACACATTCCGGTACTGGTTTACGGCCCGAAAGTGAAACCCGGTTCTTTAGGTCACCGTGAAACCTTCGCGGATATCGGCCAGACGCTGGCGAGCTACTTTGGTACGTCGCCGATGGACTACGGTAAAAACATGCTGTGATACCCGTTGTCTTTCGCGCTGTAGATGCGTTGACTTTGTTCGCTCACCCCGGTCACATAGTTAATCTATGCTTCCGGGGATTCACGAATTCGTCGCCTTCCTACAACGCGAAATCCTTTGGGTATTCTTCTCAATTTTAATAAGGATAAATTGATGGCAACTCCACATATTAATGCAGAAATGGGTGATTTCGCTGACGTCGTATTGATGCCGGGCGACCCGCTGCGTGCGAAGCATATTGCTGAAACTTTCCTCGAAGATGTCCGTGAAGTGAACAACGTTCGCGGCATGTTAGGTTTCACTGGTACCTACAAAGGCCGTAAGATCTCCGTAATGGGCCACGGTATGGGTATCCCATCCTGCTCCATCTACACCAAAGAGCTGATCACCGATTTCGGCGTGAAGAAAATCATTCGCGTAGGCTCCTGTGGCGCCGTGCGTATGGACGTCAAACTGCGTGACGTGGTTATCGGTATGGGTGCCTGCACCGATTCCAAAGTTAACCGTATCCGCTTTAAAGATCATGATTTCGCTGCTATCGCTGACTTCGACATGGTGCGTAACGCTGTTGATGCAGCAAAAGCGCTGGGCGTAGACGCGCGCGTGGGTAACCTGTTCTCCGCTGACCTGTTCTACTCTCCGGACGGCGAAATGTTCGACGTCATGGAAAAATACGGCGTGCTGGGCGTGGAAATGGAAGCGGCGGGCATTTATGGCGTTGCGGCTGAATTTGGTGCGAAAGCGCTGACTATCTGCACCGTGTCCGACCATATCCGTACTCACGAGCAGACCACTGCCGCTGAACGTCAGACGACCTTCAATGACATGATCAAAATCGCGCTGGAATCCGTTCTGCTGGGCGATAAAGAGTAATGTTGTTTGTGCCCGGTGGCGCTGCGCTGACCGGGCTTAACATTGTTCTCGCAGGCCGGATAAGGCGTCGCCGCCATCCGGGATTTTCAGGCCTGCGCTTAACGCACCGCGCCGGCAATCCATGCCGACAGCTCGCGTAACTCTTTTTCTTGCTCCGGGAAATCAACCAGCAGCGCCTCGCACTCCTGTTGCAGCATATCCGCACGGTACAAGCATCCTTGCAGACGACCCGCCAGCGCTTCTAACGGCGCGGGATTGAGACTGTCGGTAAACACCTGCGTACGCGTGATATGCCCTTTTTCAACGTCGAAATGCAGTTCAACGCCGCCCCAGGTGAAACGCTCGTCCAACAGGTGCGAGAAGGCTGGCGCCTGACCAAAGTTCCACTCCCAACTGCTCTGGCGGGCAAAGGTTTCGGCAAAGTTCGGCAGATCCGGCGCTTTGTCCGGGGAGATAATCTCGGCTTCTACGCGTTCGCCGTAGTGGGCGAAAAAGGCCTCCGTGATGGCCTGACAAACCTGTTGATGAGTGATGCCCGGTAATAGCTCGGTCAAATTTGCCACGCGCGAGCGAACTGAAGTGATGCCTTTGGCGGCAAGTTTCTTTTTATCGGGATTGAGATAGTTTGCCAGGCGACTGAGATCGGCATTCAGCAATAGCGTGCCGTGGTGGAATCCACGGTCTTTCGTTTCACGATAAGCAGAACCAGAGACTTTACGATCGCCGTCCGGCGTTTTCACCACCAGATCGTTACGCCCGGAGGCTTCAGCTTCTACGCCCAGCATATTCAGCGCATTGAGGACTATCGCGGTGGAGATAGTTTTGTCGTATTCCGGTTTCCCGGCCATAAAGGTAAAGCAGGTATTACCTAAGTCATGGAACACCGCGCCGCCGCCGCTGCTGCGACGGGCGAGTCGCACGTTATCTTCCTCCATCCGGCGGGTGTTGCACTCTTTCCACGGGTTTTGCGCCCGGCCAATCACCACCGTATCGGCGTTCCGCCATAAGAACAGGACGCGCTGCGTGGCGGGCATCTGGCGAAAAATGCACTCTTCAACCGCCAGGTTAAACCATGGATCGTAAGAATCGGAGATAAGCAGGCGTAGTGTGGACATAGCGATTTCCTTTTCTGATTAATCTTTATCTTCGTCCTGCACCGGTTTGTTAGCGGTCAGCAGGAAAGGGGATTGCTGCCAGCGAGTACGCTTGCCTTGCAATAAAGTACGGGTGAGCACCACGCCAATTGCCAGTGACAGAAGCAGCATCAGGCGCAAGATGTTGGTGGTGTTATCTACCTGCTTGGCTTCAGTGGCAAGCGTATGGGTATCCAGCGTCAGGCGCAGATAGCCCAGTGGTCCATTTTTTCCGTGAATGGGTTCGACAATTTGCTGGTTAAAATAGCCCCCGGCTTTTTTACCGTCGAGCGCCAGTCGGTCACGAACGTTGACACTCTCACCGGTGCGCGTAATCAGGTCTCCCTGCTCATCGTACACGCCCGCATCCAGAATACGGCTACTCTCCGTCAACTGGGTGAGCACCGTTTTAATGCGCTTTTCATCCGGCGTTTCGGTACGCATCAGCGGGGCGACGTTTAACGCGACCTGGCGAGCCAGCGTGCGGGCCAGCTCTTCAAGCTGCGGATTACGCTGCTGCTGGTGGCTTTGACTGAACCAGGATGCGCCTTGCATCAGCGCGACGAGCAGCGCAAGGCAGGACAATACAATCACTGCACGATGAAGTCGGAATTTCAGTTTTGTGCGAGCCATATTCCACCTGCTGAAAATTTGAGACTTAATGTTGCCAGAAGCGCTGGTTACAGGGTAGCCTCATGCGTTATTTTCCCCTGATGATTCCGACCCGAACGATTTTACAGGAGCTTTAATGCCTAACATTACCTGGTGCGATCTACCTGAAGATGTCTCTCTGTGGCCAGGTCTGCCTCTCTCTTTAAGCGGTGATGAAGTCATGCCGCTGGATTACCACGCAGGCCGCAGTGGCTGGCTGCTGTACGGTCGTGGGCTGGATAAACAGCGTTTAACGCAATACCAGAGCAAACTGGGCGCGGCGATGGTGATCGTAGCGGCGTGGTGCGTTGAGGATTATCAGGTGATTCGTCTGGCAGGCTCGTTAACGCCGCGTGCGGCAAAACTGGCGCATGATGCCAAACTGGATGTTGCCCCGCTGGGCAAAATTCCGCATTTGCGCACGCCGGGTTTGCTGGTGATGGACATGGATTCAACGGCTATCCAGATCGAATGCATTGATGAAATTGCCAAACTGGCCGGGACCGGTGAAATGGTTGCCGAAGTCACCGAACGCGCGATGCGCGGCGAGCTTGATTTCACCGCCAGCCTGCGCAGCCGCGTGGCGACGCTGAAGGGGGCTGATGCCAACATTTTGCACCAGGTGCGAGAAACATTGCCGCTGATGCCTGGCCTGACTCAGCTGGTGTTAAAACTGGAAACGCTTGGCTGGAAAGTGGCTATTGCTTCCGGCGGGTTTACTTTCTTTGCCGATTATCTGCGTAACAAGCTGCGCCTGACGGCAGCTGTGGCGAATGAGCTGGAGATCATGGACGGTAAATTCACTGGCAACGTGATCGGCGATATCGTCGATGCGCAGTATAAAGCCAGTACGCTGACCCGCCTGGCGCAAGAATATGAGATCCCGATGGCGCAGACGGTGGCGATCGGCGACGGTGCCAACGATCTGCCGATGATCAAAACGGCCGGGCTGGGCATTGCGTATCATGCGAAACCCAAAGTGAATGAAAAGACGGAGATTACTATCCGTCACGCTGACCTGATGGGCGTGTTCTGCATTCTCTCTGGCAGCATGAATCAGAAATAATGAGGTAAAACGTGGCAAAAGCTCCTAAACGCGCCTTTGTTTGTAATGAATGCGGGGCCGATTACTCGCGTTGGCAGGGGCAATGCAGCGCCTGTCAGGCCTGGAACACCATAACCGAGGTGCGTCTTGCCGCGTCGCCAACGGTGGCGCGCAACGAGCGACTCAGCGGCTATGCCGGAAATGCAGGCGTCGCAAAAGTGCAGAAGCTCTCTGACATCAGCCTTGAGGAACTGCCGCGTTTTTCTACCGGATTCAAAGAGTTCGACCGCGTACTCGGCGGTGGTGTGGTGCCCGGCAGCGCCATACTGATTGGCGGTAACCCCGGCGCGGGCAAATCAACGCTGCTGCTGCAAACGCTGTGCAGGCTTGCCGAGCAGATGAAAACCCTGTACGTCACCGGCGAAGAGTCGCTGCAACAGGTGGCGATGCGCGCGCATCGACTTGGCCTGCCGACAGCGAACCTGAACATGCTGTCGGAAACCAGTATCGAACAAATTTGCCTGATCGCTGAAGAAGAACAGCCGAAGCTGATGGTGATCGACTCCATTCAGGTGATGCATATGGCGGACATTCAGTCTTCGCCGGGCAGCGTGGCGCAGGTGCGTGAAACCGCAGCTTACCTGACGCGCTTCGCCAAAACGCGCGGCGTGGCGATTGTGATGGTCGGCCACGTCACCAAAGACGGTTCTCTGGCCGGGCCGAAGGTGCTGGAGCACTGTATTGACTGCTCAGTGTTGCTCGACGGTGACGCCGATTCGCGTTTCCGCACTCTGCGTAGCCATAAAAACCGTTTTGGCGCGGTGAATGAGCTGGGCGTCTTTGCCATGACCGAACAGGGGCTGCGCGAAGTTAGCAATCCCTCTGCAATCTTTTTAAGCCGTGGCGATGAAGTCACTTCCGGTAGTTCGGTGATGGTGGTCTGGGAAGGCACGCGCCCGCTGCTGGTAGAGATTCAGGCGCTGGTCGATCACTCAATGATGGCAAACCCGCGCCGCGTGGCGGTTGGTCTGGAACAAAACCGTCTGGCGATTTTGCTGGCGGTGTTGCATCGTCATGGCGGCTTGCAGATGGCGGATCAGGACGTGTTTGTCAACGTGGTCGGCGGCGTAAAGGTTACGGAAACCAGCGCCGACCTGGCACTGCTGTTGGCAATGGTGTCCAGCCTGCGCGACAGGCCGTTGCCGCAGGATCTGGTGGTCTTTGGTGAAGTGGGTCTGGCGGGAGAAATCCGCCCTGTGCCCAGCGGTCAGGAGCGTATTTCAGAAGCGGCGAAGCACGGCTTTCGTCGGGCGATTGTTCCCGCCGCCAACGTACCGAAAAAAGTGCCGGAAGGGATGCAGGTCTTTGGCGTTAAGAAGCTTGCAGATGCGTTAAGCGTGTTTGACGACCTATAATAAAATACCCGCCGTCTTTCCGGCGGCATTGGGTATAACGTTTATTTTTTCAGCAGGAGGCTCTTGTGTCATTTGATTATCTGAAAACCGCCATTAAGCAAAAGGGCTGTACCCTGCAACAGGTGGCGGATGCCAGTGGCATGACCAAGGGATATCTAAGCCAACTGTTGAATGCCAAAATTAAAAGCCCCAGCGCGCAAAAGCTGGAGGCGTTGCACCGTTTTCTCGGGCTGGAGTTTCCACGCCAGCAGAAAAATATCGGTGTGGTATTCGGAAAGTTTTATCCGCTGCATACCGGCCATATCTATCTTATCCAGCGCGCCTGCAGTCAGGTTGATGAACTGCATATCATCATGGGCTATGACGACACGCGCGATAGAAGCTTGTTTGAAGACAGCGCCATGTCGCAACAGCCCACGGTGCCTGATCGTCTACGCTGGCTGCTACAAACCTTTAAGTATCAGAAAAATATCCGAATTCATGCCTTCAACGAAGAGGGCATGGAGCCGTATCCACACGGGTGGGATGTGTGGAGCAACGGGATAAAAACGTTTATGCAGGAGAAAGGGATCCAGCCAAACTGGATCTACACCTCTGAAGAGTCAGATGCTCCGCAGTACCTCGAACATTTGGGGATCGAAACCGTGCTGGTGGATCCCAAGCGGACGTTTATGAGCATCAGCGGCGGGCAAATCCGTGAGAACCCGTTTCGCTACTGGGAGTATATTCCCACCGAAGTGAAGCCGTTTTTCGTGCGCACCGTGGCGATCCTCGGCGGGGAGTCGAGCGGAAAATCGACGCTGGTAAACAAGCTTGCCAACATTTTTAACACCACCAGTGCGTGGGAATATGGGCGTGATTACGTTTTCTCCCATTTGGGCGGCGATGAGATGGCGTTGCAGTATTCCGACTACGATAAAATCGCTCTGGGACAAGCGCAATACATTGATTTTGCTGTTAAGTATGCCAATAAAGTGGCTTTCATCGACACCGATTTCGTGACTACTCAGGCCTTCTGCAAAAAGTACGAAGGGCGTGAACACCCGTTTGTGCAGGCGCTGATTGACGAGTATCGCTTTGACCTGGTGATCCTGCTGGAAAACAACACCCCATGGGTGGCAGATGGTTTGCGCAGCCTTGGCAGCTCGGTTGACAGAAAAGCGTTTCAGACGCTGTTGGTCGAGATGCTGCAGGAGAACAATATCAATTTTGTGCACGTTCAGGAGCCGGACTACGATGGTCGCTTCCTGCGCTGCGTGGAGTTGGTGAAAGAGTTGATGGGCGAGCAGAGATAGTTTAAATGCCGGATGGGGCCGCGCTTATCCAGCCTACAAGTCGCACTAACCTCGTAGGCCTGATAAGGCATCACGCCGCCATCCGGCGCTTAACGGTAATTACTTCGAAATACGTTTGTACTTAATACGCTTCGGCTCCAGCGCATCCGCGCCCAGCGTGCGTTTCTTGTACTCTTCGTATTCGGTAAAGTTGCCTTCGAAGAATTCCACCTTACCTTCATCCTGATAATCCAGGATATGGGTCGCGATACGGTCAAGGAACCAACGGTCGTGCGAGATAACCATTGCACAGCCCGGGAACTCCAGCAGGGCGTTTTCCAGCGCGCGCAGGGTTTCGATATCCAGGTCGTTAGTTGGTTCATCGAGCAGCAGCATGTTGCCGCCAACCTGCAGCAGCTTCGCCAGGTGCAGACGACCACGCTCACCGCCGGACAATTCGCCGACGCGTTTACCCTGATCCACACCTTTGAAGTTGAAGCGGCCCACATAGGCACGGCTTGGCATTTCGGTGTTGCCGATCTTCATGATATCCAGCCCGCCGGACACTTCTTCCCACACGGTTTTACTGTTGTCCATGGCGTCACGGAACTGGTCAACGGAGGCCAGCTTAACGGTTTCACCCAGCGTGATGGTGCCGCTGTCAGGCTGTTCCTGACCGGACATCATACGGAACAGGGTTGATTTACCCGCGCCGTTCGGACCGATGATGCCGACGATAGCGCCTTTCGGTACCGAGAAGCTCAGGTCGTCAATCAACACACGATCGCCGTAGGATTTACGCAGATTGGTGACTTCAACGACTTTATCGCCCAGACGTGCTCCAGGTGGGATAAACAGCTCGTTGGTTTCGTTACGTTTCTGGTATTCAGTGTTGTTCAGCTCTTCAAAGCGTGCCAGACGGGCTTTGCCCTTAGACTGACGGCCTTTCGCGCCCTGACGAACCCACTCCAGTTCTTTCTCAATGGATTTACGGCGAGCCGCTTCCTGAGAGGCTTCCTGGGCCAGACGCTGATCTTTCTGCTCCAGCCAGGAGGAGTAGTTGCCTTCCCATGGAATACCTTCACCGCGGTCAAGTTCCAGAATCCAACCAGCTACGTTGTCGAGGAAGTAACGGTCGTGGGTAATGGCCACCACGGTGCCTTCGAAGTCGTGCAGGAAGCGTTCCAGCCACGCGACGGATTCGGCGTCCAGGTGGTTAGTCGGTTCGTCGAGCAGCAGCATGTCTGGTTTTTCCAGCAGCAGGCGGCACAGCGCGACGCGGCGGCGTTCACCACCGGAAAGATTTTCAATTTTGGCATCCCAGTCCGGCAGACGCAGAGCGTCAGCGGCACGCTCAAGCTGCACGTTCAGGTTATGACCGTCGTGCGCCTGAATAATCTCTTCAAACTTGCCCTGTTGCGCGGCCAGCTTATCGAAGTCAGCGTCCGGTTCGGCGTACTTCGCGTACACTTCATCCAGGCCTTTCAGCGCGTTAACCACTTCAGCAACCGCTTCTTCAACGGATTCGCGAACGGTATGTTCCGGGTTCAGTTTCGGTTCCTGCGGCAGGTAACCGATTTTAATGCCTGGCTGTGGGCGAGCTTCCCCTTCTATATCGGTATCAATGCCGGCCATGATGCGCAGCAGAGTAGATTTACCTGCGCCGTTCAGACCGAGTACACCGATTTTGGCGCCAGGGAAGAAGCTCAGTGAGATGTTTTTAAGAATATGACGTTTCGGCGGAACGACTTTGCCGACACGATGCATGGTATAAACGAATTGGGCCACGTTGGACTCGCCTCTATGTTTATCCCGTCATACTTCAAGCCGCAGATACGTTGGCTGTGTCGTTCACCCCAGTCACGTACTTTTGTACGCTCAGGGGATTCACTTGCTCGCCGCCTTGTTGCAACTTGAATTATTTAGGGCTAATTATTGGTAAATAGTTATCAAAGGCGAAGTGTAGCCTTTTTCATTGTCCAATCCCAGCCAGCAGATCTCACTCGCAACAAAAGTAAAAAAGTGTCCGTGACGTGGCGCATTCTGCAATGTCTGGTTAGCATGAATGAATTAAGCGGCATGATGCTGCACAGACGTAACATGAGAAGAGGAAGAGCTTGTGGACAAAGCCAAACAATTTACCTGGCGCCTGCTGGCTGCCAGCGTATGTCTGCTGACGGTCAGTCAAGTAGCGCGAGCGGATTCCCTGGATGAGCAGCGCAATCGCTATGCGCAAATTAAGCAGGCCTGGGATAACCGACAGATGGATGTCGTAGAACAGATGATGCCAGGCCTGAAGAACTATCCTCTGTATCCGTATCTGGAATATCGCCAGATCACTGACGATCTGATGAATCAGCCCACCATTACCGTCACCAATTTTGTGCGCGCCAACCCGACACTGCCGCCCGCGCGTACTCTGCAATCGCGTTTCGTGAATGAACTGGCGCGCCGCGAAGACTGGCGTGGGTTGCTGGCGTTCAGCCCAGAAAAACCGGGCACCACCGAAGCGCAATGTAACTATTACTTCGCGAAATGGAGTACCGGACAAACTGAAGAAGCCTGGCAGGGGGCGAAAGAACTGTGGCTGAGCGGAAAAAGTCAGCCGAACGCCTGTGACAAATTATTCGGCGTATGGCGTGCCTCAGGCACCCAGGATCCGCTGGCGTATCTGGAGCGTATTCGTCTGGCGATGAAAGCCGGGAATACCGGACTGGTCACGGCGTTGGCCGGACAGATGCCCGCAGAATATCAAACCATCGCTTCAGCGATCATCGCGCTGGCCAACGATCCGAATTCGGTAATGACTTTTGCTCGCACCACTGGAGCCACTGATTTTACCCGCCAGATGGCGGCGGTTGCCTTTGCAAGCGTGGCGCGTCAGGATGCGGAAAATGCCCGCCTGATGATCCCCTCGCTGGTGCAGGCGCAGCAGTTGAATGACGAGCAAACCCAGGAGCTGCGCGATATTGTTGCCTGGCGGCTGATGGGCAATGACGTTACCGACGAGCAGGCAAAATGGCGCGATGATGCCATTATGCGCTCGAATTCCACGACGCTTGTGGAGCGCCGCGTGCGCATGGCGCTGGGAACCGGCGATCGCCGTGGCCTGAATACCTGGCTGGCGCGCCTGCCAATGGAAGCCAAAGAAAAAGATGAATGGCGCTACTGGCAGGCGGATCTGTTGCTGGAGCGCGGACGTGAAGCGGAAGCCAAAGAGATCCTGCACCAGCTCATGCAGCAGCGCGGTTTCTATCCAATGGTTGCGGCACAGCGTCTGGGCGAAGAGTACGCGCTGAAAGTGGATAAAGCGCCAGACAACGTTGACTCTGCGCTAACTCAGGGACCGGAAATGGCGCGCGTACGCGAGCTGATGTACTGGAACATGGATAATACTGCACGCAGTGAATGGGCGAATCTGGTCACCAGCCGCACGAAGTCCGAGCAGGCTCAACTGGCGCGCTACGCGTTCAACAATCACTGGTGGGATCTAAGCGTACAGGCCACGATCGCCGGAAGGTTGTGGGATCATCTGGAAGAGCGTTTCCCATTGGCCTACAAGGATCTGTTTACCCGCTATACCAGCGGCAAGGATATTACGCCAAGCTATGCGATGGCGATAGCGCGTCAGGAGAGCGCCTGGAACCCGAAAGTGAAATCGCCGGTTGGCGCCAGCGGGTTGATGCAGATTATGCCGGGCACGGCGACGCATACGGTGAAAATGTTCTCGATTCCGGGTTACAGCAGCCCGAGCCAGCTACTGGATCCTGATACCAACATCAACATTGGTACCAGCTATTTACAGTATGTGTATCAGCAATTCGGCAATAACCGCATTTTTGCGTCGGCGGCTTATAACGCCGGTCCGGGGCGCGTTCGTACCTGGCTTGGCAATAGCGCGGGCCGTATCGATGCGGTCGCGTTTGTCGAGAGCATTCCATTCTCAGAAACGCGGGGCTACGTGAAGAACGTACTGGCTTATGATGCGTACTATCGCTATTTCCTCGGCGATAAACCGGAGTTGATGAGCGACGCAGAATGGCAACGTCGTTACTGATCGCGTAGGTTGTGTTATGCTATTGTACTCGTTAAAGAGTACAAAGGGGGAGGCAAGCTCGCTTCCCCCCGCAACGATGGCGATAACTTATGACTCAGCAATCACCCTATTCAGCAGAGATGGCAGAACAGCGTCACCAGGAGTGGTTACGTTTTGTCGATCTGCTTAAACACGCCTATGAACAAGACTTACACCTGCCGCTGCTCAACTTGATGTTAACGCCGGATGAGCGCGAAGCGTTGGGCACGCGCGTGCGGATCATAGAAGAGTTGCTGCGCGGTGAGATGAGCCAGCGCGAGTTGAAAAATGAGCTTGGGGCGGGGATTGCCACCATTACGCGGGGTTCGAATAGCCTCAAATCCGCACCGGTGGATCTGCGTCATTGGCTGGAGCAGGTATTGCTCGGTAAAAATTGATCCGCCGGATGCAGCTTTGCTTTACCCGGCCTACGATTGAACATCCGGCACAATGCTATAAATACACCGCGTTATGAAACGGACTGAGCGCCAGAATCACCGCCTGGTGGTAGACGCTTGAGCGCGTCAGCTTGCCGGCGGTAAAGACGCCGATTGCACCCTCTTTACGGCCAATCTCGTCAATGCCCGTGTACTGAGACATTACCGGGCCGAGCGCTTCACCCTGGCGTACTCTGTCGAGAATGACAGCAGGCAATGGCAACGTGGCTGAACGGGCTTCGCCGCGCTGGACGCCGTTATCAATCACCACCCAACTGAAGGTGGCGTCATCGTCGATTCCCGCTTCAATAGCGACCCAGAAATCAGCCTGCGGGTGCAGGCGACGCGCGTTATCAACGCGATTTCGTGCGCCAGTGCGCGTTTCCTGGCTTCCGAAAGGCTGTTCCGGTACGCCACTCTCGACGGCGACGGGTTCAATATGGCAGGATCCTTCCCCGAAAATCTCTTCAAATGCCCGCAGAATTGCCTGAATTTTGGCAGGATTGGTGGTCGCAGAGATAACCTTGTGCATAATTAAGCTCAGTTTGAAAATTCATCGCAGAGTCTACTCTAAATAATTTGAGTAACAGAAAGGCGGTAAGCAAAGGAATCCTCAGGAACATAGATAACTATGTGACTGGGGTGAGTGAGCGCAACCAACGCATCTGTTACTCAAAGTATGACGAGTATATAACGGAAAAAAAGCATGTTACAGGTATACCTTGTTCGCCATGGCGAAACGCAGTGGAACGCCGAGCGACGTATTCAAGGCCAGTCAGACAGCCCACTGACCGCTAAAGGTGAGCAGCAAGCCATGCAGGTGGGTGAACGCGCCCGCTCGTTTGGTATTACGCATGTCATCAGTAGCGATTTAGGTCGTACACGACGCACCGCAGAAATCATCGCCCAGGCCTGCGGCTGTGATATCGCCTATGACTCCCGCCTGCGCGAACTGAATATGGGCGTGCTGGAGCAACGTCATATCGATACGCTGACGCCGGAGGAAGAGGGTTGGCGTCGCCAGTTGGTGAACGGTACTGTTGATGGTCGTATTCCGGAGGGGGAATCGATGCAGGAACTGAGCGATCGCGTTAACGCGGCGCTGGCATCCTGTCTGGAACTGCCGCCGGGGAGTCGTCCGCTGCTGGTCAGTCACGGTATCGCGCTGGGTTGCCTGGTGAGTACGATTCTGGGATTACCGGCATGGGCTGAACGTCGCCTGCGTCTGCGCAACTGTTCTATTTCTCGTGTCGATTACCAGGAAAGTTTGTGGCTGGCGCCGGGATGGGTAGTTGAAACGGCAGGGGACATCTCTCATCTTGACGCCCCTGCTTTGGATGAACTGCAGCGTTAGCGGCGAATCGGAATCAGGAATTCGCAGCGCAGGTTGATCGGGCGATCTCCCGCTTTGGCATCTTCTGCCGGGTAGTATCGCTCGATATCCTGCCCTTTACGGCGCGTCAGGTTCAGCATCGGCATGCATGTGCCATACACCGTCAGGATAAACTCCTGCACGCCGGTCCCCAGCCCTTCATAGGTGAACATCACGTACTCGCCGCCCTGTAACAGAATAGGCTGCGCCGATGGCACATAGCCATTGGCCTGTTCCGGCGTTAGCGCAGTGGTGTAAAACACTTCCTGCTCGTCATCTTTTTCAATGCTCGGACGCGTTTCGTTTAGCCCGTACAGCACCGGAGGGATCGCAGGAGCCTGACTGAGGAAATCGCGCCAGAACTGAATACGCATTTCATGACGGAAATCCGAAATCTGTTCCAGCGAGCAGGAATAGCTTTGTGTGGTGCCAAGCAGTTGCGTATCTTCCAGCGTGACGAACTCATGCGCCGGCATAGCAAATTCACCCAGTCGCATTGGTGGGCGAATACCGAACGCGCTCCAGTCCGGCGAGCGACGATACAGCGCAGGCGTCTGGGAAAACTGTTTCTTGAACGCGCGGGTAAAGGTTTGTTGAGAGTCGAAGCGATATTGCAGGGCAATATCCAGAATCGGACGCGCAGTCAGGCGTAGCGCCACTGCGGATTTCGATAAACGACGGGCGCGGATATAGGCGCCAATAGCATGGCCCGTCACGTCCTTAAACATTCTCTGCAGGTGCCACTTGGAATAGCCTGCTTTTGCCGCCACATTGTCAAGCGACAAAGGCTGATCCAGATGACCTTCCAGCCAGATTAACAGGTCGCGAATAATGCCAGCCTGATCCATATAATATCCTCATCCTTTCAACAACGAGTACCTGACGTCAGGTATGTGGATAATAGCATTTTTTGTTGTTTTAGCATTCAGTGTTTTTTTTGCTCATAAATGCTTTTTTCGGACATACGAAAACGTAATTATTGTAATCCTGTGATCTGTATACGTTTTATCTTAGAATGTCGAATTATTACACAGTGCAACATTTAAGAATGGTAACAATATGAAATATAAGAGCTTAATCATTTCCTCAATTCTGCTGATGTTGACGCAGGCCGCCCATGCGGAGCAGATTGGATCGGTTGATACGGTATTCAAAATGTTTGGCCCGGATCATAAAATTGTGGTCGAAGCGTTTGACGATCCGGATGTGACCAATGTGACCTGCTATGTGAGTCGTGCGAAGACCGGCGGCATCAAAGGTGGATTGGGGCTGGCGGAAGATACCTCTGATGCCGCGATCTCCTGTCAGCAGGTGGGGCCGGTAGAACTGAGCGACAGAATCAAGAACGGCAAAGCGCAGGGCGAAGTGGTATTTAAAAAACGGACATCGCTGGTGTTTAAATCTTTACAGGTTGTGCGTTTTTACGACGCAAAACGTAATGCGCTGGCCTATCTGGCCTATTCAGATAAAGTGGTCGATGGATCGCCCAAAAATGCCATCAGCGCGGTACCGATTATGCCGTGGCGGCAATAACAAGGAAGCAAAATGCAACAGCCGTTGATCTGGTTGGTGGAGGATGAGCAGGGCATCGCCGATACGCTTATCTACATGCTGCAACAGGAAGGCTTTAGCGTCGAAGCGTTTGAGCGCGGGTTACCCGTGCTGGAAAAATCTCGCCAGCGATGCCCTGATGCGATCGTTCTGGATGTCGGACTGCCGGATATCAGCGGTTTTGAACTGTGCCGACGCCTGTTGGAACGCCATCCGGCGCTACCGATTCTCTTTTTGACTGCGCGCAGTGATGAAGTTGATCGCCTGCTGGGGCTGGAAATTGGTGCGGATGACTATGTTGCCAAGCCTTTTTCGCCGCGCGAAGTGTGCGCACGCGTGCGTACGCTGCTGCGGAGGGTGCAAAAATTCTCCGTGCCTTCATCGACGACGCGCTGTGGGGATTTTGAACTTAATGAGCTGGCCGCGCAGATCAGTTGGTTCGGTATGCCGTTAAACCTGACGCGCTATGAATTTCTGTTGCTAAAAACCTTGCTGATGTCGCCAGGTCGCATCTACTCTCGCCAGCAGTTGATGGATTTAGTCTGGGCCGATGCGCAGGATACCTTTGACAGAACAGTTGATACCCACATCAAAACGCTGCGCGCCAAGCTGCGGGCCATCAACCCCGAGCTTTCCCCCATCAATACGCATCGCGGTATGGGATACAGCCTGAGGAGCGTCTGATGCGCATTGGTATGCGTTTGCTGCTCGGCTATTTTCTGATTGTCGCCGTCGCCGCCTGGTTCGTTTTGTCGATCTTTGTACAGGAAATTAAGCCAGGCGTTCGCCGGGCGACCGAAGGCACTTTAATTGATACCGCCACGCTGCTGGCCGCGCTGGCACGTGATGACTTACTCTCTGACTCACCCACCAACGGCAAGCTGGCGCAGGCCTTTTCACAGCTGCATAACCGCCCATTCCGCGCCAATATCAGCGGCATTAACAAAGTACGTAATGAATACCATGTCTACATGACGGACGCGCAGGGCAAGGTGGTGTTTGATTCAGCTAACCAGGCCGTCGGTCAGGACTACTCCCGCTGGAACGACGTGTGGTTAACGTTACGTGGGCAGTATGGCGCTCGTAGTACGCCGCAAAACCCGGATGATCCGGAAAGTTCAGTGATGTACGTTGCCGCACCGATCGTGGACGGCGGGCGTATTATCGGGGTGCTGAGCGTAGGTAAGCCGAATGCGGCAATGGCACCGGTGATTAAACGCAGTGAACGGCGGATGCTGTGGGCCAGCGCCGTATTGCTGGGCATTGCCTTAGTGATTGGCTTTGGGATGGTGTGGTGGATAAACCGCTCCATTGCCCGACTGGCGCGCTATGCCGACTCTGTCACCGAAAATCGCCCCGTCCCGCTGCCAGATTTAGGTAGTAGTGAGCTACGTAAACTGGCGCAGGCGTTGGAAAGTATGCGTTTGAAGCTGGAGGGCAAGAATTATATTGAGCAATATGTGTATGCGTTGACGCATGAACTGAAAAGCCCGCTGGCGGCCATTCGCGGTGCGGCTGAGATTTTGCGCGAAGGCCCGCCGCCAAACGTGGTTGCGCGCTTTACTGATAATATTCTGACGCAAAATGCGCGCATGCAGGCGCTGGTTGAAACCTTGCTACGGCAGGCGCGACTGGAGAATCGACAGGACATTACGTTGACGCCAGTGGCGGTAGATGCGCTTTTTACCCAGCTTAAAGAGGCGCGCAGCGTGCAGCTGGCGGCAAAAAACATCACGTTAACCATTATGCCTTCATCGCTTAGCGTCGCTGCCGATCTTGCGTTGCTGGAGCAGGCTCTGGGGAATTTGCTTGACAACGCTATCGACTTCACGCCACAGGATGGGGTAATTACGCTGAGTGCGCATCAGCAGGAGGATCAGGTCACGTTGCGGGTCATCGACAGCGGCAGCGGCATCCCTGACTTTGCGTTACCGCGTATTTTTGAGCGCTTCTACTCGTTGCCCCGTGAGAATGGGCACAAGAGCAGCGGGTTGGGACTGGCGTTTGTCAGCGAAGTTGCGCGACTGCATGCAGGTACGGTGACATTATGCAACCGACCTGAAGGTGGCGCACAGGCCTCGTTTACGCTTCACCGTCACTTCACATAACTTCAAATTCTGCGCACATAGCTGTTCTACCTTGCTGAAATTACAAAGGAGAACGCTATGTTTAAATCACCCCTGTTTTGGAAAGTTGTCACCTTAGGTGGCGCAATATTGCTGCTGTTAATTCCCCTGACAATGGTCAGGCAGATAATCGTTGAGCGATCCGATTATCGTGATGACGTTGAAGATGCAATCCGCCAGAGCACCAGCGGACCGCAAAAGATGGTCGGCCCGTTGATAGCCATTCCGGTCACAGAGCTTTATACCTCGCTGGAGGATGGCAAAGAGATCCAGCGTAAGCGAAGCTATATCCATTTCTGGCTGCCGGAGTCGTTGGTGGTTGAGGGGAATCAGAACGTTGCAGCGCGTAAAATCGGTATTTATGAGGGGCAGGTCTGGCACAATGACCTCTCGGTGAAGGCCGAGTTTAACGCCGAACGGTTGAGTGATTTAAACCATCCCAATGTCAGCGTCGGCAAACCGTTTATTGTGGTTAGCGTGGGGGATGCGCGCGGGATTGGTGTGGTAAATACGCCGCAGGTCAATGGAACGCCGCTGGCGGTTGAACCGGGGACGGGGCTGGATGGACGTGCGCAAGGGATCCACATTCCGTTACCCGACGTGAGCTGGGCGGAGAAAAATCTGAGCATGACGCTGTCGCTCAATTTGAGCGGAACAGGAAATTTCTCGGTCGTTCCGGTGGGGCGTAATAGTGAAATGACCTTAACCAGCAACTGGCCGCATCCCAGTTTTCTTGGTGACTTTCTCCCGGCTAAGCGTGAAATCAGCGAATCCGGATTCAAGGCCCAGTGGCAAAGCAGTTGGTTCGCGAATAACCTCGGTGAGCGCTTTGACGACGAAAAGATTGGCTGGCTGGGCATGCCGGCGTTTAGCGTCGCCGTCGCCACGCCTGCAGATCAGTATCAGTTAACGGACAGGGCAACAAAATATGCCATTTTACTGATTGTGCTGACCTTCATGTTTTTCTTCGTGCTTGAAAGTATGACCAGCCTGCGTTTGCACCCTATGCAGTATCTGCTGGTGGGGCTGTCGCTGGTGATGTTTTATCTGCTGCTGCTGGCGCTGTCTGAACACATTGGTTTTACCGCCGCGTGGATCACTGCAAGCCTGGTGGGGGCGTTGATGAACGGCGTGTACCTTCAGGCGATACTGGGATGGCGTAACAGTATGTTGTTCACCGTGGCGTTGCTGGCGCTGGATGGTGTGATGTGGGTGCTGCTCCGTTCACAGGACAGCTCTTTACTGCTGGGAACAGGCGTGTTGTTGCTCGCGCTGTGCGGAGTGATGTTTCTGACGCGTCATCTTGACTGGCACTCGTTGGCGCAGCCAAAACCTAGGGCAAAGTCTACAGAACTTCCGGAGCCTCAGCCTGCGAAGAGCGACGAGTTTCGCTTGTGGAAATAGGGCGCTGGGGAAACGAAAAATGAAAAACGGCGCATAAAGCGCCGTTTTTTTACCTGTGAGGATTGAATTAATCCTGCAGGTCGCCGCAGAAACGGTAGCCTTCACCGTGAATAGTGGCGATGATTTCTGGCGTATCCGGCGTTGATTCGAAATGTTTACGAATGCGGCGGATAGTCACGTCAACGGTACGGTCATGCGGCTTCAGTTCGCGACCGGTCATTTTTTTCAGCAGCTCTGCGCGAGACTGGATCTTGCCCGGATTCTCACAGAAGTGAAGCATGGCACGGAATTCGCTGCGTGGCAGTTTATACTGCTCGCCGTCAGGACCAATCAGAGAGCGGCTGTTGATGTCCAGCTCCCAGCCATTGAACTTGTAGCTTTCGACGCTACGGCGTTCTTCGCTGACAGTACCCAGGTTCATGGTACGGGACAGCAGGTTACGAGCACGGATAGTCAGCTCGCGCGGGTTAAACGGCTTAGTGATGTAATCGTCTGCGCCGATTTCGAGGCCGAGAATTTTATCGACTTCGTTATCACGGCCCGTCAGGAACATCAGCGCAACGTTAGCTTGTTCGCGGAGTTCGCGCGCTAACAGCAGGCCATTTTTCCCAGGCAGATTGATATCCATAATCACAAGGTTGATGTCATATTCAGAGAGAATCTGATGCATTTCCGCGCCATCTGTCGCTTCGAATACATCATAGCCTTCTGCTTCGAAAATGCTTTTCAACGTGTTGCGTGTTACTAACTCGTCTTCAACGATAAGAATGTGCGGGGTCTGCATGTTTGCTACCTAAATTGCCAACTAAATCGAAACAGGAAGTACAAAAGTCCCTGACCTGCCTGATGCATGCCGTAAATTAACATGATCGGCGTAACATGACTAAAGTACGTAATTGCGTTCTTGATGCACTTTCCATCAACGTCAACAACATCATTAGCTTGGTCGTGGGTAGTTTCCCTCTGGACCCGACAGTGTCAAAAACGGCTGTCATCCTAACCATTTTAACAGCAACATAACAGGCTAAGACATGCCGGACACCCAATAAAACTACGCTTCGTTGACATATATCAAGTTCAATTGTAGCACGTTAACAGTTTGATGAAATCAACGTATCCAAATGTTTGCTTTCATCACAAAATTTCAATATTACAACTAGTTGCACGCGCTAATTAATAAATGTAATGAATCCAACCAATGCGAACCATTTTAAATTAAATTATCATGGATAAACAGAAGGATATGCAACTTTTGTTAACATATAAGGCAATAGTGCAGCCTGGAAATAGTTTAGCATTTTTTACTGAACGCGAAATGCTTTTTCAGTGACTTCTGTTAAAAATATGTAAATTCGCGCTGCGTAATATGTTGATGTGCGTCACATTATTACCTGTACACAGGCCAAAAGAGTATCGAAATGCGTTTAACAATTATTCTGGTTGCCCCCGCCAGAGCGGAAAATATTGGTGCGGCTGCCCGTGCAATGAAGACCATGGGATTCACCCAGATGCGGATCGTTGACAGTGAGGCCCATCTGGAACCCGCCACGCGATGGGTTGCGCATGGTTCTGGCGATATTATTGATAATATTAATGTTTTTCCAACGTTAGCGGAGGCGCTTCACGACGTTGATTTTACCGTTGCGACCACGGCGCGTAGCCGGGCGAAGTTTCATTATTACGCCACACCGGTCGAACTGGTTCCCCTGTTGCAGGAAAAATCAACGTGGATGGATCATGCCGCACTGGTTTTTGGCCGTGAAGATTCGGGGCTGACCAACGAAGAATTGGCTCTGGCGGATGTACTCACCGGGGTACCTATGGTAGCTGACTACCCTTCACTCAATTTGGGGCAGGCGGTGATGGTGTATTGCTATCAATTAGCAGGTTTAATACAACAACCGGCCAGAAACATTGAGGTAACGGATGAGCATCAGCTACAGGCATTGCGCGAACGAGTTTTGCGTTTATTAGCCACGCTGAACGTTTCTGACGACATTAAGTTGACGGACTGGCTGCAACAGCGAATGGGTCTGTTAGAGCAGCGAGACACCGCAATGTTGCACCGTTTTTTACATGATATAGAAAAAAATATTACAAAATAAAGTGCTGTAAATATTTTTATTTCTGGTTTTTTATTCTGGATTCAAGTAGGCGAGACATGCTGTATTGGTTGAAAGTAAAAGGGCAAGCAGTCGCTCGTGAACAAGTTTCGGAATGTGATCAATTTAAAAATTTATTGACTTAGGTCAGCAGATACTTTAACCCTAAAAGAATACAGGACAGATAATAAATAATTACAGAGCACACAACATCATGAAACGCATCAGCATCACTATTACCACAACCATCACCATTACCACAGGTAACGGTGCGGGCTGACGCGTACAGGAAACACAAGAAAAAGCCCGCACCTAAACAGTGCGGGCTTTTTTTTCGACCAAAGGCAATGAGGTAAACCATGCGAGTGTTGAAGTTCGGCGGTACATCAGTGGCAAATGCAGAGCGCTTTCTGCGGGTTGCCGATATTCTGGAAAGCAATGCCAGACAGGGGCAGGTTGCGACCGTGCTCTCTGCCCCCGCAAAAATTACCAACCATCTGGTGGCGATGATTGAGAAGACCATCGGTGGTCAGGATGCTTTAGCCAATATCAGCGACGCCGAACGTATTTTCTCTGAGCTGTTGGTGGGGTTGGCCGCCGCACAACCGGGCTTCCCGCTGGCTCCGCTTAAAGCCTTTGTTGAACAAGAATTTGCTCAGATTAAGCACGTCCTGCATGGCATCAGCCTGTTGGGACAGTGCCCGGACAGCATCAATGCCGCGCTTATCTGCCGTGGCGAAAAAATGTCGATCGCCATCATGGCAGGCCTGTTGGAAGCGCGTGGGCACAACGTGACGGTCATCGACCCGGTCGAGAAATTACTGGCGGTAGGCCATTACCTTGAATCTACCGTTGATATTGCTGAATCTACGCGTCGTATTGCCGCCAGCCGTATTCCTGCGGACCACATGATTCTGATGGCCGGATTTACCGCCGGGAATGAGAAAGGTGAGTTAGTGGTGCTGGGACGTAATGGCTCCGACTACTCTGCCGCCGTACTGGCCGCCTGTTTGCGTGCTGATTGTTGTGAAATCTGGACCGATGTTGATGGCGTATATACCTGCGATCCGCGCCAGGTTCCCGACGCCCGATTGCTGAAATCGATGTCTTATCAGGAAGCGATGGAGCTTTCTTACTTCGGCGCCAAAGTTCTGCACCCACGCACCATTACCCCTATTGCCCAGTTTCAGATCCCCTGTCTGATAAAAAATACCGGCAATCCGCAAGCGCCGGGTACGCTGATCGGCGCCAGCAGTGATGAAGACGATTTGCCGGTCAAAGGTATTTCTAACCTCAATAACATGGCGATGTTTAGCGTCTCCGGCCCAGGAATGAAAGGCATGGTAGGCATGGCGGCGCGCGTTTTTGCCGCGATGTCGCGTGCGGGCATCTCAGTGGTGCTGATCACGCAATCCTCTTCTGAATACAGTATTAGCTTCTGCGTCCCGCAGGGCGACTGCGCGCGTGCGCAACGCGCAATGCAGGATGAATTCTATCTCGAACTGAAAGAAGGCCTGCTGGAGCCGCTGGCGGTGACTGAGCGTCTGGCGATCATCTCAGTTGTGGGCGATGGTATGCGCACGTTGCGTGGCATCTCAGCGAAATTCTTTGCCGCGCTGGCTCGCGCTAACATCAATATCGTGGCTATCGCCCAGGGCTCGTCTGAGCGTTCTATTTCGGTGGTGGTGAATAACGACGATGCCACCACTGGTGTGCGCGTAACCCATCAGATGCTGTTCAACACCGACCAGGTGATTGAAGTGTTTGTGATTGGCGTAGGCGGGGTGGGTGGTGCATTGCTGGAGCAGCTTAAACGCCAGCAAACCTGGCTTAAAAAGAAGCATATCGATCTGCGCGTGTGCGGCGTGGCAAATTCGAAGGCCCTGCTGACCAACGTCCACGGTTTGAATCTGGAAAACTGGCAGGCTGAGCTGGAAAACGCGAAAGAGCCATTCAACCTTGGGCGCTTAATTCGTCTGGTGAAAGAATATCATCTGCTCAATCCGGTGATTGTCGACTGTACATCAAGCCAGGCGGTGGCGGATCAGTACGCTGATTTTCTGCGTGAAGGCTTCCATGTGGTTACGCCGAACAAAAAGGCTAACACCTCGTCGATGGATTACTACCATCAGCTGCGTTTTGCTGCGGCGAAGTCCCGGCGTAAATTCCTTTACGACACCAACGTGGGCGCGGGCTTACCAGTTATTGAAAACTTGCAAAATCTGCTTAGCGCAGGTGATGAATTGCAGCGTTTCTCCGGCATTCTTTCCGGCTCGCTGTCATTTATTTTCGGCAAGCTGGATGAGGGGATGAGCTTTTCCAGGGCCACCACTCTGGCGCGGGAACTGGGCTACACCGAGCCCGACCCACGTGACGATCTTTCCGGTACGGACGTGGCGCGTAAGCTGCTGATCCTCGCCCGTGAAACCGGTCGTGAGCTGGAGCTTTCAGACATTGTTATTGAGCCTGTCCTGCCAAAAGAGTTTGATGATTCCGGTGATGTTTCCGCATTTATGGCGAAATTACCGCAGCTGGATGACGCCTTTGCCGCGCGCGTGGCGAAAGCCCGTGATGAGGGGAAAGTATTGCGCTATGTTGGCAATATTGAAGAGGACGGCGTCTGCCGCGTGAAAATAGAGGCAGTAGACGGCAACGATCCGCTGTTCAAAGTGAAAAACGGTGAAAACGCGTTGGCGTTTTACAGCCACTATTATCAGCCGTTACCGTTAGTTCTGCGCGGATACGGTGCGGGTAACGACGTGACGGCGGCGGGCGTATTCGCCGACCTGCTACGTACCCTTTCATGGAAGTTAGGAGTCTGACATGGTGAGAGTTTATGCCCCGGCTTCCAGTGCCAATATGAGCGTCGGGTTTGATGTGCTCGGGGCGGCGGTTACCCCGATAGATGGCTCGTTGTTGGGCGATGTGGTGTCCGTTGAGGCGGCCGACCATTTCAGCCTGAACAACCTCGGGCGCTTTGCTAATAAGCTGCCGTCTGAGCCGCGAGAAAATATCGTCTACCAGTGCTGGGAGCGTTTCTGCCAGGAACTGGGTAAAAGCGTTCCGGTGGCGATGACGCTGGAAAAAAATATGCCGATTGGCTCTGGGTTAGGCTCCAGCGCCTGTTCCGTTGTGGCAGCGCTGGTCGCGATGAATGAACACTGCGGTAAGCCGCTCAACGATACGCGCCTGTTGGCAATAATGGGCGAGCTGGAAGGGCGTATCTCCGGCAGTATTCATTACGATAACGTTGCCCCGTGCTTTTTGGGCGGCATGCAGTTAATGATTGAAGAAAACGGCATTATCAGCCAGCAGGTGCCAGGCTTTGATGAGTGGCTATGGGTGCTGGCATATCCGGGGATTAAAGTATCGACGGCAGAAGCGCGGGCGATTTTACCTGCGCAGTATCGCCGACAAGACTGTATTGCCCACGGGCGGCATTTGGCTGGGTTTATCCATGCCTGCTATTCCCGTCAGCCAGCGCTTGCCGCGAAGCTGATGAAAGATGTCATTGCTGAGCCGTACCGTACCCGTTTGCTGCCAGGCTTTAGCCAGGCACGTCAGGCGGTAGCGGAAATCGGCGCGCTGGCCAGTGGTATCTCCGGGTCAGGACCGACGCTGTTCGCTTTATGCGACAAGCCGGATACGGCGCAGCGTGTCGCAGACTGGCTGGATAAAAATTACCTGCAAAATCAGGAAGGCTTTGTTCATATTTGCCGGCTGGACACGGCGGGCGCACGGGTACTGGGATAATCAATGAAACTGTATAATCTGAAAGATCACAACGAGCAGGTCAGCTTTGCGCAGGCCGTCACGCAAGGGCTTGGCAAGAATCAGGGATTGTTTTTTCCGCACGATTTGCCGGAATTCAATCTGACAGAAATCGATGAGATGCTGAACCAGGATTTCGTTAGCCGCAGCGCTAAGATCCTTTCCGCATTTATTGGTGATGAGATCCCACAGGAAGTCCTTGCAGATCGCGTACGTGCGGCGTTTGCCTTCCCTGCGCCGGTGGCTCAGGTTGCCGCGGATGTCGGCTGTCTTGAACTATTCCATGGTCCTACGCTGGCATTTAAAGATTTTGGCGGACGCTTTATGGCGCAGATGCTGACGCATATTAGCGGCGATAAACCGGTCACGATTCTGACTGCCACCTCTGGGGATACCGGGGCGGCGGTTGCACATGCCTTTTATGGCCTGAAAAACGTGCGAGTGGTGATCCTTTATCCGAATGGCAAGATCAGCCCATTACAGGAAAAATTGTTCTGTACGCTGGGCGGCAATATTGAAACTGTCGCCATCGACGGTGATTTTGATGCCTGTCAGGCGCTGGTTAAACAGGCGTTTGATGATGACGAGCTGAAGGTGGCTTTGGGGCTGAATTCGGCTAACTCAATCAACATCAGCCGTCTGCTGGCGCAAATTTGTTACTACTTTGAGGCCGTGGCGCAACTGCCGCAAGAGGCGCGAAATCAGCTGGTTATTTCCGTTCCCAGCGGTAACTTTGGCGATTTGACCGCCGGGTTGTTGGCGAAATCACTGGGCCTGCCGGTGAAGCGTTTTATCGCCGCGACCAACGTCAACGATACGGTTCCACGCTTCCTTGCACAAGGCGAGTGGGCACCGAAAGCAACCCAGGCGACGTTGTCGAATGCGATGGATGTCAGTCAGCCGAACAACTGGCCGCGCGTGGAAGAACTGTTCCGCCGTAAAATCTGGCGTCTGAATGAGCTGGGTTACGCCGCCGTTGACGATGTCACGACACAGGAAACGATGCGCGAGCTGCATGAGTTAGGCTACACCTCTGAACCGCATGCGGCGGTGGCTTACCGTGCGCTGCGTGATCAGCTAAACCCTGGCGAGTATGGCCTGTTCCTCGGTACTGCGCATCCGGCGAAGTTTAAAGAAAGCGTTGAGGAGATTCTTGATCTGAAGCTGGCTCTGCCAAAAGAGCTGGCGGAACGCGCAGACTTGCCGCTGCTTTCGCATCATCTGCCAGCTGATTTTGCGCAACTGCGTAAGCTGATGATGACCCGCGGGTAATTCTTGTGCCGGATGAGGCGTTAGCCGTCATCCGGCATGTACACTACTGCTCGTGACGCTTGAACACCAGTTCACCTTTCCCTGACGATTCTTCATCAAAGAAATAGCCTTCGCTGTTAAAAGCGGTCAACTGTTCTGGCTGCGTTAAGCGGTTTTCAATGATGTAGCGGCTCATCAGGCCGCGCGCTTTTTTGGCATAGAAGCTGATGACTTTGAACTTGCCGTTCTTCTCGTCAAGGAAGACCGGTTTGATCAGTTCTGCATTAAGCTTTTTCGGCTTCACCGATTTAAAATACTCATCCGAAGCGAGGTTAATCACCACGCTGTCGCCTTGCGCTTCAAGTGCTTCGTTAAGTTTATCGGTGATGGTATCTCCCCAGAACTGGTAGAGATCTTTACCTTTCGCATTGGCCAGACGAATGCCCATCTCCAGACGGTAAGGTTGCATCAAATCCAGCGGACGTAGCACGCCGTAAAGTCCGGACAACATCCGTAAATGCTGCTGAGCGAAGTCGAAATCCGCCTCGCTGAAGGTTTCAGCCTGCAGTCCGGTATACACGTCGCCCTTAAACGCCAGAATGGCCTGGCGCGCATTTTCCGGGGTGAAGTCAGGCTGCCAGTCATGGAAACGCGTGGCATTCAAATCCGCCAGTTTGTCGCTAATCCCCATCAGCTTGCCAATCTGCGGCGCAGAAAGCTGGCGCGCCACGTGGATAAGCTGCTGGGAGTGATCCAGCAGTTCGGGTAGCGTATGGCGTGTCGTTGCCAGCGGACTTTGGTAGTCGAGCGTTTTTGCAGGTGAAATCAGAATCAGCATATCCAGTCCTTGCAGGAGATTTATTGCGACTTTAGCAAAAAAAACGACAGAATTGATCGATGGTTGTGATTGCCGCGCTATCCGCGCGGCGTTTCATCCCAGCTTTCGGGGGCAAGTTGTTGTCTGATATCAGGATAACGGTGCGGATCAAATTCCGGTCGTACGCCAAGTTTACGCTGGCGTAGATAGTCGCTGGCGATGGTATGCACAACCGGAGAAAGCAGCAGAATCGCCGTCAGGTTTGTGATGGCCATACAAGCCATAATAATATCGGCCAACTGCCAGACCAGCGGAAAGCTGACAAACGTTCCGCCGATAACGGTGCAAACGGTGGCGATGCGCAATAGCCAGATGACGCGGATATTGTCCAGTTTCAGGAAGACGAGATTGTTTTCCGCATAAATGTAGTTGGCGACGATCGAGCTAAAGGCAAACAGAATCACAATAAAAGCCACATATCCTGCTCCCCACTCCCCCGCGAGCGTTACCATTGCTTTCTGGAGTAACTGGATGCCTTCCATAGGGACATAGCTGGTGCTATTGCCTGCCAACAGAATAATCATCGCGCTGGCCGTACAGACAACGAGAGTGTCGCCTAATACCCCAATCATTTGCACAATGCCTTGTGCCGCAGGATGCGGTGGCCAGGATGCGGCCGATGCGGCTGCATTCGGCGTAGATCCCATTCCGGCTTCGTTAGAAAACATGCCGCGCTGAAAACCGTTGGCAATAGCCTGGCTTAGCGTATATCCGGCCGCACCCGCTGCGGCTTCCTGCCAGCCAAAGGCGCTTTTTATAATGGTGATGATAATGTCGGGAAGCTGCTCGATATGCCACAGACAGATGATGATGCTACCTCCGACCCACAGCAGTGCCATCATCGGAACGAACCATTGCATCAGGCGAGCTACGCCTTTGATGCCACCGACGATGACAATTAATGACGTGATTGCCAGTGCGAAACCGGAGACGAGGGGAGGAATATCAAAAGCAAAAGTCAGCGCACGCGAAACGGAATTTGCCTGAACGCTGTTAAAAATCAGTCCATAGGCAATAAGTAAAAAAATGGCAAAAAGGACGCCCATCCAGCGCATGCCCAGCCCACGTGCCATATACCATGCAGGGCCACCGCGAAACTGTCCATTGCTATCGCGTTCTTTATACAGTTGGGCAAGTGAGCACTCGGCGAATGACGTTGCCATACCAATGACCGCTGAAACCCACATCCAGAAAACGGCTCCAGGGCCGCCAGCGGCGATCGCCAATGCTACGCCGGCCAGGTTCCCGCTACCGATACGCGCGGCAAGACTGGTGCACAGAGCCTGAAAGGAAGTTAAACCGCCCGGCTGCGGGCTAATGCTGTTTTTAAGACTTGTGCCAAATTGGCGAAGGTAGCGGAACTGCACGAACCCTGTACGCCAGGTGAACCAACATCCTGCGCCAAGCAGGAGGTAGATCATCACCGATCCCCAGAGTATTTCATTAATAAATGAGAAAAAATCAGGCATTAACATCCCTCTTGTTGATGCCGGTAAGCGCGAAGATTTCCGTGTAAGCGCTACCAATAATCGACTAGTATATACCTTGTCATGAGAGTGATTGCGGGAGTTTATCATAACAATCGTTATATCCCGCAATTGCGCATCACAGGCTTTGAGATGCGTAATCAGGACTGAGCGGCTGGTCGGACAATCCAGGCGGTTGCGCTGAGAGTGCGTCGTGCTATCATCAGGGAAGATCGGTTACATCCCCCTAACAAGCTGTTTAAAGAGAATCGCTATCATGACGGACAAATTGACCTCCCTTCGTCAGTTCACCACAGTAGTGGCCGACACCGGAGACATCGCGGCAATGAAGCTGTATCAGCCTCAGGATGCCACAACCAACCCTTCTCTCATTCTTAACGCAGCGCAGATCCCGGAATACCGCAAGCTGATTGATGACGCTGTAGCCTGGGCTAAGCAGCAGAGTAACGACCGCGCACAACAGGTCGTCGACGCGACCGACAAACTGGCAGTCAATATCGGTCTGGAGATCCTGAAACTGGTCCCGGGTCGTATCTCCACTGAAGTCGATGCTCGTCTGTCCTACGACACCGAAGCATCCATCGCGAAAGCAAAACGTCTGATCAAAATGTACAACGACGCTGGCATCAGCAACGATCGCATTCTGATTAAACTGGCTTCAACCTGGCAGGGCATCCGTGCCGCTGAGCAGCTGGAAAAAGAAGGCATCAACTGTAACCTGACTCTGCTGTTCTCCTTCGCGCAGGCACGTGCATGTGCAGAAGCTGGTGTATACCTGATTTCTCCGTTCGTTGGTCGTATTCTTGACTGGTACAAAGCCAACACCGACAAGAAAGAGTATGCACCGGCGGAAGATCCGGGTGTGGTTTCCGTAACGGAAATCTACGAGTACTACAAACAGCACGGTTACGAAACCGTGGTAATGGGCGCGAGCTTCCGTAACATCGGCGAAATCATTGAGCTGGCAGGCTGCGATCGTCTGACGATTGCTCCGGCACTGCTGAAAGAGCTGGCGGAAAGCGAAGGCGCTATCGAACGTAAACTGTCCTTCTCCGGCGAAGTGAAAGCGCGTCCTGCACGCATCACCGAAGCTGAGTTCCTGTGGCAGCACAACCAGGATCCGATGGCTGTAGACAAACTGGCGGACGGTATCCGTAAGTTTGCTGTAGACCAGGGTAAACTGGAAAAAATGATTGGCGATCTGCTGTAATCATTTAAGCGTGGCCCGGATATGGGTCACGCTACCTCTTCTGAAACCTGTCTGTCCTTCCTTTCGCAGTGTATCATTCTGTTTAACGAGACTGTTTAAACGGAATAATCATGAATACTTTACGCATTGGCCTGGTGTCCATTTCTGACCGTGCTTCCAGCGGTGTTTACCAGGATAAAGGTATCCCGGCCCTGGAAGAGTGGCTGGCGTCTGCCCTTACCACCCCCTTTGAACTGCAAACGCGGTTGATCCCGGATGAACAGGCGATCATCGAACAGACCTTATGCGAGCTGGTTGATGAAATGAGCTGCCATCTGGTGCTGACAACTGGCGGGACGGGTCCGGCACGTCGCGACGTGACGCCTGATGCTACGCTTGCCGTCGCTGACCGTCAGATGCCAGGCTTTGGCGAACAGATGCGCCAGATAAGTCTGCACTTTGTGCCAACGGCGATCCTCTCCCGTCAGGTCGGCGTAATTCGTAAACAGGCGCTGATCCTGAATCTGCCTGGACAGCCGAA
Source organism: Citrobacter sp. Cu231 (assembly GCF_030332265.1). NCBI lineage: Bacteria > Pseudomonadati > Pseudomonadota > Gammaproteobacteria > Enterobacterales > Enterobacteriaceae > Citrobacter > Citrobacter sp. Cu231. The sequence continues at coordinate 230,545 of NZ_JAOWIE010000048.1, read as the reverse complement.
ATCGATCAAAGAAACGCTGGAAGGCGTGAAAGAGGCTGACGGTAAGGTTGTCGTGCCCGGCATTTTTGCTAGTGTACCGTATTGTATACAGCTATTAGATGGACCGTATGTCGAAACCACACCGGCTGTTGTAGCATCTTTTCGTCCAAAAAGTGCAATACGCGATACAAACGCCTAAAAGTAGCCCGATCGCGGCATAAGTGCCAATGACAGTGGAGTATTGAATTGTTTACGATATAGTAATTTTTGCTTTACATATATCGACAGACAGATTCAATAACTCCACTGACTGATGGTTTGCTATGTCACAACACAATCGACCGCTGAATCGCCAGGATTATAAAACCCTAACGCTTGCTGCTCTTGGCGGTGCGCTTGAGTTTTATGATTTCATTATCTTTGTCTTCTTTGCCGCTGTTGTTGGCGAACTCTTCTTTCCTGCAGATATTCCTGAATGGCTACGTCAGGTGCAAACCTTCGGCATCTTTGCCGCCGGATATCTGGCGCGTCCACTGGGTGGCATCATCATGGCGCATTTTGGTGATCTGGTCGGGCGTAAGAAAATGTTCACGCTGAGTATTTTACTGATGGCAATACCAACGCTGGCGATTGGACTGCTGCCTGATTACGCCTCAATTGGGATCCTGGCGCCGCTGCTGTTACTGCTGATGCGCATTTTGCAGGGCGCAGCCATTGGGGGGGAAGTACCAGGTGCGTGGGTATTCGTGGCCGAACATGTACCAGAGCGTCGCATCGGCATCGCCTGCGGAACGTTGACCGCTGGGCTAACGGTGGGAATTCTGCTGGGGTCAGTGGTTGCGACGTTAGTGAACACCAGTTTTACGCAGCAAGCGGTGCATGACTATGGTTGGCGTATCCCTTTCCTGCTGGGGGGCGCGTTTGGGTTGGTGGCAATGTATCTACGCCGTTGGCTGCAGGAGACGCCCATCTTCCTCGAAATGCAGCAGCGTAAAGCGTTGGCGCAAGAGCTACCGGTGAAATCGGTGGTGAGTAAACATAAAAAAGCAGTGGTGGTGTCAATGCTACTAACCTGGCTGCTCTCTGCCGGGATTGTGGTAGTGATCCTGATGTCGCCAGTCTGGTTGCAGAAGCAATATGGCTTTGCGCCGGCGCTGACGTTACAAGCTAACAGCGTCGCCACAATTATGCTGTGCATCGGTTGTTTACTGGCGGGGTTTATTGTCGACCAGGTTGGTGCCAGCAAAACTTTTATTGTCGGTAGCCTGCTGCTGGCCTGTTCGAGCTGGTTTTTCTATCACCTGACCGGCAGTCATCCCGAATACCTGTTTGGGTTGTACGGCCTGGTAGGGTTATGCGTTGGCGTCGTGGGGGCAGTGCCTTACGTGATGGTGCGGGCGTTTCCGGCAGAAGTCCGTTTTACCGGTATTTCCTTTTCCTATAACGTCTCGTATGCCATTTTCGGTGGGCTAACACCCATCGCAGTAACGGTGTTGATGAGCGTGTCGCCAATGGCTCCGGCCTGGTATGTACTGGCGTTATCGCTGGTAGGGCTTGGTTTGGGAATTTGGCTGCGACAGGATATTTATCATCGCGATTCGAACGTACAGGCAGAGTTACAGCAGTTGTAAGAACTATCCCCCCGGAAGGGGGGATAGTATCAGATTAATGTGCTTCACCAATCGGCAGGATGGTGCGGCCAAACTGTTCGTTCAGCACTTCACCCATCGCTAGGTAAATGGCGCTTGCGCCGCACACTAAGCCAACCCATCCAGCAATGTGAATGATTGCTTCGTTACCTGCAATGTTGCCAACGGCCAGCAGGGCGAACAGCACTGTCAGGCTCAGGAACACGAACTGCAGCATGCGCGCGGCTTTCAGCGTACCGAAGAACATGAACAGAGTGAACACACCCCACAGACCCAGATAAGCGCCCAGGAACTGACCATTGGTTGCATCCGCGAGGCCCATTTTCGGCATCAGCAGGATCGCAACCAGCGTCAGCCAGAACGAACCGTAGGAAGTAAAGGCGGTTAAACCGAAGGTGTTGCCTTTTTTATATTCCAGCAGACCGGCAAAAATTTGCGCGATACCGCCGTAGAAAATGCCCATCGCCAGAATAATAACGTCTAAAGCGAAGAAACCCGCATTATGCAGGTTAAGCAGAATGGTGGTCATGCCAAAGCCCATCAGGCCCAGCGGTGCCGGATTAGCCAACTTAGTGTTGCCCATAATTCCTCAAAATCATCATTGATTGAATGGTGAAATAGTTTCCCCGAATAACGATCACTGTCTTCGGGGCGCGGCATAATAATCAGGGGAGAGAGCACTGTCTATGATCTAACGAAGGGAAAACGAATTATTTTCCCTGTGATGGGCATCACGTTTGTGTGTGGTTGAGCATTCTGCGCAGGCAGGCGATGTGGAGTACCGCTGGGATCGTCACGCGATAGGCGCTGCCGCTTACCGCTTTAACCTCGTTTTAGGCCGCCAAGTCCGGCTCCGCGCAGTAATCCGTGCCCGATTACGCCGACGGCGGCGTGGGTTCGCAGAATTTTGGTTAACTCTCTATCAGCTTTTAGCTTCATCAAATAGGTGACATTCATGTTTCTGAGGCATCTGAATAAAAGTATGGCGAATTAGTCGTCGCCGATGATTTTCAGCGTCGCCATATCAGAAGAGTTCACCGTATGACCGGAGAAGGTTATTTTTTTCACGCAGCGCTTATTGTCGTTGTCGCTATTGATGTTGATCCAATTGGTTGTTTGCCCTTCTTTGATGGAGGAAGGCACGTTCAGACTCTGGCTGGACATGCGGGCAGCCTTGAAGTAAACCGATGCACCACTGAGCTGTAAATCACCATGATCGGCCGTAAGTTGAATGCGTTTCACCACGCGGCAAACGGGTAGTTTCAGCGTTAGATCGGTGGTTTCATTACGGGGCATGGCGATCACACCGAGGACTTTATGATCGTTAGCGCGTGCGGCGCTGCTCAGCAGCAGGCCCATAAGCAGGCTGGCGGAAAGGGTTAATACGGATTTCATGGAATTTCTCTTTGACGGCTGTAAAAGTGTGTCGTTTCAGACCATCTTACCGCTGTCAGAATCATGATTCATGCTTGTAATATTTTCTTTTTATTACAATTTTTATGTGAATGGCTGTGCTGAATTTATCTGTTTTATGAATTAGTTTTGATTTGAGACTATTCATTTTTTAATCTTTTAGCCTTTTTTCTGCGATTTTATTGCCACAAGGCTAAAAAAAATTTTCATGCCCCCCTTGATGACGTGGGTTACGACCCCATCTTGTAAGCAACCGCAGTGGTGAGTCTGAAAAAAAACGATTCAGGGTAGTTGAAACCGCACGTTTCGCCCTTATTACAGATTCACAACCACATGATGACCGAATTTTTAGTGGAGACGTTTAGATGGGTAAAATTATTGGTATCGACCTGGGTACTACCAACTCTTGTGTAGCGATTATGGATGGCACTACTGCACGTGTGCTGGAGAACGCCGAGGGCGATCGCACCACGCCTTCTATCATTGCTTATACCCAGGATGGTGAAACTCTGGTTGGTCAGCCGGCTAAACGTCAGGCAGTGACAAACCCGCAAAACACCCTGTTTGCGATTAAACGCCTGATTGGCCGCCGCTTCCAGGACGAAGAAGTACAGCGTGATGAAGCCATCATGCCGTACAAAATCATCGGTGCTGACAACGGTGATGCATGGATTGACGTTAAAGGTCAGAAACTGGCACCGCCGCAGATTTCTGCTGAAGTACTGAAAAAAATGAAGAAAACGGCTGAAGATTACCTGGGTGAACCAGTAACTGAAGCTGTTATCACCGTACCTGCATACTTTAACGATGCTCAGCGTCAGGCAACCAAAGATGCTGGCCGTATCGCAGGTCTGGAAGTAAAACGTATCATCAACGAACCAACCGCAGCTGCGCTGGCTTACGGTCTGGATAAAGAAGTCGGCAACCGTACTATCGCGGTATATGACCTCGGTGGTGGTACTTTCGATATCTCTATTATCGAAATCGACGAAGTTGACGGCGAAAAAACCTTCGAAGTTCTGGCAACCAACGGTGATACCCACCTGGGTGGTGAAGACTTCGACAGCCGTATGATCAACTACCTGGTTGACGAGTTTAAGAAAGATCAGGGTATCGACCTGCGTAATGACCCGCTGGCGATGCAGCGTCTGAAAGAAGCCGCAGAAAAAGCGAAGATCGAGCTGTCCTCTGCGCAGCAGACCGACGTGAACCTGCCGTACATCACTGCAGACGCGACTGGTCCTAAACACATGAACATCAAAGTGACCCGTGCGAAACTGGAAAGCCTGGTTGAAGACCTGGTTAACCGTTCTATCGAGCCACTGAAAGTTGCTCTGCAGGATGCTGGCCTGTCCGTATCTGATATCAACGACGTTATCCTCGTTGGTGGTCAGACGCGTATGCCGATGGTGCAGAAGAAAGTCGCTGAGTTCTTCGGTAAAGAGCCGCGTAAAGATGTTAACCCGGACGAAGCCGTAGCAATCGGTGCAGCTGTTCAGGGTGGTGTATTGACCGGTGATGTTAAAGACGTGCTGCTGCTGGACGTTACCCCGCTGTCTCTGGGTATCGAAACCATGGGTGGCGTAATGACTCCGCTGATCGCGAAGAACACCACCATCCCGACCAAGCACAGCCAGGTGTTCTCTACCGCTGAAGACAACCAGTCTGCGGTAACCATCCATGTGCTGCAGGGTGAACGTAAACGTGCTGCTGATAACAAAGATCTGGGGCAGTTTAACCTGGATGGTATCAGTCCGGCTCCGCGCGGTATGCCGCAGATCGAAGTTACTTTTGACATCGATGCCGACGGTATTCTGCACGTTTCCGCGAAAGACAAAAACAGCGGTAAAGAGCAGAAGATCACCATCAAGGCTTCTTCTGGTCTGAACGAAGAAGAAATTCAGAAAATGGTTCGCGAAGCAGAAGCGAACGCAGAATCTGACCGTAAGTTTGAAGAGCTGGTTCAGACCCGTAACCAGGCTGATCATCTGCTGCACAGCACTCGCAAGCAGGTTGAAGAAGCAGGCGACAAACTGCCGGCTGACGACAAAACTGCCATCGAGTCTGCACTGACCGCGCTGGAAACTTCTCTGAAAGGCGAAGACAAAGCGGATATCGAAGCGAAGATGCAGGCGCTGGCACAGGTTTCCCAGAAACTGATGGAAATCGCTCAGCAGCAGCACGCCCAGCAGCAGGCTGGTGCAGCAGGCGCTGATGCTTCTGCAAACAACGCGAAAGATGACGACGTTGTCGACGCTGAGTTTGAAGAAGTGAAAGACAAAAAATAATCGCCCTGATGCAGGGTAGTTAATCGGCACGGGCGTAGAGGTTTCCTCTTCGCCCGTGCTCGTATGTTAAGGGGCTTAAAAAAACCAATGGCAAAGCAAGACTATTACGAGATTTTAGGCGTTTCCAAATCAGCGGAAGAGCGTGAAATCAAGAAGGCCTACAAGCGCCTGGCCATGAAATATCACCCGGACCGCAATCAGGGTGATAAAGAGGCCGAAGCCAAGTTTAAAGAGATCAAAGAAGCGTACGAGATCCTGACCGATGCGCAAAAACGTGCGGCTTACGATCAGTACGGCCATGCAGCGTTTGAGCAAGGTGGTATGGGCGGCGGCGGCGGTTTTGGCGGCGGGGCAGACTTCAGCGATATCTTTGGTGACGTGTTTGGCGATATCTTTGGCGGCGGTCGTGGTCGTCAGCGCGCCTCACGTGGGGCTGATTTACGTTACAACATGGATCTCACTCTGGAAGAAGCCGTGCGTGGCGTCACCAAAGAGATCCGCATCCCTACGCTGGAAGAGTGTGACGTCTGCCACGGCAGTGGCGCGAAGGCGGGCACACAACCGCAGACCTGTCCAACCTGTCACGGTTCCGGTCAGGTGCAGATGCGCCAGGGTTTCTTCGCCGTACAGCAGACATGTCCACACTGTCAGGGTCGCGGTACGCTGATCAAAGACCCGTGCAACAAATGCCACGGGCATGGTCGCGTTGAGAAGAGCAAAACGCTGTCTGTTAAGATCCCTGCAGGGGTTGATACCGGCGACCGTATTCGTTTAGCGGGTGAAGGCGAAGCCGGTGAGCATGGCGCGCCAGCGGGTGATTTGTACGTGCAGGTGCAGGTAAAACAGCACCCAATTTTCGAACGTGAAGGCAATAACCTGTACTGCGAAGTGCCGATTAACTTTGCGATGGCAGCCCTGGGCGGTGAGATTGAAGTCCCGACGCTGGACGGTCGCGTGAAGTTAAAAATTCCGGGTGAAACGCAGACCGGTAAACTGTTCCGCATGCGTGGTAAAGGCGTTAAGTCTGTACGCGGCGGCGCACAGGGCGATCTGCTGTGCCGTGTGGTTGTTGAAACCCCGGTTGGCCTCAACGACAAGCAGAAACAGCTGCTGAAAGACCTGCAGGATAGCTTTGGTGGTCCTACCGGCGAGCAAAACAGCCCGCGTTCCAAAAGCTTCTTCGACGGCGTGAAGAAATTCTTTGACGATCTGACGCGCTAAAATAAAAGTAGAGAAAAGGCCATTTCAGCGATGAGATGGCTTTTTTTTTACCTGGCAGACGGATATCCAGACCCTTACTGGCAGCGGACATATTATCCCAACCTTGTTGGGATAGTATGATGTGTGGATCAGTTCTACGGTTTTAGAACTAACATCTTTTTTTTGTTATTCACAGCTGCATACCTGGTTGATGTGATTGTTTTAACATCAATAAATAATCGTGGCCAACCTAATTCAAAAGGCAACTACAGTCATATTTCTGGCAAAATAATTACTTATCTCCTCTCAAGCAACATATTCTGACACACTACCAGTAATAACGATTCACCTTCCTTGATGTGAGATTTACATCACTATCCTGTCATTATATTTCATTATTATTCGTCACCGCGGGAATACAATATTTATTGATGGATTAATTATAATTATGGGGAATACATTCAATGCCTCGGATAAAAAATGGACTATTAGCTTGTCTTATACTTATAGTGCCTTCTCTTTTTAGCCATGCAGCACAAGCTCTGGAGTATAAAAATTCTTTTGGGTCGATTAATGCCGGTTATGCCGACTGGAATAGCGGGTTCGTCAATGTACACCGTGGCGAGGTTTGGAAAGCAACAGCTGATTTTGGTGTCAATTTCCGAGAAGCCGAGTTCTATTCATTTATTGAAAGTAATGTTTTAAATCATGCTGTTGCCGGTCGAAATCATACGGTGTCGGCGACGACCCATGTGCGTTTTTTTGATTCTGATTATACCTTCTTTGGCAAGATTTATGGCCAGTGGGATAACTCCTGGGGCGACGATCTGGATATGTTTTATGGGCTGGGTTATCTCGGCTGGAGCGGAGATTGGGGGTTTTTAAAACCCTATATAGGTTTGCATAACCAATCTGGTGATTATGTATCACAACGATATGGACAAACCAGCGGCTGGAATGGCTACGTTATTGGCTGGACTGCGGCTTACAATTTTACTTTATTTGGTGAGAAATTTGTTTTGTCTGACTGGAATGAAATTGAGCTTGATAGGAATGATGCTTATGCGGAACAGCAATTTGGCCGGAATGGATTAAATGGCGGATTAACACTGGCCTGGAAATTTTATCCACGATGGAAAGCTACGGTAACGTATCGTTATTTTGAAAACAAATTGGGGTATGACGGTTACGGGGACCAGATGATTTATATGATTGGGTATTCATTTTAAATAAAACCAAAGGATCGGAAATGAAAAAAACAGTCGTGGCGAGTTTGGTTGGACTAGCATTATGTGCCGGGAGCACATTACAAACAACATATGCAGCTTCAGCGAAACAGCCTAATTTAGTGATTATTATGGCTGATGATTTGGGCTATGGCGATCTCGCGACTTATGGTCATCAAATCGTCAAAACGCCTAATATCGACAAGCTGGCGCAGGAAGGGGTGAAATTTACCGACTACTATGCGCCCGCGCCGCTGTGCTCTCCTTCTCGTGCTGGTTTATTAACGGGACGTATGCCATTCCGTACAGGGATCCGTTCCTGGATCCCTGAAGGCAAAGATGTCGCGTTGGGACGGAATGAACTGACGATTGCCAACCTGTTAAAGCAACAGGGGTATGACACGGCGATGATGGGGAAATTGCACCTGAATGCCGGTGGCGATCGCACCGATCAACCGCAGGCGAAGGACATGGGTTTTGACTACACCCTGGTAAACCCGTCGGGATTCGTCACGGATGCTACACTTGATAACGCAAAAGAACGTCCCCGCTATGGCATGGTGCATCCCACTGGCTGGATCCGTAATGGACAGCATATTGGTCGTGCGGACACCATGAGCGGCGAGCTTGTCAGTTCTGAAGTCGTCAACTGGCTGGATAACAAGAAAGACGACAAACCGTTCTTCTTATATGTCGCGTTCACGGAAGTTCACAGCCCGCTGGCCTCGCCGAAAAAGTACCTCGACATGTATTCGCAATATATGAGCGCTTACCAGAAACAGCATCCGGATCTGTTTTATGGCGACTGGGCGGATAAGCCGTGGCGCGGAACGGGTGAATACTACGCGAACATCAGCTATATGGATGCTCAGGTTGGTAAAGTAATGGATAAGATCAAGGCAATGGGTGAAGAAGATAACACCATTGTCATTTTCACCAGTGATAACGGCCCAGTGACACGCGAGGCTCGCAAAGTATATGAACTGAATCTGGCGGGTGAAACGGATGGGCTTCGCGGTCGTAAAGATAACCTTTGGGAAGGCGGTATCCGTGTTCCGGCAATCATCAAGTACGGTAAACATATTCCGCAGGGGATGGTAACGGATACGCCAGTTTATGGCCTTGATTGGGTGCCGACGTTAGCAAACATGATGAATTTTAAACTGCCAGCAGATCGTACCTACGATGGGCAGTCTCTGGTTCCATTACTGGGACAGAAAACGTTAGCACGTCAGAAACCACTCATCTTTGGCATTGATATGCCGTTCCAGGACGATCCAACTGACGAATGGGCGCTCCGTGATGGCGACTGGAAGATGATTATCGATCGTGAAAATAAACCGAAATACCTCTACAACCTGAAAAAAGATCGCTTTGAAACCATTAACCAGATTGGGAAACAACCTGAAATCGAGAAACAACTGTATGGCAAGTTCCTGAAATATAAACAGGACATTGACAACGATTCGCTGATGAAAGCTCGCGGTGACAAGCCAACGCCAGTCACCTGGGGCTAACTGAAAAATTATAAGAAACATAAGGTATGCCACTTAGGGCTATGCCCGCCTGGTTCAGTATTTTTATGCTGAGCCGGGTTCTTTTATTTATGGAGCTATCGCGATGCAGACAAAAAGTTGTCAGGTCATGATTAAACCGACTGGCTCGGTATGTAATCTGGACTGTAAATACTGTTTTTATCTGGAAAAGGAGATGCTTTATCCGGATAGAAAAGCGAATTACAGAATGTCAGATGACATGCTTGAGTTATTCATCAAACAGCATATTGCCGCGCAGGATGTGAATGACGTGATTTTTGCGTGGCAGGGGGGAGAACCTACGCTGATGGGGCTGGCATTTTATCGGCGAGCGCTAGCATTGCAGCAGCGTTATTCTGGCGGTAAAACGATTATAAATACCTTCCAGACTAACGGTATATTGATTGACGACGAATGGGCTATTTTTTTTAAGCAGCATGCCTTCCTGGTGGGAGTTTCTATTGATGGTGATGCCGCGTTACATGATGAATGGCGGGTTACTCGTTCGGGTAAACCGACGCATGGAAAAGTTGAACAGGCCGTTAAATGCCTGGTACGTCACGGTGTAGAATTTAATACGCTGACGGTGGTGAATAGCACGAATATGAATCACCCGGTGCTAGTATATGACTATCTGAAAAGCATTGGCAGTCGCTATATGCAATTTATTCCGCTCATCGAAAGAAGCGCTGAAGAGGGCGGTATTGGTCTGGCACAGCCTGAAGACGAACAAACGAGAATGATGCCGTGGTCGGTTGATTCATTGCAATTTGGCCATTTCCTCAACGCTATTTTTGACGTCTGGGTCCGTAACGATATTGGCGATATCGGCATACAAATGTTTGAGCAGACACTCGCGGCGTGGTGTAGGTTACCGCCACAGGTCTGCGTGTTTGCGCCAACCTGCGGTAGTGCATTCGCAATGGAAATGAACGGTGATGTGTATAACTGCGATCACTTTGTGTATCCAAAATATAAGTTGGGGAACATTCAAGATTCGCCGCTGCGCGCGATGAACAATAGCGAAAAAAACCGGCAGTTTGGCGAGGATAAGCGACGCACAATGGCACAAGAATGTGACTCCTGCTCATGGCAGTTCGCCTTTTATGGCGGTTGTCCTAAGCACCGTTTTTTGCCGTCAATATCAGGTAAAAGAAATCACAACTATTTGTGCGCGGGATATAAGGCGTTTTTTTCACATATCGCAATGACGATGAATGCCATGAAAACACTCTACGAAAATGGTTTTTCACCTGTAGAGATAAAATCAGTATTTGCTTGAACGTATCGTATTCGCAGGGAGTGAATATGTTTTCTTGGATTAATGTCGATAGTTGTAAAACGCCTGGTTGCAAAAATGTGGGCATATTGAACAGCCCGGATTACCAAAACCAAGGGAAAAATATACTATGCCGGGCTTGCGGTTTTCTCTTCCCCGTTATTTCGGAACGATCGCTCAACCGTTTTCGTCAGTCGGTCAATCAGGCCTGGAAAGGATTGATTAAATCCTGCCCCAATTGCGGTGGGATTTCACTCAAAAAGTACGGTTTTTCCGCGCAAGGAGAACCGCGTATTTACTGTCAGCGCTGCCATAAAACATTTATTTCTCCTGCCATGCAGAAAACAGATGCACGTCAGGATTATCTCGCCACGCTGATTCAGGAAGGTGCGACACTGGCGGATATTCGCACCGCGCTCATGCTGGATAGCACCGGGTTGAATCGGGAGTTACAGAAGCTCTCTCGCAGTGCAAATCTGGCTGAACGCGAATTTACCTTTCCTACGTTTGATATCGCCATGAGCACGCGCGCCTTTCGGATCAAATTTAACGGTGGTGATAATTTTCTGTATGCGCTGGTCACCGCAGAAGAAAATACCGGTCGAATTGTTGCCGTGACCACAAATTACTCGGCTCATCCCGTAGAAGCCGAGTATCAGTATCATTCTGACTATGAAGAACGCCTGCCTCCCGGTTCGCTGGCGCATATTGTGCAACGTAAAGAAGTGATAACGATGCGGCGGGAGACGCTTTTTGATGTGGATTACGGCCCCGCAATATTGCACAAAAATGATCCTGGGATGTTAGTTAAACCCGTTTTACCAGCTTATCGCCATTTCGAGTTAGTTAAAATGCTCACGGATGAACGCTCTCTCAATATTCAGCATTATCTCGATCAGGAATGCTTTATCCTGGGAGGATGCATGATGGCGAATATACAGCATGTTCAGCAAGGGCGTTGCCATATTGCTTTTGTGAGAGAGCGCGGAGAATCAGCACCGCAAAAAGATATCCCGCCAAGACTGTTCCTGAGTGGCGGTATCCGTAATAACGTTTGGCGAACATTCTCCACGCGTGACTACGCGCTGGCAGTGTGTAACCTGACGCAGAACCGAAAAACGAGTATGCAGCGCAGCGCCACGCTTGCGAGTGCGACCCGTTTTATCCATTTTATCGATACACATCCTTTTCTGGCACACCTCAACCGTATGTCTCCGGCAAATGTGACGGCAACGCTTGACCATCTCAGATACGCGTTTAATGGGAGGCATCACGCCGATGCAGACTAACTAATCCTGTGTTCTCTCATTAGATAATGCTCGGGAAATACGATCTATTCATCATAAATAATCTAATTTTAACGAGCTTTTTGAGGGTGTAAGATAGTAATTACGAAGTATTCACCCAATAGAGAGAATAAAAGTGAAACATCTGCACCGTTTTTTTAGTAGCGACGCCTCGGGAGGTATCATTCTGATCATCGCTGCCGCAGTCGCTATGATGATGGCAAATATCGGGGTTACCAGTGGATGGTACCACGCCTTTCTGGAAACACCTGTCCAACTGCGGGTTGGCGCGCTTGAGATCAACAAAAATATGCTGCTGTGGATCAACGACGCGTTAATGGCGGTGTTTTTCCTGTTGATTGGTCTGGAAGTGAAGCGTGAGTTAATGCAGGGTTCGCTTGCCAGCCTGCGTCAGGCGGCGTTTCCGATCATTGCCGCGATCGGGGGCATGATTGTCCCGGCGTTGCTGTATCTGGCATTCAACTATGCCGACCCTATCACTCGTGAAGGATGGGCAATTCCGGCAGCAACGGATATCGCTTTTGCATTAGGCGTGTTGGCGCTGTTGGGCAGCCGTGTTCCGCTGGCGTTGAAAATCTTCCTGATGGCGCTGGCGATTATCGATGACCTCGGCGCCATCGTGATCATCGCGTTGTTCTACACCAGCGATCTCTTTTTGTTGTCTCTGGGCGTCGCCGCGTGCGCAATTCTCGTCCTGGCGGCATTGAATCTGTGTGGTGTGAGACGTACCGGTATTTATATTCTGGTTGGCGTCGTGCTGTGGACGGCAGTGCTGAAGTCCGGCGTGCATGCCACTCTGGCTGGGGTGATCGTCGGTTTCTTTATTCCGTTGAAGGAAAAACATGGGCGTTCACCCGCGAAGCGACTGGAGCATGTCCTGCATCCGTGGGTGGCCTATCTGATCCTGCCGCTGTTTGCTTTTGCTAATGCGGGTGTTTCACTGCAGGGCGTGACGATGGACGGGTTGACCTCCATCCTGCCGCTGGGGATTATTGCCGGCCTGCTTATCGGTAAGCCACTGGGGATCAGCCTGTTCTGCTGGCTGGCATTACGGCTCAAGGTAGCGCAGCTGCCTGAAGGTACGAATTTCCAGCAAATTATGGCGGTCGGTATTCTGTGCGGCATTGGCTTTACGATGTCGATTTTCATCGCCAGCCTGGCGTTTGGTAACGTTGATCCAGAGCTGATTAACTGGGCAAAACTGGGGATCCTGATCGGCTCTCTGCTGTCGGCAGTTATCGGTTATAGCTGGCTGCGTACCCGGTTGAATACGTCAGCCTGAGCAGATAACTCTTGGTGACAATTTCAGGGAGAGAGTATGTCTCATATAAATTACAACCACCTGTATTACTTCTGGCATGTGTATAAAGAAGGATCGGTGGTAGGTGCCGCAGAAGCGCTTTATCTGACACCACAAACTATTACCGGGCAGATCAAAGCGCTTGAGGAACGCTTACAAGGGAAGTTGTTTAAGCGTAAGGGGCGCGGGCTGGAACCCAGTGAACTGGGGGAATTAGTCTTTCGGTATGCAGACAAAATGTTCACCTTAAGCCAGGAAATGCTGGATATCGTGAACTATCGCAAAGAGTCGAATTTGCTGTTTGATGTCGGTGTGGCGGATGCATTGTCCAAACAACTGGTCAGCAGCGTGCTGGATGCCGCGGTGGTTGAGAATGAGCAAATCCACCTGCGTTGTTTTGAATCAACGCACGAGATGCTGCTGGAGCAACTCAGCCAGCATAAGCTGGACATGATCATTTCCGATTGTCCGATCGACTCAACGCAGCAGGAAGGGCTGTTCTCGGTGCGGATAGGCGAATGCAGCGTGAGTTTTTGGTGTACCAAGCCGCTGCCTGAGAAACCGTTTCCGGCCTGTCTGGAAGAGCGTCGATTGCTGATCCCTGGACGTCGTTCGATGCTCGGACGTAAGCTGTTGAACTGGATTAACTCACAAGGACTGAACGTTGAAATCCTTGGCGAGTTTGATGACGCCGCGCTGATGAAAGCGTTTGGCGCAACGCATAACGCTATTTTCGTTGCGCCTACGCTGTATTCGCATAATTTCTATGCTGATGATTCTATTGTTGAAATTGGACGCGTAGAGAATGTGATGGAGGAGTATCACGCCATATTTGCGGAGAGGATGATCCAGCATCCGGCTGTGCAGCGTATTTGTAATGCGGACTACTCGACATTATTTAAGCCGCAGTAATCAAGAAAGCCGTCATGATTCCGGCTGCGGTATGTTCCCGCAGCCGGAATCATTCTACATCTGCGGATCGCGGTTGCCTTCGAAGTTGGTTGCACAAACAACAGGCATAAAAAAACCCGCTTTCGCGGGTTTTTTCACAAAGCGACAACAGACGGGCGATTAAGCCAGTTTGTTGATCTGTGCAGTCAGGTTTGCTTTATGACGTGCAGCTTTGTTTTTGTGGATCAGACCTTTAGCAGCCTGACGGTCCACGAGTGGTTGCATTTCGTTAAATGCTTTCAGTGCAGTAGCTTTGTCGCCAGCTTCAATAGCTGCGTATACTTTCTTGATGAAAGTACGCATCATAGAGCGACGGCTAGCGTTGTGCTTGCGGGCCTTTTCAGACTGAACGGCGCGCTTCTTAGCTGATTTGATATTAGCCAAGGTCCAACTCCCAAATGTGTTCTATATGGACAATTCAAAGGCCGAGGAATATGCCCTTTTAGCCTTCTTTTGTCAATGGATTTGTGCAAATAAGCGCCGTTTAAATTCCAGCACTCGTTGCGTAGTGATGGCGCAGGATTCTACCAGCTTGCGTGGCGTGAATACAGCTTTTCCACGAGAAAAATTGCATTGGTGTGCCCGTGAAGGGCGTCAATTTGATTCATAACAATGAAAACCATCCTCTTTCTGTTTCGTAGAAACAATCGCCGGTTAACGTTGACCGCGGTACAGGGTATACTTTCACGATTTTCACTGTTTTGAGCCAGACATGAAGCTGATACGAGGCATACATAATCTCAGTCAGGCCCCGCATGGGTGTGTGCTGACTATTGGTAATTTCGACGGCGTGCACCGGGGCCACCGTGCGTTACTGCAGGGGTTACGGGAAGAAGGGCGCAAGCGCAATTTACCGGTAATGGTGATGATTTTCGAGCCGCAGCCGCTGGAGCTGTTTGCGACAGACAAGTCGCCTGCGCGCCTTACTCGTCTGCGGGAAAAACTGCGTTATCTGGCGGAATGTGGCGTGGATTACGTACTGTGCGTGCGTTTTGACAGGCGTTTTGCCGCATTAACGGCGCAGACCTTTATCAGCGATCTGCTGGTTAATCGCCTTGGTGTACAATTTCTTGCCGTTGGTGATGATTTCCGCTTTGGCGCTAGCCGTGCGGGCGATTTCTTGTTATTACAGGAAGCGGGCGCTGAGTATGGTTTTGATATCACCAGCACCCAAACCTTCTGTGAGGGCGGTGTGCGCATCAGCAGCACCGCGGTCCGTCAGGCACTGGCAGAAGATAACCTGCAACTGGCCGAAAGTCTGCTTGGGCATCCTTTTACTATCTCAGGACGTGTAGTTCATGGTGACGAGTTAGGGCGCACGATCGGTTTTCCGACGGCAAACTTACCGCTTCGTCGCCAGGTTTCTCCAGTGAAAGGGGTTTATGCGGTTGAAGTGATGGGACTGGGTGACAAACCTTTCCCCGGCGTCGCCAACATCGGCACCCGTCCGACGGTAGCAGGCGTACGCCAACAGTTGGAAGTGCATCTGTTGGATGTTGTAATGGACCTGTATGGTCGCCATATAGATGTAGTGCTGCGTAAAAAAATACGCAGCGAACAGCGATTTGCCTCGCTGGATGAACTAAAAGCGCAGATTGCGCGTGATGAGTTGACTGCCCGCGAATTTTTTGGGCTAACAAAACCGGCTTAATGCCTATACGAGTTTTAAATACGGAACCGAGAATCTGATGAGTGACTATAAATCAACCCTGAATTTGCCGGAAACAGGGTTCCCGATGCGCGGCGATCTCGCCAAGCGTGAACCGGGAATGCTGGCGCGTTGGACTGATGATGACCTGTACGGCATCATTCGTGCGGCCAAAAAAGGCAAAAAAACCTTCATTCTGCATGATGGCCCTCCTTATGCGAATGGCAGCATTCATATTGGTCACTCGGTTAACAAGATTCTGAAAGACATTATCGTGAAGTCCAAAGGACTCACGGGCTATGACTCGCCGTACGTTCCGGGCTGGGACTGCCACGGTCTGCCTATCGAGCTCAAAGTAGAGCAGGAATATGGCAAGCCGGGCGAGAAGTTCACCGCCGCTGAGTTCCGCGCCAAGTGCCGTGAATACGCCGCTACGCAGGTTGACGGACAGCGTAAAGACTTTATCCGTCTTGGTGTGCTGGGCGACTGGTCGCATCCGTACCTGACCATGGACTTCAAAACCGAAGCCAACATCATTCGCGCGCTGGGTAAGATCATCGGTAACGGTCATCTGCATAAAGGTGCGAAGCCGGTTCACTGGTGCGTTGACTGCCGTTCCGCGCTGGCGGAAGCGGAAGTTGAGTATTACGACAAAACCTCCCCGTCCATCGACGTGGCGTTCCACGCTGTCGATCAGGATGCGGTGAAAGCGAAATTTGGCGTTTCTGACGTCAACGGCCCGATCTCACTGGTTATCTGGACTACCACCCCGTGGACGTTACCAGCGAACCGCGCAATCTCCCTGGCACCTGATTTTGACTATGCGCTGGTACAGATTGACGGTCAGGCCGTGATTCTGGCGAAAGATCTGGTTGAAAGCGTCATGCAGCGTATTGGCGCGGCTGAATACACCATTCTCGGCACCGTGAAAGGCGCTGAGCTGGAACTGCTGCGCTTTACCCACCCGTTTATGGGTTTTGACGTGCCGGCGATCCTGGGCGATCACGTTACGCTGGATGCGGGTACCGGGGCGGTACATACCGCGCCTGGCCACGGCCCGGACGACTATGTCATCGGTCAAAAATACGGTCTGGAAGTGGCGAACCCGGTGGGTCCGGATGGCGCTTACCTGGCGGGAACCTACCCGACCTTGGACGGTGTGAACGTTTTTAAAGCCAACGATATTGTTGTCGCTCTGCTGAGCGAAAAAGGCGCGCTGCTGCACGTTGAAAAAATGCAGCACAGCTACCCATGCTGCTGGCGCCACAAATCGCCGATCATCTTCCGTGCAACGCCGCAGTGGTTTGTTAGCATGGATCAGAAAGGCCTGCGCGCGCAGTCGCTAAAAGAGATCAAAGGCGTGCAGTGGATCCCGGACTGGGGCCAGGCGCGTATTGAATCGATGGTTGCCAACCGTCCTGACTGGTGTATCTCCCGTCAGCGTACGTGGGGTGTGCCGATGTCTCTGTTTGTCCACAAAGACACCGAAGAACTGCATCCGCGCGCTATCGAACTGATGGAAGAAGTGGCCAAACGCGTTGAAGTTGACGGCATCCAGGCGTGGTGGGATCTCGATCCGAAAGATATTCTCGGCGACGAAGCTGACCAGTATGTCAAAGTCCCGGATACGCTGGACGTATGGTTCGATTCTGGTTCAACCCACTCATCCGTCGTGGATGTGCGTCCTGAGTTTGCAGGGCATGCGGCAGATATGTATCTGGAAGGTTCTGACCAGCATCGCGGCTGGTTCATGTCATCTCTGATGATCTCCACCGCCATGAAAGGCAAAGCGCCATACCGTCAGGTACTGACCCACGGTTTCACCGTTGATGGGCAGGGGCGCAAAATGTCCAAGTCTATCGGCAATACCGTTTCTCCGCAGGACGTGATGAACAAACTGGGCGCGGATATTCTGCGTCTATGGGTCGCTTCAACCGACTACACCGGCGAAATGGCCGTTTCTGACGAAATCCTGAAACGTGCTGCCGACAGCTATCGTCGTATCCGTAACACCGCGCGCTTCCTGCTGGCGAACCTGAACGGGTTCGATCCGGTAAAAGATATGGTGAAACCGGAAGATATGGTGGTGCTGGATCGCTGGGCGGTAGGTTGCGCGCAAGCGGCGCAGGAAGAGATCCTGAAAGCTTACGAAGCCTATGACTTCCACGAAGTGGTACAGCGCCTGATGCGCTTCTGCTCCGTAGAAATGGGTTCGTTCTACCTCGACATCATTAAAGACCGCCAGTACACCGCGAAAGCCGACAGTGTGGCGCGTCGTAGCTGCCAGACCGCGCTGTTCCATATTGCAGAAGCCCTAGTTCGCTGGATGGCGCCGATCATGTCCTTCACCGCAGATGAAATCTGGGGTTACCTGCCGGGCGAGCGTGAGAAGTACGTCTTTACCGGTGAGTGGTATGAAGGCCTGTTTGGCTTAGGCGAAACCGAAGCGATGAACGATGCCTACTGGGACGAACTGCTGAAAGTGCGTGGCGAAGTGAACAAGGTCATCGAGCAGGCGCGTGCGGATAAGAAAGTCGGCGGTTCTCTGGAAGCGGCAGTGACCCTGTACGCTGAACCTGAACTGGCGGCGAAACTGACCGCATTGGGCGAAGAGTTGCGTTTTGTACTGCTGACCTCTGGTGCGACGGTTGCGGATTTTGCAGCGGCTCCTGCTGATGCTCAGCAGAGCGAACTGCTCAAAGGTCTGAAAATAGTACTGAGCAAAGCCGAAGGTGAGAAATGTCCGCGCTGCTGGCATTACACTACCGACGTCGGCCAGGTGGCGGAACATGCAGATATCTGCGGACGCTGTGTCAGCAACATCGCCGGTGATGGCGAACAACGTAAGTTTGCCTGATGAGTAAGCCTCTTTGTTCAACAGGACTACGCTGGCTGTGGCTGGTGGTAGTCGTGCTGATTATCGATTTAGGCAGCAAATACCTGATCCTCCAGAACTTTGCTCTGGGGGATACGGTGTCGCTGTTTCCATCGCTTAATCTGCACTATGCGCGTAACTATGGCGCGGCGTTTAGCTTCTTAGCTGACAGCGGTGGCTGGCAACGTTGGTTCTTTGCCGGTATCGCTATCGGAATTTGTGTCATTCTGATGGTGATGATGTATCGCTCTAAGGCGACGCAGAAGCTAAATAACATCGCGTATGCGTTAATCATTGGCGGTGCGCTGGGCAATCTGTTTGATCGCCTGTGGCACGGTTTCGTGGTTGATATGATTGACTTTTACGTTGGTGACTGGCATTTCGCGACATTCAACCTTGCCGATACGGCGATCTGTATCGGTGCGGCATTGATTGTTCTGGAAGGCTTCTTACCGTCGAAAGAGAAAAAAGCCGCATAAAAAAATGCCGGATGGCGCTATGCTAATCCGGCCGACAATTTACTGCGATCCTTGTAGGCCCGGTAAGCGTAGCGCCACCGGGCAGACAGGCGGCAGCAATTTTAAAGAGCAACCTGCATGTCTAAATCAGTACAGAGTAACAGTGCGGTGCTGGTGCACTTCACCCTTAAGCTCGACGATGGCTCCACCGCAGAGTCAACCCGCAATAACGGCAAGCCTGCGCTGTTTCGCCTGGGCGACGGTTCTCTGTCTGAAGGGCTGGAGCAACACCTGCTGGGGCTAAAAGAAGGCGATAAAACCACTTTTGCTCTGGAGCCGGATGCCGCCTTTGGCGTGTCAAGTCCGGACTTAATTCAGTATTTCTCGCGTCGGGAATTTATGGACGCGGGTGAGCCAGAAATTGGCGCTATCATGCTCTTTACCGCAATGGACGGCAGTGAGATGCCAGGCGTGATCCGCGAAATCAATGGTGACTCGATCACGGTCGATTTCAACCATCCGCTGGCTGGGCATACCGTTCATTTTGATATTGAAGTGCTGGAAGTCGAACCGGCACTGGAGGCGTAAAATGCAGATCCTGTTGGCCAACCCGCGCGGTTTTTGCGCTGGCGTAGACCGCGCTATCAGCATTGTCGAAAACGCGTTGGCTATTTACGGCGCGCCGATTTATGTCCGTCATGAAGTGGTACATAACCGCTATGTGGTGGATAGCCTGCGCGAGCGCGGGGCCATTTTTATTGAGCAAATCAGCGAAGTGCCGGATGGCGCGATCCTGATCTTCTCTGCCCACGGCGTGTCTCAGGCGGTGCGTAACGAAGCCAAAGGCCGCGACCTCACGGTTTTTGATGCAACCTGTCCGCTGGTAACGAAAGTGCATATGGAAGTTGCCCGCGCCAGCCGTCGTGGCGAAGAGTCGATTCTGATTGGTCATGCCGGTCACCCGGAAGTCGAAGGCACGATGGGGCAGTACAGTAACCCGCAAGGGGGAATGTACCTGGTTGAATCACCGGAAGACGTGCTGAAACTGAATGTGAAAAATGAAGGCAAATTATCCTTCATGACGCAGACCACACTCTCCGTTGATGATACCTCTGACGTCATTGACGCACTGCGCCAACGTTTCCCGAAAATTGTCGGGCCGCGCAAAGATGATATCTGTTATGCCACCACCAACCGTCAGGAAGCGGTCCGTGCGCTGGCGGAACAGGCCGATGTGGTGCTGGTGGTCGGCTCGAAAAACTCCTCTAACTCCAACCGTCTGGCTGAACTGGCCCAGCGAATGGGGAAAGCGGCGTATTTGATTGACGATGCGACCGATATCCAGGAAGCATGGGTGAAAGAAGCCAGGTGCGTGGGCGTGACGGCTGGAGCCTCAGCGCCGGATATCCTGGTGCAAAACGTGATTGCTCGTCTGCAGGAGCTTGGCGGTGGGGAAGCTATTCCGCTGGAAGGCCGTGAAGAAAACATCGTTTTCGAAGTGCCGAAAGAGCTGCGTGTGGATGTTCGTGAAGTAGAGTAAGTCTTTCAGGTTACGATTATGAGAAGATGCCAGACTTAACGTCTGGCATTTTTTTATGGAGAAACCATGCGCTTACCGATCATTCTTGATACCGATCCCGGCATTGATGATGCCGCCGCTATTGCCGCTGCGCTGTTTGCCCCTGAGCTGGATCTGCAAATGATGACTACTGTCGCAGGCAATGTGTCGGTGGAAAAAACTACCCGTAATGCGTTGCAACTGCTGCACTTTTGGAATGCGGATATTCCGCTGGCGCAGGGGGCATCAATGCCGTTGGTGCGACCGCTGCGTGATGCCGCTTCCGTACACGGTGAGTCCGGTATGGAAGGGTATGATTTTGTCGAGCACGGCCGCCACGCGATGGCAAAACCCGCCTTCCAGGCCATTCGCGATGTGCTGATGCACGCCTCACAGCCCATGACGCTGGTGGCAATTGGCCCCCTGACAAATATTGCGCTGCTGCTGACTCATTATCCTGAATGCGTGTTCAACATTAAGCGCCTGGTGATTATGGGCGGTTCTGCCGGGCGGGGAAACTTCACGCCAAACGCCGAGTTTAATATTGCTATCGACCCCGAGGCCGCCGCGAAAGTCTTCCAGAGCGGGCTGGAGATTGTGATGTGTGGGTTGGATGTCACTAATCAGGCCATGCTCGCCCCGGACTACCTGGCGACGTTGCCTCAGCTTAACCAGACGGGAAAAATGCTGCACGCGCTGTTCAGCCATTATCGTAGTGGCAGTATGAATACGGGGCTGCGCATGCACGATCTGTGCGCTATTGCCTGGCTGGTGCGCCCGGAGCTGTTTACCCTGCAACCATGCTTCGTGGCGGTTGAAACCCAGGGCGAGTATACCTCGGGTACGACGGTGGTGGACATTGAAGGACGTTTAGGTCATCAGGCAAATGCGCAGGTCGCGCTGGGGCTGGACGTTGAGGGATTTCAGCAGTGGGTGGCAGAGGTACTGGCGCTGGCCCCGTGAGGTTGTGATCCGGTCCGCAATATGCGGACAGAATTAGCAGGTTAATCGATTAATCTGCTAATCTGATGTTGTTGTTCTCCTCGGGCCGGAGACACATATGAACCTTTCTTTTATCCAGCCACCGCAGGTGGCGTGGGCAAGCGGCGCTTTAGCCGATGGCCCATTATTGCGTAAATCCACCCGTATTCAGGATCTTACTGACGTTTTTGCCGATGAAATCGCCCGTCAACAGTTGACCGGCGAGCAGGTTGTGTATGACGTTGAAATGCTGGATACGTCTCCCGCTGAAGGCGAACTCTATACCGGCGTTACTCATCTTTATCCTGGCCGGGTTGGTTGCGAATATTTTATGACTCGCGGGCATTTCCATGCGCGCCGCGAACAGGGGGAAGTCTATTTTGGCCTGCGTGGCAAGGGCCTGCTGTTGCTGCAGACTGAACAGGGCGACGCGCGGTTGGAAAAGGTATTCGCCGGATCTGTCCACATCATCCCCGGTTTTACCGCGCACCGGTTAATCAACACCGGGGAAGAGGTGCTGTCGGCGCTCGCCGTATGGCCAGGAATTGCGGGTCATGATTATGCGGCGCTCACCAGGGGCTTCAGAATAAGAGTCTTTGAGGAGAATAAGACGGTCCAGGCGAAGGAGGTACAGAATGGCTGACTTAGCACATTCTTACGGCCTGGATATGACGGTCCATCATCACCCACTTGGTTTTAGCTATGGGGACGACGTTACCGGACCGATGCCAGAGATTCGTCAACTCGATCACATTCGTGCCTCGCTGCGCGATCCGCACTGTGAAGGACCGCAGGAGGTGTATGCCATTGCGATGGATGTTGCGCGAATGCAGGATCGCGAAGAATTGAAAAAGCGGATGCTGCTGTTTGGCGTGGTTACCTATGCAGCGGGAAGGTTGGGGAAAGAACCGGTGCGTAGTCAGGGACATGTTCATCGTATCAGTCAGCACAGCGGCTGGTCTCCGCCGGAGCTTTACGAAATCTGGCAGGGAAAAGCGATCATTTATATGCAGGAATATGTTGAGGATGACCCTGGCCGGTGTTTTGCCGTCATTGCCGGACCGGGAGAGAAAGTGCTGGTACCGCCCGGCTGGGGACATGCGACCATCTCCGCAGACCCGGATGTACCATTAACCTTTGGCGCGTGGTGCGATCGTGAATATGGTTTTGAGTACGACGCCGTGCGTGCACATAAAGGATTGGCATGGTATCCGCTACTGCAGGGCAACAACATTATCTGGCAGCATAATCCCCGTTATATTCCCGGACGACTGCAGGCCGTAACGCCCCGGCAATATACGGAGTTCTCGATTACTTCCGCGCCTGTTTACCAGCAATTCATCGAGGATCCAGCGCGCTTTCAATTTATCTCGCATCCGGACAAACACCCCGAGCTGTGGCAAAACTTTCATCCATAAAAAACCGGGGCATCGCCCCGGTTGTAATGTTTTCTGTGTATTAACCCGCAAACAGGCCCGTAGCGACGCCAAGAGCGGCCAGAATCAGCAGTAAAATCATCGCTTTCACTGGTGATACACCGCGCTTGGCCATCAGATACCAGGTGCCAAGCACCACAACCAGCGGCAGTAACTGCGGGAAGATACCGTCCAGCATCTGCTGAACGTGAATGTTCACCCCATCTTTAGTGATAAATTCCAGCCCGGTGCCAAGCTTCACGTAGCTTGCCGCTACGCCTCCCATGACAAATACTCCCAGCAGCGATAACGCTTCACGCAGACGGGCAGATTTGCTACTCACCAGCATTTCCACCGAGCCAGATCCCATTTTGTAACCTTTCAGGAACAGGAACCACGAACCAGGAATGATGATGGCCAGCCAGGCAACGGTATAAAACAGCGGTCCCAGAATGTTACCGCCGGCCGCCAGGGCCATGCCGATACTGAGCAGGATAGGGATCAACATCCCAGGGATCATGGAATCGCCGATCCCGGCGATCGGGCCCATCAGGCCAACCTTCAGGGTATTAATGGTCTCGCCATCGATCGGCTCACCGTTCGCTTTTTTCTCCTCCAGCCCCAGCACCATACCATTTACGATTGCGCCAATCTGAGGTTCCGTATTATAGAACGAGGCGTGGCGGCGCAGCATTTCAGTACATTGGGCTGGATCGGGATAGAGTTTTTTTGCCACCGGAAGCATGCTCAGACAAAAGCCAAAAGATTCCAGACGTTCAAAGCTCATCGATGACAAGTTGTGCATCATCCATGCACGCCAGCAGCGGCGAAGATCTTTACGCGTAAGTGTACGTTCTTCCATCAGAATTCATCCTCATCATCATCCACAACCGACTTTGCATTCGCGGTCTGCTGTGGTTCCGGTTTGTAGTTGTAATGGATCAACGCCAACAGCGAACCGACGATCACCAGCGCGACCATGTTGAGTTTTAAAAAGACGATGCAGACAAAACCCACGAGAAAGTAGATCAACATGGTGTAGTTTTTGATGATCTGTTTCAGCAAAATCGCGATCCCGACGGCGGGTAAAATGCCGCCCAGTACGTTCATCGTCGACAAGACAATTTTCGGCAAACTGTCCATAAAACCGCTGATGTATTGCGCCCCAAAGTAGACTGCAATAAAGGTCGGTACAAAACGCAGGACAAAGTTTGTTACCTGTGGCCAGATGGCGCTGTTCAGGTAAATACCGCGTTCGTCGCCTCGTTCCAGCGCCACATCTGCCCGGTGATTCCAGAAGGAATTCAGTACCATCATCGCGTTAAACAAAATGGTTCCGGCGATACCGATAGTGGCTGCCAGCGCGACCGCAACCTCGGGGCCTTTTCCTGAAAGGATACCTAAAGCAATTGCCGGGTAAGCAACAAAGTTGAGATCGGCCGGCATCGAACCGCCGGGCGTTACCATCGCGATATACACTGCCTGAACCGCGACGCCAATCATGATTCCGGTTTTAATGTCGCCGAGGATAATCCCGACCAACATTCCGGAAATCAGTGGGCGGGTGATCAGATACCAGCCGCCGGTCAGTCCCAGAAGCCAGGGGCTGCTGAGGGCGCCGAGATAGCAAAGTATGCCAATCAACGTAGCTTCGATAATCATCGTACGCTCCTTATTTCAGCTTCTGGCGTGCGTCCTGCCAGCTGTAGCTACTGGCATCAGGAACCAGGCGAAACTCAACCAGATGTCCATGCTGCGTCAGCCAGTCAAAGGCGGCAATTTCATCCCCGTTGACCGACTGATTCGGGCCGATGGTGGTCGTATCAGCACGAGCACTCATTGGACCCACATTAATCTTGCCGTTGGCATTTTTCAGGCTGATACCCGCTTCTTCAATGCGCTTGAGCGTGACGGGAGATTTGCCAATGACGAAATAACGCTTTTCGCTGGCAATGACTTTCGGCAATTTTTCAATCGCGGTAGCCGTATCAAATAACCAGACTTTAGTGTCCTGTACGGCGCCTTTCATCACCGAGGAGAGCAGAGGGTCGGCCGCGACGGCGTCGTCTATAGCGACAATCCCGTCACAGGGCAGCTCTTTGGCCCAACGTGTCACGAGCTGCCCATGAATTACGCGGTCATCGATACGTACAAAAGAAATACTCATAATGGTTTCCTTTAAAAATCGTCGGACTGAACGGATAAAACCGGGGCGGCTTTAATCAGCGTGGGTACTGTTAACGCCAACAGCTCGACGGCTGCGGCATGAACATCCGTTAAATGGCAGATCTCCTCACTTTGTAACAGCATCGGGAAATTAACGCCCGCGACGACAGCAACGGGAGGAACCGTTTGTGCAGAAAACGCATGATGGCAGGCGACATTCCACGGCGTACCGCTTTGCATGTCACACAGCACCAGAACGCCGTCAGCGTCTTTTCCCGCACTCGCGAGAACCTGAGTGAACGTCTGTTTAAACCCTTCGATACCCGCCTGTTCACTCAGCGTGACGGGGAAAACGTGCGGTAATTCTCCATAAACCATACGACCGCTGGCGAGAAGCGCTTCCGCCAGGGGACCATGGGTGGCAACAATAACGTTAATCATGCGCTTATCCTCTAACCCAGGCTTTAATCGTGGCGAGCTGTTGACCGATGCCTTTGCCAAAAGGCGAAATGCGATACTCTCCTACGGCGGCTGGGATGATAAAGGTCTCTGCATAGTTGACGACGAACGGGGGAAATGCGCCGTTCGGGCTTTCGACAACGGCCTGCGCGCCTTCGACCAGGTTCAGGACGTTGACGCCGCCATGGGTATGGTGAGTGACGGGCGCCGTAAACCAGTGGCGACGCGTTTCGATAAATTCGCGTTCGTGCATCCCGGTTCTTTCTTCCCGCCAACCGTCACCTTCAGCGATGGGTTCAATACGGTTGATCAGGTTGTCGTGCACCCATTGCGTGTCGCGCTGCCAGTCAATAACCTGCTGACCGTGATCAAGATGCACTGGGCGCGGTAAGCCGTCTAAGCCTAAACGACCCCAGTCCCACAGCTTGAAGGTGAAAATATAAGGTGTTGCGCTGATCTCCAGCACCATGGTTCCTGCTCCCGAGCAATGTACGGTGCCGGCGGGGATCAGGAAGTGATCATGTTTATGCGCGGGGATCTGATTCACGAATCGCTCATCATCAAAGATTTTTTCGCCACGTCCTGCGGCCCGGAGATCATCGAGCATATCCTGCGGTGCGATCCCAGTTTTTGTCCCGAGATACACCACGGCCCCCGGTTCGGCTTCGAGAATGTAATAGCTCTCATCCTGGGTATAGTGCATACCAAACTGCTGCTGTATGTATTCGGTGAGCGGATGAACCTGGAAGCTCAAATTCTGCCCGCCAATGGTGTCAAGGAAGTCAAAACGGATCGGGAATTCCGCGCCAAAGCGCGCGTGAACTTTTTCACCCAGCAGGGGGCGCGGATAAGTTAATACCAGGTCCTGAGAAGGGATCTCGATCCGCACGTTGCCAAAACGCAGTAACAGGCTGTTTTCCTCGGGCACGCAATCAAAACACCACGCGTAATTGGGGGCTGAGGGATCGAGATCGAAGTGTTGTTTCATCCATTGGCCGCCCCAGACGCCAGGGTCAAAGAAAGGGGCAACGCGAAACGGTTGTTCGGTTGTTTGTTGCAGGCCAGCGCGTAGCGCGTCACCGCTGACCATCGCGGGATTACTTTCTACCGTGGTATCAAGCAAATAATCGGCGCGTTTGAGTAACGGTGTTTTGTGTCTGTCGAATACCCGCCATTCAATGAAAAAAGCACGTTTGTAACGACGAAGAATATCTTCATCCTGGTTTTCTGCCCCCCAGTTTCCCAGCCCGTCATGGCGCATACGCTGTTGAATTTCCCAACGGGGAAGATCGGCATAAACCAGTATGTCACCAGAATGTGCCAGCGCAGCGCCAGAGCCGTACACCACGACAAGCCCTTCGGTAACGGCATCAATTTGTTGGCGGAGCTGGCGGAGTTTATTGCTATCAAAAAACTCATCCAGATGGTGGCAGGAGAGAACACCAAATACGCGATCGTCGGTCAGGTTGCGCGCCAGTAAATGATGCAGGGCCTGCTCATCGCGGCGGGCGGATTCAATATTCAGCACCAGTGCGGCATCTAACGTCGTAACGAGCTGTTGCTCCAGCTCGTCAAGCCGCACGCCCGGATAGCAATCGACGATCAATACGGTTTTTGCTGCATCAGAAACTCTGGCGTTAAGCACTGAATGGATCGACGACCACCCCTGCCAGGCGTGGTTGTCATAGCCCTGAACGGTAACCTCAGGGAATTTATTATAAGTTGTATGCATTTTCTGTCTCCGTGTTGGCTTATTTAAGATTAATCGATTAACCTTATTTTCATAGTGTGGTTAACGCGATTAACCCGCCATAATCTGAAACCAGTGCGATGAAAAGCACGCTGGCGTGATGTGAATCACACGTAAAAAGGCATTATTTCGGTTATTCGATTAACCTTTGAAAAAAACAGGAGAAGTCATGACCACAGTCACGCTGGCGCAGGTTGCTGAACGCGCGGGAGTGTCCACGGCAACCGTTTCAATGGTGCTGCGTAACCGGGGACGCATTTCTCAGGCAACACGTGACCGGGTACTTAAAGCGCTGGACGATGCTGGCTACGTTTATAATCAAACCGCTGCTAATCTGCGTAACCGGAGCAGTAATCAGGTTGGATTGTTGTTACACGACATCACTAACCCTTTTTATGGTGAGATGACAGCAGGGCTAAGCCATGAGATGGAGCGGCATGACCTGCTGTTGTTTCTGGCAAACAGCGAAGAGTCAGGAGAACGGCAGCAAAAATTTGTCGACTCATTAATGCGCAATAATGCCTGCGGGATGGTGCTCTGCGCGGCGCGCGAAACACCGACATCCTTTTTTGAAGCACTGAAAAGGCGCAATATTCCTGCCATCATGGTGGTCCGCCCCCTCAGCGATCCTGATTTTGATTTTGTGGGAACGGATAACTTTCTTGGTACGCAAATGGCCACTACTCATTTAGTCAGAATGGGGCATAAGAATATTGCGTTTATTGGGGGGAGCCCAAGTTCAGGTAGCCGGGCACAGCGTATCGGTGGCTTCACCAGCACGTTGCTGGAGCAGGGGATATCACCGAATCCGGAATGGATAGTCGCCACGCAGGCCAGCCAAATTGACGGCGCAAAAGCGGCGGAGTCTCTTTTTCTGCGTTTCCCGCAAATTACCGCCGCCGTTTGTTATCAGGACATCGTAGCGCTTGGGGTCATGCAGGCATTACGTAAAATGGGGCGTGAACCGGGGCGCGATTTTGCGCTGGTGGGATTCGATGACATCACCGAAGCGGCGCTGGTGCAACCAGCGCTTACTACCGTCTCAGTGGCCGCAAAAGAGATTGGTCGCAAGGCTGGAGAGCTGCTTTATAGCCGCATTCAGGGAAATGACGAACCACCGAAACGCATTATTCTGCCACCTGCGCTGGTAGTCAGAGAATCATGTGGTTTTTGCTGATCGTCATGCCTTTTACTGATATCTCTGCCTGTTTATCATTAAATTCTAATTATCGACGTTTTGGGCTGGCGGCGCAGCGATGCGCTGGTTAATCTGAAAACGATTTACGTAAAATTAACAAAAGAGAATAGCTATGCATGATGCACAAATCCGCGTTGCCATCGCGGGAGCCGGAGGACGCATGGGGCGTCAGTTGATTCAGGCCACTCTCGGCATGGATGGCGTACAGCTCGGCGCGGCGCTGGAGCGTGACGGTTCTTCCTTATTAGGAAGCGATGCAGGAGAGTTGGCGGGAGCCGGGAAAACGGGCGTAACCGTACAAAGTAGCCTTGAAGCGGTGAAAGATGATTTCGATGTTTTCATCGATTTTACCCGCCCGGAAGGCACGCTGGCGCATCTGGCGTTTTGCCGCCAGCACGGTAAAGGGATGGTGATTGGCACCACCGGCTTTGATGACACAGGTAAACAGGCTATTCGCGATGCCGCGCAGGAGATTGCTATTGTTTTCGCCGCGAACTTTAGCGTGGGTGTGAATGTCATGCTGAAGCTACTGGAGAAGGCGGCGAAAGTGATGGGTGATTACACCGATATTGAGATTATCGAAGCGCACCACCGCCACAAGGTGGATGCGCCGTCAGGCACTGCGCTGGCCATGGGCGAGGCGATTGCTGGGGCGCTGGATAAAGATCTGAAAGACTGCGCAGTCTATTCCCGTGAGGGTTACACTGGCGAGCGCGTACCGGGCACGATCGGTTTTGCCACGGTACGAGCGGGGGATATCGTCGGGGAACACACCGCGATGTTCGCCGATATTGGCGAGCGTATTGAGATTACGCACAAGGCGTCCAGTCGCATGACCTTTGCTAACGGTGCGGTGAGATCGGCAATTTGGCTGAAATCAAAGTCAAATGGTCTTTTTGATATGAAAGATGTGCTTAATTTACGTAATTTATAGCTTTTACTACCCTTCGTGATGTGGTTATTGTAATCATAATTAATTGATTACATGGGGCAATATTTTATTGCCCTTTAATTTTTAGTGTTTGAGTATTGTTTTTCATTTAAATGCGATTTTACCAGTTTTTTGTGGTGGTGTTTTGTTATCTGAATGTGAATTTTGACCAAATGGTCCACTTTTTACTATCGCACTTCCTGTTTTTACACTCTTTATCTGCCGCAAGCGTTTTCCATCCCAAGTTAGCTGATCTTTTTGCCTGTTAAATCGTGTGATTTATCCCAGTGGCGTAAAATAATAATAAAAAATGTCCTTTTGGGTAGACTTTTACGTGGGCTGTCTCTAGAATGCCGCCGTTTGCCAGAAATCCATAGGTAAGCAAATTTGCATTGATTCATGATGTGTAAATGAATTAATATGCAAATAAAGTGAGTGAATATTCTCTGGAGGGTGTTTTGATTAAGTCAGCGCTATTGGTTCTGGAAGACGGAACCCAGTTTCACGGTCGGGCCATAGGGGCAACAGGTTCGGCGGTTGGGGAAGTCGTTTTCAATACTTCAATGACCGGTTATCAAGAAATCCTCACTGATCCTTCCTATTCCCGCCAAATCGTCACTCTTACTTATCCTCATATCGGTAATGTCGGCACCAATGAAGCCGATGCTGAATCTTCTCAGGTACATGCGCAAGGCCTGGTCATCCGCGACCTGCCGCTGATTGCCAGCAACTTCCGCGATACCGAAGACCTCTCTTCCTACCTCAAGCGCCATAACATTGTGGCGATTGCTGATATTGATACCCGTAAGTTGACGCGTTTGCTGCGTGAAAAAGGCGCACAAAACGGTTGCATCATTGCGGGCGATAACCCGGATGCCGCGCTGGCGCTGGAAAAAGCGAAAGCATTCCCGGGCCTCAATGGTATGGACCTTGCGAAAGAAGTCACCACCGCGGAGCCGTATAGCTGGACGCAAGGTAGTTGGACGCTGGCCGGTGACCTGCCGGAAGCCAAATCTACCGATGAACTGCCGTTCCACGTTGTGGCGTACGATTTCGGCGCTAAACGTAACATTCTGCGTATGTTAGCGGACCGCGGCTGCCGCCTGACGGTGGTTCCAGCGAAAACCTCCGCTGAAGACGTTCTGAAGATGAATCCGGACGGTATCTTCCTGTCTAACGGCCCTGGTGACCCGGCACCGTGTGATTACGCGATCACGGCAATTCAAAAGTTCCTCGAAACCGATATTCCGGTATTTGGCATCTGCCTCGGCCATCAGTTGCTGGCGCTGGCGAGCGGTGCGAAGACCATCAAGATGAAGTTCGGCCATCACGGCGGTAACCACCCGGTAAAAGACATTGATAAAAATGTGGTGATGATTACCGCGCAGAACCACGGTTTTGCGGTTGATGAAACCACGCTGCCGGCTAACCTGCGCGTGACCCACAAGTCGCTGTTCGACGGCACCCTGCAAGGGATTCATCGCACCGACAAACCGGCGTTCAGTTTCCAGGGGCACCCGGAAGCGAGCCCGGGTCCGCACGATGCCGCACCGCTGTTCGACCACTTTATCGAGTTAATTGAGCAATACCGTCAGTCCGCGAAATAATCAGGAGTAAAAGAGCCATGCCAAAACGTACAGACATAAAAAGTATCCTGATTCTGGGCGCGGGTCCGATTGTTATCGGTCAGGCGTGTGAGTTTGACTATTCCGGCGCACAGGCGTGTAAAGCCCTGCGTGAAGAGGGTTACCGCGTTATTCTGGTGAACTCTAACCCGGCAACCATCATGACCGACCCGGAAATGGCCGATGCCACCTATATCGAGCCGATTCATTGGGAAGTGGTACGCAAAATTATTGAGAAAGAGCGCCCGGATGCGGTGCTGCCAACCATGGGCGGCCAGACAGCGCTGAACTGCGCGCTGGAGTTGGAGCGCCAGGGCGTACTGGCTGAGTTCGGTGTGACCATGATTGGCGCAACGGCGGATGCCATTGATAAAGCGGAAGACCGTCGTCGCTTCGATATCGCGATGAAGAAGATTGGTCTCGACACCGCGCGTTCAGGCATCGCTCACACCATGGAAGAAGCGCTGGCAGTTGCCGCTGACGTTGGCTTCCCGTGCATTATCCGTCCTAGCTTCACCATGGGTGGCACTGGCGGCGGTATCGCCT
The DNA here is from genome assembly GCF_030332265.1 of Citrobacter sp. Cu231. NCBI lineage: Bacteria > Pseudomonadati > Pseudomonadota > Gammaproteobacteria > Enterobacterales > Enterobacteriaceae > Citrobacter > Citrobacter sp. Cu231. Next base: position 198,808 of record NZ_JAOWIE010000048.1, on the reverse strand, counting down.
ACAACCGTGAAGAGTTCGAAGAAATCTGTGAACGCGGTCTGGACCTTTCCCCAACCAACGAATTGCTGATTGATGAATCGCTGATTGGCTGGAAAGAGTACGAGATGGAAGTGGTTCGTGATAAAAACGACAACTGCATCATCGTCTGCTCCATCGAAAACTTCGACGCGATGGGCATCCATACCGGTGACTCCATCACTGTGGCGCCAGCCCAGACGTTAACCGACAAAGAATATCAAATCATGCGTAACGCCTCGATGGCGGTACTGCGTGAAATCGGCGTGGAAACCGGCGGCTCTAACGTCCAGTTTGCGGTAAACCCGAAAAACGGTCGTCTGATTGTTATTGAGATGAACCCGCGCGTGTCCCGCTCCTCAGCGCTGGCGTCCAAAGCAACCGGCTTCCCGATTGCTAAAGTCGCTGCCAAGCTGGCGGTAGGTTACACACTCGACGAGCTGATGAACGACATCACTGGCGGCCGCACTCCGGCTTCGTTTGAGCCGTCCATCGACTACGTTGTGACGAAAATTCCCCGTTTCAACTTCGAGAAATTCGTTGGCGCTAACGACCGTCTGACCACGCAGATGAAATCTGTCGGTGAAGTGATGGCGATTGGCCGTACCCAGCAGGAATCGCTGCAGAAAGCGCTGCGTGGTCTGGAAGTGGGCGCGACCGGCTTCGACCCGAAAGTAAGCCTGGACGATCCTGAAGCGCTGACCAAAATTCGCCGCGAGCTGAAAGACGCGGGTGCAGAGCGTATCTGGTATATCGCCGATGCCTTCCGCGCGGGCCTGTCCGTCGACGGCGTGTTCAACCTGACCAACATCGACCGCTGGTTCCTGGTGCAAATTGAAGAATTGGTACGCCTGGAAGAAAAAGTAGCCGACCTTGGCATCAACGGCCTCGACGCTGACTTCCTGCGCATGCTGAAACGTAAAGGTTTCGCCGATGCGCGTCTGGCGAAACTGGCCGGCGTTCGCGAAGCGGAAATTCGCAAACTGCGTGACCAGTACAATCTGCATCCGGTCTACAAGCGCGTGGATACCTGCGCAGCAGAATTTGCCACCGACACCGCCTACATGTACTCCACTTATGAAGATGAGTGTGAAGCAAATCCGTCCGTCGACCGCGATAAAATCATGGTGCTGGGCGGCGGTCCAAACCGTATCGGTCAGGGCATCGAGTTTGACTACTGCTGCGTACACGCCTCGCTGGCACTGCGCGAAGATGGTTTTGAGACCATCATGGTCAACTGTAACCCGGAAACCGTTTCTACCGACTACGACACCTCCGACCGTCTGTACTTCGAGCCGGTAACGTTGGAAGACGTACTGGAAATCGTGCGCATCGAGAAGCCGAAAGGCGTTATTGTGCAGTACGGTGGCCAGACTCCGCTGAAGCTGGCGCGCGCGCTGGAAGCAGCAGGTGTGCCGGTAATCGGTACCAGCCCGGATGCCATTGACCGTGCGGAAGACCGTGAGCGCTTCCAGCACGCGGTTGACCGTCTGAAGCTGAAACAACCGGCGAACGCCACCGTGACGGCCATTGAACAGGCTGTTGAGAAGGCGAAAGAGATTGGTTACCCGCTGGTGGTGCGCCCGTCCTACGTTCTCGGTGGTCGCGCGATGGAAATCGTCTATGACGAAGCCGACCTGCGTCGCTACTTCCAGACTGCGGTCAGCGTGTCTAACGATGCACCGGTGCTGCTGGACCGTTTCCTTGATGATGCGGTTGAAGTGGACGTGGATGCTATCTGCGACGGCGAAATGGTGCTGATTGGCGGCATCATGGAGCACATCGAACAGGCGGGCGTACACTCTGGTGACTCCGCATGTTCTCTGCCTGCGTACACGCTGAGCCAGGAAATTCAGGATGTAATGCGCCAGCAGGTGCAGAAACTGGCGTTCGAACTGCAGGTTCGCGGTCTGATGAACGTCCAGTTTGCGGTGAAGAATAACGAAGTTTACCTGATTGAAGTCAACCCGCGTGCGGCACGTACCGTTCCATTCGTCTCCAAAGCAACGGGTGTACCGTTGGCGAAAGTCGCGGCGCGCGTAATGGTCGGAAAAACGCTGGCACAGCAGGGCGTCACCAAAGAAGTTATCCCGCCATACTACTCGGTAAAAGAAGTGGTGTTGCCGTTCAACAAGTTCCCGGGCGTTGACCCGCTGTTAGGGCCTGAAATGCGCTCTACCGGGGAAGTGATGGGCGTGGGTCGTACCTTCGCAGAAGCGTTCGCCAAGGCACAGCTGGGCAGCAGCTCCACCATGAAAAAACAGGGTCGTGCACTGCTCTCCGTTCGCGAAGGCGATAAAGAGCGCGTGGTTGACCTGGCGGCGAAGCTGCTGAAGTTTGGTTTTGAGCTGGATGCAACGCACGGCACGGCAATTGTGCTGGGCGAAGCGGGTATCAACCCACGTCTGGTGAACAAGGTGCATGAAGGGCGTCCGCACATTCAGGATCGTATCAAGAATGGCGAGTACACTTACATCATCAACACCACCGAAGGTCGTCAGGCGATTGAAGACTCTAAGCTGATTCGCCGCAGCGCGCTGCAGTACAAAGTGCATTATGACACCACTTTGAACGGCGGTTTCGCGACGGCGATGGCGTTGAATGCCGATGCCACTGAGAAGGTGACCTCGGTGCAGGAAATGCACGCGCAGATCAAAAAGGCATAAGCAAAGGGGCCGGTGATAATTGCGTTAACCGGACCTGTAATATTATCTTGAAAGGGTTTCTGTAAAGAAACCCTTTTTTACCTCTCGTAAGGTCATTCCTGGCCAAATGCAGTTTCATAACCACATTTTCAATGTAATAAGCACGATATTGCTCACACTAATCAACATTCAAGTCGCATACTATCTTTTATATCCACAATTTTAATATGGCTTAGTTTTTATTAATTTGGACAGGCCGTAGCCAGATTTTTAATTTGTGAAATGGTGTGCTTATGTGTGAAAAATATGTTGAAAGACCGCTTTATTTGTTAATTGCTGACTGGATGATGGCTGAAGATCGTTGGATCACCGCAAAGGAAATTTCCCGCCATTTTGATATTGAACACTGCAAGGCAATTAATACGCTCTCTTATATTTTGTCGGAAGTGGGAGAAATTGTTTGTGAAGTTAAGATGATCCCTAATCAGATTGCAGGCCGGGGCTGCCAGTGCCAGCGTCTGGTGAAAGTCATCAGTATTGATTCCCACCTCTACAACCGATTGAGCCACAATTTGCAGGAAAAAAAGGTGAGTGTGGCGAAAACGCCGCGACTGTCTGGCGTTCCGCCAACAGAGCTCAACCGTGAGCAGAAATGGCAGATGATGCTGTCAAAAAGTATGCGTCGCTAATGATTCGCTTACCTGATGGTAGCGTTAACGGTGATTGATTCGTAGGCCGGATAAGCGTTAGCGCATCCGGCATAGATTACTGGGCTGATTTGGGTTTCACGTCCGTCGTGCCTTTCAGGCGCGGCCGGTTTTCTTCGACCTGCGTTAATGGCTGCGTTTCACGTAAACCTGCCCGGCAGCGGACCGCAAGGTCCTGATACTCTTTAGTGTTCAGTCGCTTCCAGTGCAGTTCCTGGTCAGTGACTTCACGCAGTACGCGAGCAGGTGAACCGACCAGCAGTTGCCTTGCTTCCCCCTGAAATCCGGCTTTGACAAAGCTCATGGCGGCGACAATGCTCTCTTCGCCAATCACCGCGCCGTCCATAATTACGCTGTTCATGCCGATCAGCGCGTCCCTGCCCACCACGCAACCGTGCAGGATTGCACCGTGGCCGATGTGCCCATTTTCATGCACGATGGTGTCAGTGTCGCAATAACCATGCATGATGCAGCCATCCTGCAAGTTAGAACCCGCCTCCAGAATCAGGCGACCATAGTCACCGCGCAGTGAGGCGTGTGGGCCGACGTAGACGCCAGCTCCCACGATCACATCACCAATCAACACGGCGCTGGGATGAACATACGCCTCTGGATGCACTACCGGAATCAGGCCTTCAAAGGCGTAATAGCTCATCGGTTATCAGCGTCCTTTCCACACCGGATCGCGTTTTTCTGCAAATGCCTGAGGTCCTTCGAGCGCATCTTCTGAGTGCAGCACCGACGGATAGTGCTTCAGTACTCCGCTGCGGATGTAACGGTAGCCCTCTTCTACCGGCATTTCACTGGTCGCACGATAAATTTCTTTCAGTGCGGCGATAGCCAGCGGGGCGCTATTCACCAACTGCTGCGCCAGTTCGCGCGCGCTATCCATCAGCTCGCTCTGGCTGACAACGCGGTTGACGATACCCCAACGCAGCGCTTCTTCTGCGCTCATTCGTCTGCCTGTCATCACCATTTCGTTGACGATAGCCGGTGGCAGCAGTTTAGGCAGACGCAGTACGCCGCCGCTGTCAGGTACGATCCCCAGTTTGGCTTCTGGTAGCGCAAAGCTGGCATTTTCCGCACAGACGATAAAATCCGCTGCCAGCGCCAGCTCAAAACCGCCACCAAACGCATAGCCGTTAACTGCGGCGATAACCGGCTTATCGAGGTCGAAAATTTCGGTTAAACCAGCAAAACCGCCGGGGCCAAAGTCGGCATCAGGCGCTTCACCTTCGGCCGCTGCTTTTAAGTCCCAGCCCGCAGAAAAGAATTTCTCACCGCCGCCGGTGATAATCGCGACGCGTAATTCCGGGTCGTCACGAAAATGAAGAAAAGCTTCCCCCATGGCAAAACTGGTTTTTGCGTCAATAGCGTTGGCTTTAGGACGATCGAGAGTAATTTCCAGGATCGGGCCATTACGGGTCAGATGTAATGATTCACTCATAGTTCATCTCCAGATAAATAAATTTCCCGGCAGGAGGAATTCCAGCCGGAAGGGTTATTTCAGATTTTTTTTGATTATTTTTCCTGAACAATTGCGTGGCAGGTCGGTTCTGATCTCCATAAACGAGGGAACCTTGAATTTCGCCATATTGTTTTCGCAGAAGCTAAAGAACTCAGCTTCGCTTAATGTTTCACCTTCATTGAGCACGATAAATGCTTTAATGGCTTCATCACGGATCGAATCTTTTATACCGACAACCACAATGTCCTGAATTTTCGGGTGCGCAGAAATAATATTTTCCAGCTCGACGCAGGAGACATTTTCCCCGCCGCGTTTAATCATGTTGCAGCGCCTGTCGACGAAATAAAAAAATCCGTCCGCATCCTGGTAACCCGAATCTCCTGTATGTAACCAACCCTCAGGTTCCAGCGCTTTGGCGGTAGCCTCCGGCTGCGCATAGTACTCTTTGAAGATAGTTTTGCCCGGCACGCCTTTAATGCAGATTTCGCCAATTTCTCCGGCGGGCAGGGGACGGTTTTGATCGTCACGGATTTCGGCTTCATAGCTAAAACCCACGCGACCTATAGAGGGCCAGCGCCGTTTGTCTCCTGGGCGATCGCCAATAATGCCAACGATGGTTTCGGTCATACCGTAGGACGTCAGCAGCCTGACGCCAAAGCGTTCGGTAAAGGCGTCTTTTTCCTGCTCGGATAAATTGAGATAGAACATCACTTCGCGCAGGCGATGCTGTCTGTCCGTTGGGGCCGCGGGTTGTACCATCAGGGTTCTGATCATCATCGGAATGCATTCGGTGACCGTCGCCTGGTATCTACGTACCTGATCCCAGAACGCCCTGGCGCTGTACTTCTCCAACAGCACAAAGGTGCTGCCTGCAGAGAATGCCGCCATGGCTGCCGTACACTGACAGTCGATATGAAAAGCGGGCATCACCGTCATGTAGACGTCGTCATCACGCAGGGCGATTTGCCAGGAGGTGTAATAGCCGGCAAATCGCAGGTTGTAGTGGGTAATCACTACCCCTTTAGGTCGTGAGGTGGTGCCAGAGGTAAACAGAATTTCTGCCGTATCATCAGTGGATAACGCGGGCGTATAACACAGCGTAGTCGACTGGCGGGTTTGCAGTTGGGTAAAGTGGCTCACGCCGTCGTCAACCGGAAGTTGCTCGCCAATCAGACAGATATGATTAAGCGGAGTCGTATTTTCCAGCCGTATCTGGCGGTACATAGGATAAAACTGGGCACTGGTGACTAACAGGCTCACATGGCTGTTTTGCAGGATCCAGGCGCTTTCTTCGCCCAGTAATCGGGCATTAATCGGCACCATAATGGCGCCAATTTTTGCCAGCCCAAACCAGCAAAAGATGAATTCCGGACAGTTATCAAGATGCAACGCGACCTTGTCGCCTTTGCGGATCCCTAAGGAATGGAAAAGGTTCGCCGTGCGGTTAATCTCTTCATTGAGCGAGGCATAGCTAAACTGCCGAACGTTTCCTTCGCAGGATTCGAAAATTAACGCCGTTTTATCTTCGTACACCCCGGCCAGGTCGTCCCACATCTGACGTAAGTTTTGTCCGCCAACGATATCCATATTGCTTTATCCACTGAAATCAGGCGTGAGCGCTAACCCACTCGCGGGTCAGCGCGTCACGTTTATTCCTCAACTCTGGCCAGGCCTTTGCCGACCAGCTCATTTATGTCTGCTTCGCTATAACCAATGTTTTTCAGAATGGCGGCGGTATCCATGCCATGTGACGGCATGCCACGCCAGATTTTCCCCGGGTTGTTTTTAAATTTCGGCATGATATTCGGTCCTTTGCAGGTGCGACCATCCATCGTTTGCCACTGAGTAATAGATTCACGAGCAACGTACTGCGGGTTGCCTTCCAGTTCCGGAATGGTCAGTACCTTCGCGCAGGCGATATTCAGCTCTGCAAAGCGCGCCTGCACTTCGGCGATGGTGTGCGCTGCCAACCACGCATCCAGTTTCTCTTCCACGAGCGGGCCATAAGGGCATTCCACGCGATGGATAAGCTGGGTACCTTCCGGGACTTCTGGCGTACCAAGAATATGGGCGAGGCCGATATCTTTGAAGCATTCATTGATTTGTGTGATGCCTACCAGCTCCATGACGATATAACCATCGGCGCATTTATACAGGCCGCAGCCAGCGTAATACGGGTCTTTGCCTTTGGTCATGCGTGGGCAAATTTCGCCGCCGTTAAAGTAATCCATCATGAAGTACTGACCCATACGCAGCATGACTTCGTACATGGCGATATCAATGCTTTCACCTTTGCCCGTTTCGCGTACTTTGTGCAGGGCAGCCAGCGCCGCTGTCGTTGCGGTCATTCCTGAGAAGTAATCGGCGGTGTACGGGAAAGCAGGCATCGGCTGATCAACGTCGCCGTTTTGGATCAGATAGCCGCTGAACGCCTGCGCGATAGTGTTATATGCCGGAAGATTAGTGTACTCATCGGTCCCAAACTGGCCGAAGCCGGAAAGGTGGGCGATTACCAGTTTCGGGTTATGTTCCCACAGCACTTCATCAGTAATTCCGCGACGAGCAAAGGCCGGGCCTTTACTGGCTTCAATGAAGATATCGGTGGTTTCCATTAGCTTCAGAAATGCTTCCCGACCTTCATCTTTGAAAATATTCAGCGACAGGGCGTGTAGGTTACGACGTGAGAGCTGCGGATAGTTAGGCTGTACGCGGATGGTATCGGCCCACGCAACGTTTTCAATCCAGATAACCTCAGCACCCCATTCGGCGAACATCTGTCCGGCGAACGGACCGGCAATCTCGATCCCTGAAAATACAACTCGTACCCCGGCAAGTGGGCCAAAGGTTGGCATTGGTAAGTGATCCATAATTTTGCTCCTGGCATTTTTTTGTATGCCCGGTAAGCACAGCTCCACCGGGCATATTGCCGGATGGCGGCGTTAACGCCTTATCCGACCTACGAAACGAACGAATCAACGGTATTGCTTCAATACCGCACGACCCAACGTCAGGATCTGCATTTCGTCAGAACCACCAGAAACACGGTCAACGCGCAGGTCACGCCAGAAGCGCGTGATGCGATGATTGCCCGCGATACCCACTCCGCCCAGCACCTGCATGGCGGTGTCTACCACTTCAAATGCCGCGTTGGCGCAGAAGTATTTGCACATTGCCGCGTCACCCGAGGTAATGGTGCCGTTATCCGCTTTCCAGGCAGCTTCCAGCAGCATGTTTTTCATGGAGTTCAGTTTGATCGCCATATGCGCAAACTTCTCCTGAATCAGCTGGAAACGGCCGATAGCTTCGCCAAACTGCACGCGCTGATTGGCGTAGCGCGCCGCATCTTCAAACGCGCACATTGCCGTACCGTAGTTGGTCAGTGCGACGAGGAAGCGTTCATGGTCAAACTCTTCTTTCACGCGATTGAAACCGTTACCTTCCCGACCGAACATGTCTTTCTCGTCCAGCTCAACGTCGTCAAAGGTGATTTCACAGCAGCTATCCATGCGCAGACCGAGTTTCTCCAGTTTGTTGACCTTGATGCCCGCTTTGCTCATGTCAACGAACCACTCGGTGTAAACAGGTTTATCCGGCGATGCGCCATCTCTCGCCATTACCACGATGTAAGGGGTATAGGCACTACTGGTGATAAAGCACTTACTGCCATTAAGATAAACCTTACCATTTTTACGTGTATAAGTGGTTTTCAGGCTGCCAACATCCGATCCCGCTCCCGGTTCGGTGATCGCAGAGTTCCACATCTGCTTACCGGTTCCCTGGAACGCCATAATTTTATCGATTTGTTCCTGGGTCCCTTCACGCAGGAAGGTGTTAAAACCCCCCGGTAACTGGTACAGCACATAGGTTGGCGCGCCCAGGCGGCCGAGTTCCATCCAGACGGCGGCCACGGTGACAAAACCCGCTTCCAGTCCACCGTGTTCTTCCGGAATCAACAGGCTATCGATGCCCATATCCGCCAGCGCTTTAACAAAACGCTCAGGGTAGACGCTGTCGCGATCGCACTCGGCAAAATAAGCTTCCCAGTTCTCACTGGCCATCAGTTCACGAATACCGGCGACAAACAGCTCCTGCTCGTCATTTAAGTTGAAATCCATCTTTCAGCCTCTTGATCAATTGGGTTAATAAGAATTACTTGTCTTTCCAGTGCACTTTGGCGTCTTTAATAAAGGACAGCGTCACCATGATATTGACGAAGAACAGCGGGCATCCTCCGGCGATAATCGCGGTCTGTATTGGCTTCAGCCCGCCCAGCGCCAGTAGAACGATACCGATGATGCCGACCAGCACGGACCAGCCGATACGCACTAACAGCGGTGGTTCTTCACCATCGCGGACTTCGCGACAGGTGGACATCGCCAGGGTATAAGAGCAGGCGTTAATCAACGTGACAGTGGCAATAAAACAAAGGATGAAGAAGCCCCACATGGTGGCGGTGCTGAATGGCAAGGCGGCCCAGGTTTCGATAATGGCGCGCGCCACGCCGTGTTGTTCAATCAGCTGTGGGATGTTGAGAATGTTTTTATCCATCAGCAGCAGGGTATTGCTGCCAAGGACTGTCCACAGGATCCAGGTAGAAGCGGTCAGGCCCAGCACCATCCCAAAGCACAGTTCACGTACGGTACGACCACGAGAAATACGTGCCAGGAAGATGCTCATCTGGATGGCGTAAATGACCCACCATGCCCAGTAGAAGACGGTCCAACCCTGCGGGAAGCCGCCTTTGCCGATGGCATCGGTATAGAACAGCATGCGCGGCAGATACATCAGCAGCATGCCGACCGAGTCGGTAAAGTAGTTCATGATGAAGCTGGCGCCGCTGACGATAAACACCCAGCCCAGCATCAGGAAGCTCAGGTAGCTACGTACGTCGCTGGCGATTCTGACTCCTTTTTGCAGGCCGCAGGCTACGCAAATGGCGTTCAGAATGATCCAGCAGGTAATGATGATGGCATCTAATTGCAGTGTATGCGGAATACCGAACAGCCATTGCATACACTCGGTTACCAGCGGTGTCGCCAGACCGAGGCTGGTACCCATCGCAAAAATCAGCGCTACCAGGTAGAAGTTATCAACGATGGTGCCGAACAGCCCTTTCGCATGCTTTTCGCCCACTAATGGTACCAGCGTGGAGCTAGGACGGATGACGTCCATCTTGCGCACAAAGAAGAAATAGGCGAAGGCCACGGAAAGGAAGCTGTAGGTTGCCCATGGCAGCGGTCCCCAGTGGAACAGGCTGTAAGCCAGACCTATCTCTTTCGCACCCGTGGAATTGGGTTCCAGGGCGAACGGTGGGGTGGAGATATAGTAGTAGATCTCGATGGAGCCCCAGAACAGTACCGCTGCTGAAGTACAGGAGGCGAACATCATAAAGATCCAGCTGGCGGTACTAAACTCCGGTTTTTCGTCGCCTAATTTCTTTTTGGCATACGGGCCAAAAACCAACCAGAACCAGCCGAAGAGCATGACGACCATATACCATTCAAATGCCCAGCCCCAGACACTGGTGACATAACTGAATACCGCATTAATAACGACGTTAGCGGCATCGAGATCTCTTACTGTTAGCCAACAAAGTATTCCAACTATTATTAATGGCGGAAAAAAAACCTTCGGTTCAATTCCCGACTTTCTCTTTTCATTTTTCATAAGTGAATTCCAGTGTGAAAACGAAATTTATTTAGCGTGCCCGTGTGTGATCGTTTGTTTATTTATTATTAATGATTTGTTGATAACTTTTTAACCTCTGGGGGCGCCTCAGTGAGTAACTCATAATGAGTATTCATTTCGGGTGATTCTGTTATCTGTGTCACACTTTTTTACGCTGGTTAATTTGCTTAAATTCATGCTGTTTTTTGTTGTTAATCAGTGTGTTATCTGTGGTTTTTTAACTTTTTTAAGTGGCTGGCGTTCAATATTGTTGAACCCGCAGACAATATTGAAAATTTTTATATTTGTCGTAATTCTTTCAATATTGGTGAGGTGCGTAACACTATTGAAAGTTACGAATTTCAATGTGTGACATTTTCAATATTGGTGATTAAGGTTTTATTTCCGAATTAAAGAGCGTGATATCTGTATTTAACACCGCCGATATAAATACGTTTCCTTCATGATTTCTGGAGATGCAATGAAGATAATTACTTGCTACAAATGCGTACCTGATGAACAGGATATTGCGATTAATAATGCTGATGGTTCACTCGATTTCAGCAAAGCGGATGGCAAAATCAGCCAGTACGACCTGAATGCGATCGAAGCAGCTACCCAGTTAAAACAACAGGCAGGCGAGGCCCAGGTTGTGGCCATGAGCGTCGGCGGCAAAGCGCTGACCAATGCAAAAGGGCGCAAAGATGTGCTCTCCCGTGGTCCTGATGAACTGATTGTTGTGATTGACGATCAATTTGAACAGGCGCTGCCACAACAAACGGCTACCGTGTTGGCTGCCGCCGCGCAAAAAGCCGGTTTCGATCTAATTATCTGTGGTGACGGTTCTTCCGATCTCTATGCTCAGCAGGTTGGCCTGCTGGTGGGCGAAGCACTGAACGTTCCCACGATTAACGGCGTGAGTAAAATCCTCTCTCTTACCGACAGCACGCTGACGGTAGAGCGTGAACTGGAAGATGAAGTCGAAACACTGAGCATCCCGCTTCCGGCGGTCATCGCGGTCTCAACGGATATCAACACCCCACAAATCCCTTCCATGAAAGCCATTCTTGGCGCGGCGAAAAAACCGGTTCAGGTTTGGTCGCCTGCAGACATTGGACTGAACAGCGTGCAGGCGTATTCCGCACAGCAGGTTGCTGCGCCGAAGCAGCGCGAGCGTCAGCGCGTTGTGATTGAAGGTGACGGTGAAGAACAGATTGCCGCGTTTGTCGAGAATCTTCGCAAAATCATTTAATTATCAGGGGATGTTATGAACAAATTTTCCAGTATCTGGGTATTCAGCGATACCCCTTCTCGTCTGCCGGAACTGATGAAAGGTGCGCAGGCTTTAGGTGAAAAAGTTAACACGTTTGTACTGAGCGATGCAGACAGCGCGACGGCATGTCATTTGGGGGCAGATCATGTCTGGTTGCTCAGCGGTAAACCAGAAGAGCGTATGGTCGAAGACTACGCCGATGTGATGGCCCAGACCATTCGTCAGCACAGCGAGGACGGCGCAGTACTGCTGCCCAATACGCGTCGGGGCAAGTTGCTAGCGGCAAAACTGGGCTTTCGCTTGTCAGCTGCAGTTTCAAACGATGCCAGCGCAGTCGTCGTACAGGATGGTAAAGCGGCGGTCAAACATATGGTCTACGGCGGCCTGGCGATAGGGGCGGAAACAATCGCTTCGCCGTTTGCCGTGATTACACTCAGCAGCGGGACGTTTGACGCGCAGCAACCCGATGCTACCCGCAGCGGCGAGATGCATACCGTACAGTGGCAGGCTCCGGCCGTTGCCGTGACCCGTACGGCAACTCAGGCACGTCAGAGCAACAGCGTCGACCTCGACAAGGCTCGCCTGGTGGTCAGCGTGGGACGTGGTATCGGCAGCAAAGAAAATATCTCGCTGGCCGAAGCGCTGTGCCAGACGATTGGCGCTGAGCTGGCCTGTTCCCGTCCGGTGGCGGAAAACGAGAAGTGGATGGAGCACGAACGCTACGTCGGTATCTCCAACCTGATGCTCAAGCCTGAACTGTATCTGGCGGTGGGGATTTCCGGGCAGATCCAACATATGGTCGGCGCCAACGGCGCACAGACGATTTTCGCCATTAACAAAGATAAAAATGCGCCGATATTCCAGTATGCGGATTACGGCATTGTTGGCGATGCGCTGAAGATCCTGCCTGCGCTGACGGCTGCCTTAGCGCGTTAAACCATTTCGGGCAGGATGCGAAGGTGTCCTGCCGCTGACAGGAGTACGTATGTCCGAAGATATCTTTGATGCCATCATCGTGGGTGCAGGTCTGGCTGGTTCGGTTGCGGCGCTGGTGCTGGCTCGGGAAGGCGCACAGGTGCTGGTTATCGAGCGCGGCAATTCTGCTGGCGCGAAGAATGTCACCGGTGGGCGCATGTATGCGCATAGCCTGGAGCGCATCATTCCCGGTTTTGCTGAGCAGGCCCCCATTGAACGCGTCATCACCCACGAGAAACTCGCCTTTATGACCGATAAAGGGGCGATGTCCATTGATTATTGCAACGGCGAAGACGCCACATCGTCGCAGGTTTCTTATTCCGTCTTACGCAGCAAATTTGATGCCTGGCTGATGGAACAGGCCGAGGAGGCGGGCGCTCAGCTCATCACCGGTATTCGCGTGGATAACGTTGTGCAGCGCGAGGGTAAAGTCGTGGGCGTGGAAGCCGATGGCGATATTCTGGAGGCCAGGGTAGTGATCCTTGCTGATGGCGTAAACTCTCTGTTGGCTGAAAAGTTGGGTATGGCAAAGCGCGTCGAGGCATCGCATGTTGCCGTCGGCGTAAAAGAGCTGATCGAATTGCCGAAATCAGTGATTGAAGATCGTTTCCAGTTACAGGGGAACGAAGGCGCAGCCTGTCTGTTTGCCGGATCGCCAACCGATGGATTGATGGGCGGTGGCTTTCTCTATACGAATGAAACAACCCTTTCTCTGGGACTGGTCTGCGGTCTTCATCATCTGAAAGACGCGAAAAAATCGGTCCCACAAATGCTGGAAGATTTCAAACAGCATCCGGCAGTTGCCCCGCTGATCGCCGGTGGCAAGCTGGTGGAATATGCCGCGCACGTTGTACCTGAAGCCGGTATCAACATGCAGCCAGAACTGGTGGGTGACGGCGTACTGATTGCCGGTGACTCTGCCGGAATGTGTATGAACCTCGGCTTTACTATTCGCGGTATGGATTTGGCCATCGCCGCAGGCGAAGCGGCGGCGAAAACGGTGCTTTCAGCCATGAAGCGTGACGACTTTAGCAAGCAGTCGCTGGGTGAATACCGTCAGCATCTGGACGACGGCCCGATGCGTGATATGCGTATGTATCAAAAGCTGCCCGCTTTTCTTGATAACCCGCGCATGTTTACCGCTTATCCCGAAATGGCGGTCAGTATCGCACGCGACCTGTTCACCGTAGATGGTTCCGCCCCGGTGCCAATGCGTAAAAAAATCCTGCGCCATGCGAAGAAAGTGGGCTTCATCAACCTGATGAAAGATGGCCTGAAAGGAGTGACCGTATTATGACTTCTCCCGTCAATGTGGACGTAAAACTGGGCGTCAATAAGTTCAATGTCGATGAAGACAGCCCACACATCATTCTCAAAACCGATCCTGATAAACAGGCGCTGGAGGTGCTGATTAAGGCCTGCCCGGCTGGACTGTATAAAAAGCAGGACGACGGCAGCGTACGCTTTGATTACGCCGGATGCCTCGAGTGTGGGACGTGTCGAATTCTTGGACTCGATACAGCGCTGGAAAAATGGGAATACCCGCGCGGGACGTTTGGCGTGGAGTTCCGCTATGGCTAAACCTGGTGCCGGATGGCTGCTTCGCCTTATCCGGCTTACAGGTACGGTTCATAGGCCTGATAGGCGTTATCAGGCATTAAGTTAAAATAAAACAGGATATAGCCATGCAGCAGCCCAGGAACTTTGATGACATCAAATTTACCTCTATTCACCGCCGGATAATGCTGTGGGGAAGCGGTGGGCCGTTTCTGGATGGTTATGTGCTGGTGATGATTGGCGTGGCGCTCGAACAGCTCACGCCAGCGTTGAAACTGGATGCCGAGTGGATTGGTCTGCTGGGGGCTGGTACGCTCGCCGGTTTGTTTGTCGGGACGTCGCTGTTTGGCTACATTTCCGATAAGGTCGGGCGCCGTAAAATGTTTATCATCGATATTATCGCCATTGGCGTGATATCGGCGGCAACCATGTTTGTCTCCTCGCCCGTTGAGTTGTTGGTGATGCGGGTGCTGATCGGGGTGGTGATTGGGGCTGATTACCCGATCGCAACCTCAATGATTACCGAGTTCTCCAATACCCGCCAGCGCGCTTTCTCCATCGGTTTTATCGCGGCGATGTGGTATGTCGGCGCCACCTGTGCCGATCTGGTCGGTTACTTTTTGTATGATGTTGAGGGCGGATGGCGCTGGATGTTGGGCAGCGCGGTGATCCCCTGCATTTTGATCCTGATTGGGCGTTTCGATCTTCCTGAATCGCCACGCTGGTTGCTGCGTAAAGGTCGGGTGAAAGAGTGCGAGGAGATGATGATCAAACTGTTTGGCGAACCGGTGGTATTCGACGAAGAAGCACCCCAGCAGACGCGTTTCCTTCAGTTGTTTAATCGCCGACATTTCCCGTTTGTCCTGTTTGTTGCCGCCATCTGGACCTGTCAAGTGATCCCGATGTTTGCCATTTATACCTTTGGTCCGCAGATTGTTGGGCTACTGGGGCTCGGCGCCGGGAAAAGCGCCGCGTTGGGCAATGTGGTGATCAGCCTGTGCTTTATGCTGGGGTGTATTCCTCCCATGTTCTGGCTCAATAGCGCGGGCCGTCGACCGCTGTTAATTGGCAGCTTTATTATGATGACGCTGGCGCTGGCTGTGCTGGGGCTAATCCCTGATATGGGCGCATGGCTGGTGGTGCTGGCGTTTGCCGTGTACGCGTTTTTCTCGGGGGGGCCGGGAAACCTGCAATGGCTATACCCAAACGAACTGTTTCCCACCGATATTCGTGCCTCTGCAGTCGGGGTGATTATGTCGTTAAGCCGTATCGGCACCATTGTGTCAACCTGGGCGCTGCCGGTGTTCATCACCAAATACGGGATCAGTAATGTGATGCTGATGGGCGCGGGAATTTCGCTGGTAGGCCTGCTCGTGTCCATCGCTTTCGCCCCGGAAACGCGAGGTCTGACGCTGGCGCAAACCAGCCAAATGACGATTCGTAGTAAGCCGGTGGTCAGGGCAGGCTATTAAGAGTGTTCTGTATTTTCCCTGCAACTCAGTCAGTTAGCCTACAGTTAACGGATATATCACTGAAAACGACTGAAAAGCAGGGAGAACACCATGCAGAAACATATTCTGATCACTTCCATTTTTACCGCAGCAGCACTGTTTACCGTAGCCGGTTGCTCCTCAAATCAGGCGGTGAAAACCACCGATGGTAAAACCATCGTCACCGACGGCAAACCGCAGGTTGATGATGATACCGGCCTGGTGTCGTACAAAAACGCGCAAACAGGTAAGACGGAACAAATTAACCGCGATCAGGTTAAGGATATGAGCGAACTGGATAACTAGCTCAGATTTTTCCATTTATCTGCTCAATAATATTGACTGTTAGCCTGTGGATTAACTGACTAAACTCACTGTTATTACAATAATGCAGTGATACAGGCTAATCATGATTCTCATCATTTACGCGCATCCCTATCCTCAGCATTCGCATGCGAATAAGCGGATGCTTGAACAGGCAAGGACGCTGGAGGGCGTGGAGATCCGCTCGCTCTACCAGCTCTACCCCGACTTTAATATCGATATTGCCGCTGAACAGGAAGCCCTGGCGCGCGCAGAGTTGATTATCTGGCAGCATCCTATGCAGTGGTATAGCACACCTCCGTTACTCAAGCTGTGGATGGATAAGGTCCTTGCACACGGTTGGGCATACGGTCACGACGGTACTGCGCTGCACGGTAAGCATCTCATGTGGGCTGTGACCACCGGCGGCGGTGAAAACCACTTTAATATCGGCTCCCATCCAGGCTTTGATGTGCTTTCCCAACCTTTGCAGGCCACGGCATTATATTGTGGTCTCAAATGGCTGCCGCCATTTGCGATGCACTGTACGTTTATCTGTGATGACGAGACGCTGCAGGCGCAAGCGCGTCATTATAAACAGCGTCTGCTCGAGTGGCAGGAGGTTCATCATGGATAGTCATACGCTGATTCAGGCGCTGATTTATCTTGGATCGGCGGCGCTGATTGTCCCCATCGCCGTGCGGCTGGGGCTAGGGTCGGTACTGGGGTATCTCATCGCCGGGTGCATTATCGGACCATGGGGTCTGAGGCTGGTGACGGACGCCGAATCAATCCTGCATTTTGCCGAGATCGGCGTGGTGCTGATGCTGTTTGTCATCGGCCTGGAGCTGGATCCGCAGCGTTTGTGGAAACTGCGGGCTTCGGTGTTCGGCGGCGGTGCGCTACAGATGGTGGTTTGCGGCGGTTTGATTGGTTTGTTCTGTATGTTCCTTGGCCTGCGCTGGCAGGTGGCGGAGCTGATCGGCATGACGCTGGCGCTTTCCTCGACGGCCATCGCGATGCAGGCGATGAATGAACGTAACCTGATGGTGTCGCAACTGGGGCGTAGCGCATTTGCCGTGCTGCTGTTCCAGGATATCGCCGCTATTCCTCTGGTGGCAATGATTCCCTTACTGGCGGCAAGCGGCGCATCGACCACGCTTGGGGCATTTGCATTGTCAGCCCTTAAGGTAGCTGGCGCGCTGGTGCTGGTGGTGCTGTTAGGGCGTTATGTCACCCGTCCTGCCTTGCGTTTTGTTGCGCGCTCAGGCCTGCGGGAAGTTTTCAGCGCCGTCGCGCTGTTCCTCGTTTTCGGTTTTGGTCTGCTGTTGGAAGAAGTTGGTCTTTCGATGGCGATGGGGGCGTTCCTGGCCGGCGTGTTGCTGGCGAGTTCTGAGTATCGCCACGCGTTGGAAAGCGATATTGAGCCGTTTAAAGGGCTGCTGCTGGGGCTGTTTTTCATCGGCGTGGGGATGTCTATCGACTTTGGTACGCTGATTGATAATCCTTTGCGCATCATCATTCTGCTGGTTGGTTTTCTGGTGATTAAAACAGTCATGCTATGGCTGATAGCGAAACCGTTACAGGTGCCGAACAAGCAGCGCAGATGGTTTGCCGTATTACTTGGGCAGGGCAGTGAGTTTGCCTTCGTGGTGTTTGGCGCGGCACAAATGGCAAACGTGCTTGATCCTGACTGGGCGAAATCGCTGACGCTGGCGGTGGCGTTGTCGATGGCGGCTACGCCGATTTTGCTGGTGATTTTGACGCGTCTGGAAAAATCGGCGACTGGTGAAGCGCGGGAAGCGGATGAAATCGATGAGGAGCAACCGCGGGTGATCATCGCTGGATTTGGGCGATTTGGCCAGATAACCGGTCGTTTGCTGTTGTCGAGTGGGGTCAAAATGGTGGTTCTGGATCATGACCCGGACCATATCGAAACGCTGCGTAAATTCGGCATGAAGGTTTTCTATGGCGATGCGACCCGGATGGATCTGCTGGAGTCAGCCGGAGCGGCTAAAGCAGAGGTGATTATTAATGCCATTGACGATCCCCAAACCAGCCTGCAACTGACCGAAATGGTGAAAGAGCATTTCCCACATCTACAAATTATTGCCCGCGCGCGCGACGTGGATCATTACATCCGTCTGCGTCAGGCGGGTGTGGACATGCCTGAACGTGAGACCTTTGAAGGCGCGCTGAAAACCGGACGCCTGGCGCTGGAAGGGCTCGGGCTTGGGCGCTATGAAGCGCGTGAGCGGGCCGATGTCTTCCGCCGCTTCAATACGTTGATGGTTGAGGAGATGGTGAAAGGGGAAAATGACGCAATTTCCCGCGCGGCGGTTTATAAGCGCACCAGTGCAATGCTAAGTGAAATTATTGCGGAAGATCGTCAGCACTTATCATTGATTCAACGCCATGGCTGGCAAGGCACGGATGAAGGTAAACATACGGGCGATGTCGCCGATGAACCGGAAGTGAAACCGTCAGCATAGGGTAAAAAATGTGATGTTCTGCAAACTTTACTGCTAATTGGCTGTTTTTGAACTACTGTAATGCTGGGAGTCCACTCAGAAGTCGCGGACTCGCCAGCAGAACAGAAAATTTTCATGCACATCTTCCTTTGGCTAGTCGACGAAAGATTGCGCTTTCCGTATAGTGGCGACAATTTTTTTGTATCCGGGAAATATTCAATGATCAGTCTGATTGCGGCGTTAGCGGTAGATCGCGTCATCGGTATGGAAAACGCCATGCCGTGGAACCTACCTGCCGATCTCGCCTGGTTTAAACGTAATACCTTAAACAAGCCGGTCGTCATGGGGCGCCACACTTGGGAATCAATCGGGCGACCGTTGCCGGGGCGTAAAAATATCGTCATCAGCAGCAAGCCCGGCACCGACGATCGTGTGCAGTGGGTGAAGTCTGTTGATGAAGCCATTGCGGCCTGTGGCGATGAGCCTGAAATTATGGTGATTGGCGGTGGGCGTGTGTATGAGCAGTTCCTGCCGAAAGCGCAGAAGCTGTATCTGACACACATTGATGCGGAAGTGGAGGGAGATACCCATTTCCCGGACTACGAACCGGACGACTGGGAATCTGTTTTCAGCGAATTCCACGATGCCGACGCGCAAAACTCTCACAGCTACTGCTTCGAGATTCTGGAACGTCGTTAATACTGTAAGTGCCGGATGGCGGCGAAATGCCTTATCCGGCCAACTCTTGTGCCCGATGTAGGCCTGATAAGCTTAGCGCCATCAGGCCTGAACCTCTCAGCAGACGATTATCAGGCGTTGACCGCTTCGCCGGGATCCATATTCAGATGGCGATTTGATGGCTGCACAAAGTAGCGTTTGTCTTCCCAGCGCAGACAGGTGAGATCACCTCCCCAGCAACACCCCGTATCCAACGCGTAAATACCTTCTGGCGTGCCTTTGCCCTCCAGCGATGCCCAGTGCCCGAATGCAATGCTATAGGCGTCACTAACGGGGCCTGGAATGGCAAACCACGGCTTCAGCGGAGCTGGCGCATCTTCTGGCGACTCTTTGCTGTACATATCAAGTTGACCGTTGGGGAAGCAGTAACGCATGCGGGTGAACGCGTTGGTAATAAAACGCAGACGGGCCAGCCCCGTCAGCTCCGGGGTCCAGTTATTAGGCATGTCACCGTACATTGCATCGAGGAAAAACGGATACGAGTCGCTCGACAACACGGCTTCAACATCGCGTGCACAGTCCTTCGCCGTCTGTAGGTCCCACTGTGGGGTAATCCCTGCATGCGCCATCACCAGCTTCTTCTCTTCATCAATCTGCAACAGCGGCTGGCGACGCAGCCAGTTAAGCAGTGCATCAGCATCCGGAGCTTCAAGCAGCGGTGTGAGTCGGTCTTTCGGTTTATTACGGCTAATGCCGGCAAACACGGCCAGCAGGTGTAAATCGTGATTACCGAGAACTAACCGCACGCTATCGCCCAGCGATTTAACGTAGCGTAAAACGTCTAACGAGCCCGGCCCTCGCGCAACCAGATCGCCGGTGAGCCATAAGGTGTCTTGCTCGGGATTAAAGTCTACCTGGTGCAGCAAGGCTATCAGTTCATCATAACAACCGTGAACGTCGCCAATGAGGTATGTTGCCATAGCTATTGTTTTAATGAATGAGTGTAGGAACGGCGAGTCTGAACACGGGAATGTCGATGGTAAAGGCGATCCCTTGTTCATCGATCATTTCGTAATGACCCTGCATGGTGCCAAGCGGCGTTTCAATCACCGCGCCGCTGGTGTATTGGTACTCTTCGCCAGGTTCGATGTGGGGCTGAACGCCAACCACACCTTCGCCCTGAACTTCGGTTTCACGGCCATGACCATTGGTGATCAACCAATAACGCCCCAATAGCTGCACAGGCGCTCGCCCCAAATTGCGGATAGTCACGGTATAAGCAAAAACGTAACGTTCATCATCAGGTGAGGATTGCGCTTCAATGTAGACGCTTTGTACCTGAATGCACACTCGGGGCGAATTGATCATGTTTAACTCTCCTTCGATGGCGCGTTTTCCGACAGATAGTTAGCCATCCGGCAGTATTGCGCGACAGAGATATTTTCCGCTCGCATCGCCGGATCAACGCCCAGCTCTGTCAGTACTTCAACGCTAAACAAATTGCCGAGGCTGTTACGTACCGTTTTACGACGCTGATTAAACGCTTCAGTGGTAATACGGCTCAGCACACGAACATCTTTAACCGGATACGGCATTGTTGCGTGAGGGACCAGACGCACAACGGCAGAATCGACTTTAGGCGCTGGCGTAAATGCGGATGGCGGCACTTCAAGTACCGGGATCACATTGCAGTAATACTGCGCCATGACGCTTAATCGACCATACGCTTTACTGTTTGGCCCTGCAACCAGACGGTTTACCACCTCTTTTTGCAACATGAAATGCATGTCGGCAATGGCATCAGTATAGGTAAAAAGATGGAACATCAGCGGTGTGGAGATGTTGTACGGCAGGTTACCGAATACGCGCAGCGGTTGCCCCATTGTTTGGGCGAGTTCGCCGAAGTTCATGGTCATGGCGTCTTGCTGATAAATCGTCAGCTTCGGCCCTAAAAACGGGTGCGTTTGCAGGCGCGCGGCGAGATCGCGGTCTAACTCAATGACCGTGAGCTGGTCCAGGCGTTCGCCTACAGGCTCGGTTAGCGCAGCCAGGCCTGGGCCGATTTCGACCATAGCCTGACCCTTCTGCGGGTTGATTGCAGAGACAATACTTTCGATCACAAACTGATCGTTGAGGAAGTTTTGCCCGAAACGTTTACGGGCTAAGTGGCCCTGATGGACTCGATTATTCATTGGTATTAACAATCATTTTGATGGCGAGATTAAGCGCCGTAATAAAACTGCCGACATCTGCTTGTCCACGTCCCGCAAGTTCAAGCGCGGTACCGTGATCGACGGATGTGCGAATAAAGGGCAGGCCCAGCGTGATGTTCACACCGCGACCAAATCCCTGGTATTTTAGCACGGGGAGACCCTGATCGTGGTACATTGCCAGCACGGCATCCGCGTGGTCGAGATACTTGGGCTGAAACAGCGTATCTGCGGGCAGCGGGCCATTCAATTTCATCCCCTGCGCACGCAGTTCATCGAGAACCGGAATGATAGTTTCTATCTCTTCCGTTCCCATATGACCGCCTTCACCGGCATGCGGGTTAAGACCGCACACCAGAATATGCGGATCGGCAATGCCGAACTTAGTGCGCAAATCATGATGCAGAATACCGATCACTTCCTGAAGCAGAGCGGGCGTAATGGCATCAGCAACGGCTCTGAGCGGCAGATGCGTGGTTGCCACGGCAACGCGCAGCTCTTCGGTTGCCAGCATCATGACAACTTTCTTCGCCTGTGATCGCTCTTCAAAGAACTCGGTGTGCCCGGTAAACGGGACGCCAGCGTCATTGATTACGCCCTTGTGAACCGGACCGGTAATCAATGCCGCAAACTCCCCTCGCAGACAACCATCGCAGGCGCGAGCCAGCGTATCCACCACATATTGCCCGTTCTCTACTGCCAACTGACCCGCGACTACAGGTGTTCGCAGCGCAATCGGTAACAGCGTCAGCGTGCCTGCTGATTGCGGTCGGGCTGGGGTATCTGGAGTGTAGGGGAGGAGTGAAAGCGGTAAACCGAGCATTGCTGCCCGGTCACTGAGGAGTGCTGCATCCGCACAGACAACGAGTTCTACAGGCCACTCACGCTGCGCGAGTTGAACCACCAGATCGGGGCCAATCCCGGCGGGTTCGCCGGGAGTGATAACAACGCGTTGAGTACGAGTCATTAGTTGCTCAGAACTTTGACGTAGGCGCTGGCGCGCTGTTCCTGCATCCAGGTTGCCGCTTCTTCCGAGAATTTACGGTTCATCAGCATACGATAAGCTCTGTCTTTCTGCGCGGCGTCAGTTTTATCAACGTTACGCGTGTCCAGCAGCTCGATCAGATGCCAGCCGAAAGAGGAGTGCACTGGGGTGCTCATCTGGCCTTTGTGAAGTTTGGTCAGCGCATCGCGGAAAGCCGGATCGAAAATATCCGCTGCAGCCCAGCCCAGATCGCCGCCCTGGTTAGCAGAACCCGGATCCTGAGAAAACTCTTTAGCTGCTGCCGCGAAGGTGGTTTTACCGCTCTTAATATCTGCCGCGATTTGTTCCAGTTTCAGACGCGCCTGTTGGTCGGTCATGATCGGCGACGGTTTGAGCAGAATATGGCGGGCATGAACTTCAGTCACGGAAATGCTTTGGCTCTGACCACGCATATCGTTGACTTTCAGAATATGGAAGCCGACTCCAGAGCGAATTGGACCAATGATATCGCCTTTTTTCGCGGTGCTTAACGCCTGGGCAAAGATGCCCGGCAGTTCCTGAATGCGTCCCCAACCCATCTGGCCGCCTTTCAACGCCTGCTGATCGGCGGAATAAGTGATGGCCAGTTTGCCAAAATCGCTACCGTTACGTGCTTCATCAACTACTGAACGCGCCTGGCTTTCCGCTTCGTTTACCTGATCGGAAGTTGGGTTTTCCGGCAGTGGGATCAGAATGTGGCTCAGGTTCAGTTCGGTGCTGGCATCATTTTGGTTGCCGACCTGCTTCGCCAGGGCATCCACTTCCTGTGGCAATATGGTAACGCGACGGCGAACTTCGTTGTTACGCACTTCAGAGATAGTCATCTCTTTGCGGATCTGGTTACGATAAGTGGAATAGTTTAAACCATCCTGTGCCAGACGGCTGCGCATCTGATCCAGCGTCATGTTGTTTTGCCTGGCGATATTGGCGATAGCCTGATCCAACTGCTCGTCAGAGATTTTTACACCCATCTTCTGACCCATCTGCAGGAGAATTTGATCCATGATCAAACGTTCCAGGATCTGATGACGCAGCGTGGCATCGTCCGGTAACTGTTGACCCGCCTGACCCGCATTTAGTTTTACTGACTGCATTAAGCCATCGACGTCGCTTTCCAGAACGACGCCGTTATTGACGACGGCTGCGACTTTATCGACCACCTGTGGGGCAGCGAAACTGGTATTCGCGATCATGGCGATACCGAGAAGCAGCGTTTTCCAGTTCTTCATACTTTTTCCATTATCAATTAACCGCAATGCGGATTACGTTGTAAATCAATCAGATCATAAAGAGCTTTGATACGGCAGAATGTTCGAACGCAGCATTTGGTTAGTGCCCAGACCATAGTTGGAACTCAGGCCGCGCAGTTCGATATTAAAGCCGATCGTGTTGTCATAAATCGCGTGTTTCTGGGTGTTATCCCAGCCGTTCAGCTTACGTTCGTAGCCGAAGCGAATGGCGTAACAGCAGGAGTTGTACTGCAGTCCCAGCATTGAATCTGCTTCTTTGTTCACGTTGGTATCGAAGTAGTAAGCGCCAACAATCGACCAACGGTCAGCGATTGGGAAGCTTGCCACCGCGCCTACCTGTGAGATCCCGTTTTTATACTGCTCTGCCGTAGAGTAGTAAGACGGCAGGGTAGCCTGGATATACTCCGAGCTGGCATAACGGTAGTTCAACTGCAGCATACGGTTTTCGTCGCGGCGGTATTCGATACTGCTGCTACTGGTTGCGACGCTGTCCAGACGTGTGTCGTACTGGATCCCACTGCGTAAACCCCAGCGGTCGGAGATGCGCCAGTAGGTGTCGCCAGCCCATACCAGTGAGCCCGTTTTGTCGTCATTCTCCCATTTTATGTTGTCATCGCCAGTGCGAGACTCGGTGAAATAGTAGATTTGACCCACGGAAATATTAAAACGTTCAACCGCCGCATCATCATAAACACGAGATGTGACCCCGGTCGTCACCTGGTTGGCTGAGGCGATACGGTCCAGGCCGCCATAAGTACGGTCACGGAACAGGCCGCTGTAGTCAGATTGCAGCAGGGAAGAGTCATAGTTATAGATATGACTTTGGTCACGATACGGTACGTAAAGATACTGCGCGCGCGGCTCCAGCGTTTGGGTATAGCCCGGCGCCAGCATTTGCATGTCACGCTCGAACACCAGCTTGCCGTCAACTTTAAACTGCGGCATGACGCGGTTGGCTGAATCATCGAGTTTGTTAACGTTACTCGGGTTATTGTTGTACCAATCGAGATTAGTCTGCTGATAGTGTGTTGCCAGCAGTTTTGCTTCGGTATTGATACTTCCCCAGTTGTTCGACAACGGCAGGTTGATGGTCGGCTCAAGATGAACGCGCGTGGCTTCCGGCATGTTGTCGTTAGTGTTAACGAAATGAACCGCCTGGCCATAAATACGGGTATCAAACGGCCCGACGTCATTCTGGTAATAGTTGACGTCTAACTGCGGCTGCGCAGAATAGCTGTTACTGTTTTGCGCGTCGAAGACCTGGAATTGCTTGGTCGAAACCGTCGCGTCAAAGTTTTGTACCGCGTAGCCAACGCTGAATTTTTGCGTGGCATAGCCGTCGGTACTGGAACCGTATTTATTGTCAAAATCATTAAAGTAACTGGTATCGCTGACCTTGGTGTAATCGACGTTGAAACGCCACACCTGGTCCATCACGCCAGCGTGCTGCCAGTAGAACAGCCAGCGACGAGAATTGTCATCCTTCGGATGTTCATCCTCGTACACTTTATCTGAGTTCAGATAGTCGAACTCCATCAGGCCAGCGCCCGCCTGAGTCAGGTAGCGGAATTCGTTCTCCCACATAACACCGCCACGACGGTGCATATAATGCGGCGTAATGGTGGCGTCCATGTTGGGCGCAATGTTCCAGTAATACGGCAGGTAGAACTCAAAATAGTTCGTGGTGGAGTATTTTGCGTTCGGGATCAGGAAACCGGAACGGCGCTTATCGCCGACGGGTAACTGCAAATAAGGACTATAAAAGACCGGAACTGGACCCAGTTTAAAACGGGCGTTCCAGATCTCTGCGACCTGTTCTTCACGGTCGTGGATCACTTCGCTACCCACGACGCTCCAGGTATCGGAACCCGGCAGACAGGAGGTGAAGCTACCGTTTTCCAGAATAGTGTAACGGTTTTCGCCTCGCTGTTTCATCAGGTCGGCTTTTCCGCGCCCCTGACGACCTACCATCTGATAATCACCTTCCCAGATGTTAGTATCTTTAGTATTCAGATTAGACCAGCCTTTCGGCCCCTTCAGAATAACCTGATTGTCATCATAATGAACGTTGCCCAGCGCATCGACGGTACGTACTGGCTCAGGCTGGCCTTCAGCCTGCTTCTGATGAAGCTGCACTTCGTCGGCCTGCAGGCGGCTGTTACCCTGCGCAATATCCACGTTGCCGGTAAACACCGCATCATCCGGGTAATTCCCTTTTGCGTTGTCGGCATTGATAGTGACGGGTAATTCATTGGTCTCGCCCTGCACCAGAGGACGGTTATAGCTTGGCACGCCTAACATGCACTGTGAGGCGAGATCGGCTGCCAGACCCTGTTGGCTATAAAGGGCGCTGGCAATCATGGTGGCCAGAAGAGTGGGAATACGTTTTTTCATACGTTGTATTTATTGTTCCATCATCAGTAGCGTCGCGCGTGACAAACGGTCACAGCCTAACTTATCTCATCTTCACTGCGCTAGTGTTAATCCTGCCGATTAAGGCTCCGTGGTGTTAGGCACGGCATTGAATGACAGGTATGATAATGCAAATTATAGGCGATGTCCCACAATTGACCGCTGCCATAAATCGGTAAAAGCACCTTATATTGTGGGACATAGCCTGGCTGAGAGCAGAAAGATTTGGGGAGTCTATGCAGTATTGGGGAAAGATAATTGGCGTAGCCGTGGCTTTAATGATGGGCGGCGGCTTCTGGGGTGTGGTTCTGGGCCTGTTAGTTGGCCACATGTTCGACAAAGCCCGCATGCGCAAAATGGCGTGGTTTGCCAACCAACGTGAACGCCAGGCGCTGTTTTTTGCTACCACTTTTGAGGTGATGGGGCATCTGACCAAATCCAAAGGCCGTGTCACGGAAGCCGATATTCATATCGCCAGCCAGCTGATGGACCGGATGAATTTGCACGGCGACTCGCGTACGGCCGCACAACATGCTTTCCGGGTGGGAAAATCGGATAATTACCCATTACGTGAAAAAATGCGTCAGTTTCGCAGCGTCTGTTTTGGTCGATTCGATCTGATCCGCATGTTCCTGGAGATTCAGATTCAGGCGGCATTTGCCGATGGATCATTGCATCCTAATGAGCGTGAAGTGCTGTATGTGATTGCTGAAGAGTTGGGTATCTCACGGACCCAATTTGATCAGTTCCTGCGTATGATGCAGGGCGGCGCGCAGTTTGGCGGTGGATATCAGCAGCAGTCCGGCGGCGGTGGCTGGCAGCAGGCGCAACGTGGCCCGACGCTGGAAGACGCCTGCAATGTGCTGGGGGTGAAAGCGACCGATGATGCGACTACGATTAAGCGCGCATACCGCAAGCTGATGAGCGAGCACCATCCGGACAAACTGGTTGCGAAAGGTCTGCCGCCAGAAATGATGGAAATGGCGAAGCAAAAAGCGCAGGAAATTCAAAAGGCTTACGAGCTAATCAAAGAACAGAAAGGCTTCAAGTAAATATACACGGCATCCTTCAGGCTGCCTCTTTGTTGGCTGAACTGTGAAACCCCAGTCGCATAGTTATCTGTGCTCCTGGGGATTTCTTCGTTTGCCGCCTCGATGCATCTCGAATGATTTGTATTAATAAGTAAAAACGAAATGTGTCACAGCAACGTTTTAAAAATCCGCCGGGACTTTAAACGTCATACTGTTGCCGTATTCGGGATGCGTGATGGTTAGCATTTCGGCGTGCAGCAGCAGACGGGGTGCCAACGCCAGTGCTTCGGGCGGAGCATAGAAGCGATCGCCGAGGATGGGATGCCCTAATGCCAGCATATGCACACGCAGCTGGTGGGAGCGTCCGGTAATCGGTTTCAGTACGACCCTCGCGGTGTTATCTGCTGCAAACTCCACCACCTCATACTCGGTTTGCGCCGATTTCCCGGTTTCATAACACACTTTCTGCTTTGGCCGATTTGGCCAGTCGCAAATTAGCGGTAAATCAACCAGACCTTCGGCAGGAGCAGGATGTCCCCACACGCGCGCGACATACTGTTTCTTCGGCTCACGTTCGCGAAACTGGCGTTTTAGCTCGCGCTCTGCCGCTTTCGTTAGCGCCACTACAATCACGCCGCTGGTGGCCATATCCAGACGATGGACGGATTCAGCCTGCGGATAGTCGCGCTGAATACGCGTCATCACGCTGTCTTTGTGTTCATCCAGACGACCCGGTACGGACAACAAGCCGCTCGGCTTGTTGACTACCATAATGTGTTCATCCTGATACAGGATAACCAGCCAGGGTTCCTGCGGCGGATTGTAGTTTTCCATCCCCATGTATGGCTCCGTTACTGATGCGTCACGACGATCAGACGCAGGGCATCAAGACGCCATCCCGCCTGGTCCAGGCTTTCCATCACCTGCTGACGGTTACTTTCAATTGCGCTGAGTTCGTCATCACGGATGTTCGGGTTAACGGCGCGCAGCGCTTCCAGACGGGAGAGTTCCGCCGTCAGTTTTTCGTCCGCTTCTTTACGTGCCGCGTCGATCAGCGCACGAGCCGATTTTTCCACCTGCGCCTCACCGAGTTGCAGAATGGCATGAACGTCCTGCTGCACGGCGTTGACCAGTTTACTGCCAGTATGGCGGTTAACAGCGCTGAGTTGGCGGTTAAAGGTTTCGAATTCAACCTGCGCGGCAAGGTTATTGCCGTTTTTATCAAGCAGCATACGTACCGGCGTTGGCGGCAGGAAACGGTTTAACTGCAGCTGTTTCGGCGCTTGCGCTTCAACCACATACACCAGCTCAACCAACAGGGTGCCAACCGGTAATGCTTTGTTTTTCAACAGAGATATTGTGCTGCTACCCGTGTCGCCGGAGAGGATAAGATCCAGACCATTACGGATTAACGGATGCTCCCAGGTAATAAACTGTGCGTCTTCACGCGACAGGGCGACATCACGTTCGAACGTAATGGTGCAGCCATCTTCCGGCAGTCCTGGGAAATCAGGCACCAGCATATGATCGGACGGCGTCAGCACGATTAAATTGTCACCACGGTCATCCTGATTAATACCAACGATATCAAACAGGTTCATGGCGAAGGCGATCAGGCTGGTATCGTCGTCCTGCTCTTCAATACTCTCAGCCAGTGCCAGCGCTTTTTCGCCGCCGTTAGAGTGGATCTCCAACAGGCGATCTCGACCTTGTTCCAGTTGCGCTTTCAACGCGTCATGCTGTTCGCGGCAGGTTTTGATTAGATCATCAAAGCCATCGGTATTTTCTGGCTCAGCCAGGTAGCCGATCAGGTTGTTATATACCGTGTCATAGATAGTACGTCCGGTCGGGCAGGTGTGCTCGAACGCATCCAGACCTTCGTGGTACCAGCGCACCAGTACGGATTGCGCGGTTTTTTCTAAGTAAGGCACGTGAATCTGAATATCATGCGCCTGACCAATACGGTCCAGACGACCAATACGCTGTTCCAGCAGATCCGGGTTGAACGGCAGGTCAAACATCACCAGATTGCTGGCGAACTGGAAGTTACGCCCCTCGGAGCCGATCTCAGAGCACAGCATCACCTGGGCGCCGCTATCTTCTTCGCTAAACCAGGCCGCAGCGCGGTCACGTTCAATGATCGACATGCCCTCATGGAACACGGCGGCGCGGATACCTTCGCGCTCGCGCAGCACCTGCTCCAGCTGTAGCGCGGTGGTGGCTTTCGCACAAATAACGAGTACTTTTTGCGAGCGGTGGCTGGTCAGGTAGCCCATCAGCCATTCCACGCGCGGATCAAAATTCCACCAGGTGCCGGTGTCGCCTTCGAATTCCTGATAAATCTGTTCCGGATAGAGCATGTCGCGCGCCCGGTCTTCCGCACTCTTACGCGCGCCCATGATGCCGGAGACTTTAATCGCCGTCTGGTATTGGGTTGGCAAGGGTAGCTTGATGGTATGCAGCTCGCGTTTCGGGAAGCCTTTCACGCCGTTACGGGTGTTACGAAACAGCACGCGGCTGGTGCCGTGTCTGTCCATTAGCATTGAAACCAGCTCCTGACGCGCGCTCTGGGCGTCTTCGCTGTCGCTGTTTGCCGCCTGCAATAACGGTTCAATGTCCTGTTCGCCAATCATGTCACCTAACATGTTCAGCTCATTGTTGCTTAGCTGGTTGCCTGCCAGCAGCATGGCGACGGCATCGGCGACCGGACGGTAATTTTTTTGTTCTTCAACAAACTGGGCGAAATCGTGGAAGCGACTTGGGTCCAGCAGGCGCAGGCGCGCAAAGTGGCTTTCCAGGCCCAACTGTTCCGGTGTTGCGGTCAGCAGCAGGATGCCCGGTACGCGTTCTGCCAGTTGTTCAACGGCCATATATTCACGGCTGGGCGCGTCTTCGCTCCACACCAGGTGATGGGCTTCATCGACAATAAGCAGATCCCATTCGGCGTCACACAGATGCTCCAGGCGCTGTTTACTGCGACGGGCAAAGTCCAGCGAACAGATAACTAACTGTTCGGTTTCAAACGGATTGTAGGCGTCGTGCTGCGCCTCTGCATAACGCTCATCATCAAACAGCGCAAAGCGCAGGTTAAAACGACGCAGCATTTCGACCAACCATTGGTGCTGTAACGTCTCCGGAACGATGATCAATACACGCTCTGCGGCGCCTGACAGCAGCTGTTGATGCAGGATCATCCCGGCTTCAATGGTTTTACCTAAACCCACTTCGTCAGCCAGCAATACGCGAGGAGCATGACGACGACCGACGTCATGAGCAATGTTGAGCTGGTGAGGGATCAGGCTGGTACGTTGACCACGCAAACCACTCCACGGCATACGATACTGCTCGCTCTGAAATTTACGTGCGCGATAGCGCAGTGCAAAGCGGTCCATACGGTCAATCTGACCGGCAAACAGGCGATCCTGTGGTTTGCTGAAGACCAGCTTGCTGTCGAGCAGCACTTCACGCAGCGTGACACCGGTTTCTTCGGTATCAAGGCGAGTTCCGATATAGGAAAGCAGGCCGTTTTCTTCTTTTACTTCATCGACATGCAGTTGCCAGCCTTCATGGCTCGTTATCGTATCACCAGGATTGAACATCACGCGGGTCACGGGGGAATCACTGCGCGCATACAGACGGTTTTCGCCCGTCGAAGAGAAAAGTAATGTGACGGTTCGTGCATCCATGGCGACAACGGTACCAAGTCCCAATTCGCTTTCTGTATCGCTGATCCAGCGTTGACCAAGTGTAAAAGGCATATATGTTCGGCTCTATATCTTTAGTTGCAGGCAATACTCACCCTCTGCCAGAGTAAAGGGGCAGCAAGTGTATTGGGGTCCAGGAATGGAAAGGGCGCTATGGTACTGGATGGCGACGGTTTCGTCACGCGTCAAAATAACCCCAGTTGCCCTGTAAGTAGTGTAGCAAAGTTATCATCGATAAAGGGAAGTATTCCCTCGGCAACTGGCTGGATCTGCCGGGTCAAATAGTGCTCATAGTCAAGAGCAGAAAGCTGATAATCCACGGGTTCTGGACCATTTATCGTCCAGACATATTTAATGGTACCGCGATTCTGATACTGCGGCGGACGTCCCAGCTTTACATTTTGCTCATCGGCGAGGCGCGCGGCGCGCACGTGTGGCGGCACATTGCGCTGGTATTCGCTTAACGGGCGACGCAGGCGTTTGCGATACACCAGTTGGTCGTCCAGTTCACCCGCCATCAGACGGTCGATAGTCTCGCGAATAAACTCCTGATAAGGTTGGTTACGAAAAATTCGTAGGTACAGCTCTTGCTGAAACTGTTGAGCCAGCGGCGTCCAGTCAGTTCGTACCGTTTCCAGGCCCTTAAACACCATGCGTTGCTCTGCGCCTGTCTGAATCATCCCGGCGTAGCGTTTTTTGCTGCCGGTATCTGCGCCGCGAATGGTCGGCATCAGAAAGCGACAAAAATGGGTTTCAAATTCCAGCTCCAGCGCGCTGGTCAGTTTTTGCTGCTTCAGCGACTGCGCCCACCAGTCATTGACGTAACTCACCAGCTCCTGACCAATCCGGGCTGCATCATCCTCTGAGTGTGCTTTTTTAAGCCAGACAAAAGTGGAGTCGGTATCGCCATAGATGACATCGTAGCCCTGAGCTTCAATCAGCGCTTTGGTCTGACGCATGATCGCGTGGCCACGCATGGTGATGGACGAAGCCAGCCTCGGGTCGAAAAAGCGGCAGGCGGTGGTTCCCAGCACGCCGTAAAACGCGTTCATGATGATTTTCAGTGCCTGTGAGAGCGGCTTATTCCCGTGGCGTTTTGCTTCATCGCGCCCGTGCCAGATCTGGGTCACGATTTCGGGCAGGCAGTGCTTTTCGCGTGAGAACCAGGCGTCAAGGAACCCTTCGGTACTGTGCTCCCGATCCGGATGCGCCATCCCTTCGATAAGCCCCACCGGATCGATCAAGAAGGTACGAATAATTGACGGGTACAGGCTTTTG
Source organism: Citrobacter sp. Cu231 (assembly GCF_030332265.1). Classification (NCBI taxonomy): domain Bacteria; kingdom Pseudomonadati; phylum Pseudomonadota; class Gammaproteobacteria; order Enterobacterales; family Enterobacteriaceae; genus Citrobacter; species Citrobacter sp. Cu231. Next base: position 166,650 of record NZ_JAOWIE010000048.1, on the reverse strand, counting down.
TAATCCAGCACCAGCACGGAATCGTACAGACCCGGGCGTGAGTCCATCACGTAACCGCCGGGGCTGGCGTGCGCAGGGATTTCACCCAGATTCGGTGCAACGTAGCCCGCCCGGTGCATTCGCGGCAGGTAGAGATGGCCAAACGCGGCGACTGAACCGCCGTGCCTGTCGACCGGCAAGCCGTTAACCGTTGAACGCTCCAGCAGAAATGGCATGATCTCGGTTTTATGAAAAATGCGGGTGACCAGTTCACAGTCTTTGAGATTGTAGGTGGCAAGCGCGGGCTTATCGTGGGCAAACCGGCGATCGATTTCGTCCATTCTGTCCCACGGGTTATCAATCGACTTCCCCTCACCCAGCAACTCTTGCGACACTGTTTCCAGTGAGAATGATGAGAAATTCCAGAATGCGGATTTGAGCGCCTCAATGCCGTCAATAATCAGACGACCTTTAGCCTGTGCGAAGAAGACGCCATTTTTGAAGCCATGCTCGCGCCACTCCAGTTCGCTGTTATCGCGGCCAAAACGCAGGGGAATGCGGTAACGCTCGGCATGTTTTTGCAAAACGCGAAGATCGAACTGCACCACGTTCCAGCCGATGATGACATCAGGATCGTGCCGGGTAAGCCAGTCATTGAGCTTCTCCAGTAACTGCGGGCGACTCGTCACATACTCAAGCTGAAAGTCGAGCGCGGAGGCATCGCCATTCGCCGGACCGAGCATATAAACAATTCGCTGCCCGCAGCCTTCAAGGCCGATGCAGTACAGTTCACCGTGGCGGGTGGTTTCGATATCCAGAGAGACCCACTTCAGCGGAGGCCGGTAATCTGCGTGCGGCTTCAGGCGAGCATTAACGATAGCGCCATTACGCAGGTCGCCATCCACCCAAACGGGAGAGGTGATAAAGCGCTCCATCAAATACCGCTCCGGCGGACGTACATCGGCCTCGTAGACCGTTACACCATTTTCGCGCAGCAGTTTTTCCAGTCGCATAAGCTGGCGATGTGAGTGGCAATACAGGCCAGAAACTGGCTGACGATGAAAGTCTTGCAGCTGAAGCGGCGTCAGGCGATAACCTTTTTCGGTACGTAACAGTGTGGTGACGCGGGGTGTCTGGTTGGTGGGGATAAAAGCGACCGACTCCTGCGGCGCAAGCGTGACCTGCAATGGCCCGCTGTCTGTTGCCAGCCAGAATGAAACCTCTGTCCCCTGCGGGGTATCCCGCCAGTGCCGGGTTAAGATAAAGCCTGCCTGCGCCACGCTGTGTATCCATTAAAAAACCAGGCATGATTATAGCCTGGTTCTGATAGATTTGCTGTGGTTTTATACAGTTGTCCTGTGCCGGCAGAGACTACTGTCCGTAATAGGCTTTTGCGCCGTGTTTGCGCAGGTAGTGTTTATCTAACAGGGTTTGCTGCATATCCGGCAACTGCGGCGCGAGCTGGCGGCAGAAAATCCCCATGTAGGCGACTTCTTCCAGCACGATGGCGTTGTGTACGGCATCTTCGGCATTTTTTCCCCAGGCGAACGGACCGTGAGAGTGCACCAGCACGCCTGGCATCTGCGAAGCATCAATGCCTTGTTGCTCAAAAGCTTCCACGATCACGTTACCGGTTTCCCACTCATATTCGCCGTTGATTTCTTCCTCGGTCATTTTCCGTGTGCAGGGAATCGTGCCGTAGAAATAGTCCGCATGAGTGGTCCCCGTGGCGGGAATAGACTGACCCGCCTGCGCCCAGATGGTTGCATGACGGGAATGGGTGTGAACAATGCCGCCAATGGTGGGGAAAGCCTGATACAGCAGGCGGTGCGTTGGGGTATCGGAGGAGGGCTTTTTATTACCTTCCACCACTTCACCGGTTGCAATACTGACAACGACCATATCGCCGGCAGTCATTACGCTGTAATCGACACCGGAGGGTTTAATCACAAACACGCCGCGCTCGCGATCGACAGCGCTAACGTTTCCCCAGGTCAGCGTCACCAGGTTGTGCTTTGGCAGCGCCAGATTCGCTTCCAGTACCTGACGTTTAAGATCTTCTAGCATGTTAACTCCTGAATGCCGGATGGCGCTTCGCTTATCCGGCCTACGGTGATTTGTAGACCCGGTAAATGAAATGCCACCGGGCAATCCGTTTCGACAATTAACGTTTGAACCCGTAATACACGTCGTTCCAGCGTAGCGAGTCTTTAAAGGCAGGCAGGCGGGTATCGTTGTCGATCACGGCGATCTCGATATCGTGCATTTCTGCGAACTGACGCATATCGTTCAGATCCAGCGCGTGACTGAAGACGGTGTGGTGCGCGCCGCCGGCAAGGATCCAGGCTTCAGATGCGGTCGGCAGATCGGGCTGAGCCTTCCACAATGCGTTGGCCACCGGCAGTTTCGGTAGGGAGTGCGGCGTTTGTACCGTGTCGATGCAGTTAACCAGCAGGCGAAAACGATCGCCGAGATCGATCAGGCTGGCAACCACGGCCGGGCCGGTTTTGGTGTTGAAGATCAGACGGGCAGGATCATCTTTACCGCCAATACCGAGGTGCTGAACGTCGAGGATTGGTTTCTCTTCCACCGCGATGGACGGGCACACTTCCAGCATGTGAGAACCGAGTACCAGATCGTTGCCTTTCTCGAAGTGGTAGGTGTAATCCTCCATAAATGAGGTGCCGCCCTGCAGACCGGTTGACATCACCTTCATGATGCGAAGCAGAGCGGCGGTTTTCCAGTCGCCTTCGCCCGCAAAGCCGTAGCCTTGCTGCATTAGACGCTGTACGGCCAGACCCGGGAGCTGTTTCAGGCCGTGTAAATCTTCAAATGTGGTAGTGAAGGCGTGGAATCCTCCCTGTTCCAGGAAGCGCTTCATCCCCAGTTCAATACGTGCCGCTTCCAGTACGTTCTGACGTTTTTCACCGTGGACTTGTGTGGCCGCCGTCATGGTGTAGGTGCTTTCGTACTCGTCGATCAGCGCATTGATTTCGCCGTCGCTAATTGCGTTCACGACCTGTACCAGGTCGCCTACGGCCCAGGTGTTGACCGAGAAACCGAACTTGATCTGCGCGGCAACTTTATCGCCGTCAGTGACCGCAACTTCGCGCATGTTGTCGCCAAAACGGCAGACTTTCAGATGGCGAGTATCCTGTTTGGACACGGCCTGGCGCATCCAGGAGCCGATGCGTTCGTGCGCCTGTTTGTCCTGCCAATGACCGGTGACCACGGCGTGCTGCTGACGCATACGTGCGCCGATGAAGCCGAACTCACGGCCGCCGTGTGCGGTTTGGTTCAGGTTCATAAAGTCCATGTCAATGCTGTCCCACGGCAGGGCAGCGTTGAACTGGGTGTGGAACTGAAGTAGCGGTTTGTTGAGAATCGTCAGGCCGTTGATCCACATTTTCGCTGGCGAGAAGGTGTGGAGCCACACCACCATTCCTGCGCATTTGTCGTCGTAGTTGGCGTCGCGACAGAGGTTGGTGATTTCATCCGGACGCGTGCCCAGCGGTTTTAATACCAGCTTACAGGGCAGTTTGGCTTCAGTATTCAGTGCGTTAACGACGTGCTCCGCATGTTGGGTTACCTGACGCAGGGTTTCAGGGCCATACAGATGCTGGCTACCAATCACAAACCACACTTCATAGTTATCAAAAATCGTCATTGTCGTGTCCTTAATGTGTCAGGGTTGCCAGGTCTACCGGGGCTTGTTGCGCCGGAGCGGCAGTCGGAAGGTATTGTTGTTCAGCGCTAATCGCCCACTGTTGGTAGCGGCGGTAAAGCTGTTCAAAACGTTGAGCCTGTTCTGGGCGAGGTTGCAGTGTGTTTTCCACGGCACTCGCCATTTTTTGCTGAGCGGCCGGGATATCGGCATGTACTTTCGCGGCAACGGCGGCGAAGATAGCCGCGCCGAGTGCGCAGCACTGGTCGGAGGCGACAATTTGTAGCGGACGGTTTAGCACGTCACAGCAGGCCTGCATGATGACCGGATTTTTACGGGCGATGCCGCCTAACGCCATCACGTTATTAACTGCAATGCCCTGTTCGGTGAAGCATTCCTGAATGGCACGCGCGCCAAAGGCCGTGGCGGCAATCAGCCCACCGAACAGCGCGGGTGCGTCGGTGGCCAGATTGAGATCGGTAATCACCCCTTTCAAACGCTGATTGGCATTGGGCGTACGGCGACCGTTAAACCAGTCGAGCACCACCGGCAGGTGATCCAGTGACGGATTTTTTGCCCAGGCTTCGGTGAGTGCTGGCAGCAGTTGTTTTTGGCTGGTTTTAATCTGGGTCTTAAGCTCCGGATGCTGCGCCGCAAGCTGCTCCAGCGGCCAGCTCAGCACGCGGCTAAACCAGGCATAGATATCGCCAAATGCGGACTGTCCCGCTTCGAGGCCAATAAAATCAGGCACTACGCTGCCATCAACCTGACCGCATATGCCTTTCACCGCGCGTTCGCCGACGCTGTGTTTGTCGGCAATCAGAATGTCGCAGGTCGACGTGCCGATGACTTTTACCAGCGTATTGGGCTGTGCGCCCGCGCCGACCGCCCCCATATGGCAGTCAAAAGCGCCGCCTGCAATCACCACGCTTTCCGGTAGTCCCAGACGCTGCGCCCACTCGGCGCACAAGGTGCCAACCGGCAGGTCGGCCGTGAAGGTATCGGTAAACATTGGGTATGGCAGATGGCGGTTAAGGATGGGGTCGAGCTCATCAAAGAAACTGGCTGGCGGTAGGCCGCCCCAGCTTTCATGCCACAGGGATTTGTGTCCGGCGCTGCAGCGTCCGCGGCGAATATCCTGCGGACGTACGGTATTAGAGAGCAGGGCCGGAACCCAGTCGCACAACTCAATCCACGAAACCGCGGCCTCTGCGACCGCGTCATCCTGGCGGGTCACATGCAGGATTTTGGCCCAGAACCATTCGCTGGAATAAATACCGCCGATATAGCGGGAGTAATCGATCTTGCCTGGCGTGTGGCACAGACGGGTAATCTCTTCCGCTTCTTCGACTGAGGTGTGATCTTTCCACAGGACAAACATTGCATTCGGGTTTTCAGCGAACTCCGGACGCAGCGCCAGTACGTTGCCCTCGGCATCGATAGGCGCCGGGGTTGAGCCGGTACTGTCAACGCCAATCCCGACCACTTCCGCGCGCTGTTCAACACTCAGTTCGGCCAGCACGGTTTTCAGCGCCGTTTCCATTGACTCAATATAGTCGCGCGGATGATGGCGAAACTGGTTGTTCGGGCCGTCGCAATACAGACCTTCCTGCCAACGTGGGTACCATTCTACGCTGGTGGCGATCTCTTCACCGGTGGCACACTCCACTGCCAACGCGCGTACTGAATCACTACCAAAATCGAGGCCAATTGTTATCGCCATCGTCTTACTCCATCCAAAAATACGGGTATGGATAAACAGTAGTGACAAGGGATAAAAACCGTCAGGCAGGATCCGCTAATCTTATGGATTAAAATGCTGTGGCATCACAAAATGTGACGCCGTGCAAATAATCAATGTGGACATTTCTGCCGTAGTTATAGACACTTTTGTTAGCCGGTTTTGACGTTGGCTTGGTACATATTTTTTCACAAAGTGCTTTTCACAAGCGGGGTTGATGGTCCATTACCGCAGACACAGCGGCCCGCAGGGGCGATGGTGATGATGTCTGGCGTAATATGGACAAATTGTTTCTTAGCAGAACATAGGGAGTATTGAAATTATGGCTGAAACGCAAAACGATCCCCTGCTGCCGGGCTATTCGTTTAACGCGCATTTGGTGGCTGGATTAACCCCCATTGAGGCGAACGGATACCTGGATTTTTTTATCGACAGGCCGTTGGGTATGAAGGGCTATATCCTCAATCTTACCATCCGTGGCGAAGGGGTTATCAATAATCAGGGTCAGCAGTTTGTCTGCCGTCCCGGGGATATTTTGCTGTTTCCTCCTGGAGAAATTCACCACTATGGACGACACCCCAACGCCAGTGAGTGGTATCACCAGTGGGTTTACTTTCGCCCGCGCGCCTACTGGCAGGAGTGGCTGACCTGGCCGGCCATTTTCGCCCAGACTGGCTTTTTTCGTCCGGACGAAGCGCATCAGCCGCATTTTAACGAACTGTTTGGGCAGATAATCAACGCCGGGCAGGGAGAAGGCCGCTATTCCGAGCTGCTGGCGATTAATTTACTGGAGCAGTTATTACTGCGACGTATGGAAGCCATTAATGAATCGCTGCACCCACCTATGGACAACCGCGTGCGCGATGCCTGCCAGTACATCAGCGATCACCTGGCGGACAGTAATTTTGATATTGCCAGCGTCGCACAACACGTCTGCCTGTCGCCTTCCCGTTTGTCGCATCTGTTCCGCCAACAGTTGGGCATCAGCGTATTAAGCTGGCGCGAGGATCAGCGTATCAGCCAGGCCAAGCTATTGTTAAGTACGACGCGTATGCCCATTGCTACGGTGGGTCGCAATGTTGGTTTCGACGACCAACTCTATTTCTCGCGCGTTTTCAAAAAATGTACCGGCGCCAGTCCGAGCGAGTTTCGCGCTGGATGTGAATAAAAAGTGAATGATGTGTCCTGAAAGTTGTCATAACTCGCAATCTATTCAGACAATTGATGGCTTGACGAAGTTGAGAAGGGTTAGCAGAATCCCTGCTTCGTAAATCTGACGGACACATTATGCAAGCATTGCTGGAACACTTTATTCTCCAGTCCGCCCTGTACTCTCTGATCGCCGTACTTTTGGTGGCCTTTCTGGAGTCGCTGGCGCTGGTTGGCCTGATTCTGCCCGGTACCGTGATGATGGCGGGGCTGGGGGCGCTGATTGGTAGTGGCGAACTGAACTTCTGGCATGCCTGGCTTGTGGGCATCATTGGTTGCTTATTGGGAGACTGGATCTCCTTCTGGCTGGGCTGGCGTTTTAAAAAGCCGCTGCACCGTTGGTCGTTCATGAAAAAGAACAAGGCGTTGCTGGATAAAACCGAGCACGCGCTGCATCAGCACAGCATGTTTACCATCCTGGTGGGGCGCTTTGTTGGCCCGACGCGGCCTTTGGTGCCGATGGTGGCGGGTATGCTGGATCTACCTGTCGCGAAATTTATTGTGCCCAATATCATCGGCTGTGTGTTGTGGCCACCGTTCTATTTTCTGCCGGGTATCCTGGCGGGGGCAGCAATCGATATTCCTGCTGATATGCAGAGCGGGGATTTCAAATGGTTGCTGCTGGCGACGGCGCTGCTGCTGTGGGTAGGCGGTTGGTTTTGCTGGCGATTGTGGCGCAGCGGCAAAGCGGCTGTCGATCGCTTAACCGCGTATTTCCCCCGCAGCCGTTTGTTGTATCTGGCGCCGTTGACGCTCGGCATCGGCGTGGTTGCGTTGGTGGCGTTGCTGCGACATCCACTGATGCCGGTGTATATCGATATTCTGCGTAAAGTCGTGGGTTACTGACGAATCTTTTGCCGGATGGCGCTAATGCTTATCCGGCCTGGGAAATCTGCCAACTTGTCATCCGGTTTTAATGCCCAATAGCGCCGAGGCGCTAGCGTTGCCGCTTAACAGATCGTCCGTATCGCCCTGCCAGGCGATGCGCCCGTCGGCGACCACAATCGAGCGGGGCGCAATTCGCGCCGCATCTTCTACGCTGTGGGAAACCATCAGTAACGTCAGTTGCTTCTCGCGACAGACTTCGGCCACCAGCGTTAACATCTCCTGGCGCAGCGCAGGGTCTAGTGCAGAAAAAGGTTCATCAAGCAGCAAAATGGGTTGTTCGCGTACCAGACAACGCGCCAGCGCCACGCGCTGTCGTTGCCCGCCGGAAAGCTCTCCGGGCAGTCGCTCCAGCAGTGAGTCAATTCCCATTTGCCGGGCGATGAAGTGCATTTTCTCCCGTTGCGATGCGTTCAGCTTCAATCCAGGATTAAGGCCCAGGCCGATATTTTGCTGCACGTTCAGATGACTGAACAGGTTGTTTTCCTGAAACAGCATCGAAACGGGGCGACGAGAGGGCGGTGTGGTGGTGTGATCTTCACCTGCAATCATCATGGTGCCGCTGGCTGGCGTGAGAAAGCCGGCTATCAGATTCAGCAGCGTGCTTTTCCCGGCGCCGCTTGGCCCGAGTATCGCTACCTGCTCACCGCGCGCGATTGACAACGTAAAGCGCATTGGCAAATGGTGATAAAGCCATGTGATATCAATCAGTTTTAACATTTCGCCCCGGCAATTTCTCAATAACAGTAAACAGTGTAAAGCACAGGATCAGCAGCAATAACGCCGTCACCGCGCCATCCTGACTGCGATAAGATCCAATCTGCTGATATAAATAAAACGGCAGGGTGCGGAAATCCTCGTTGCCAAATAACGCCACTACGCCAAAATCACCAATCGACAGCACACAGGCAAATGCCATCGCCTGCGCCAGCGGGCGCTTCAGGGCGCGAAGTTCAACCATTTTCAGGCGCGACCATCCCTCGATTCCTAACGACTGGCACAACATACTGTAACGCGCGGTCACGTCACGCATTGGGTTTTCCAGCACCTTCAATGCGTAGGGGATCGCCATGAGTGCATTGGTAAAAATGACAATGCCGTCAGCGGATTCGGGGAGCCCAACAGTATTATTGAGCAGCAGAAAGAAGCCGGTTGCCAGCACGATGCCTGGCATAGCGAGGATCATCATGCCGCTCAGCTCCAGCATTTGTCCTGCCAGCATCTGTTGGCGGGCACGCAGTTCACGACTACTCCATAACAGCATCATGGTGAGTATGACGCACAACGCACCTGCCGCCAGCGCGATGCGCAGTGAGGTTCCCAACGCCTGCCATAGTGCTGGCTGCGTAAGCACATCCAGTACCTGACGGTTAAGACCATCGACAATCACCGCCAGCAGCGGCGGTAGCAACAGCAGCAGGGCCAGAATAATCAGCAGCGAGTCGGCCAGACGGCTGTGCAAACGATCGTCTGGATCGCGCCAGCCCTGAACCAGTGTGGTGCCCGGCGCAATAGCACGGCTCAGGCGTTGGCTGAGTAGCACCAGCGCTAAACAACACAGCATCTGGATCAACGCCAGCATGGCGGCGCGGGCAGGATCGTAATCAAAATTCAGCGCCTGATAGATAGCCAGTTCGATAGTGGTGGCCTGTGGCCCGCCGCCCAGCGACAGAACGGTGGCGAAGCTGGCGAAGCACAGCATAAAGATGAGCGCTGCGACGGGAAGGATTTGCCGACGAAGCCACGGCCATTCAACAAAACGGAAGAAATGCCAGCCGCGCATCCCGAGTTGAGCGGCTAACTGTCGCTGTTCGCCGGGAATATTCTCCAGCGACTGCAACAGCAGACGGCTGGCCATCGGCAGATTGAAAAAGACGTGCGCCAGCAGAATGCCCTGCAAACCGTAAGGCGAAAAGGTCCATTCCAGCCCTAAGGCATGCCAGAGCGAGGCCAACCAGCCCTGACGACCATAGACGCTAAGAATACCGAATACCGCGACCAGCACCGGCAGGATTAACGTCATGGCGCACAGGCGCAGCAGCGCCAGACGTCCTGGAAAACGGCGACGATAGAGCGCCCGGGCAAGGAAAATCGCCGGGATAACCGACAACACAGCGGATAGAAAAGCCTGCCAGAAAGAAAAGCGCACCACATGCCACAGGTAGTCATCTTGCCACAGCGAGGACCACTCTCCCTGCGGGGCGTTAAACCACAGCGCCAGAAACGCGGCCAGGGCCACGGTCACCATCAGCGTGGCGGCGGTAAGCCCTGGAACCAGCCAGCCGGGAATTAACGGCTGACGGCGCGTTGCCATTCGCTAATCCATGCCTGACGTTGAGCCGCAACCTGCTGCGGGGTAAATTCGAGCGCAGTGGCTGGTTTTTCCAATTGCTCAAATCCTGACGGTAGGGCGACCTGCGTCACCGGATACATCCAGTTGCCGGTTGGAATCGCATTCTGGAATGCCGTAGACACCATAAACTTGAGGAACTTCTCGGCCAGTTCCGGCTGCTTGCTGGCCGCAGTACGCGCGGCGACTTCCACCTGCAAATAATGGCCTTCGCTAAAGTTAGCGGCGGCGTAGTTGTCTTTTTTCTCGGCGATGATGTGATAAGCCGGAGAGGTGGTATAGCTGAGTACCAGATCGCTTTCACCTTTCAGGAACAGGCCGTAGGCTTCACTCCAGCCCTTGGTGACGGTGACGGTTTTTGCCGCCAGTTTCTGCCAGGCCTCTGGCGCTTTATCGCCATAGACTTTCTGCATCCATAGCAGCAGACCCAGCCCCGGCGTGCTGGTACGCGGATCCTGATAAATGACGCGCCATTTTTGGTCGCTTTCAACCAGTTCCTTCAGGCTTTTAGGCGGATTCGTCAGCTTGTTTTTATCATAAACGAAGGCGAAATAACCGTAGTCAAACGGAACGAAGGTATCGTTTTTCCAGCCACCGGGCACGTTAACGGCGTCACTTGCTACGCCACTTTTGGCGAACAGGTTAGTTTGTGTAGCGGCTTCCAGAAGATTGTTATCCAGGCCCAGCACAACGTCGGCTTTGCTGTTTTTTCCTTCCATGCGCAGGCGGTTAAGCAGCGAAACGCCATCTTCCAGCGCGACCAGTTTCAATTCACAGTTGCAGTCAGCTTCAAACGCTTTTTTGATTGTCGGACCCGGCCCCCAGTCAGCAGCGAACGAGTCGTAGGTATAGACGGTCAGTACAGGTTTGGCGAAGACAGGCGCTGCGCACAGCAGTAAAAGCGGAAGACATTTTTTAAACACTTTGCACCTCAAGAGTTGGGTGGCAAAGGACTTGAGATAAGCCTCAAATCCCTTCGCCGGCATTATCCGGATCAGGTTCGACGGGTATCTCTCAGCCCATACGCAGATCGAATGATTTTGTGTATGTTTTTATTTAGCACCCCGTTGAGAACGGCGTTAGTGTAATGATTTTGTTGCTTAGCAGCAATTAAGGATCCGGCGGAGCAAACCACGCCGATTTAAAATCAAACCAGCCGAGAGTATTCATACGCAGTCCGCGCATACTGCGCTGCCCCTGAATGATCAGCCAGTGGTGGATTAACGGCACAATGGCCTTTGTGGCGAGCAGCTGTTGGCACCATGCAGCCAGGCTCATTTCGCCCGTTCGCCAGCGGGCCGCATCGTTTTCCCAGTCACGCGAGATACAGTTTTGCAGTAACGGGACTTCGCACAAATGGGCGAACAGTGAGAAGTCGAGCGGTAGGGTAAAGTTGGCGCTGTTAAGCCAGATATCGCTGACGATTTCTCCTGCATGCCATTGATCGTAGTCGATCTCCTGAATAGTCAACTGCACCTGATGCTGCGCCAGCAACGTCTTCATGATCTGCGCAATAATCCGATGTTCGATGTGATCGCGATAGTAGGTGATCGTCAGCGTTTCCAGCCCGGCGGGTTTTTCACCATGGCCGGGTTTTGCGTGATGCCAGCGGGGGAGTAAACCATACGCGGGAAACCACAGTCGCTGGTACTGTTCGTCGGCGTGGCAGATTAAATTGGTCGGCGAGAGAATGCGGCTTACCCATTCGCGGACCTCCTGGTTAGCTCCACGGTGGCTACGCGCATCAAACAGCAGGTAGTAGCAACCTTCTTCGAGGCGGCTTTCGATCGCCTTTTCATCCTCGGTGGGACCTTGTAGCGTCAAACCGCCGCCTGGCTCTTCGCCGATGTCAGGTAATACCCAAACGTTAACTTCGTCGATCAGGGCCCGGTAGCCAAAGTAATCATCAAATGCATGAATTTTCAGTTGGTTATTGGTGTTTCGTATTACCGCATACGGACCGGTACCAATCGGGTGACTGGAGAAGTTGTTTAGCGTTTCCCATTCTCGCGGCAGGATCATGGCGGGGACCTGCCCCAATAGCCAGGGAAGCCAGCGGTCTGGCTGGGCCAGATGGATATCCAGCGTCCAGGCCGTGGGAGAGACGATCTGCGTGATGTGTGAGTACAGCGGCAGGCTGTTAATGCGCATCAGTGAGGCGATAACATCTGCCATTTCCAGTTCGCGGCCATGATGAAAATGGATCCCCGGACGCAGGAAGAATCGCCAGTGTAAAGGTGAAATTTGCTGCCAGTGATGGGCAATGTCCGCTTCCAGTTCCCCATTTTCCTCATTTACCCGAATTAAGGCGCTGAAGATTTGCCGGGCGATATGGGTTTCGGAGCGGCGTAATGCCGTGCCGGGCAGCAGGTTGTGCATGGGGCGATAATAGAGAACGCGCATGATATGCCGACCCTGGCGAAAGCTGCGACCCAGATGGGAGACCAGCATTTGCCGTACGGCCGTTTTGTCACCGACCAGTTGCACCAGTTGATCGATGCGATCCTGTTCCAGTAGGTCTTCCGCGCGCTGCTGCTGGAGCGCCAGCCCGGTATAGAGGAATGTCAGTCGCGAGCGTTTACCTCGTCCAACTTCAGCTTCCCACGTTAACCAGCCGCGATCTTGCATGGTATTAAGCAGCGTACGCATATGGCGGCGCGAGCAGCTTAGCAGTTCCGCCAGCTCGTTCAGCGTCGTGTCTTGCGTTTTGCCGTCACAGCATTGCCACAGACGGATGAACTGTTGTTGCAAACGACCAGAAGACATAAAAGGGGAACTCCTGCGGAAAACTCAGCAATTTTATAATCCCTATATTAAGCCAATAATAGATTCCGATGAAGCGATGAGACAACGAAGGGGTCATCTATGCGTCAGTTCTGGTTGAAGTACTTTACCACGACAGAAAAATCGTCCTGGTTGGCTTGCCTGAGCGCACCGCAGCGCTTAAAGATGCTCGAAGAGCTGATGCAGTGGGAGATGACATCTGACTCCTGAATTGGAAATTGCAGACATCATGTGTGACTGAGTATTGGTGTTAATCGCCGCGCCAGCAGGTATTATCTGCTGGCTTTTTTCGTTTCAGCTGCGCTTAAAAGGAAAGATATGCTCTGGATTATGACCATGGGACGGCGCCTCAACGGCGTTTACGCGGCATTTATGCTGGTCGCTTTTATGATGGGCGTGGCGGGGGCATTGCAGGCACCCACTCTGAGTCTGTTCCTGAGCCGTGAAGTCGGAGTGCAGCCATTTTGGGTCGGGCTGTTTTATACCGTCAATGCGATTGTCGGGATCGTCGTCAGCCTTGGCCTCGCGAAACGATCCGACAGCCAGGGCGATCGGCGTAAGCTGATCATGTTCTGCTGCCTGATGGCGATTGGCAACGCGCTGCTGTTTGCCTTCAATCGCCATTATCTCACGTTGATCACCTGTGGTGTGCTGTTGGCCTCGCTGGCGAATACAGCCATGCCGCAGTTGTTTGCGTTGGCGAGGGAATATGCGGATAACTCCGCGCGTGAAGTAGTGATGTTTAGTTCGGTGATGCGTGCGCAGCTTTCGCTGGCCTGGGTGATCGGACCGCCGCTGGCCTTCATGCTGGCGCTGAATTACGGCTTCACGGCAATGTTTTCTATTGCCGCAGGGATTTTTGCCATTAGCCTGGTGCTGATTGCGCTGATTCTGCCGTCTGTCGCTCGGGTGGAGCAGCCCGTTGACGTGCCGTTGGAACAGACCGGCGGTTGGCAGGACAAAAATGTGCGTATGCTATTTGTTGCCTCCACGCTGATGTGGACCTGCAACACTATGTACATCATCGATATGCCGCTGTGGATAAGCCTTGAGCTGGGTTTGCCGGACAAGCTGGCCGGGATCCTGATGGGGACGGCGGCCGGGCTGGAAATTCCGGCGATGATTCTGGCGGGCTACTACGTGAAGCGCTTTGGTAAACGGCGAATGATGATCGCCGCCGTCGCGGCAGGTGTGCTGTTTTACCTTGGGCTGATCTTCTTTCATAGCCGGACAGCACTGCTGGTGCTGCAACTGTTTAACGCGATCTTCATCGGCATTATTGCCGGGATAGGCATGCTGTGGTTTCAGGATCTAATGCCCGGACGTGCGGGTTCAGCGACCACATTATTTACCAACAGTATTTCGACCGGCGTCATCCTCGCGGGGGTGATTCAGGGTGCTGTTGCGCAAAGTTACGGGCATTTTGCCGTTTATTGGGTGATTGCGGCGATTTCTATGGTCACGCTGATGATGACCGGGCGGGTGAAGGACGTGTAATGACGTTGCCGGATGCAATATGCACATCCGGCATAACAAGGTCTAGCGCATAAACGCCGGCTGCTTGTCTTCGTACTCAGTGATGGCCGCTTCATGCTGCAGCGTCAGCCCGATGCTGTCGAGACCATTCAGCATGCAATGACGGCGGAAGTCGTCGATTTTAAAGCGATAGGACTTCTCGCCCGCTTTCACTTCCTGCGTCTGGAGATCCACTTCAAATTTAATCCCCGGATTGGCTTTTACCAGATCGAACAGTTCATCAACCTGCGCATCGCTCAGGGTGACCGGCAGCAGTTGGTTATTGAAGCTGTTGCCGTAGAAGATGTCGGCGAAGCTTGGGGCGATCACCACTTTAAAGCCATAATCGGTCAGCGCCCACGGCGCATGTTCGCGAGATGAGCCGCAGCCAAAGTTTTCCCGCGCGAGCAGAATTGACGCACCTTTATATTCCGGGAAGTTCAGCACGAAGTCAGGATTAGGTTGTTGGCCTTTTTCGTCCAGAAAACGCCAGTCGTTGAACAGATGAGCGCCAAAACCGGTGCGAGTAACCTTCTGCAAAAACTGTTTGGGAATAATAGCGTCGGTATCAACGTTGGCGGCATCCAGTGGGACAACCAGGCCGGTATGCTGGGTAAATTTCTCTGCCATGGTAGTTTCCTTATTTGATGCTGCGAATGTCGGCAAAATGACCAGTAACGGCGGCAGCGGCGGCCATGGCCGGGCTGACTAAGTGTGTGCGACCACCGCGGCCCTGACGGCCTTCAAAGTTGCGGTTGCTGGTGGAGGCACAGCGCTCGCCTGGGTTCAGGCGGTCATTGTTCATCGCCAGACACATCGAACAGCCCGGTAAACGCCATTCAAACCCAGCTTCGATGAAGATCTTGTCCAGACCCTCCGCTTCCGCCTGCGCTTTCACCGGACCAGAACCCGGCACTACTAGCGCCTGTACGCCCGGCGCGACTTTGCGCCCTTTGGCGATTTCTGCCGCTGCGCGTAAATCTTCAATACGCGAGTTGGTGCAGGAACCGATGAACACTTTATCAATAGCGACTTCTGTTAAGGGAATGCCCGGTTTTAATCCCATGTAAGCCAACGCTTTCTCAGCCGATGCGCGCTCTACCGGATCGGAAAATGACGCCGGGTCGGGAATATTATCGTTCACTGAGATGACCTGACCCGGATTCGTTCCCCAGGTAACCTGCGGCGCAATCTCTTCTGCCTGCAGGGTGACGACGGTATCAAAGGTTGCGTTGTCGTCGGTTTTCAGTGTGTTCCAGTACTCAACCGCGTAGGTAAAATCTTCGCCCTTCGGAGCGTGTAAACGCCCTTGCACATAGTTAAAGGTGGTTTCATCCGGTGCGACCAGACCCGCTTTGGCACCCATTTCAATGGCCATGTTACACAGGGTCATTCGGCCTTCCATACTCAACGCGCGGATGGCTTCGCCACAAAACTCAACCACGTGTCCAGTACCGCCTGCGCTACCGGTTTTACCGATAATCGCCAGCACGATATCTTTGGCAGTAATGCCTGGGGCTGCTTTGCCATTGACTTCAATCTTCATGGTTTTAGCGCGCCCTTGTTTCAGGGTTTGCGTCGCCAGCACGTGTTCAACTTCAGAGGTGCCAATACCAAAGGCCAACGCGCCAAACGCGCCGTGTGTAGCGGTGTGGGAATCGCCGCAGACGATGGTCATTCCCGGCAACGTCACGCCTTGTTCAGGCCCCATTACATGGACGATCCCCTGATACGGATGGTTCAGATCGTACAATTCGACACCAAATTCATTGCAGTTTTTGATCAATTCCTGCATCTGAATACGCGCCATTTCGCCGGAGGCGTTAATGTCTTTGGTCTGTGTGGAGACGTTGTGGTCCATGGTGGCAAAGGTTTTACCTGGCTGGCGAACTTGACGTCCATGCGCGCGCAGCCCATCAAATGCCTGCGGAGAGGTCACTTCATGCACCAGATGTCTGTCGATATACAACAGCGGGGTTTCGTTTTGCGCCTCATAGACGACGTGCGCATCAAACAATTTTTCGTATAACGTTTTGGCCATGATTACACCCCTTCTGCGACATAACGGGCAATAATGTCACCCATTTCATCGGTACCGACTGCGGCAGCGCCACGGGCTAAGTCACCGGTGCGAATACCTTCTTCTAATGCGCGGTTGATGGCGCTCTCAATTGCGGTTGCCGCATCATTGGCGTCCAGGCTGTAGCGCAGCAGCAGCGCCAGTGACAGGATTTGCGCGATCGGGTTGGCAATGTTTTTTCCGGCGATGTCCGGGGCGGAGCCGCCAGCGGGCTCGTACAGGCCAAAACCCTGATCATTCAGGCTGGCGGACGGTAACATGCCCATTGAACCGGTGATCATGGCGCACTCGTCAGACAGAATATCGCCAAACAGGTTGGAACACAGCAGCACGTCGAACTGCGAGGGATCTTTGATCAACTGCATTGTCGCGTTGTCGATGTACATATGCGCCAGTTCAACGTCCGGATATTCATTCGCAATTTCATTGACGATTTCGCGCCACAGAATCGATGTTTGCAGTACGTTTGCTTTATCAATCGACGTGACTTTACGGCGACGCTGGCGAGCGGATTCAAACGCGATACGCGCAATACGTTCGATCTCGAAACGGTGATAAACCTCGGTATCAAACGCTTTTTCATGCTGTCCGCTGCCTTCGCGGCCTTTTGGCTGACCGAAGTAGATCCCGCCGGTCAGTTCGCGCACGCACAGGATGTCGAAACCGTTGGCGGCAATATCTGCACGCAGAGGGCAAAATGCTTCCAGTCCCTGGTACAGCTTAGCCGGACGCAGGTTGCTGAATAATTTAAAGTGCTTACGCAATGGCAGCAGCGCGCCGCGTTCAGGTTGCTGGTTTGGCGGCAGGTTTTCCCATTTCGGGCCGCCAACGGAGCCAAACAAAATGGCGTCAGCTTGCTCACAGCCTTCAACCGTCGCAGGCGGCAACGGCTGGCCGTGGTTATCAATGGCCGCACCACCCACGTCGTAGTGGCTGGTGGTAATGCGCATGTTAAAACGGTTGCGGATTGCGTCCAGTACCTTCAAGGCTTGCGCCATCACTTCCGGGCCAATACCGTCACCCGGCAAAACAGCAATATGATAATTCTTCGACATCACACGGTTTCCTTGTTGTTCTCGTTGTTCTGAGCTTTGCGTTGCAATTCTTTTTCGACTTCTTCAGCGCGCCAGATGTTGTTCAGCACATGGACCATCGCTTTTGCGGAAGATTCGACGATATCCGTTGCCAGACCGACGCCATGGAAGCGACGACCATTATAGTTGGCAACGATATCCACCTGACCCAGCGCATCTTTACCGTGCCCTTTGGCGGTCAGACTGTATTTCACCAGTTCGATGTTATATTCGGTGACACGGTTGATGGCCTGATAGATGGCATCGACTGGACCGTTACCGTTCGCCGCTTCGGCTTTAACTTCTTCACCGCAGGCCAGTTTGACGGAGGCGGTGGCGATGTCATTTGAGCCGGACTGCACGCTGAAGTAATCCAGACGGAAATGCTCTGGCTCTTCTTGCTGTTTGTTAATAAAGGCCAGCGCTTCCAGGTCGTAATCAAATACCTGACCTTTTTTATCCGCCAGTTTCAGGAAAGCGTCGTACAGGTTGTCCAGGTTGTATTCATTTTCTTTATATCCCATCTCGTCCATACGGTGTTTTACCGCAGCGCGTCCGGAACGAGAGGTCAGGTTCAACTGTACCTGGTTCAGGCCGATGGATTCAGGGGTCATGATTTCGTAGTTTTCACGATTTTTCAGCACACCATCCTGATGGATACCAGAAGAGTGGGCAAACGCGCCGCTACCAACAATCGCTTTGTTGGCCGGGATAGGCATGTTGCAGATTTGGCTGACTAACTGACTGGTACGCCAGATTTCCTGGTGATTAATGCGGGTCTGTACGTTCAAAATATCTTTGCGTACTTTGATTGCCATGATCACCTCTTCCAGTGAGCAGTTACCGGCGCGTTCGCCGATACCGTTCATTGCGCCTTCCACCTGGCGAGCACCTGCGTGAACGGCTGCCAGTGCGTTGCCAACGCCCAGACCTAAATCATCATGGGTGTGCACGGAGATAATGGCTTTATCGATATTCGGTACGCGCTCATACAGGCCGGAAATAATTCCGCCAAACTCAAATGGCATGGTGTAACCGACGGTATCGGGGATATTGATGGTTTTTGCACCTGCGTTAATCGCGGCTTCTACCACGCGGGCCAGATCGGCGATAGGAGTACGTCCCGCATCTTCACAAGAGAACTCCACGTCATCCGTATAATTACGCGCACGCTTAACCATGTAGATTGCTCGTTCGATCACTTCATCCAATGTGCTGCGTAATTTCGTCGCGATATGCATCGGTGAGGTGGCGATAAACGTATGAATACGAAAAGCTTCTGCGACCTTCAGCGATTCCGCGGCAACGTCGATATCTTTTTCTACGCAGCGGGCTAAGGCGCACACGCGGCTGTTCTTAACCTGACGAGCGATGGTTTGTACGGATTCAAAGTCACCTGGAGAAGAAACCGGGAAACCCACTTCCATCACGTCAACGCCCATACGCTCGAGGGCCAGCGCAATCTGCAGTTTTTCTTTCACACTCAGGCTCGCCTGTAACGCCTGTTCACCGTCGCGTAAGGTGGTATCGAAAATAATGACTTGCTGGCTCATGGTTTTGGTCCTTGGTCTTTAGGGCGCCTTGCTTCGAGCATAAAAAAACCCGCGCAACGGCGCGGGTTTTTGTCTTAACTGGAGCTGACTTAATGCTGAATGTCGTCCACCAGTCTACCGCGCAATGAAGATGCGTTTAGTAGTAGTAGACCGTTAAAACGAGCAATGTAAGTCATCAATCTGGCTCCAGGCGAATGCGATATGCTTTTAGTGGTACTGGATATGAGGTCTGATGTCAACCCCATGCCTCGTAAATGCCCTGCTTAAGGGATAAAGTTTCAACAAAACTTAAGCGAATTGTGCTGAATTTTTCTGGGTATATAAAATTAATTCACTGAGGGCTGAACACAGTTTTCACGGTTTGACATATTTGAGCATACTTATTTGCATTTATTGTAACGATGAACTTGAGATATCATCCCGATTGGGATTTTATATCTTTATGATTTATCTATTTTTATAGTAACTATGAATGGGTATGACCAGTGTACCACCCCAAAATTGATAAATTAATGTTAACTTTTAATGTATTAATAATATAAACATTTAATTAAAACTTAAATACGTATTCATGAGGCGTATGATTGTTTATTCGCCATGCTTATGGTTATATTGCTTTTGAAATTTAAACATATGAATCATCGCGCAATGACTTCTTCCGCGCGGCGTTTGTAGTGTTTTTTTGCACATTCAGATTTGTGCCTTTATGTTTTCCTAATTTTAATGTTTTCTCTTTTTCTCATTTTATATGCATGGTAAATCATATTAACGGAGGTTATTTCTTCACTCCGTCTGGGATTAAAAGGGAGTTTAGAGTGACAGTGGAGTTAAATATGCCAGAAGTAAAAATAATAGATAAACCAAATCTTATAGAGATGGGGAAGCCACAGCTTCGCATGGTTGATCTAAATTTATTAACCGTCTTTGATGCGGTGATGCAGGAACAAAACATTACTCGTGCTGCCCATTCATTGGGGATGTCGCAACCTGCAGTCAGTAATGCGGTTGCGCGCCTGAAGGTCATGTTCAACGATGAACTTTTTGTGCGTTATGGTCGCGGGATCCAGCCGACTGCCAGGGCCTTCCAGCTATTTGGTTCCGTTCGCCAGGCGTTGCAATTAGTACAGAACGAACTGCCAGGTTCGGGCTTTGAACCTGGCAGCAGCGAGCGTGTATTCAATCTTTGCGTATGCAGTCCGTTAGATAATATCCTTACTTCGATGATTTATAATCGGGTTGAACAAGTCGCGCCAAACATTAATGTCGTATTTAAATCTTCGCTCAACCAGAATACAGAACATCAATTACGTTATCAGGAAACTGAGTTTGTTATTAGCTATGAAGACTTCCGTCGTCCGGAATTCACCAGTATTCCGTTATTCAATGACGAAATGGTGTTAGTGGCGAGCAAAAAGCATCCGCGCATTAGTGGTCCGCTGCTGGAAAGCGATCTCTATAATGAACAGCATGCCGTGGTTTCGCTCGATCGCTTCGCTTCATTCAGTCAACCGTGGTACGACACCCCGGATAAACAATCCTGCGTGGCCTATCAGGGCATGGCATTAATTAGCGTTCTTAATATTGTATCGCAAACGCATCTGGTCTCTATAGCGCCACGTTGGTTGGCAGAGGAGTTTGCCGATTCTTTAGAGCTGCAGGTATTGCCTTTACCTTTAAAATTGAACAGCCGCACATGTTATCTTTCCTGGCATGAAGCTGCGGGGCGCGATAAAGGGCATCAATGGATGGAAGAACTGTTAGTCTCTGTCTGTAAACAGTAGCCACTGGCAGAATAAACTGGATAGCTCATCTGGTTTATTCTGCTTTTCGATTTATATCTGAAATTTTATGCTGAACTCTGGTTTTTATGCTTACCTGAAAGTATAAAAAAATAGACTAATTGCTGTAAGTCCCCCTTTTTAAGCGATTATTTATCATATCAATTGCTTATGCTGGTTTAATTCTCCATATATTCGATTCTTTCCTTCATTTTATTCTTATTTACTCCGGTGTCACCCCTTCGGAGTCAATTGCCATGCGTCATCGTCAGCGGTTAATGTGTTGTTAAACCGTTATTCATTATAAGAGTGAGGCAAGCCATGGAGATGTTGTCTGGAGCCGAGATGGTCGTCCGATCGCTCATCGATCAGGGTGTGAAGCAGGTATTCGGTTATCCCGGGGGGGCCGTCCTCGATATTTATGATGCGTTGCATACAGTCGGCGGTATTGATCATGTGCTGGTTCGTCATGAGCAAGCCGCAGTACATATGGCTGATGGTTTGGCGCGTGCCACGGGAGAGGTGGGCGTCGTTTTAGTCACTTCCGGACCGGGGGCAACCAATGCGATCACCGGTATTGCAACAGCCTATATGGATTCCATTCCGTTGGTGATCCTCTCCGGGCAGGTCGCTACTTCACTGATTGGTTACGATGCCTTTCAGGAGTGTGACATGGTGGGCATATCCCGTCCGGTGGTAAAGCACAGCTTTCTGGTTAAACAAACGGAAGACATCCCGCAGGTGCTGAAAAAAGCCTTCTGGCTGGCGGCAAGCGGTCGTCCGGGACCTGTGGTGGTGGATTTACCGAAAGATATTCTGAATCCCGCGAAGAAACTGCCTTACAGCTGGCCAGAGTCAGTGAGTATGCGTTCGTATAATCCGACGACGACCGGGCACAAAGGACAGATAAAACGGGCTTTGCAGACGCTGGTCGCAGCGAAGAAACCGGTTGTGTATGTGGGAGGCGGGGCGGTGAATGCTGCCTGCCACGAACAGCTGAGGCAGATGGCTGAAGCACTTAATCTGCCAGTTGTCTCCTCGCTAATGGGCTTAGGTGCGTTCCCGGCAACGCATCGCCAGGCGCTGGGCATGTTGGGTATGCATGGTACTTACGAAGCCAATATGACCATGCATCATTCCGATGTGATCTTTGCCGTCGGCGTTCGCTTCGATGATCGCACGACCAATAACCTGGCAAAATATTGCCCGAATGCGACCGTGCTGCATATCGACATCGATCCGACCTCTATTTCAAAAACTGTCACGGCAGATATTCCGATTGTGGGCGATGCTCGCCTGGTGTTGGATCAGATGCTTGAACTGCTGGAGCAGGAGAAGTCGCTGCAGCCGCTGGATGATAACCGTGACTGGTGGCAACACATCGAGCACTGGCGTGCCCGTCAATGCCTGAAATACGACACGCAAAGCGAAAGTATTAAACCGCAGGCGGTGATCGAAACCATCTGGCGCCTGACGAAAGGGGATGCGTATGTGACCTCTGACGTTGGCCAGCATCAGATGTTTGCCGCACTATACTATCCGTTTGATAAACCGCGGCGCTGGATCAACTCAGGCGGCCTCGGCACCATGGGATTTGGTTTGCCCGCGGCGTTAGGCGTGAAAATGGCGCTGCCGGATGAAACGGTGGTCTGCGTCACCGGAGATGGCAGCATTCAGATGAACATTCAGGAGCTGTCGACGGCGCTGCAATATGAGCTGCCTGTGCTGGTACTCAACCTTAACAACCGTTATCTCGGCATGGTCAAACAGTGGCAGGACATGATCTATTCTGGGCGTCATTCCCAATCTTACATGCAGTCGCTACCCGATTTTGTGCGCCTGGCTGAGGCTTATGGGCATATCGGTATCCAGATTAATCGGCCTGATGAACTGGAGAGCAAGCTGGGCGAAGCGCTGGAACATGTGCGTAACCACCGTCTGGTGTTTGTCGATGTTACCGTCGACGGTAGTGAACATGTCTACCCGATGCAGATTCGTGGAGGCGGGATGGATGAAATGTGGTTAAGCAAAACGGAGAGGACCTGATTATGCGCCGGATATTATCAGTATTGCTGGAAAACGAGTCGGGTGCATTATCGCGTGTTATTGGCCTCTTCGCCCAGCGTGGATACAACATTGAAAGCCTGACCGTCGCGCCGACTGACGATCCGACCTTATCGCGGATGACGATCCAGACGGTTGGAGATGAGAAAGTCCTGGAACAGATCGAAAAGCAGCTTCACAAACTGGTGGACGTTTTGCGCGTCAGCGAACTGGGGCAGGGTGCTCACGTTGAACGAGAAATTATGCTGGTGAAAATTCAGGCCAGCGGTTATGGCCGGGAAGAGGTGAAACGCAACACGGAGATTTTCCGCGGGCAAATTATCGACGTTACGCCGTCTATCTACACCGTACAACTGGCGGGCACCAGCGATAAGCTGGATGCGTTTCTGGCAACGCTGCGTGAAGTCGCTAAAATTGTGGAAGTCGCTCGTTCCGGCGTGGTGGGGCTTTCCCGCGGCGATAAAATCATGCGCTAATCATGATCGGGTTCTTAATTCGCAAGCCCAACGACTCAGGTTGGGCTTTTTTTTGCGAAATCAGCGGTAACCAGAGACAAAAGCGGTTGCCGGAGTCATTATTCTGCGCTTAGATGTTAATAAATTTAACCCATGCCATCTCAAAGGTTATGGTTTGTACATTTTACGCAAGGGGCAATTGTGAAACTGGATGAAATCGCTCGGTTGGCCGGCGTTTCGCGAACGACTGCAAGCTACGTTATTAACGGTAAAGCAAAGCAATATCGCGTAAGCGACAAAACGGTTGAAAAAGTCATGGCGGTGGTGCGCGAGCATAATTACCACCCTAATGCCGTGGCGGCCGGGCTGCGTGCTGGACGCACACGTTCTATTGGGCTTGTGATCCCGGATCTCGAGAACACGAGCTATACCCGGATCGCAAACTATCTGGAGCGTCAGGCGCGTCAGCGCGGATATCAATTGCTGATTGCCTGCTCTGAAGATCAGCCGGATAACGAAATGCGCTGTATTGAGCATCTTTTACAACGCCAGGTTGATGCCATTATCGTGTCGACCTCCTTGCCGCCTGAACATCCGTTCTATCAGCGTTGGGCGAACAGTTCATTCCCAATTGTGGCGCTGGACCGCGCGCTGGATCGCGAACACTTTACCAGCGTCGTGGGCGCAGACCAGGATGATGCGGAAATGTTGGCGGAGGAACTGCGTAAATTCCCTGCTGAAACCGTGCTCTATCTGGGGGCGCTCCCTGAATTATCCGTCAGTTTCCTGCGCGAACAGGGTTTCCGTACCGCGTGGAAGGACGATCCGCGTGAAGTGCATTTCCTGTATGCCAACAGCTACGAGCGGGAAGCGGCCGCGCAATTGTTTGATAAATGGCTGGAAACGCATCCCATGCCTCAGGCGCTGTTTACCACGTCGTTTGCCCTGCTGCAGGGAGTGATGGATGTGACCCTGCGTCGCGATGGTCAATTACCGTCTGATTTAGCGATTGCGACGTTTGGCGATCACGAACTGCTCGACTTCCTGCAGTGCCCGGTACTGGCGGTGGCGCAGCGCCATCGTGATGTTGCAGAACGCGTGCTGGAGATTGTATTGGCAAGCCTTGACGAGCCACGTAAACCAAAACCAGGTTTAACGCGTATACGGCGTAATCTGTACCGTCGCGGTATTCTCAGCCGTAACTAAGTCCTCTCTATTGATGACGTCGACAGGATATCTCTGGCGTCATCAAATTTGCCATTATCAGAAATAACCGCATTATAATTAAGAATATTCTTTAGAATTATCTTAATTTCATCTTAAATAATGGCGAATTAAAAAAGCAACTAACCATTTTCGGGTTATTGATACGTAACTGCGCGTTACGGTTGTATTATTTTGTTACATGCTTGTATGGAATTGACGAATTAACAAACACTTCGCTGCCGTACTGCGACAATCTCGCCCCTGCCTCACTCCTGTGCGGTGTACAGACTGATTAACTGGTACTGTTATCTCGCTGCATATTGTCCTAAAATGCCGCTCGCGTCGCAAACTGACACTTTATATTTTCTTCTGATGATATTCAGTTGTTTTAAACAATGATGAGTTGTTGGATTTTTTTCTTACAAATATTCATGACGTTAATTTGCTTCGTTTGCTGTACGGAATTTGCTCAACGCAGATATTAGCCGTAAACAATGGGTTTTTTGCTCCGCTAAGCGCCGTGACTTGCTTGACAAGGTTTTCCTCCGCTCCGTAAACTCCTTTAAGTGGGAATTTGTGGGATAAAGTGGTAATCGGGGGTGAGACTGGCATGTTCCGGGGAGCAACGTTAGTTAATCTCGACAGTAAAGGGCGCTTATCGGTGCCTACCCGTTATCGGGATCAACTGCTCGAGAGCGCTACCGGTCAAATGGTTTGTACCATTGACATCCATCACCCGTGCCTGCTGCTGTACCCCCTGCCTGAATGGGAAATTATCGAGCAGAAGTTATCGCGTCTGTCGAGCATGAATCCAGTTGAGCGTCGCGTACAGCGCTTATTGCTGGGTCATGCCAGCGAATGTCAGATGGATAGCGCTGGTCGATTATTGATAGCGCCCATTCTGCGGCAACACGCAGGGCTAACGAAAGAAGTGATGCTGGTTGGGCAGTTCAATAAGTTTGAGCTGTGGGATGAAACGACCTGGTATCAACAGGTCAAGGAAGATATCGACGCTGAGCAGTCTGTTACCGGCGCGCTGTCGGAACGATTGCAGGATTTGTCTCTATAAAATGATGGAAAACTATAAACATACAACGGTGTTGTTGGATGAAGCCGTAAACGGCCTGAATATTCGTCCAGACGGCATCTACATTGACGGGACATTTGGTCGCGGCGGTCACTCACGTCTGATCCTCTCACAGCTTGGCGAAGAAGGACGTTTACTGGCTATCGATCGCGATCCGCAGGCGATTGCCGTTGCACAGACGATTACTGATCCCCGTTTTTCCATCGTACATGGACCTTTTTCTGCGCTGGCTGACTATGTCGCCGAACGCGGACTGACCGGTAAGATCGACGGGATTCTTCTCGATCTTGGGGTTTCTTCTCCGCAGCTTGATGACGCGGAACGCGGATTCTCATTTATGCGTGACGGTCCATTAGATATGCGTATGGACCCAACACGTGGTCAGTCAGCAGCTGAATGGCTGCAAACCGCCGATGAAGCAGACATTGCCTGGGTGATTAAAACCTTTGGCGAAGAGCGCTTCGGCAAGCGCATTGCTCGCGCCATCGTAGAGCGCAATCGCATCGAACCGATGACCCGCACCAAAGAGCTGGCGGAAGTGATTGCGGCGGCAATGCCGGTGAAAGACAAATTCAAACATCCCGCGACCCGTACCTTCCAGGCGGTGCGCATTTGGGTGAACAGTGAACTGGAGGAGATAGAGCAGGCGCTAAAAAGCTCGCTCAGCGTGCTGGCACCAGGAGGTCGCCTTTCGATAATCAGTTTCCATTCGCTTGAAGATCGCATTGTGAAACGCTTTATGCGTGAACAAAGCCGTGGTCCTCAGGTTCCGGCTGGAATACCGATGACCGAAGCGCAGATCAAAAAGCTGGGCGGCCGTGAGTTAAGAGCACTAGGCAAGATGATGCCGGGCGAAGAAGAGGTTGCTGAAAATCCTCGTGCCCGTAGTTCAGTTCTGCGTATTGCAGAGAGGACGAACGCATGATCGGCAGAGTGACAGAAGCCCTCAGCAAAGTTAAGGGATCGATAGGAAGCAACGAGCGCCATGCCTTGCCTGGCGTGATCGGTGATGATCTTTTGCGGTATGGGAAGCTGCCACTCTGCCTGTTCATTTGCATTATTTTGACGGCGGTTACCGTCGTGACCACAGCACACCATACGCGGTTACTGACCGCGCAGCGTGAGCAACTTGTTCTGGAGCGAGATGCGTTAGATATCGAATGGCGCAACTTGATCCTTGAGGAGAATGCGCTCGGTGATCATAGCCGTGTTGAACGGATCGCAACGGAAAAGCTGCAAATGCAGCATGTTGATCCCTCACAAGAAAACATCGTAGTACAAAAATAAGGATAAACGCGACGCATGAAAGCAGCGGCAAAAACGCACAAACCAAAACGCCAGGAAGAACAAGCCAACTTTATCAGTTGGCGTTTTGCGTTACTGTGCGGCTGTATTTTGCTGGCACTGGGTTTTCTGCTGGGGCGCGTTGCCTGGCTGCAAATCATCGCGCCGGACATGCTGGTACGTCAGGGCGATATGCGCTCTCTGCGCGTCCAGGAAGTGTCCACCTCGCGCGGAATGATTACCGACCGTTCAGGACGTCCGCTGGCGGTGAGCGTACCGGTGAAGGCGATTTGGGCCGATCCGAAAGAGGTGCATGATGCAGGCGGCGTGAGCGTTGGCGAGCGCTGGCGAGCGCTGTCGACGGCCCTGAATATCCCGCTTGATCAACTGGCTTCCCGCATTAACGCCAACCCGAAAGGACGCTTTATCTATCTGGCACGTCAGGTAAACCCTGACATGGCTGACTACATCAAAAAACTCAAGCTGCCAGGGATTCACCTGCGTGAAGAGTCCCGCCGTTACTATCCTTCCGGAGAAGTGACCGCTCACCTCATCGGTTTTACTAACGTCGACAGTCAGGGGATTGAAGGCGTTGAGAAAAGCTTCGACAAATGGCTCACCGGACAACCGGGTGAGCGTATTGTACGTAAAGACCGTTATGGCCGCGTCATTGAGGATATTTCCTCTACCGACAGCCAGGCGGCGCATAACCTTGCGCTGAGTATTGATGAGCGTTTACAGGCGCTGGTCTACCGTGAACTGAATAACGCTGTGGCCTTTAACAAGGCGGAATCAGGCAGCGCGGTGCTGGTGGATGTAAATACTGGTGAAGTGCTGGCGATGGCGAACAGCCCGTCTTACAACCCAAACAATCTCACCGGTACGCCAAAAGACGCTATGCGCAACCGTACCATTACCGACGTGTTTGAACCGGGTTCTACCGTTAAGCCGATGGTGGTGATGACGGCGCTGCAGCGTGGCGTTGTACGCGAAAACACCGTGCTCAACACTATCCCTTACCGAATTAATGGCCACGAAATCAAAGACGTGGCGCGTTATAGCGAATTGACCCTCACCGGGGTTTTGCAGAAGTCGAGTAACGTCGGTGTTTCCAAGCTGGCGTTAGCGATGCCGTCCTCAGCGTTAGTAGACACTTACTCACGTTTTGGGCTGGGAAAAGCGACCAATTTGGGGTTGGTCGGAGAACGCAGTGGCTTATATCCTCAAAAACAACGGTGGTCTGACATAGAGAGGGCCACCTTCTCTTTCGGCTACGGGCTGATGGTAACGCCGTTACAGTTAGCGCGAGTCTACGCAACGATCGGCAGCTATGGCGTTTATCGCCCGCTGTCGATTACCAAAGTTGATCCTCCCGTTCCGGGCGAGCGTATCTTCCCGGAAGCGACCGTACGCACCGTGGTGCACATGATGGAAAGCGTGGCGCTGCCCGGTGGCGGCGGCGTGAAGGCGGCGATTAAAGGCTATCGTATCGCCATTAAAACCGGTACGGCGAAAAAAGTAGGGCCGGATGGCCGCTACATCAACAAATACATTGCTTATACCGCAGGCGTTGCGCCTGCGAGTCAGCCGCGCTTCGCGCTGGTTGTTGTTATCAACGATCCGCAGGCGGGTAAATACTACGGTGGCGCCGTTTCCGCGCCGGTCTTTGGTGCCATCATGGGCGGCGTTCTGCGCACCATGAACATCGAGCCGGATGCGCTGACAACGGGCGATAAAAATGAATTTGTGAATAATCAAGGCGAGGCAACAGGTGGCAGATCGTAATTTGCGCGACCTTCTTGCTCCATGGGTGCCGGGTGCACCGGAGCGAGCACTGCGGGAGATGACGCTCGACAGCCGTGTGGCTGCATCAGGCGATCTCTTTGTCGCAGTATTGGGTCATCAGGCGGACGGGCGTCGGTATATCCCGCAGGCGATAGCGCAAGGTGTGGCTGCCATTATTGCAGAAGCAAAAGATGAAGCTGCTGACGGTGAAATCCGCGAAATGCACGGTGTACCGGTTATCTATCTGAGCCAGCTTAACGAACGCTTATCTGCACTGGCAGGCCGTTTTTACCACGAGCCTTCTGAGAAAATGCGTCTGGTCGGCGTGACCGGGACGAACGGTAAAACCACCACCACCCAATTGCTGGCACAGTGGAGCCAACTGCTTGGTGAAACCAGCGCGGTAATGGGCACGGTAGGCAATGGCCTGTTGGGTAAAGTGATCCCAACGGAAAACACCACCGGTTCAGCCGTTGATGTCCAGCATGTGCTGGCAGGGCTGGTTGCGCAGGGTGCCACGGTGGGCGCGATGGAAGTCTCCTCGCACGGTCTGGTGCAACATCGTGTGGCGGCGCTGAAGTTTGCCGCCTCGGTATTCACCAACCTGAGCCGCGATCATCTGGATTACCACGGCGATATGGAGCACTACGAAGCCGCGAAATGGCTGCTGTATTCCACGCACCATTGCGGTCAGGCTATTGTCAATGCGGATGATGAAGTCGGTCGTCGCTGGCTGGCAAAATTGCCGGATGCGGTTGCTGTGTCGATGGAAGGCCATATCAACCCGAACTGTCACGGTCGTTGGTTAAAAGCGATTGACGTGGATTATCACGACAGCGGCGCGACGATTCGATTTTCCTCCTCATGGGGCGACGGCGAAATTGAAAGCCGCCTGATGGGGGCGTTTAACGTCAGCAATCTGCTGCTGGCGCTGGCAACGCTGCTGGCGCTGGGGTATCCGTTAGCTGATTTACTGAAAACGGCGGCACAATTACAGCCGGTTTGCGGGCGCATGGAAGTGTTCAGCGCACCGGGTAAAACCACCGTGGTGGTTGATTACGCCCATACGCCAGATGCGCTGGAAAAAGCGCTGCAGGCAGCGCGTTTGCACTGCACTGGCAAACTGTGGTGCGTCTTTGGCTGCGGCGGGGATCGCGATAAAGGCAAACGTCCGTTGATGGGCGCAATTGCCGAGCAGTTTGCAGATGTTGTTGTGGTGACCGATGACAACCCGCGTACCGAAGAGCCGCGCGCCATTATTAACGATATTCTGGCGGGGATGCTGGATGCCGGGCAGGCGAAGGTGATGGAAGGTCGCGCAGAAGCGGTGACAAACGCCATTATGCAGGCGAAGGAAAACGACGTGGTGCTGGTGGCCGGGAAAGGTCACGAAGACTACCAGATCGTCGGCGCACAGCGCCTTGACTATTCTGACCGCGTAACGACAGCGCGCCTGCTGGGGGTAATCGCATGATTAGCGTAACGCTCAGCCAACTGGCTGAGATCCTCCGTGGCGAACTGAAAGGGGCCGATCTGACCCTTGATGCGGTGACAACCGATACGCGTAAAGTGACGCCAGGCTGCCTGTTTGTGGCACTGAAAGGCGAACGTTTTGACGCTCATGATTTTGCCGACAAGGCACAAGAGAGCGGGGCGGGCGCGCTGTTGGTCAGCCGTCCTCTGGACACCGATCTGCCGCAGTTGATTGTTAACGATACGCGTCTGGCGTTTGGTGAACTGGCAGCGTGGGTACGCGCCCAGGTTCCGGCGCGTGTTGTCGCGTTGACCGGCTCTTCTGGTAAAACGTCAGTCAAAGAGATGACGGCCTCCATTTTGAGTAAGTGTGGCAACACGTTATATACCGCGGGAAACCTGAATAACGACATCGGCGTTCCGATGACGCTGCTGCGCTTAAACAACGATTACGACTATGCCGTGATTGAGCTCGGCGCCAATCATCAGGGTGAAATCGCCTGGACCGTTGGCCTGACTCGCCCGGAAGCCGCGCTGGTGAACAACCTTGCCGCCGCGCATCTGGAAGGTTTCGGCTCTCTGGCGGGCGTAGCGAAGGCAAAAGGTGAGATTTTTACCGGCCTGTCAGCGAACGGTATCGCCATTATGAATGCCGACAACAACGACTGGCTGAACTGGCAGAACATTATCGGCAATCGCAAAGTCTGGCGTTTTTCGCCGAATGCGGCTAACAGCGACTTTTCGGCGGCCAACGTACATGTGACCTCACACGGCACGGAATTTACGCTGCAAACGCCAACCGGAAGCATTGATGTTCTGCTACCGCTGCCGGGTCGCCATAACATTGCTAACGCCCTGGCGGCGGCGGCGCTCGCTATGGCGGTAGGCGCGACACACGATGCGATCAAAGCGGGTCTGAAGGATTTGCAAGCGGTACCGGGGCGTCTGTTCCCGATTCAACTGGCAGAAAACCAACTGCTGCTGGACGACTCCTATAACGCTAACGTCGGATCCATGACCGCAGCGGTACAGGTGCTGTCTGAAATGCCAGGCTATCGCGTGCTGGTGGTTGGCGATATGGCAGAGCTTGGCGCGGAAAGCGAAGCATGTCACGTGCAGGTGGGTATCGCTGCGAAGGCGGCGGGTATCGACCGTGTGCTGAGTACAGGGAAACTGAGTCAGGCAATTAGCCATGCCAGCGGCGTTGGTGAGCATTTTGCGGATAAAACCGCGCTGACCGCGCATCTTAAAGCATTGATTGCAGAACATCAGGTCATGACGATTTTAGTGAAGGGTTCACGTAGTGCCGCCATGGAAGAGGTAGTACGCGCATTACAGGAGAATGGGACATGTTAGTTTGGCTGGCCGAACATTTGGTCAAATATTATTCCGGCTTTAACGTCTTTTCCTATCTGACGTTTCGCGCCATCGTCAGCCTGCTGACCGCGCTGTTCATCTCTTTGTGGATGGGCCCGCGCATGATCGCCCGCTTGCAAAAAATGTCCTTCGGACAGGTCGTGCGTAACGACGGTCCGGAATCGCACTTCAGTAAACGCGGTACGCCTACCATGGGCGGGATTATGATCCTCACCGCAATTGTTATCTCTGTTCTGTTGTGGGCATACCCGTCGAACCCGTACGTCTGGTGCGTGCTGGTGGTTCTGATCGGTTACGGCATTATCGGTTTTGTCGATGACTACCGCAAAGTAGTACGCAAAGACACCAAAGGCCTGATTGCGCGCTGGAAATATTTCTGGATGTCGGTGATTGCGCTGGGCGTGGCCTTTGCGCTGTATCTGGCCGGTAAAGATACTCCGGCGACCGAGTTGGTGGTGCCGTTCTTTAAAGACGTGATGCCGCAACTGGGTCTGTTCTATGTTCTGCTGGCGTACTTCGTGATTGTGGGGACCGGCAACGCGGTCAATCTCACCGACGGTCTGGATGGCCTTGCCATTATGCCGACTGTGTTCGTCGCAGCAGGCTTTGCGCTGGTGGCGTGGGCGACCGGTAACATGAACTTCGCCAGCTATCTGCACATTCCCTATTTACGTCATGCGGGTGAGCTGGTGATCGTCTGTACGGCGATTGTCGGCGCGGGCCTGGGCTTCCTGTGGTTTAACACCTATCCGGCGCAGGTCTTTATGGGCGACGTCGGATCGCTGGCGCTGGGCGGCGCGCTGGGCATTATTGCCGTGCTGCTGCGTCAGGAGTTCCTGCTGGTGATCATGGGCGGCGTATTTGTTGTAGAAACGCTGTCGGTCATTCTGCAGGTTGGCTCATTTAAGCTGCGCGGACAGCGCATCTTCCGTATGGCGCCGATTCACCACCACTATGAACTGAAGGGCTGGCCGGAACCGCGCGTCATTGTGCGCTTCTGGATTATTTCGCTGATGCTGGTGCTGATTGGCCTGGCAACGCTGAAGGTACGTTAATCATGGCTGATTACCAGGGTAAAAAAGTCGTCATTATCGGTCTGGGGTTGACCGGACTGTCCTGCGTGGATTTCTTCCTGGCGCGTGGCGTGACGCCGCGCGTGATGGATACCCGTGCGACGCCGCCTGGTCTGGATAAATTACCGGAAGCGGTTGAGCGTCATGTTGGTAGCCTGAATGATGACTGGCTGCTGGCTGCCGATCTCATCGTCGCCAGCCCTGGTATTGCCCTGGCGCACCCTTCGTTGAGCGCTGCTGCTGATGCCGGGATTGAAATTGTTGGCGACATTGAGCTGTTTTGTCGCGAAGCTCAGGCGCCGATCGTCGCGATCACCGGGTCCAACGGGAAAAGTACCGTCACTACGCTGGTCGGCGAGATGGCGAAAGCTGCCGGTGTGAATGTGGGGGTTGGCGGTAATATTGGCCTGCCTGCGCTGATGCTGCTGGACGACGAACGCGAGCTGTATGTTCTCGAGCTGTCGAGCTTCCAACTGGAAACAACCTCCAGTTTACAGGCCGTGGCGGCCACCATTTTGAACGTCACCGAAGATCATATGGACAGGTATCCGTTTGGCCTGCAGCAGTACCGTGCGGCCAAACTGCGCGTCTATGAGAACGCGAAAGTATGTGTGGTCAACGCCGATGATGCGCTGACCATGCCGATTCGCGGGGCGGATGAGCGCTGCGTGAGCTTTGGCGTCAATATGGGGGACTATCACCTGAATCGTCAGCAGGGCGAAACCTGGCTGCGGGTGAAAGGGGAAAAAGTCCTCAACGTGAAAGAGATGACGCTTTCAGGTCAGCATAACTATACCAACGCCCTGGCTGCGCTGGCGCTGGCGGATGCCGCAGGTTTACCACGGGCGTCGAGTCTGAAAGCGCTGACCACCTTTACCGGTCTGGCGCACCGTTTTCAGTTGGTGCTGAACCATAACGGCGTACGCTGGATTAACGATTCTAAAGCCACCAACGTCGGCAGCACTGAAGCCGCACTGAATGGCCTGCACGTTGACGGCACGCTGCATCTGCTGCTGGGCGGCGACGGGAAATCCGCTGACTTTATGCCGCTGCAGCGTTACCTGACCGGCAATAACATTCGTCTGTACTGCTTTGGCCGCGATGGCGCGCAACTCGCCGCTCTGCGACCTGAGATTGCGGAACAAACTGAAACTATGGAGCAGGCTATGCGTCTGCTTGCGCCGCGCGTGAAGTCGGGCGATATGGTGCTGCTGTCGCCAGCCTGCGCCAGCCTCGATCAGTTCAAGAACTTTGAGCAACGCGGTGATGTCTTTGCCCGTCTGGCGAAGGAGTTGGGTTGATGCGCTTATCTCTCCCTCGTCTGAGACTGCCGCGCTTACCAGGACTGGGTGTCCTGGCGTGGATCTTCGCGGCGCTTAAAGGCTGGGTGATGGCTTCGCGTGATAAAGACGCCGACAGCCTGATCATGTATGACCGCATGCTGCTGTGGCTAACCTTTGGTTTGGCGGCTATCGGCTTCGTGATGGTGACATCGGCATCGATGCCCGTAGGGCAACGCCTGGCGGGTGATCCTTTCCTGTTTGCTAAGCGTGACGCGTTGTACATCTTCCTCGCGTTTTGTCTGGCGATGGTGACGCTGCGTCTGCCGATGGAGTTCTGGCAAAAGTACAGTACGACGATGCTGATAGCCTCAATCATCATGCTGCTGATCGTGCTGGTGGTGGGTAGCTCCGTTAACGGGGCGTCGCGCTGGATTGCGTTGGGTCCGCTGCGTATTCAGCCAGCAGAATTTACCAAGCTGTCGCTGTTCTGTTATCTCGCCAATTACCTGGTGCGTAAAGTGGATGAGGTGCGTAACAACCTGCGCGGCTTCTTAAAACCGATGGGCGTGATCCTGGTGCTGGCTATTTTACTGCTGGCGCAGCCTGACCTTGGTACGGTGGTGGTGCTGTTTGTTACTACTTTGGCGATGCTGTTTCTCGCCGGCGCGAAACTGTGGCAGTTCATCGCCATCATCGGCATGGGGATTTCGGCGGTCGTACTGCTGATCCTTGCCGAGCCGTATCGTATTCGCCGCGTAACTTCTTTCTGGAACCCGTGGGAAGATCCGTTCGGCAGCGGTTACCAGCTGACACAATCTCTGATGGCTTTTGGTCGCGGTGAGGTTTGGGGACAAGGCTTAGGTAATTCAGTACAAAAACTGGAGTATTTACCGGAAGCGCACACCGACTTCATCTTCGCCATCATTGGGGAGGAGCTGGGTTATATCGGTGTGGTATTGGCACTTTTAATGGTATTCTTCGTCGCTTTTCGCGCGATGTCGATTGGTCGTAAAGCGCTGGAAATTGATCACCGTTTTTCAGGCTTTTTAGCCTGCTCCATCGGGATCTGGTTTAGCTTCCAGGCGCTGGTAAATGTCGGTGCGGCGGCAGGTATGCTGCCAACCAAAGGTCTGACGTTGCCGCTGATCAGTTATGGTGGTTCCAGTTTGTTGATTATGTCGACGGCCATCATGTTTTTGTTACGTATTGATTATGAAACGCGTCTGGAAAAAGCCCAGGCGTTTACACGAGGTGCACGATGAGTGGTCAACCGAAGCGGTTAATGGTGATGGCGGGCGGTACCGGCGGGCATGTGTTCCCGGGGCTGGCGGTCGCGCACCATTTAATGGCGCAGGGCTGGCAGGTTCGTTGGCTGGGCACCGCCGATCGTATGGAAGCGGACTTAGTGCCGAAACATGGCATTGAAATTGACTTTATTCGCATCTCCGGTTTGCGTGGCAAAGGCGTTAACGCACTGCTTGCCGCGCCCGTGCGTATTTTTAATGCCTGGCGTCAGGCGCGCGCCATCATGAAGCAGTTTAAGCCTGATGTGGTGCTGGGTATGGGCGGCTACGTGTCTGGCCCTGGCGGTCTGGCGGCCTGGTCATTAGGCATTCCGGTGGTTCTGCATGAGCAGAACGGCATTGCTGGATTAACCAACAAATGGCTGGCGAAGATTGCAACGAAGGTGATGCAAGCCTTTCCTGGCGCATTCCCAAATGCGGATGTGGTGGGCAACCCGGTACGTACTGACGTGCTGGCGCTGCCATTACCTGAAGCGCGTCTGGCTGGACGTGAAGGTCCGGTTCGCGTGCTAGTCGTCGGTGGTTCTCAGGGCGCACGCGTGCTTAACCAGACGATGCCGCAGGTTGCCGCCAGGCTTGGTGATGCGGTGACTATCTGGCATCAGAGCGGTAAAGGTGCGCAGCAAACCGTTGAGCAGGCTTATGTCGACGCGGGACAACCGCAACACAAGGTCACTGAGTTTATTGATGATATGGCGGCAGCTTACGCGTGGGCGGATGTCGTGGTCTGTCGCTCAGGTGCGCTGACGGTGAGCGAAATTGCCGCCGCAGGTTTGCCTGCGCTGTTTGTACCGTTCCAGCACAAAGACAGACAGCAATACTGGAATGCGCTGCCGCTGGAGAAAGCGGGCGCGGCCAAAATTCTTGAGCAGCCGCAGTTTACTGTGGATGCCGTCGCCAGCACCCTTGCCGGGTGGTCGCGAGAAACCTTATTAACCATGGCAGAACGTGCGCGCGCCGCATCCATACCGGATGCCACAGAGCGTGTTGCAAACGAAGTGAGCCGGGCTGCCCGGGCGTAATTGTGGTGATGCCTTTTGCATCGCATGAACTAAGAAGTTAATGGCTAAAGAATGAATACACAACAACTGGCAAAACTGCGTTCCATCGTGCCCGAAATGCGTCGCGTTCGGCACATTCACTTTGTCGGCATCGGTGGTGCTGGTATGGGCGGTATTGCCGAAGTTTTGGCCAATGAAGGTTATCAGATCAGCGGTTCTGACTTAGCGCCGAATCCGGTGACGCAGCAGTTGACGAATCTGGGCGCCACGATTTTCTTTAATCACCGCCCGGAAAACGTGCGTGATGCGAGCGTGGTGGTGGTATCCAGCGCTATTTCTGCAGATAACCCGGAAATTGTTGCGGCGCATGAAGCGCGCATTCCGGTGATCCGTCGTGCTGAAATGCTGGCGGAGTTAATGCGTTTTCGTCACGGTATCGCCATTGCCGGGACGCACGGTAAAACCACGACCACGGCGATGGTCTCCAGCATCTATGCGGAAGCGGGTCTGGATCCGACTTTCGTCAACGGTGGTCTGGTGAAAGCAGCAGGCGTCCATGCGCGTCTGGGTCATAGCCGTTATTTGATTGCCGAAGCGGATGAGAGCGACGCATCATTCCTGCATTTGCAGCCGATGGTGGCGATTGTCACCAATATCGAAGCTGACCATATGGATACCTACCATGGCGACTTCGAAAATTTAAAGCAGACGTTTATAAATTTCCTGCATAACTTGCCGTTTTATGGTCGTGCGGTGATGTGTGTTGACGATCCGGTGATCCGCGAACTGTTACCGCGAGTCGGCCGTCAAACCACAACCTATGGTTTTAGCGACGATGCCGATGTGCGCGTTGAAGATTACCAGCAGATCGGCCCACAAGGGCACTTTACGCTGCTGCGCCAGGGGATGGCTGATTTACGCGTTACGTTAAACGCGCCGGGTCGCCACAATGCCCTGAATGCGGCGGCGGCGGTGGCGGTCGCGACAGAAGAAGGTATTGAAGACGAGGCTATTTTACGTGCGCTGGAAAGTTTCCAGGGGACCGGGCGTCGTTTTGACTTCCTCGGTGAATTCCCGCTTGAGCCGGTGAACGGTAAAACCGGGACTGCGATGCTGGTTGATGATTATGGTCATCACCCAACGGAAGTTGACGCCACGATCAAAGCTGCGCGCGCGGGCTGGCCGGACAAAAATTTGGTGATGCTGTTCCAGCCGCACCGGTTCACACGTACGCGCGATTTATACGACGACTTTGCCAACGTGCTGACCCAGGTCGATGCGCTGCTGATGCTGGATGTGTATGCCGCAGGCGAAGCCGCGATTCCGGGTGCTGACAGCCGCTCGCTGTGCCGTACGATTCGCAGTCGCGGTAAGATCGATCCGATTCTGGTCTCCGATCCGGCCCTGGCGGCTGAAATGTTGGCCCCCGTATTAACCGGCAACGATCTGATTTTGGTGCAAGGCGCTGGAAATATCGGCAAAATCGCGCGTTCCTTAGCTGAAATCAAACTGAAGCCGCAAAACCCGGAGGAAGGACAACATGGCTGATAAAATCGCGGTCCTGTTAGGGGGAACCTCCGCAGAGCGTGAAGTATCGCTGAATTCCGGCGCGGCCGTGCTGGCTGGGTTACGTGAAGGTGGTGTGGATGCCCATCCGATTGACCCAAAAGAGGTTGATGTCACTCTTCTGAAATCAATGGGTTTTCAGAAGGCGTTTATTGCGCTGCATGGTCGTGGTGGTGAAGATGGCACGTTGCAGGGCATGCTGGAGCTGATTGGCCTGCCGTATACTGGCAGCGGCGTCATGGCTTCCGCGATTTCGATGGACAAACTGCGCAGCAAGTTGCTGTGGCAGGGCGCAGGTTTACCCGTCGCACCTTGGGTTGCGCTGACCCGCGCTGAGTTCGAAAAAGGTCTTAGCGATGAAGTGGTTACAAAAATTTCTGCGTTAGGCCTGCCGCTAATTGTGAAGCCAAGCCGTGAAGGCTCTAGCGTAGGGATGTCAAAAGTTGAAGAAGAAAATGCTTTGCATGGTGCATTAGCATTGGCTTTTCAGCATGATGAAGAAGTACTGATTGAAAAATGGCTCAGTGGCCCGGAATTTACAGTTGCGATGCTCGGCGAAGAAATTTTACCGTCAATACGTATCCAACCCGCGGGAACCTTCTATGATTATGAGGCGAAGTATCTCTCTGATGAGACACAATATTTCTGCCCAGCAGGTCTGGAAGTCGAACAAGAGGCCCGTTTGCAGGAATTAGTCCTGAAAGCATGGACCGCATTGGGCTGTAAAGGTTGGGGCCGTATTGACGTCATGCTGGACAGCGATGACCAGTTTTATCTGCTGGAAGCCAATACCTCTCCGGGTATGACCAGCCACAGCCTGGTGCCGATGGCGGCGCGTCAGGCGGGTTTGAGCTTCTCGCAGTTGGTGGTACGAATTCTGGAGTTGGCGGACTGATATGTCGCAGGCTGCGCTGAACACACGAAACGGTGATGAAGAAGAAGTAAACTCCTCACGCCGCAATAATGGAACGCGTCTTGCAGGAATACTGTTTCTGTTGACAGTGCTGTGCACCGTGTTTGTCAGCGGCTGGGTAGTATTGGGATGGATGGAAGATGCGCAGCGTTTGCCATTGTCAAAACTGGTGTTAACCGGTGAACGGCATTACACGCGCAATGACGATATCCGTCAGTCCATCCTGGCGCTGGGCGCTCCGGGAACCTTTATGACTCAGGATGTGAACATCATCCAGAGCCAGATTGAACGTCTCCCCTGGATCAAACAGGCGAGCGTCAGAAAGCAATGGCCTGATGAATTGAAGATTCATCTGGTTGAATATGTGCCAATAGCGCGTTGGAATGACCAACATATGGTGGATGCCGAAGGAAATACGTTCAGCGTCCCAACCGGTCGGGCCAATAAGCAGGTATTACCCATGTTGTACGGGCCGGAAGGCAGCGCGAGTGAAGTGTTGCAAGGGTTCCGTGATATGGGGCAGGTGCTGGCTAAGGATAGATTCACCCTGAAGGAAGCGGCAATGACCGCTCGTCGTTCCTGGCAGTTGACGCTGAATAACGATATTAAGCTGAATCTGGGCAGGGGCGATACGATAAAACGTTTGGCTCGCTTTGTGGAACTCTACCCGGTTTTACAGCAGCAGGCGCAAACCGATGGCAAACGGATTAGCTACGTTGATTTGCGTTATGACTCAGGAGCGGCAGTAGGCTGGGTTCCCTTGCCTCCTGAGGAATCTAATCAGCAACAGAATCAGGCACAGGCAGAACAACAATGATCAAGGCGACGGACAGAAAACTGGTAGTTGGACTGGAGATTGGCACCGCGAAGGTAGCCGCTTTAGTAGGGGAAGTTCTGCCCGACGGTATGGTCAATATCATTGGCGTGGGCAGTTGCCCATCGCGAGGTATGGATAAAGGCGGGGTGAACGACCTTGAGTCTGTGGTGAAGTGCGTACAGCGCGCCATTGACCAGGCTGAACTGATGGCAGATTGCCAGATCTCCTCTGTGTATCTGGCGCTTTCCGGTAAACACATTAGCTGTCAGAATGAAATTGGTATGGTGCCCATTTCCGAAGAGGAAGTGACGCAGGAAGATGTGGAAAACGTGGTTCATACGGCAAAGTCCGTACGTGTTCGCGATGAACATCGCGTTCTGCACGTTATTCCGCAGGAATACGCCATTGACTACCAGGAAGGTATCAAAAATCCGGTCGGTCTTTCCGGCGT
Organism: Citrobacter sp. Cu231; assembly: GCF_030332265.1. NCBI lineage: Bacteria > Pseudomonadati > Pseudomonadota > Gammaproteobacteria > Enterobacterales > Enterobacteriaceae > Citrobacter > Citrobacter sp. Cu231. Next base: position 126,900 of record NZ_JAOWIE010000048.1, on the reverse strand, counting down.
GCGTATGCAGGCAAAAGTCCACCTTATAACCTGCCACAACGACATGGCGAAGAACATCGTCAAAGCTGTTGAACGTTGTGGTCTGAAAGTTGACCAACTGATTTTTGCCGGGTTGGCAGCCAGTTATTCCGTCTTGACGGAAGATGAACGTGAGCTGGGTGTCTGCGTGGTCGATATTGGTGGTGGTACAATGGACATCGCCGTTTATACTGGCGGGGCGTTGCGCCACACTAAAGTTATCCCTTATGCAGGGAATGTCGTGACCAGCGATATCGCGTATGCCTTTGGTACGCCGCCAAGCGATGCCGAAGCCATCAAAGTGCGTCATGGTTGCGCACTGGGTTCCATCGTGGGTAAAGACGAGAGCGTTGAAGTGCCAAGCGTGGGGGGGCGTCCACCGCGTAGCCTGCAACGTCAGACTTTGGCAGAGGTCATTGAGCCGCGTTATACCGAGCTGCTCAACCTGGTCAACGAAGAAATTTTGCAATTACAAGAACAGCTTCGTCAGCAGGGTGTGAAACATCATCTGGCGGCGGGGATTGTGTTAACCGGCGGTGCTGCGCAAATTGAAGGCCTTGCGGCCTGCGCACAACGTGTGTTCCATACGCAAGTGCGTATTGGCGCACCGCTGAATATTACCGGTCTGACGGATTATGCTCAGGAGCCGTATTATTCAACGGCGGTGGGGCTGCTTCATTACGGGAAAGAATCCCATTTGAGTGGTGAGGCTGAAGTAGAAAAACGCGTAACGGCATCAGTTGGCTCGTGGATCAAACGACTCAATAGCTGGCTGAGAAAAGAGTTTTAATTTTTAAAGAGACCGACGCACATTAACGGTCTCAGGCGACAGGCACAACGGAGAGAGAAACTATGTTTGAACCTATGGAACTTACCAATGACGCGGTGATTAAAGTCATCGGCGTCGGCGGCGGTGGCGGTAATGCCGTTGAACACATGGTGCGCGAGCGCATCGAAGGTGTTGAATTCTTCGCGGTGAATACCGACGCGCAGGCGTTGCGTAAGACGGCGGTAGGACAGACCATTCAGATTGGTAGCGGCATCACCAAAGGTCTGGGCGCGGGTGCAAACCCGGAAGTCGGTCGCAATGCGGCAGATGAAGATCGTGAAGCTCTGCGTGCAGCGCTTGACGGTGCAGACATGGTGTTTATCGCCGCTGGCATGGGCGGCGGTACCGGTACTGGTGCAGCGCCAGTAGTGGCTGAAGTGGCAAAAGATTTAGGTATCCTGACCGTTGCTGTCGTGACCAAGCCTTTCAACTTTGAAGGCAAGAAGCGTATGGCATTCGCGGAGCAGGGTATCACTGAGCTGTCCAAACACGTGGACTCTCTGATCACTATCCCGAATGACAAACTGTTGAAAGTGCTGGGTCGCGGGATCTCCCTGCTGGATGCGTTTGGCGCTGCGAATGACGTGCTGAAAGGCGCAGTACAGGGTATCGCTGAACTGATTACCCGTCCGGGTCTGATGAACGTCGACTTTGCAGACGTGCGTACCGTGATGTCTGAAATGGGCTACGCAATGATGGGTTCTGGCGTGGCGAGCGGTGAAGATCGTGCAGAAGAAGCGGCTGAAATGGCAATTTCTTCTCCGCTGTTGGAAGACATCGATCTGTCCGGCGCACGTGGCGTGCTGGTCAACATTACTGCGGGCTTCGACCTGCGTCTGGATGAATTCGAAACCGTGGGTAACACCATCCGTGCCTTTGCATCGGATAACGCGACCGTGGTAATCGGTACCTCTCTGGACCCGGATATGAACGACGAACTGCGCGTAACCGTTGTTGCGACTGGAATTGGTATGGACAAGCGTCCTGAAATCACTCTGGTAACCAACAAGCAGGTACAACAGCCGGTAATGGATCGTTACCAACAACACGGCATGGCGCCGTTGACGCAAGAGCAAAAACCGGTAGCGAAAGTGGTTAACGACAATACGCCGCAAACCACTAAAGAGCCGGATTATCTGGATATCCCAGCATTCCTGCGTAAGCAAGCTGATTAAGAATTAGCTGGAATTTGGGAATCTGCGCTCTTTGTGCTAAACTGGCCCGCCGAATGTATAGTACACTTCGGTTGGATAGTTAATTTGGCGAGATTATACGATGATCAAACAAAGGACACTTAAACGTATCGTTCAGGCGACTGGCGTCGGTTTACATACCGGCAAAAAAGTCACGCTGACGCTACGCCCTGCGCCGGCCAACACCGGGGTCATCTATCGTCGCACCGACTTGAATCCTCCGGTAGATTTCCCGGCCGATGCCAAATCTGTGCGTGATACCATGCTCTGTACGTGTCTGGTCAATGAGCATGATGTGCGGATTTCAACCGTAGAGCACCTTAACGCTGCTCTGGCGGGCTTAGGTATCGATAACATTGTTATTGAAGTTAACGCCCCGGAAATCCCGATCATGGATGGTAGTGCTGCTCCATTCGTATACCTGCTGCTCGATGCGGGTATTGAAGAACTGAACAGCGCTAAGAAATTTGTTCGCATCAAAGAGACCGTTCGTGTCGAAGATGGCGATAAGTGGGCTGAATTCAAACCGTTTAATGGTTTCTCGTTGGATTTTACCATCGACTTTAACCATCCGGCGATTGATGCCAGCACGCAGCGCTATGCGATGAACTTCTCTGCAGATGCGTTCATGCGCCAGATCAGCCGTGCGCGTACTTTCGGCTTCATGCGTGATATCGAATATCTGCAGTCCCGTGGCCTGGCCTTGGGCGGCAGCTTCGATTGTGCCATCGTTGTTGACGATTATCGCGTATTGAACGAAGACGGTCTGCGTTTTGAAGACGAATTCGTTCGTCACAAAATGCTTGACGCGATTGGTGACTTGTTCATGTGTGGTCACAACATTATTGGTGCATTCACCGCGTATAAATCCGGTCATGCATTGAATAACAAACTGTTGCAGGCAGTCCTTGCAAAACAGGAAGCCTGGGAATATGTGACCTTCCAGGACGATGCAGAACTGCCTCTGGCGTTCAAAGCACCTTCGACCGTACTGGCATAACGACATACGCTGTCGTATAAATTCGACTGGTAAATCTGGCACTCTCTCCGGCCAGGTGAGCCAGTCGTTTTTTTATGTACTCATTAACGCAGTCTTTTCCAACGCAAATTTTTCCCTGCCACTAGGTTAAAATAGTGTGCGATCGCTGCTTTCTTGAGCATATTTACCCATGGCTGGTTGTCATTACTGCTGTGGAGCGTACGCTTTAATGATAAGATTCGTGCGCAAAAAAATGTTTTGCATTCGTAACCCCAAACGCAGGGTATATCAGGTGGCAAAAACGTGAGTGGAATACTGACGCGTTGGCGACAGTTAGGCAGACGGTACTTCTGGCCGCATCTCCTGTTGGGGATGGTCGCGGCGAGTTTTGGCCTGCCCGCGCTCAGTAATGCTGCTGAACCCAATACCCCTGCGAAGGCAACCGCCAGCAATCACGATCAATCCGGTAAAGTTAACTTTAGCCAGCTTGCTTTGCTGGAAGCGACCAATCGTCGCCCTAATTTTACCGTCGATTACTGGCATCAGCATGCCATTCGTACGGTTATTCGCCATCTTTCTTTTGCTATGGCTCCTCAGGCGTTGCCTGTTGCCGAAGAGCCGTTGCCAATCCAGGCGCACCATCTTGCGTTGCTGAATACGCTCAGCGCGATGCTGACGCAAGAAGGCAGACCGCCCGCGACCGTGAGTCGCGTGACATATACCCATTTTACCTCTCAGGCCGCGTTTAGCGTTCCGGTCTGGATCAGCCAGTTGCAGGGTATCCGCGCTGGTCCTCAACGCCTCAGCTAAAAAAGAACCTTTCAACTTATAATTTTTGACTCCGCACCGCGGGGCGTTTGAGATTTTATTATGCTAATCAAATTATTAACAAAAGTATTCGGTAGCCGTAACGAGCGTACGCTGCGTCGTATGCGTAAAGTGGTCAATGTTATCAACGCAATGGAACCGGAGATGGAAAAACTCTCCGATGATGAACTGAAAGCGAAGACCGCTGAATTCCGCGCCCGTCTGGAAAAAGGCGCCAGCGTTGAGAGCCTAATCCCGGAAGCGTTCGCGGTGGTCCGTGAAGCGAGTAAGCGCGTATTCGGCATGCGTCACTTCGACGTCCAGCTGCTCGGCGGCATGGTGCTTAACGATCGCTGTATCGCGGAAATGCGTACCGGTGAAGGTAAAACCTTGACCGCGACGCTGCCTGCCTACCTGAACGCATTGAGCGGGAAGGGTGTACACGTGGTGACCGTGAACGACTATCTGGCTCAGCGTGACGCCGAAAATAACCGCCCGCTGTTTGAATTCCTCGGCATGACCGTAGGGATCAACATGTCTGGCCTGCCAGCGCCAGCCAAGCGTGAGGCCTACAATGCCGATATTACTTACGGTACTAACAACGAATACGGTTTTGACTACCTGCGCGACAACATGGCGTTTAGCCCGGAAGAGCGTGTTCAGCGTAAACTGCATTATGCGCTGGTCGATGAAGTCGACTCCATCCTGATCGATGAAGCGCGTACGCCGCTGATCATTTCCGGTCCGGCTGAAGACAGCTCGGAAATGTATAAAAAAGTGAACAAAATCATCCCACACCTGATTCGTCAGGAGAAGGAAGATTCCGACACGTTCCAGGGGGAAGGCCACTTCTCTGTTGATGAGAAAGCGCGCCAGGTTAACCTGACCGAACGTGGTCTGGTACTGATTGAAGAGCTGCTGGTTAACGAAGGTATTATGGATGAAGGCGAGTCTCTGTACTCTCCTGGCAACATTATGCTGATGCACCACGTGACAGCCGCACTGCGCGCGCATGTGCTGTTTACCCGCGATGTCGACTACATCGTAAAAGATGGCGAAGTTATCATCGTCGACGAACACACCGGCCGTACTATGCAGGGCCGTCGCTGGTCTGATGGTCTGCACCAGGCCGTTGAAGCCAAAGAAGGTGTTGATATCCAGAACGAGAACCAGACGCTGGCATCCATTACCTTCCAGAACTACTTCCGTTTGTATGAAAAACTGGCTGGTATGACCGGTACCGCAGATACTGAAGCCTTTGAATTCAGCTCCATCTACAAATTGGATACCGTGGTTGTGCCGACCAACCGTCCGATGATTCGTAAGGATTTACCGGATCTGGTGTACATGACTGAAGCGGAAAAAATTCAGGCGATCATTGAAGATATTAAAGAACGTACCGCAAATGGCCAGCCGGTGCTGGTGGGTACTATCTCTATTGAAAAATCTGAAGTGGTCTCTAACGAACTGACCAAAGCTGGTATCAAACATAACGTTTTGAACGCCAAGTTCCACGCCAGCGAAGCGGATATCGTCGCGCAGGCGGGTTACCCGTCGGCCGTGACAATCGCCACTAACATGGCGGGTCGTGGTACCGATATCGTGCTGGGCGGTAGCTGGCAGGCGGAAGTTGCCGAGCTGGAAAACCCGACTCCGGAACAAATCGCGCAGATCAAAGCCGCCTGGCAGGTTCGCCATGACGCAGTGTTAGCTGCCGGTGGTTTACATATTATTGGTACTGAGCGTCATGAATCTCGCCGTATCGATAACCAGCTGCGTGGTCGTTCTGGACGTCAGGGGGATGCGGGTTCTTCTCGTTTCTATCTGTCGATGGAAGATGCGCTGATGCGTATTTTTGCCTCTGACCGCGTGTCCGGCATGATGCGTAAACTGGGTATGAAGCCAGGTGAAGCGATTGAACACCCGTGGGTCACCAAAGCGATTGCTAACGCGCAGCGTAAAGTGGAAAGTCGCAACTTCGACATTCGTAAGCAATTGCTGGAATATGATGATGTCGCCAACGACCAGCGTCGCGCAATCTACACCCAGCGTAACGAACTGCTGGACGTATCTGACGTTAGCGAAACCATCAACAGCATCCGTGAAGATGTCTTCAAAGCAACGATTGATGCCTATATTCCGCCACAATCTCTGGAAGAAATGTGGGATATCCCGGGTCTGCAGGAACGTCTGAAAAACGACTTCGATCTGGATATGCCGATTTCAGAGTGGCTGGATAAGGAGCCTGAGCTGCACGAAGAAACGCTGCGCGAACGAATTCTGGCAAACGCCGTAGAAGTTTATCAGCGTAAAGAAGAAGTTGTGGGCGCGGAGATGATGCGTCACTTTGAAAAAGGCGTGATGCTGCAAACTCTCGACTCCCTGTGGAAAGAGCACCTTGCGGCGATGGACTATCTGCGTCAGGGTATCCACCTGCGTGGTTATGCGCAAAAAGATCCGAAACAGGAATACAAGCGTGAATCCTTCTCTATGTTTGCATCAATGCTGGAATCACTGAAGTACGAAGTGATCAGCACCCTGAGCAAAGTTCAGGTGCGTATGCCTGAAGAAGTAGAAGCGATGGAGCAGCAGCGTCGCGAAGAAGCTGAACGTTTAGCGCAGATGCAGCAACTGAGCCATAAAGGTGATGATTCTGCTGCGGCAGAAGAGCTGGCGGCACAAACCGGCGATCGTAAAGTGGGTCGCAACGATCCGTGTCCTTGCGGTTCCGGCAAAAAATACAAACAGTGCCATGGCCGTCTGAGCTAAGTAAATAACTTACTGAAAAGGCGCAGAATTCTGCGCCTTTTTTATGGAAGATAAAGATGAAAATACTGCAGATCGCCGTCGGAATTATTCGTAATCCGCAACATGAAATTTTTATAACCCAGCGTGCGGCGGATGCCCACATGGCAAATAAGCTGGAGTTCCCCGGCGGAAAAATAGAAGCGGGCGAAACGCCGGAACAGGCGCTGGTTCGCGAGCTACAGGAAGAAGTTGGTATTACGCCGACTCAAAGCTCGTTGTTCGAAAAGCTGGAGTATCAGTTTCCGGACAGACATATCACGCTGTGGTTCTGGCTGGTTGAAAGCTGGGAAGGCGAGCCGTGGGGAAAAGAGGGGCAGCCAGCGCAGTGGATTGGGCAACATGCTTTGAATGCGGAAGATTTCCCGCCTGCGAATGCACCGGTCATTGAAAAGCTGATTGCTGGTTAATGGTGTTCGTCGCGCGTACGCCGGATAAGGTAACGCCGTATCCGGCAAATTAGGGCGGGGCTGTACGCTTGCCCGCCCTCCGTTTTAGTCGAATTACTTCTGTTCTTCACTCCAGTCGTCGCTTTCCGACAAGTCGCCTGAGCTTGGGATACGTTTCTCTTCTGCAGCCCACTCACCGAGATCGATTAACTGGCAGCGCTTGCTGCAGAATGGGCGAAACGGACTGACTTCAGCCCACACGACGGGTTTGCCGCAGGTTGGGCAGTTGACGATGGTTTGTTCAGACATGTTGACTCCTTAACAGCACGCCAGATCAAAATCTAGACGCTCAGGCACCTGGCCATTCTCGCTATCCAGCGGCATAAAACGAATGGCAAAACGGCTCTTATGACCAGAGATTTGCGGATAAAGCTGCGAATCAAGCGGCAGCTGCAAGCGAAGAAGATCCGCATCTTCGCCGTTGTCCTGGTAAAAACCATTCAGGCTGGTTTGCTTACGAAACGGCGCAGAGTTGCGAATTAAATCCAGCACCAGCGACAGCGCCTGATTGAGCGGATTCAGGCTGGCAAGCCAGGTTTCAACCTGCGCGTCGCGATGTGATTGCGGTAAATGTAACCAGATATGCAGGGTTGGCAGATCGAAACTGCAGCACCCGCCAGGAATGCTTAAACGTTGACGCACGAGGCCAATCAGACGATCTTCGCGTAGCGTTTGTCCAATCCGCGGGGCCGAAATCAGAATGCTGCCTGCGCTTTTTAACTGCTGGCGCAAAGCGTCGATCCTGCTTTGATCGACGCCGGGAACTTCAACCCAGGCCTGGAGTTTACGCTGTTGTCTTTCCAGCTCTTTGAGGAGTTCGGTACGGACTTCACCGCGTTCAAATACATCCAGTAAATCTCCGATATTACGGAAAAAATGCAGTGCACCTGCATGGTCCGCAATGGGTAAATTAACGGAGAGCTGTTGGATTAAAAACTCAATGCGCAGCCATGTACGCATCTTCTCATTGAGAGGGTGTTCAAAAAGGACCTGGGTGTGCATTACGGTTTTTCCTGTGAGACAAACTGCAACGCGCATTGCAAATAGAGCGCGTGCAGGCGGGCGACATCCGAAGCGATGGCTTCCGGTGCGCCATTATTATCAATAACATCGTCTGCCACGGCCAAACGCGCTTCACGCGTTGCCTGAGCAGCAAGAATTTGTTCCACATGCTCACGCGTGACGTCATCACGCTGCATAGTGCGTCTGAGCTGTGTATCGGGGTTAACATCTACCACCAGTACGCGGTTGGCTTTTTTATACAGCGAATTTTCCACCAGCAAAGGTACAACCCACAACAGATAAGGGGACGTCGCTTGCTGAAACTGGCGCTGCGTTTCCTGCTGAATAAGCGGATGGAGCAGGGCATTCAGCCATTTTTTCTCCTCTGGGGCGGAAAAAATGCGTTCGCGTAAAATGCGTCGCTGCAACGAGCCGTCTGCGGCAATCACCTCGGAACCAAAATGTTCTTCAATCGCCTTAAGGGCGGGTGTGCCGGGTTCAACCACCTGGCGCGCAATAATATCTGCATCAATGACGTTTATTCCGAGGTCAGCGAACGCATTTGCAACGGTGCTTTTACCACTGCCAATGCCGCCGGTTAAGGCTACCGTATACCTCATAGATGCAGATCCCGGAGTTTAAGTTTGATTATCAAACAGTTAAAAGTTAAGCGTGCGAAGGCGAGGCTGCTGCAGGATTAACCTGCTATTCGCCAGGTAAATTTATGGGATTGTAGCGTAAAAAAAGAGAATTTCGCAGTCTTGCACGGCATTGATTAGTGCGTATGATAGCGTCACTGGAGTTGTGAGTTTCGATTTTTCGCCATTAACCCCAGGAATCCGCACATGCGTATCGAAGAAGATCTGAAGTTAGGTTTCAAAGACGTTCTTATCCGCCCTAAGCGTTCTACTCTCAAAAGCCGTTCCGATGTTGAGCTGGAACGTCAATTTACCTTTAAGCATTCAGGTCAGACCTGGTCCGGCGTTCCCATTATTGCCGCGAACATGGACACTGTCGGTACGTTTGCCATGGCAACGGCGCTGGCATCCTTCGACATCCTGACCGCTGTGCACAAACACTATTCTGTTGAAGACTGGGCCGCATTCATCGCAGAGACTTCTGCCGATGTACTCAAACACGTAATGGTTTCAACCGGCACGTCTGACGCAGACTTCGAAAAAACCAAACAGATTCTGGCGCTCAACCCAGCGCTGAACTTTATCTGCATTGATGTGGCAAATGGCTACTCAGAGCATTTTGTTCAGTTTGTGTCGAAAGCACGTGAAGCATGGCCGACAAAAACGATTTGTGCGGGTAATGTGGTCACCGGAGAAATGTGCGAAGAGCTGGTACTTTCCGGCGCGGACATTGTTAAAGTCGGCATTGGCCCGGGTTCTGTATGTACCACGCGTGTAAAAACCGGTGTTGGCTATCCGCAACTTTCGGCGGTTATTGAATGTGCCGATGCTGCTCACGGTCTAGGTGGCATGATTGTCAGCGACGGTGGTTGCACGATGCCAGGTGACGTGGCAAAAGCGTTTGGCGGCGGTGCAGACTTCGTTATGCTCGGCGGTATGTTAGCTGGTCATGAAGAAAGCGGCGGCAAAATTGTTGAAGAAAACGGCGAAAAATTCATGCTGTTCTACGGCATGAGCTCTGAATCTGCCATGACGCGTCACGTTGGTGGCGTTGCGCAGTACCGCGCAGCGGAAGGTAAAACCGTTAAGCTGCCTCTGCGCGGCCCGGTTGATAATACCGCTCGCGATATCCTCGGCGGCCTGCGCTCTGCTTGTACCTATGTTGGTGCTTCCCGTCTGAAAGAGCTGACCAAACGTACAACGTTTATTCGTGTACAGGAACAAGAAAACCGCGTTTTCAATAGCCTGTAATATGATAGCTGGCGCGTTCTTCGCGCCAGCGTCATCCCACCCCGCTCATCGCATCTCCCAAATGAAAAATCGGTAAATACATCGCGACGACCAACGTACCGATAATCACCCCCGTAACGATCAGCAGCGCAGGCTCAAGTAGCGAAGCCAGATTCTCCGCCTGAGACAAGGTTTTATCGCCGTGGTGATGGGCCAGATTACGCAGCATGGCATCCAGCGAGCCGGATGCTTCACCTGTTCTGACCAGTTGTATACACAATGGGCTGAATTCACCACAATTTTTAAGCGCTAACCAGATGGGTTTTCCGGCGCTGATGTTGTGATGTACTTGTATTAATCGTTGCGACCAGAAAGGGTTGTCCAGCGTTTCAGCTACGCTCTCAAGGCCTTGCAGAAAAGGAATACCTGCATTTTGCGTTAATGCCAGAACAGTGAAGATTTGCGTGAGTTTTTGCCCTCTCACCATTGGCCCAATGACTGGAAGACCGAGCAGAAATTTCTGGCGCAGAATAAGCCAGTAGGGTTGTTGTTTTATCAGGTGATATACCGCAATCGCAACCATGCTGAATACTACTGCCAGCCATCCCCATTGGCTGCTAAAGTGCGCGATGGCAATAATCCACTGAGTAAGTACCGGTAGCGGAGTGTTGAACGTCCGGTAGATGGCGGCAAACTCAGGGAGTACAAACTGCAACATCGCAAATACGACCATCATTGCCATCGTGATGATGATAATCGGATAGCGCAGGGCTTTTTTCACTTTATCAGCGAGCTGCTGTTGATTCTGTTGCTGGCGCGCGAGTTCAAAACAGCAGTCGTCCAGCTTACCCGTAAGCTCTCCGGTGCGGATCATTGCCTGATAAAGCGGCGGAAAAACGTGTTGCCATTGCGATAGCGAGGTGGAGAGCGAAATCCCCTGCTCCATATCGTGAGCCAGCGTGCGCAGTAGCGCCTGCCACTGGCTGCTCGGGTGCTGTTCAGCCAGCAGAGTTAAGCTTGCCGAGAGCGTTAGTCCTGCTTTCAGTAATGTTGCCAGTTGATGTACGGTTTCGGCGCTTCTGTCGCGACTCCAGTGTGAAGTTTTGATGTGCATACGGTTAATGCGCAGTGGCATAATATGCATTTGTTCGAGAGCAAGTATCAATGAGGGGCGGGTATCAGCCCACAGTACGCCTTCCTGTGGATGACCTTCGTTGCTAATACCTTGCCAGCGCCAAAGCTGTTTAGCTGACATGGGGCATGCCCAGTACGCGGATCAGCTCTTCAAATGTTGTTAGCCCTTGTTCGACGGCCTGACAGCCATTTTCAAACAGCGTACTCATCCCCAATTGCTGCGCAGCCGATTCTACTGCGTCTACTGACGTCCCGTTGGCGATGCTTTGGCGCAATGCGGGCGTAACGGGAAGCACTTCAAACAATGCGGTACGGCCATAAAATCCGTGATAGCAGTGTTCGCAGCCAGCGGCTTGCCAACGTGGCAGTGGCGTAGGCCAGGCAGCTTCGGGGAGCGTGATTGGTTTTTCCAGACGTTGTCGGCAGTGGGGACACAGTTTTCTTACCAACCGCTGGGCAATAACGAGCGTCAGCGCGGAGGCGATCATCCAGCGAGCAACCCCCATTTGCTGCAGGCGTACCAGCGTTTCAGTGGTGGAATTGGTATGCAGTGTTGATAGCACCAGATGACCGGTTTGTGCGGCTTTAAGGGCTATTTCAGCCGTTTCGCCATCGCGGATTTCACCCACCATGATAATGTCGGGATCCTGGCGCAGCAGAGCGCGCAATACGCCCTGAAAAGTGAGACCGGCGCGGGGATGAATTTGAGTCTGGTTAAGCCCGGCGATCGGGATCTCTACCGGATCTTCCACGCTGCAAAGATTCACCTGCGGGGTGTTTCGGGTTTGCAGCGCACTGTACAGCGTGACCGTTTTACCGCTTCCTGTGGGGCCGGTGACCAGAATCAGCCCTTGAGGCTGCTGCAACGCTTGTGAAAATGCTGCTAACTGCGCGTCCTGCATTCCCAGCGCAGTGAGTTCCAGCGTTTGATTGACCTGATGAAGTAGCCGCAGCACTACTTTTTCGCCGAAGCGACAGGGCAGGGTGGCGATGCGAAAAGAGACCGATTCTCCTGAAATCTCAACGGTAAATTGTCCGTCTTGCGCAAGTCGATGCTCGGCAATATCCAGACTGCCTAAAACTTTTAACCTTGCGGTAATAGCGATACCCATCTCGATTGTGACTTCCGGTAAAACATGCAGTACGCCATCCACACGTAATCTGATCCGATAGTGACTTTCCGCTGGCTCAAAATGAATATCAGAAGCCCGTTGCACCAGAGCGGATTGGAACGTCTGATTCAGCAAGTCTGCGGTGCTGGCACTGCTTTTAGTGACGACCGTCGGGAGCATTTTGCGTGGCGTATGCGTGTGGCCTTCCATTTGCTGACGCGTCCAGCAAACAATGTCGATGCGTCGGGTAGTCGCAAAATGCAGTGCGTCCAGTAGCTCGTGGGATGGGGCCTCCACGACGGCGATGTGCACCACTTCATTATCTGCATCCAGTAATGTGGCCTGATAACGTTGGCACAGCGCTGTAAGTTGGGTGGTATTCATCTCTTTTCCTTAGTTGATATCGAAACGAAAAACGTCTTCGCAGGCCTGTTGCAATGCGCTGTCATTCTGGATGACGCAGTTACGACTCCAGCCAGTAATGCCGTTTGCATCGTCCCAACCCGGCGCCATGGTGATGCTTAGCCCGTTCAGGCTTTCCTGCCCGCTGAGGCTGACAATGCCTTTTTCCACGCTCATGGCGGAGACATATCGGGTGGTGGTTGGAGAAGGGATGCCATTGGTTCCGGCATCGCAGGTTTCTGTCCCGCCATGCTCCAGCGCACAAAGCTCAACTGCCGTGCGATAGGGAACAAAGGTTTGCAGCATGTCGGTCAGCGCGGCTTTGCGCAGATAGTTTTGATAAGCCGGAATGCCGATGGCGCTAAGAATGGCAATAATGCCAATGACCACCATAAGTTCGATAAGCGTGAATCCTCGTTGCTTGTCCATCGTTCGCTCCTTGAGTTAGCTGGCGCTACTTTGGCAAACGCTCTGGGCCACGGCGAGAGGCAAATAACTGAATGGGAAGGCGGGTTCCGAGGATTTTTACGAGATTACAGAATCAAACAACGTATTTGCGAAGAGGCTCGAAGAAACTGCCGGATAACGGCGAAAACGCCTTCTCCGGCATGCAGAATGGCCCGATAAGCAAAGCGCCATCGGGCAATACAAACAGCAATTAGCGAAAACGCATGGAGAGATCGAGCGCGCGAACGTGCTTGGTCAACGCGCCAACAGAGATGAAATCCACGCCGGTTTCGGCAAATTCGCGCAGCGTTTCGTGGGTGACGTTACCCGACACTTCCAGACGCGCCTGGCCGTTGGTGCGTTTTACTGCTTCACGCATTTGGTCAGTTTCGAAGTTATCAAGCATTATGATGTCAGCCCCGGCTTTCAGCGCGTCGTCCAGTTCATCCAGGCTTTCGACTTCGACTTCAACCGGCACATCCGGGTGCAGCCAGAAGGCTTTTTCCACGGCCTGACGTACCGAGCCAGACGCAATAATGTGGTTTTCCTTGATCAGGAAAGCGTCAGAAAGCCCCAGACGATGATTTGCGCCGCCGCCGCACAATACGGCGTATTTCAGCGCGGTACGCAGACCCGGCAGGGTTTTACGCGTATCCAGTAGCTGGGTTTTTGTCCCCGCCAGCAGGTCGACGTATTTACGTACTTCGCTAGCCACACCGGAAAGCGTCTGCACAAAATTAAGCGCGGTACGTTCGCCGGTCAGCAGTACGCGGGAAGGGCCGTCCAGTTCAAACAGTGGCTGATTAGCCTTAATGCTGTCGCCATCTTTGACATGCCAGGTGATGTTGACATCATCGCCCGCCAGTTGAATAAAGACCTCTTCCACCCAACGTTTCCCACAAAAAACGCCATCTTCGCGGGTAATGACGGTAGCGTGGGAGCGCATGTCTTCGGGTAAAAGCTGTGCGGTGATATCGTTATTGGCATCAACTTCTCCGCCTAAATCTTCACGCAGCGCCTGAGCTACAGCGGCAGGGATATCGAGATTTATGCGTTCCAACAGCGCGTCACGTCGGTAGTCAGGGTTATAGCGGCGAGGCGGCATGATAAAACTCCAAATTGCTAACGAATCATAAGGTGGAAACATGCTACCCTGAACCTGATATGAGCACCACCAATAAGGAGATTCTGCATGTTGTTAGACGAGGGCTGGCTGGCAGAGGCGCGACGCGTTCCCTCTCCTCATTATGATTGCCGCCCGGATGACGAAACCCCTTCTCTGCTGGTGGTGCATAATATCAGCCTGCCGCCCGGTGAGTTTGGCGGCCCGTGGATCGACGCGCTGTTTACGGGCACGATTGATCCCAATGCCCATCCTTATTTTGCCGGAATCGCCCATTTGCGCGTTTCTGCCCATTGTTTGATTCGCCGTGACGGTGAAATCGTGCAGTATGTCCCCTTTAATAAACGCGCCTGGCATGCTGGCGTCTCGAGCTATCAGGGTCGTGAACGCTGTAATGATTTCTCAATTGGTATTGAGCTGGAAGGGACGGATACGCTGGCCTATACCGATGCGCAGTACCGGCAACTGGCCGCCGTGACGAACGCCCTGATTACACGTTATCCGGCCATTGCCAACAATATGACAGGACATTGCAATATTGCGCCCGAGCGTAAGACCGATCCCGAGCCCTCATTTGACTGGGCAAGGTTTCGCGCCCTGGTCACCCCCTCGTCGGACAAGGAGATGACATGACGCTGTTTACAACATTACTGGTGTTGATTGTTGAACGCCTTTTTAAGCTGGGTGAGCACTGGCAGCTTGATCACCGGGTTGAAGTTCTTTTCCGCCGGGTTAAGCATTTCTCGATGATGCGTACGGTAGGCATGGCCCTGATTGCGATGGGGGTGACGTTCCTGCTGCTACGTGCACTCCATGGGCTACTGTTTAACGTGCCCTTACTGGTGGCGTGGATCGTAATTGGCTTGCTGTGCATCGGCGCTGGCAAGACGCGTCTTCATTATCATGCATATTTGAACGCGGCTGCCCGCGCTGACGCTCACGCTCGTGAGGCGATGGCCAGCGAGCTGACACTTATTCATGGGGTTCCGCCGGACTGCGATGAGCGTGAGTTTTTGCGTGAACTGCAGAATGCGCTGTTATGGAACAACTTTCGCTTTTACCTGGCGCCGTTATTCTGGCTGATTGTCGGTGGTCCGTGGGGACCAGTGACGCTGGTGGGTTATGCTTTTTTACGTGCCTGGCAGTCCTGGCTGGCGCGCTATCAGACGCCGCACCAGCGTCTGCAATCGGGTATCGATGCGATCCTGCATGTGCTGGACTGGATCCCGGTGCGTCTGGCGGGCGTGGTCTATGCGCTGTTAGGACACGGCGAGAAAGCGCTGCCTGCCTGGTTTGCATCGCTTGCTGATCTCCATACTTCGCAATACCAGGTGCTTACTCGTTTGGCGCAGTTTTCTCTGGCGCGCGAACCCCATACCGATAAAGTCGAAACGCCAAAAGCCGCTGTTTCAATGGCGAAGAAAACCTCGTTTGTGGTGGTGGTGGTCATTGCGCTGCTGACAATTTATGGCACGCTGATCTAGCGATTGTAGCCGGGATTGCGACGTAACCGGGTTATCCGGTCTGGCGCATATGTAGACCGGATAACGGTGCAATGACTCAATACGTATCCGCTGGCGGGATGCCAAAATCAGGCATTCCGTTTTTGTCCCAGCGCACGAGCTTCAGACGCGTATGGCGGTTTGGGTCGTACAGCGGATCGCCCTCGATTTCGGTGTAATTTCTGGCGTGGTACACCAGCACATCTTCACCTTCCGGCGTTTGCGTAAAACTGTTGTGCCCAGGGCCGAACTGGCGATTTTCGTAGCTGGTGGTAAAGACCGGGCGTGGTGATTTGTGCCAATGCTGTGGGTTGAGCGGATCGGCATTGAGGTCAATCCACAATAATCCCATACAGTAATTCTCGTCGGTGGCGCTGGCAGAATAACTGATAAACAGCTTGTCGCCGTGAACCATGACCGCCGGACCTTCGTTGACCCAAAAACCCCGACATTCCCAGTCATATTCTGGATGGCTGAGCATCACCGGCTCACCTTTAATCGTCCATGGGTTTTCCATCTCAGCAAGATAGATATTGGAGTTCCCGGCAATATCGGGCGATTTCTGCGCCCACAGATACCACTGTTTTCCCTGATGGTTAAAGGTGGTGGCATCAAGTGCGAAGGTATCAAACTGCGTTTTAATCTGGCCTTTTTCTGTCCAAATACCTGCCAGCGGATCGCTGTCCGCGCATTCGAGCGCAAACATACGGTGCTGAAACATTCCCTGCTTGTCGAGCGTCTGTGTGTGGCTGGCGGCAAAATAGATGTACCACTTACCAGCCAGATGATGGATTTCAGGCGCCCAGATGAGTTGGCTCATGGGACCACTTTCTGGTTTGCGCCAGACGACAACCGGGAAGGCGGTGCGCAGCCCCTCCAGCGAGTCAGCCCGGCGGATCTCCAGTCGATCGTATTCGGGCACTGAAGCAATGAAATAATAGTGGCTACCGTCACGTAAAATAAACGGATCGGCACGTTGTTCAATAAAGGGATTAGGCCACTGATTCATCAGGCTTTCCTTACGGTTTCTGTTGTTTTTATCTCGTGGTATTCATTCAGTTCACGATAGTTGGCGCGGCGCTTTTCTAAATCTGTCTGGATTTGCTGCATAAACTCGCGGTCAACTTTCAGCAGACGAACCACGCCTGCGGTAATCAGGTAGCCTACGCCAGGTATGATGGTAAACAGCAGCATAATGCCGTTAATAGCGGAGTCGCTTTGCGCTTTCGCCCCTGCGTCGTAGCCGTACCAGGAAAGCAGGAAGCCAACCATCGCTCCGGCAATCGCCAGGCCCAGTTTCAGGAAGAACAGGTTGCCGGAGAAGCTGATTCCAGTGATGCGTTTACCGGTTTTCCACTCGCCGTAGTCATCGACATCCGCCATCAGCGACCAGTGCAGCGGGGATGGGATCTGATGCAGGATGTTGAGCAGGAAGTAGAGCAGCATAATCATCATGGTGGCTTTCGGATCGAAGAAGTAAAACGCTGCGGAGAAAATCGCCAGGATGATGTTGGTCCAGAAGAAGACTTTCAGTTTGCACCAGCGATCGGTTAACACCTTCGCCAACATGCTGCCGATCATCATGCCTATAACGCCAAGGCTGATAAACAATGTCGCAAATTGCGTACTCTGCTGCATAACCCAGGTCACGTAGTACATGGTGGCGGCCATGCGAATAAAGCCCGGACAGACGTTGCACAGGGTTAACAGCAGAATTTTTACCCATTGATCGTTCTTCCATACGTCTTTCAGATCGGCTTTTAAATCGTCGTTAGTCGGGACGGCAGGACGTACACGCTCACGGACGGTTGCAAAGCAAAACAGGAACATACACATGCCGATGAAGGCCAGTACCGCCATCGCCATTTGATACCCTTTGGCTTTGTCTTCTCCACCGAACCAGTCCGCCATTGGCAGCAGAGTGAGGGAGAGCAGCAGAGTTGCAATTCCTACCAATACAAAGCGATATGACTGGCAGGCGACGCGTTCTTGCGGATCGTTGGTGATGACGCTGCCGAGAGAGCAATAGGGGATATTGATCGCTGTGTAGGTAATTGAGAGCAGGAAGTAGGTGACAAAGGCATAGATAACTTTGCTGTTATATGTCCACTCCGGGGTGGTAAACATCAGTACGCTGAATAATGCGTACGGGAAAGCCATCCACAATAACCATGGACGAAATCGACCATATTTGCTGCGCGTACGGTCGGCCATTGCGCCCATAATGGGATCGGTAACGGCATCAATAACGCGTACTGAGAGCAGTAATACGCCGACCAGGGCAGGCGCCAGACCAAAAATATCTGTATAAAAATAGTTAACAAACAACATGATGGCGCCAAAAATGATGTTGCATCCGGCGTCGCCCATTCCATAGCCGATCTTTTCTTTCACCGTGAGCTTACTGGTTTCCATCAACTGCACTCCATGAATGAGATATGGAGAGAATTATTGTCTGGTACCGGTGTTTTTGCGTTGCAGGATAACGCCGCTGATATGGACTAAACAGTCATGAGTGGGAAAGTGTGAGGCAGGTAACAACCCCCACCTGGTGCAGGTGGGGGAGGGAAATTAATGTGCTTTAACTGTGCCGGCGGTTTTCTGCTTGAACAGGTAACCAATGCCAAGAACAGCAATCCATACCGGGATTAAGTACACTGAGATCGCCATGCCCGGCGTCATCAGCATAATCACCAGTACTGCGGCCATGAAAATCAGGCATACCCAGTTACCCAGCGGATAGAGCAGAGCCGGGAAGCGGGTGGTAACCCCCTGCTGCTGTTTGGCTTTGCGGAACTTCATGTGCGCCAGGCTGATCATTGCCCAGTTGATCACCAGCGCGGAAACCACCAGCGCCATCAGCAGACCAAAGGCGGATTCTGGCGCCAGATAGTTGATCAGCACACACAGAGCCGTAACCAGCGCGGAAACCAGAATGGTGTTCACCGGTACGCCGCGTTTGTCGACATTCATCAGCGCTTTTGGCGCGTTGCCCTGCTGTGCAAGACCGAACAGCATGCGGCTGTTGCAGTAAACGCAGCTGTTATAGACAGAAAGAGCGGCGGTCAGCACCACGATGTTCAGCGCATTGGCAACAAACGTATCGCCCAGTTCGTGGAAAATGAGGACAAACGGGCTGGTATCAGCCGTGACGCGCGTCCATGGCATCAGGGAAAGCAGAACAGCCAACGAACCCACATAGAAAATCAGGATACGGTAGATAACCTGGTTGGTGGCTTTGGGTATACTTTGCTCCGGGTTATCGGCTTCTGCTGCGGTGATCCCGACCAGCTCCAGCCCACCGAAAGAGAACATAATAATCGCCATCATCATCACCAGACCGGTGAAGCCGTGCGGCAGGAAGCCACCCTGGTTCCACAGGTTACTGACGCTGGCCTGCGGCCCGCCGTTGCCGCTGAATAACAGCCAGCCGCCGAAGATGATCATCGCGACTACGGCAATGACTTTAATAATGGCAAACCAGAACTCCATCTCACCAAACACTTTTACGTTGGTCAGGTTGATAGCGTTGATAATCACGAAGAAAGCTGCCGCAGAGGCCCAGGTTGGGATCTCCGGGTACCAGAACTGGATATATTTACCGACAGCCGTCAGCTCAGCCATGGCAACCAGAACGTACAGCACCCAGTAGTTCCAGCCAGAGGCGAAACCCGCAAAACTCCCCCAGTATTTATAAGCAAAGTGACTAAAGGAGCCTGCTACCGGCTCTTCAACCACCATTTCACCAAGCTGGCGCATAATCAAAAAGGCGATAAAGCCGGCAATAGCGTAACCCAGAATAATACCCGGTCCTGCAGACTGGATAACGGATGCGCTACCGAGGAATAACCCGGTACCAATCGCGCCACCCAGCGCGATTAGCTGTATATGGCGGTTCTTAAGACCGCGCTTGAGCTGATCGCCATGCTGTTGACTTTCCATCATTAAACCTCGTGTGTGGTTTTACTCTTCATCTTTCGAGTACTTATTTTTTGAACTACGCAGCAATGCGTGTGTAAGTTTGCAATTCCGTTTGTTGTATTAATTTGTTTACAGATGCTTTTGATAAAATGTTGCCTTAATACTTTTGTCTTGATCAGAATAATGATATGCGAGCGCGAATGCACCTGCTTTATGCGGGGAAGCTATCGAGTTGAATAAAAAGAAACCATTTGTAAATGCGAGTTTATCTACCTCAAAATTTCCATTTTGAATTTCTATTCATTATTTGTAATTGAAATATCGATAAATAAGCTGGTGAATCGGTTCAGATAAGATAACTTTTCGTTTCAATTCCGTTAAAACTACCTCGGGGTGGGTAAATTTAACATTTGTGCATAGTTACATGTTTGAAACGTTATATCTGTAATGTTGTTAAAATATGCCCCCTTTACTGATTTCAATCAAAACCTGTATGGACAGAAGGTGAATACTTTGTTACTTTAGCGTCAAGAACATGAAATTGGTAAGACCAATTGACTCCGGGCAAATGGCTTAAGACAGGAAATCATGGCCTACAGCAAAATCCGCCAACCAAAACTCTCCGATGTGATTGAGCAGCAGCTGGAGTTTTTAATTCTTGAGGGGACACTTCGCCCCGGAGAGAAACTCCCACCGGAACGCGAGCTGGCAAAACAGTTCGACGTCTCCCGCCCCTCCTTACGCGAGGCGATCCAACGCCTTGAAGCGAAGGGGTTACTGCTTCGTCGTCAGGGCGGTGGCACTTTTGTTCAGAGCAGCCTGTGGCAAAGCTTTAGCGACCCACTGGTAGAGCTGCTCTCCGACCATCCTGAATCCCAGTTTGACCTGCTTGAGACGCGCCATGCGCTGGAAGGTATTGCAGCCTATTACGCTGCACTGCGCAGCACGGATGAAGACAAAACGCGAATCCGTGAACTCCACCATGCGATCGAGCTGGCTCAACAGTCCGGCGATCTTGACGGCGAATCTGATGCGGTACTGCAGTATCAAATTGCTGTCACCGAAGCGGCGCATAATGTGGTGCTGCTCCATTTGCTAAGGTGTATGGAGCCAATGCTGGCTCAGAACGTTCGGCAAAACTTCGAATTGCTGTATGCGCGTCGCGAGATGTTGCCGCTGGTAAGCAGTCACCGTACCCGTATCTTTGAAGCAATTATCGCTGGGAAGCCTATTGATGCGCGTGAAGCGTCTCACCGTCACCTGGCCTTTATCGAAGAGATTCTGCTGGACAGAAGTCGTGAGGAAAGTCGTCGTGAACGCGCCTTACGCCGCCTGGAGCAACGAAAGAATTAGTGATTTTTCTGGTAGAACGTTAACCAGAAGATGTTGTAAATCAAGCGCCAATTAAAGTGCGCGGCAACTAAACGCAGAACCTGTCTTATTGCGTTCTCTGGCGAGAACGCAATGGGACAGGTTCCAGATAACTCAACGTATTAGATAGATAAGGAATACCCCCATGTCAGAACGTTTCCCAAATGACGTGGATCCGATCGAAACTCGCGACTGGCTACAGGCGATCGAATCGGTCATCCGTGAAGAAGGTGTTGAGCGTGCTCAGTATCTGATCGACCAACTGCTTTCAGAAGCTCGCAAAGGCGGCGTGAAAGTAGCGGCAGGTGCAGGGGCAAGCAATTATGTAAACACTATTGCCGTTGAAGATGAACCGGAATACCCGGGCAATCTGGAGCTGGAACGTCGTATTCGTTCTGCAATTCGCTGGAACGCCATCATGACCGTACTGCGTGCGTCTAAAAAGGACCTCGAGCTGGGTGGTCACATGGCATCCTTCCAGTCCTCCGCTACGGTATATGATGTTTGCTTCAACCACTTCTTCCGTGCACGCAACGAGCAGGATGGCGGCGACCTGATTTACTTCCAGGGCCACATCTCTCCGGGCATCTACGCACGCGCATTCCTGGAAGGTCGTCTGACTGAAGAGCAGATGAACAACTTCCGTCAGGAAGTTCATGGCAAAGGCCTGTCTTCCTACCCGCACCCGAAACTGATGCCTGAATTCTGGCAGTTCCCGACCGTATCTATGGGTCTGGGTCCAATCGGTGCTATCTACCAGGCTAAATTCCTGAAGTATCTGGAACACCGTGGCCTGAAAGATACCTCTAAACAAACCGTTTACGCCTTCCTGGGCGATGGTGAGATGGATGAGCCAGAATCTAAAGGTGCGATCACCATCGCCACCCGTGAAAAACTGGACAACCTGGTCTTTGTTATCAACTGTAACCTGCAGCGTCTTGACGGCCCGGTCACCGGTAACGGCAAGATTGTTAACGAACTGGAAGGCATCTTTGCAGGTGCTGGCTGGAACGTTATCAAAGTCATGTGGGGCGGTCGTTGGGATGAACTGCTGCGTAAAGACACCAGCGGTAAACTGATCCAACTGATGAACGAAACCGTTGATGGCGACTACCAGACCTTCAAATCCAAAGACGGCGCATACGTACGTGAGCACTTCTTCGGTAAATACCCGGAAACCGCAGCGCTGGTTGCTGACTGGACTGACGAGCAGATTTGGGCTCTGAACCGCGGTGGTCACGATCCGAAGAAAGTCTACGCTGCGCTGAAAAAAGCACAGGAAACCAAAGGCAAAGCAACTGTAATCCTCGCCCATACCATCAAAGGTTACGGCATGGGTGACACCGCCGAAGGTAAAAACATCGCTCACCAGGTTAAGAAAATGAACATGGACGGCGTGCGTTACATCCGCGACCGTTTCAACGTTCCTGTGACCGATGAGCAGGTTGAAAACCTGTCTTACATCACCTTCCCGGAAGGTTCTGAAGAGCACACTTATCTGCACGCTCAGCGTCAGAAACTGCACGGCTACCTGCCTGCTCGTCAGCCGAACTTCACCGAGAAGCTGGAACTGCCAGCTCTGGAAGACTTCGGCGCGCTGCTGGAAGAGCAGAACAAAGAAATCTCCACCACTATCGCTTTCGTTCGTGCACTGAACGTGATGCTGAAGAACAAGTCGATCAAAGATCGTCTGGTGCCGATCATCGCTGACGAAGCACGTACTTTCGGTATGGAAGGCCTGTTCCGCCAGATCGGTATTTACAGCCCGAACGGCCAGCAGTACACCCCGCAGGACCGTGAGCAGGTTGCTTACTACAAAGAAGACGAGAAAGGTCAGATCCTGCAGGAAGGTATCAACGAGCTGGGTGCTGGCGCATCCTGGTTGGCTGCTGCGACCTCTTACAGCACCAACGATCTGCCGATGATCCCGTTCTATATCTACTACTCCATGTTCGGGTTCCAGCGTATCGGTGATCTGTGCTGGCAGGCTGGTGACCAACAGGCTCGTGGCTTCCTGATCGGTGGTACTTCCGGTCGTACGACGCTGAACGGCGAAGGTCTGCAGCACGAAGATGGTCACAGCCATATTCAGTCTCTGACTATCCCGAACTGTATCTCTTACGATCCGTCTTACGCGTACGAAGTTGCGGTCATCATGCACGATGGTCTGGAGCGTATGTACGGTGAGAAACAAGAGAACGTTTACTACTACATCACCACGCTGAACGAAAACTACCACATGCCGGCCATGCCAGCAGGTGCCGAGGAAGGTATCCGTAAAGGTATCTACAAACTCGAAACCCTCGAAGGTAAGAAAGGTAAAGTTCAGCTGCTGGGCTCCGGTTCTATCCTGCGTCACGTCCGTGAAGCCGCGCAGATCCTGGCGAACGACTACGGCGTAGGCTCTGACGTATATAGCGTCACTTCCTTCACTGAACTGGCGCGTGATGGCCAGGATTGTGAGCGCTGGAACATGCTGCACCCGATGGAAACGCCTCGCGTTCCGTACATCGCTCAGGTGATGAACGACGCGCCGGCAGTGGCATCTACTGACTATATGAAACTGTTTGCCGAACAGGTTCGTACTTATGTACCGGCTGATGACTATCGCGTACTGGGTACTGACGGTTTCGGTCGCTCTGACAGCCGTGAAAACTTGCGTCACCACTTCGAAGTTGATGCTTCCTATGTGGTTGTAGCGGCCCTGGGCGAATTGGCTAAACGTGGCGAAATCGATAAGAAAGTGGTTGCTGACGCAATCATCAAATTCAACATCGATGCAGATAAAGTTAACCCGCGTCTGGCGTAAGAGGTAAAAGAATAATGGCTATCGAAATCAATGTACCGGACATCGGGGCTGATGAAGTTGAAATCACCGAGATCCTGGTCAAAGTGGGCGACAAAGTTGAAGCTGAACAGTCGCTGATCACCGTAGAAGGCGACAAGGCCTCTATGGAAGTTCCGTCTCCTCAGGCTGGTATCGTTAAAGAGATCAAAGTCTCTGTTGGCGACAAAACTGAGACCGGCAAATTGATCATGATTTTCGATTCCGCCGACGGTGCAGCAGCTGCTGCACCTGCTCCGGCAGAAGAGAAGAAAGAAGCTGCGAGTGCGCCTGCAGCACCTGCTGCGGCAGCGGCGAAAGAAGTCCACGTACCGGACATCGGTGGTGACGAAGTTGAAGTTACCGAAGTCATGGTTAAAGTGGGCGACACCGTTGCGGCTGAACAGTCTCTGATCACCGTTGAAGGTGACAAGGCTTCCATGGAAGTTCCGGCGCCGTTCGCGGGTACCGTTAAAGAGATCAAAATCAACACCGGCGACAAAGTGTCTACCGGTTCCCTGATTATGGTCTTCGAAGTGGCGGGCGCAGCGCCTGCTGCCGCACCGGCTCAGGCTGCCGCTCCGGCAGCTGCAGCGGCTCCAGCGGCTTCTGGTTCGAAAGACGTTAACGTACCGGACATCGGCGGTGACGAAGTTGAAGTCACTGAAGTGATGGTGAAAGTGGGCGATAAAATTGCCGCTGAGCAGTCGCTGATCACCGTAGAAGGCGACAAAGCCTCTATGGAAGTTCCGGCACCATTCGCCGGTACCGTAAAAGAAATCAAAATCAGCACCGGCGACAAAGTGAAAACCGGTTCTCTGATTATGGTCTTCGAAGTAGAAGGCGCAGCACCGGCAGCCGCTCCTGCGCAAGCTGCGGCTCCGGCTCCGGCCGATGCACCTGCACAAGCAGCAGCACCTGCTGCGGCAGCGAAAGCAGAAAGCAAATCTGAATTTGCTGAGAACGACGCTTACGTCCACGCTACGCCGCTGATTCGTCGCCTGGCGCGCGAATTTGGTGTTAACCTGGCGAAAGTAAAAGGGTCTGGCCGCAAAGGTCGTATCCTGCGTGAAGACGTTCAGGCTTACGTGAAAGATGCTATCAAGCGTGCTGAAGCGGCTCCGACTGCAGCAGCAGGCGGTGGTATCCCGGGTATGCTGCCTTGGCCGAAAGTGGACTTCAGCAAGTTCGGCGAAATCGAAGAAGTGGAACTGGGCCGTATCCAGAAAATCTCTGGTGCTAACCTGAGCCGTAACTGGGTGATGATCCCGCACGTTACGCACTTCGATAAGACCGATATCACCGATCTGGAAGCGTTCCGTAAACAACAGAACGCCGAAGCTGAGAAACGTAAACTGGACGTGAAATTCACCCCAGTGGTCTTCATCATGAAAGCCGTTGCCGCTGCTCTGGAACAGATGCCACGCTTCAACAGCTCTCTGTCTGAAGACGGTCAGCGCCTGACTCTGAAAAAATACATCAACATCGGTGTGGCGGTAGATACGCCGAATGGTCTGGTGGTTCCGGTCTTCAAAGACGTGAACAAGAAGAGCATTACCGAGCTGTCTCGTGAACTGACCGTGATCTCCAAGAAAGCGCGTGATGGCAAGCTGACTGCTGGCGAAATGCAGGGCGGTTGCTTCACTATCTCCAGCATCGGCGGCCTGGGTACTACCCACTTCGCGCCGATTGTGAACGCGCCGGAAGTGGCTATCCTCGGTGTCTCCAAGTCCTCTATGGAGCCAGTGTGGAACGGTAAAGAGTTTATGCCGCGTCTGATGATGCCGATTTCGCTCTCCTTCGACCACCGCGTAATCGACGGTGCGGATGGTGCGCGCTTTATTACCATCATCAACAACATGCTGTCTGACATTCGCCGCCTGGTGATGTAAGCGAAAAAGCCGGCCCGACGGCCGGCTTTTTTCTGGTAATCTCATGAAGTCAGTGAGGTTATTGTGCGAAAGACAAATCGGTTGCCGTTTGTTGTTTCAAAATTGTTAACAATTTTGTAAAATACGGGCGGATAGAACGACCCGGTGGACGACGGGTATAAATTAAGAGGTCATGATGAGCACTGAAATCAAAACTCAGGTCGTGGTACTTGGGGCAGGCCCTGCAGGTTACTCTGCTGCCTTCCGTTGCGCAGATTTAGGTCTGGAGACCGTCATCGTAGAACGTTACAGCACCCTCGGTGGTGTTTGTCTGAACGTCGGCTGTATCCCTTCTAAAGCGCTGCTGCACGTAGCAAAAGTTATCGAAGAAGCCAAAGCGCTGGCTGAACACGGTATCGTTTTTGGCGAGCCGAAAACCGATATCGACAAGATTCGTACCTGGAAAGAAAAAGTTATCACTCAGCTGACCGGCGGTCTGGCTGGTATGGCTAAAGGCCGTAAAGTGAAAGTGGTTAACGGTCTGGGTAAATTCACCGGGGCGAACACCCTGGAAGTTGAAGGCGAAAACGGCAAAACCGTGATCAACTTCGACAACGCGATCATCGCGGCGGGTTCCCGTCCGATCGAACTGCCATTCATTCCGCATGAAGATCCGCGCGTGTGGGATTCCACTGATGCGCTGGAACTGAAAACCGTTCCTAAACGCCTGCTGGTTATGGGCGGCGGTATCATTGGTCTGGAAATGGGTACCGTGTACCATGCGCTGGGTTCAGAGATCGACGTGGTTGAAATGTTCGACCAGGTTATCCCGGCTGCCGATAAAGACGTGGTTAAAGTCTTCACTAAACGCATCAGCAAGAAATTCAACCTGATGCTGGAAACTAAAGTGACCGCCGTTGAAGCGAAAGAAGACGGCATCTACGTTTCCATGGAAGGCAAAAAAGCGCCTGCTGAAGCACAGCGTTACGACGCCGTACTGGTGGCAATCGGTCGTGTACCGAACGGCAAAAACCTCGACGCGGGCAAAGCGGGCGTGGAAGTTGATGACCGTGGCTTCATCCGCGTTGACAAACAGCTGCGCACCAATGTGCCGCACATCTTTGCTATCGGCGATATCGTCGGTCAGCCGATGCTGGCGCACAAAGGTGTTCACGAAGGTCACGTTGCCGCTGAAGTTATCGCCGGTAAGAAACACTACTTCGATCCGAAAGTTATCCCATCCATCGCCTACACTGAACCAGAAGTGGCATGGGTTGGCCTGACCGAGAAAGAAGCAAAAGAAAAAGGCATCAGCTACGAAACCGCCACCTTCCCGTGGGCTGCTTCTGGCCGTGCTATCGCCTCCGACTGCGCGGACGGTATGACCAAACTGATTTTCGACAAAGAGTCTCACCGTGTTATCGGTGGTGCGATTGTCGGTACTAACGGCGGCGAGCTGCTGGGCGAAATCGGTCTGGCGATCGAAATGGGTTGTGACGCTGAAGACATCGCGCTGACCATCCACGCGCACCCGACTCTGCATGAGTCTGTGGGTCTGGCGGCAGAAGTGTTCGAAGGTAGCATCACCGACCTGCCAAACCCGAAAGCGAAGAAGAAGTAATCTTCCTGCTTTGTGAAAACGCCTCTTCTGAGGCGTTTTTTTTGACCTAAAGCTACCTGTTCTGGTAGTCATCTTATTGATATTTTCGCTAAAAAAAATTGCGCAACTGCCGATACTTTTTTCGCCATTGTGTGGCTACTGGTCGCACGGAGAAGAGGCTCTGGACTCTTATTACACGAAAAAAGGAAAAAACATGTCTTTAAAAAAAATCGCGGTTGTTGGCATGGTTGTCGCGACAATGACGCTGACCGGGTGTGGTGCCATGACTACTGCCGTTAAAAAACGTAATCTTGAAGTGAAAACGCAGATGAGCGAAACCATCTGGCTGGAGCCTTCCAGCGAGAAGACCGTCTACATTCAGGTAAAAAACACTTCTGATAAAGACATGAGCAACCTGCAAACTCTGCTGGCAAATGATCTCTCCGCAAAGGGCTATAAGGTGACCAGTTCACCGGACAGCGCATACTACTGGGTACAGGCGAACGTTCTGAAAGCGGACAAAATGGATCTGCGTGAAGCTCAGGGATTCCTGAAGACCGGCTATGAAGGGGCGGCGATGGGGGCGGCTCTGGGCGCGGGGATTACTGCTTATAACAGCAACTCCTCCGGCGCGGCGCTGGGTGTTGGCCTGGCGGCGGGACTGATCGGTATGGCCGCGGATGCCATGGTAGAAGATGTGAATTACACCATGGTTACTGACCTGCAGATCTCCGAGCGTAGCAAAGCGAAAGTGACGACGGATAACGTTGCCGCACTGCGTCAGGGCACATCCGGTATCAAGCTGCAAACCAGCAGCGCACAGGGCGATCGCGCAAAATACCAAACCCGCGTCGTGTCTAATGCCAACAAGGTGAACCTGAAATTCGAAGAAGCGAAGCCGGTTCTGGAAGCGCAACTGGCGAAATCCGTCGCTAATATCCTGTAATTTAAATTGAGTAGCCGGGTGGCTACTTCGCCTTACCCGGCTTATAAAATGTGGTCCGTTGACGTTACTCAGGGGGCGACGGGCTGCCAGCTTTTATCTGGGCTATAGGTGGACAGCGCCCGAGCTTTCTGATCAGAATCACTGCCGAGATCGGACTGGTACACCTTGTCGTCCTGGTTTATCACAAAGCTCATGACGCCCGTCTGACCATAGCTAACAGGCCAGGCAACCATAGCAAATCCGCTGCTTTTGTCGGGAAGGATACGAAAACGATAGCCGTGATAGCCCGTACCAGGCTCCTGTGGACTGAAGGCTGGGCCAAGCGGGCTTGGTGCTTCGTCGGGCGAAACTGGCCAGTACAGACCATCCTTTTTCCCATCAGAACTGACAATCTTTTGCGCGTATTTTTGGTTCATCGCAAAATAGCTCTGCTGAGCATCTACATAGGCGTGTAATGCCTCAATGGCGGCGAGTTCGTTGCGGCCAATTTCGCGGGTCTGGATCTCTTCGGCAGCTTCAAGCATGTCAAATCGCCAGCCGGAAGTGGTTTTGACAACCGGGATCGGCAGTTGCCAGTTGCTGTCTCCGACAACCAGATGCGCCGTATCACCGTCAATGACAGTGCTATGATGAACCTTCCAGTCGCGCAGGAAACGATCGACAGCATTCGGATCAACGCCTTCCGGCGGCAGAAAATCGCGCCAGTTATCGCCAAGCAGGCTGCTCATCGCGCTCTCATTTTGCTCACTAATGGCTTTGGCAAGTGCATCGGTTGCCTGGTCAGGTGTGCTAAAGGATTGCTGCGCCATCACTGAGGCCGAAAGCATGAACAACACCATTCCACTAAGTAGTTTATTTTTCATGTCGGCTCCCTTAACGATGACGAAATTCACGGTGTTCAGCGCGTCCACCAGACGCCTGACGTGGCTGCTGGCGGGCAGCGAGTTGTCTGCTTTGTGCGCCGCGCTGCTGCTGTGCCTGCCAGTTCGCGGAGCGGCTATCGTTGCCGCTCAGCGCATTGGCCCGTGGCTGAGTGCTTCTCTGCTGGGGAGGACGTTGCTGTGCGGGCTGTGATGCGCGTTTCTCTTGTCTTTGCGAGGTGGTCTGGCGATTTTCTCGCTGCTGCGTGGTGCTCCGCTTCGTCGTCTGCGGTTGGGTGTCGTAGCCACGGTAGTTATTACGCTGGGAAATTTGCTTCAGCTGTTGGCTGGATGCCTGACGCTGGGCGTCTTTCGTGCCCGTACGCGCCGTCTGCGGGAATGTTTTCCCCGTCGATTTTTCCATCTGGCTCAGGGCTGCCTGACGCTGGCTATCGCGGTTAACCGGTTTTTGCTGTGTTGAACTGAGCCCGGTAGCTGTGTTGGTGGCGTGAAAGCGGTTATTGAGTTGGCTATTAGGGTATGGCACGCCCTCGCGATAGGCCGGGTTGTGCTGCCAGGTTCGGTTGGCGTCCGTCAGCCGTTGTCCACTGATTTTATTGAAATTATCAACGTTGATATTGATGTTGTTATCACCGTTACGGTTATAACCGCCATGGTTATCCCAGTCATCATTATGATGATGATCCCAGTCATCATCGTCATCCCAGTCGATATTGCTGAAGATGGCATAAGTTGTGGCAACGCCGAGGCTGAAGCCTAAACCGTTAACGAAGCTGTTGCCAAACTGCTCACCTGGCGTTGGTGGCAGATAGGTTGGCGGATAAGCTGTATTTGGCCAGGTACCGTAAACCGTATTCGGGTTATAGGTGGGAACGTACACCACCTGCGGATCGGCGGATTCAATCTTGATTACCGTTGGGCTTGCTGTGGCCGTTGTGGCTGATGTGCTCGCTGAACGGGTTGTCGACTCGCTGGCTACGGTTTTAGACGGTGCTGCTTTGGTCACGGTGGTGACTGTCTGCTGCGGTGTCGATTGTAACGCCCCGGTCTGTTGCGCCAGCGCACGCAGGCGTTGCACGGAATCCATAACATCTTTTGGTTGTGCAAGGAAAGCATCTCCCAGGCTCTGTACCCACGGCGGATTTTCACCCATCAGCGACATTAACTGCGGAAAAGCCACCAGCGATTTCACGCTGGGATCCCAGGGTTGACTGGCAACGGCCTGAATAGCGGCGTCACCCTGCATTTTGGGGTTGTCTTTAGACCACTGCGCGGCCTGGATGACGTTGGCCGGGTAGGTTGAAGCCATCAAAATTTGCGACAGTAGTGAGTCCGGATAGAGTGCGATAGGGGCAACCCACTGATCGATTTGTGCCGCCGTGTACGTAGGTATTGCAGCAGGCGCTGGTTGGTCGACCGGGGTAGGGGCCGCTACGGGTGCTGGAGCCGGTACTGACGGTTGCTGTGTCACCGGGGCAGGCTCCGTGGTGCGACTTTTAACGAACATCACGCCAGAGGCGGCAAACAGCCCGGCACTGCACAGAAGGACAAGCAGGTGTGGCTTAAAGGGCAACTTCATAAAATGACTCCAACGAGACAAGCGCTGTGCCGTGAGGCGTTCCTGTTGCCGCGAGTATTATTCACCCGTGTTAGACAGTTTTGACTTTTATTGGGGATTCAGCCGGGAGGTCCGGAAAAAGAGTGTGAAGATTTATTACACAATTATATCTGATGGCTGAGAAATCGCTGGAATATTCAGCAGGTCGCGCTTGAAAATCAATCGTTTCAGGGCGCCTTCAGGCAGCCTTAATTGCCTCTCGCCTTGTCGCTATACCATTCTTAACGATTCAGCCAATTTTTTATGTTGCTTTTTTGTAAACAGATTAACACTTAATGAAAATCCTGTTATTGTGCCTTATGCGGTACCGGGCATTTACCCTACTAACTACTGTCTCACAGGAGCGTGAAGAGAATCGCCCATCTACAAAAGCGCCGCATTATGACAATGAGAGCGAGGAGATATCGTCGTGCTAGAAGAATACCGTAAGCACGTAGCTGAGCGTGCTGCCCAGGGGATTGTGCCAAAACCTTTAGACGCAACCCAAATGGCCGCACTTGTCGAGCTGCTGAAGACCCCGCCTGTGGGCGAAGAAGAATTCCTGTTAGACCTGTTGATCAACCGTGTTCCTCCTGGCGTAGATGAAGCCGCTTATGTTAAAGCCGGTTTTCTCGCTGCCGTCGCGAAAGGCGACACCACCTCCCCGCTGGTAACACCAGAAAAAGCCATTGAACTGCTGGGCACCATGCAGGGTGGTTACAACATTCATCCGCTGATCGACGCGCTGGACGATGCCAAACTGGCGCCGATTGCCGCCAAAGCGCTCTCTTCAACGCTGCTGATGTTCGATAACTTCTACGATGTGGAAGAAAAAGCCAAAGCGGGCAACGAATATGCGAAGCAGGTAATGCAGTCCTGGGCTGATGCCGAATGGTTCCTGAACCGTCCTGCTCTGGCTGAAAAAATCACCGTTACCGTCTTTAAAGTGACCGGTGAAACCAACACCGATGACCTCTCTCCGGCACCGGACGCATGGTCTCGCCCGGATATCCCGCTGCACGCGCTGGCGATGCTGAAAAACGCCCGTGAAGGCATTAACCCGGATCAGCCGGGCGTGGTAGGCCCGATCAAACAGATCGAAGAATTGCAGAAGAAAGGCTACCCGCTGGCTTATGTGGGTGACGTTGTCGGTACCGGCTCTTCGCGTAAATCCGCGACCAACTCCGTGCTGTGGTTCATGGGCGATGATATCCCGCATGTGCCGAACAAGCGCGGTGGCGGTCTGTGCCTCGGCGGCAAAATTGCGCCGATCTTCTTCAACACCATGGAAGATGCGGGTGCGCTGCCAATTGAAGTCGACGTTTCAAACATGAACATGGGGGACGTGATTGACGTTTACCCGTTCAAAGGCGAGGTGCGTAACCACGAAACCGGCGAACTGCTGGCCAGCTTTGAGCTGAAAACCGACGTGCTGATCGACGAAGTGCGTGCCGGTGGCCGTATTCCGCTGATCATCGGTCGTGGCCTGACCACCAAAGCGCGCGAAGCGCTGGGTCTGCCGCACTCAGACGTCTTCCGTCAGGCGAAAGACGTGGCGGAAAGCAGCCGCGGCTTCTCGTTGGCACAGAAAATGGTTGGCCGCGCCTGCGGCGTGAAAGGTATTCGTCCGGGCGCGTACTGCGAACCGAAGATGACCTCCGTAGGTTCTCAGGATACTACCGGCCCGATGACCCGTGATGAACTGAAAGACCTGGCGTGCCTGGGCTTCTCAGCTGATCTGGTGATGCAGTCCTTCTGTCATACCGCCGCGTATCCGAAGCCGGTTGACGTAACCACGCACCACACGCTGCCAGATTTCATCATGAACCGTGGCGGGGTGTCGTTGCGTCCTGGCGATGGCGTCATCCACTCCTGGCTGAACCGCATGCTGCTGCCGGATACTGTCGGCACCGGCGGTGACTCCCATACCCGTTTCCCGATTGGCATCTCCTTCCCGGCAGGTTCGGGTCTGGTCGCGTTTGCCGCGGCGACCGGCGTGATGCCGCTGGATATGCCGGAATCCGTTCTGGTTCGTTTTAAAGGTAAAATGCAGCCGGGCATCACCCTGCGCGATCTGGTACACGCCATTCCGCTGTATGCGATCAAACAGGGGCTGCTGACCGTTGAGAAGAAAGGCAAGAAAAACATCTTCTCTGGCCGCATCCTGGAAATCGAAGGTCTGCCGGATCTGAAAGTGGAGCAGGCGTTCGAACTGACCGATGCCTCCGCTGAACGTTCCGCTGCCGGTTGTACCATCAAGTTGAACAAAGAGCCGATCGTTGAGTATCTGAACTCTAACATCGTACTGCTGAAGTGGATGATCGCAGAAGGTTACGGCGATCGCCGTACGCTGGAACGTCGTGTGCAGGGGATGGAAAAATGGCTGGCGGATCCGCAGTTGCTGGAAGCCGATGCTGACGCAGAATACGCGGCGGTGATCGACATCGATCTGGCGGATATTAAAGAGCCAATCCTGTGTGCGCCGAACGATCCGGACGATGCGCGTCTGCTGTCTGACGTGCAGGGCGAGAAGATTGACGAAGTGTTCATCGGTTCCTGTATGACCAACATCGGCCACTTCCGTGCGGCCGGTAAGCTGCTGGATGCGCACAAAGGCCAGCTGCCGACGCGTCTGTGGGTGGCGCCGCCAACCCGTATGGACGCCGCGCAGCTGACCGAAGAAGGTTACTACAGCGTGTTTGGCAAGAGCGGGGCGCGTATTGAGATCCCGGGTTGTTCACTGTGCATGGGTAACCAGGCGCGCGTGGCGGACAACTCAACCGTGGTGTCGACCTCTACCCGTAACTTCCCGAACCGTTTAGGGACCGGGGCGAACGTCTACCTGGCTTCTGCGGAGCTGGCGGCGGTCGCGGCACTGATCGGCAAACTGCCGACGCCGGACGAGTATCAAACCTATGTGGCGCAGGTGGATAAAACCGCTGTCGACACCTACCGTTATCTGAACTTCGACCAGCTGTCTCAGTACACTGAGAAAGCCGACGGCGTGATTTTCCAGACCGCGGTGTAATGCGCTAACGCGTTTTGTGTAAAAACGCATCGATGCCCGGAGAAGTCGGCTTCTCCGGGCATTTTTATTTCTATTCCTTATACCCGCTACGCTTTTTTTCTGCGGCGCTGCTGCGATAATTACAGCAAGGCGCAATGCGGTATTGGCGCATTGCCGGGAGCTGAGGAAGACATTATGGATTACGAATTTCTGCGCGATATTACCGGAGTGGTAAAAGTGCGTATGTCCATGGGCCACGAAGTGGTGGGGCACTGGTTTAACGAAGAAGTGAAAGAAAACCTGGCCTTACTTGATGAAGTGGAACAGGCGGCGCGTGCGGTGAAGGGCAGTGAGCGCTCCTGGCAGCGGGCAGGACATGAATACACGCTCTGGCTGGATGGCGAAGAGGTGATGGTACGCGCCAATCAACTGGAGTTCTCCGGAGATGAAATAGAAGAGGGGATGAGCTACTACGACGAAGAGAGCTTTTCACTTTGCGGCGTAGAGGATTTTCTTCAGGTAGTGGCGGCATACCGCGAATTTGTGCAACAGCGTTAATTTATGCGGAGCCTGTAGGCTCCGCATAACTATCTATTTAACGTAAGCCAACAGGCTCAGGGAGTCACGCGCGAGCGCTTTGCATTTCTTTGCCGTAGGAATGCCGATACCGCTGAGATCGCGATAGCTGTCTTCACCCAGCGCTTTCATATTGAAGGTGTCGTAATTACTTAGGTCCCACTGGTTTTGCTGGGCAAAAAAGACCAGTGCGCGACGAATCTGCCCATTAGGTAAATTCTGGTATCCACAGTCATTTTTCAGAAAAACAAAAACTGCCGTTAAATCGGCCATATCTTCGGCTTCGGACTCACTCAGCGCATAGCTGTTTGCGCATACGGCCATCAGGCTGCCGAACAAAACTGTTCTGAAAAACGTCTTCATTGCTTCTACCACTGCATCACGGAATTTAAACGTTAGCACACTGCGAGCGAAGCGACGACCTTTATTATTTGCCATTCACTTGACCTTCCCGTAAGGGGAAGGCTTATGCTTAAAAGATAGCCTGCTTAAGCTGCTGAATATAAGGAAGTGAGAATGCAACGTCGTGACTTTTTAAAGTACTCCGTGGCGCTGGGCGTCGCGTCAGCGTTACCTTTATGGAGCCGGAGCGTATTTGCCGCCGACCGTCCCGCCTTACCCATTCCTGATCTGTTAACCGCCGATGCTTCGAATCGCATCCAGCTGATCGTGCAAGCCGGGCAGTCAAACTTTGCCGGTAAAACGGCCACGACCTGGGGATATAACGGCAATCTGCTCGGACCGGCGGTCAAGCTGAATAAAGGGCAATCGGTGACCGTCGACATTCATAACCAGCTTACCGAAGAGACAACGCTACACTGGCACGGACTGGAAATCCCCGGTGAAGTCGATGGCGGGCCGCAAGGCATTATTCCTGCAGGCGGGAAACGCTCCGTGACCTTCATGCCGGATCAACGGGCAGCAACCTGTTGGATCCACCCACATCAGCATGGCAAGACTGGTCGTCAGGTGGCGATGGGGCTGGCCGGGCTGGTGCTGATTGAAGATGAAGAGATTCGCAAGCTGCTGCTGCCTAAGCAGTGGGGCATTGATGATGTGCCGGTAATCATGCAGGACAAGCAGTTTTCCGCGGATGGACAGATTAACTATCAACTGGACATCATGACCGCTGCCGTCGGCTGGTTTGGCGATACGCTGCTGACCAACGGGGCGATTTTTCCTCAGCATGCGGCGCCGCGCGGCTGGCTGCGCCTGCGTCTGCTTAATGGGTGTAATGCCCGCTCACTGAATATCGCGGCCAGCGATAATCGCCCGCTGTATGTCATTGCCAGCGATGGCGGTTTGTTGGCGGAGCCGGTAAAAGTGACCGAGCTTCCTATGCTGATGGGCGAACGCTTCGAAGTGCTGGTGGATGTGAGCGACGGTAAAGCTTTTGATCTGGTCACATTGCCTGTCAGTCAGATGGGCATGGCGGTGGCGCCGTTTGATAAGCCGCACCCGGTCATGCGCGTTCAGCCGCTGCTGATTACCGCCTCCGGCACGTTGCCGGATACGCTGACATCTATGCCAGCGCTGCCGTCGCTTGATGGGCTGACGGTACGCAAACTGCAGTTGTCTATGGATCCGATGCTCGACATGATGGGCATGCAAATGCTGATGAAGAAATACGGCGGGCAGGCCATGGCAGGGATGGATCATGGGAAGATGATGGGCCATATGAATAACGACAATATGGGTCACGGGAACATGGATCATGGCAATATGAACCACGGTGAGATGGGGAATATGCAGCATGGCGGCATGGGCAACATGAAGCAGGAGGGTACATTCGATTTCCATAATGCTAACCGGATTAACGGGTTGGCGTTTGATATGAATAAACCGATGTTCGCCGCGGCGAAAGGTCAGCACGAACGCTGGGTGATTTCTGGCCAGGGCGACATGATGCTGCATCCGTTCCACATTCACGGCACGCAGTTCCGCATTCTGTCTGAAAATGGCAAAGCGCCTGCTGCCCACCGTACAGGATGGAAAGACACGGTGCGGGTAGAGGGCGGCGTCAGCGAGGTGCTGGTGAAGTTTGACCACGACGCGCCAAAAGAGCATGCCTATATGGCGCACTGTCATCTGTTAGAGCATGAAGATACCGGCATGATGCTCGGATTCACGGTATAAAAAAAGCCGGGGGGCGGCTTCGCCTTGCCCGGCCGACATGTCGCATCCGTAGGCCCGGTAAGCATTAGCGCCACCGGGCTTTTCAGTTATTTAGCGTCGTCCGGCAACGCGTACGCCACGATATAATCGCCCATCTTCGTCCCAAATGAGCCGTGGCCTCCGGCGGATATAACCACATACTGCTTACCGTTAACTTCATACGTCATCGGTGTTGCCTGGCCACCGGCCGGTAAGCGCCCCTGCCACAGTTTTTCACCGTTGCTCATGTTGTATGCGCGCAGATAGTTATCGGCAGTTGCGGCAATAAACAGCACGTTGCCCGCAGTGGAGATTGGTCCACCCAGCATCGGCATCCCCATATTGAATGGCACCGGAACCGGCATCGGGAACGGCATGCTGTCCTGCGGTGTACCAATACGTTTTTTCCACACTACCTTATTGGATTTCAGATCGAGCGCGGAGATATATCCCCAGGCCGGTTGCTTGCACGGCAGTCCAAATGGCGAAAGGAACGGGTTCAGCGTGACGCCAAACGGCACACCGTACTGCGGCTGAATACCGGATTCCGTACCGCTGCCTTTGGCATCTTTCGGCGGCTCCATTGGGTTGCCGGGACCGCGTGGGATCAGCTTCGAAACGAACGGCAGCGCCATCGGGTTAGCAATAGCGACCTGACGGTTAGGATCAACGGAGATACCGCCCCATTCGAACATACCGAGGTTACCAGGGAAGACCAACGTGCCTTGTTCAGATGGCGGGGTGAATATCCCCTCATAACGCAGTTGGTGGAACATCACGCGGCACACCAGCTGGTCAAACATGGTTGCGCCCCACATGTCGGCCCCGCTGAGATCTTTTTTCGGACGGAAGCTGAGATCGGAGAACGGCTGGGTTGGGCTGACATAATCCCCTTTAGCTGCGCCTTGCGGCACCGGTTTTTCCGGGGCAGGTACCACCAGCTCGCCATTACGGCGGTCGAGGACGAAGATATTACCGGTTTTCGCCGGAGCATAAATGACCGGAACTTTCTCTCCTTTAACGGTGATATCTGCAAGGGTCGGCTGCGCCGGTAAATCCATATCCCACAGATCGTGGTGAACGGTCTGATAACTCCAGGCAAGCTTACCGGTGCTGGCATTCAATGCCAGAATCGAACTCGCGTAGCGTTCCTGTTCCGGCGTGCGGTTACCGCCCCAGATATCCGGGGTGGTGACGCCCATCGGTAGATACACCAGGTCCAGCTTCGCGTCATAGGCCGCAGGCGCCCAGGAGTTCGGAGAATTAAAGGTGTAGTGCCCGCCCGGCTGCGGGATCGCGTTTGGATCTTTCGCACCTGGGTCAAAGGCCCACAACAGTTTACCGCTGTTAACGTCAAAGCCGCGAATTACGCCTGACGGCTCGCGGGTAGAGAAGTTATCAGTCACCGCTCCGGCAATTACTATCACTTTATCGGTGATAATCGGCGGAGATGTCGGCTCGTACATACCTGGCGTGGTTACCGGCATATCGGTTTGCAGGTTCAGAATACCTTTGTTCGCAAAGGATTCGCACAGCTTACCGGTGTCAGCGTTGAGAGCAAAAATGCGCCCATCGTTGACCGGCAGAATAATGCGACGCGGACAGTCGGCCACCACGTCAGACGAAGCATTCGCCGCCGTTGCTTCATGATAAGACACCCCACGACAGGTGACGTGCTGGAAGCTGGTGTTGGTATTGAGCTGTGGATCGAAATGCCACTTCTCCTTCCCGCTGGCCGCATCGAGGGCAAACAGCCGCTGGTGGGCGGTACACAGATAAAGACTGTCGCCCACTTTTATGGGGGTAACTTCGTTGGTGATTTCACCAGGATCGTTCGGTTGTTTTAAATCACCGGTACGAAATACCCACGCTTCTTTCAACTGATGAACGTTGTCAGCGTTAATTTGTTTTAACGGAGAATAGCGTTGGCCTTCCTGATTACGACCATAAGCAGGCCAGTCCCCATCGGCAACCGGCGAGATTGCGTCGGCCTCTGTGGCATCAGCACTCAGCGTGCCGTGAACCTCTTGCGGATCGTTAAAGCCAGCCCAGGTCAGGATGCCGCCGCTTATCAGCAGGGCCACAACCAGCGCGGCTACCGCACCGCTGGATGGGATTATCAGACGATGCCAGACGAAAGGTAAAATAAGCCAGATACCAAAGAAAACCAGGATGTCGCTTCGCGGCGTCAGTGCCCAGAAATCAAAGCCGACTTCCCAAACACCCCAAATCATGGTGGCGAGAAGTAGGACAGCATACAGCCAGAGAGCAGAACGTTTACTTCGCCACAGCAGGAAAGCCACACCGAGCATGACAAGGCCCGCGATCGGGTAGTACCAGGAGCCTCCGATAGCGACCAGCCAGCCTCCGCCAATCAGGAGATAGAGTCCACAAAGTGCCGCGAACAGGGCGCTCAGGGTCACGATAAGCCGTTGAGAACGTACGTTGTTATTTGCCATAAAAAATACCATCACGGGTGTTATTTATTTATTCGCAGTTAATTATAGGAGCTAAAACGCGTGATACTCGTCACGTTATGAACTTTATCAACAGATGCCGCGTGTGAATGCTTTTACTGGTATACTGCGTGCCTTGCGCTTAGATGCTCGCTTATTACAAGTAAGCATTGAGTGATTTGTTTTTAAATCATATGGTTAGAGATATGAAACATACTGTTGAAGTCATGATCCCGGAAGCGGAGATCAAAGCGCGTATTGCTGAACTGGGACGTCAAATTAACGAACGTTATAAGGACAGCGGCAGCGATATGGTGCTGGTTGGTCTGTTACGCGGCTCATTTATGTTTATGGCCGACCTGTGCCGTGAAGTGCATGTCTCCCACGAAGTCGATTTCATGACTGCATCCAGCTACGGCAGCGGAATGTCTACCACGCGTGATGTTAAAATCCTGAAAGACCTGGATGAAGATATTCGTGGCAAGGACGTGCTGATTGTCGAAGACATTATTGACTCCGGCAATACGTTGTCTAAAGTGCGTGAGATTCTGAGCCTGCGCGAGCCGAAATCCCTGGCCATCTGTACGTTGCTGGACAAACCTTCCCGTCGTGAAGTGGATGTTCCGGTTGAGTTTATCGGATTCTCTATTCCAGATGAGTTTGTTGTTGGCTACGGCATTGACTACGCCCAGCGTTATCGCCATCTGCCGTATGTTGGCAAAGTGGTGCTGTTGGACGAGTAATATTGGGAGCGCCTGCTGGCGCTTCGCTTATTCGGCCTGCACGTTACTTCCGCAGGCCGAAAAGTCGCTTACGCGTCGCTGCCGTTTGTTGGCATCTGCTTGTGATTGGTATGTTTCTGACTGAGGTTAGACAACCCCTGGCGATAGCGCTGCTCCAGCGTTTCGCGACTGGTGGCGGTGACGTCAAGATCGCGCAGCAGGCCATCATGAATACCGTAAGCCCAGCCGTGAATTGTGACTTTCTGACCGCGCTTCCAGGCTGAACGCATAATGGTTGAGTGGCCGAGGTTGTAGACCTGCTCCATGACATTCAGTTCGCAAAGGGTATCAATGCGGCGTTCCTGTGGCATTTCGCCCAGTAGTGAGCTGTGTTTAAACCAGATATCGCGAATATGAAGTAACCAGTTATCAATCAGTCCCTGTTCTTTATTTTCAATAGCCGCCTGGACGCCGCCGCAACCATAGTGACCACAAATAATAATATGTTCCACTTCCAGCACATCCACCGCATACTGCACTACTGAGAGGCAGTTCAGGTCGGTGTGAATAACCAGATTGGCAACATTACGGTGGACAAATAATTCGCCCGGCTCAAGACCGGTTAATCGTTCAGCGGGTACGCGGCTATCGGAACATCCAATCCATAGAAAACGCGGATTCTGCGCATGTGTCAGCGTTTCAAAAAATCCGGGATCCTCTTCTACCAGCATCTTTGACCATAGTGCATTGTTGCTGATGAGTGTATCTATGTCTTTCATGGAGTTGTACGACCCGAAGCCAGATAAATTCGATGGGCTAATATAGGTTAACTCCAACATTATTTAAACTATATATAAAATGTCAGAACGTAAGGTAAGTAAAAAACCATGACCATTGCTCTGGAACTTCAACAACTTAAGAAAACCTATCCCGGTGGTGTTCAGGCGCTACGCGGCATAGATTTGCAAGTCGAAGCGGGCGATTTCTATGCGCTCCTGGGACCTAACGGCGCAGGGAAGTCCACCACCATCGGGATAATCAGCTCGCTGGTGAATAAAACCTCCGGACGGGTTAGCGTTTTCGGCTACGATCTCGATAAAGATACGGTTAACGCCAAACGCCAGCTTGGGCTGGTCCCGCAGGAGTTTAACTTTAACCCGTTTGAAACCGTGCAGCAGATCGTGGTTAACCAGGCCGGTTACTACGGCGTTGAGCATAAAGAGGCGGTCAAACGCAGCGAATTATAT
The DNA here is from genome assembly GCF_030332265.1 of Citrobacter sp. Cu231. Classification (NCBI taxonomy): domain Bacteria; kingdom Pseudomonadati; phylum Pseudomonadota; class Gammaproteobacteria; order Enterobacterales; family Enterobacteriaceae; genus Citrobacter; species Citrobacter sp. Cu231. The sequence continues at coordinate 86,057 of NZ_JAOWIE010000048.1, read as the reverse complement.
TTAAAGCAGCTCGATTTATGGGAAAAACGCAACGAGCGCGCGCGCATGCTTTCCGGTGGGATGAAGCGCCGTCTGATGATTGCCCGGGCACTCATGCACGAGCCCAAATTACTCATCCTTGATGAACCGACGGCGGGCGTGGATATTGAGCTGCGCCGTTCAATGTGGGGCTTTTTAAAAGATTTAAACGACAAAGGCACCACGATTATTCTGACCACCCACTATCTCGAAGAAGCTGAAATGCTGTGTCGCAATATCGGCATTATTCAGCATGGTGAGCTGGTGGAAAACACCTCAATGAAGAGCCTGCTCTCTAAACTGAAATCCGAGACCTTTATTCTCGATCTGGCGCCGAAAAGCCCGTTGCCAAAACTGGAAGGCTATCAGTATCGTCTGGTGGATACTTCCACGCTGGAAGTGGAAGTTCTGCGCGAGCAGGGCATTAACAGCGTCTTCTCCCAACTGAGCGCTCAGGGGATTCAGGTATTGAGTATGCGGAACAAAGCAAACCGACTGGAAGAACTGTTTGTTTCTCTGGTGCATGAAAAACAAGGAGATGGCGCATGATGCAGCTTTATTGGGTTGCGCTGAAAAGCATTTGGGCGAAAGAAATTCACCGCTTTATGCGTATCTGGGTCCAGACTCTGGTTCCCCCCGTCATCACCATGACGCTCTATTTTATTATCTTTGGTAACCTGATCGGCTCGCGTATTGGCGAAATGCACGGTTTTAGCTATATGCAGTTTATCGTGCCGGGTCTGATTATGATGGCAGTGATCACCAACTCATACGCTAACGTGGCATCGTCATTCTTCAGCGCCAAGTTTCAACGCAATATTGAAGAGTTGCTGGTCGCCCCGGTGCCAACACACGTGATCATCGCCGGTTTTGTCGGCGGCGGCGTGGCGCGTGGCCTGTGCGTCGGGATCCTGGTCACGGCGATTTCACTGTTCTTCGTGCCGTTCCAGGTACATTCCTGGGTCTTTGTGGCGCTCACGCTGGTGTTAACGGCAGTGCTGTTTTCGCTGGCCGGTTTGTTGAACGCGGTTTTCGCCAAAACCTTTGACGATATCAGCCTGATCCCAACTTTCGTGCTGACCCCTCTGACCTATCTGGGTGGCGTGTTCTATTCGTTAACACTGCTGCCGCCGTTCTGGCAGGGGCTTTCGCATCTGAATCCGATCGTCTACATGATTAGCGGCTTCCGCTACGGCTTCCTGGGGATTCATGATGTTCCCCTGGTCACCACATTTGGCGTGCTGGTGGTGTTTATCGCTGTGTTTTATTTGCTGTGCTGGTACCTGATTCAGCGCGGTCGAGGATTGCGCAGCTAATTCTTTCTTCCTCTTCTGACCAGGGAGAGGAAGACTTTTGATGCTTATCACCATTACGGATTTATCACCCTGATAAACTACTTGCCTGCTAAGGAGGTAGGCAATGTTAGGTTGGGTAATTACCTGTCATGACGATAAGGCACAGGATATGCTGCATCGTCTGGAAACAAAACACGGTCCTTTGGTCCAGTGTCAGGCGGTAAGTTTTTGGCGAGGGCTCAGCTCGAACATGCTAAGTCGTATGATGTGCCATGCCTTGCATGCTACAGACTCGGGAGAGGGCGTGATATTCCTGACCGATATGGCCGGGGCTGCGCCTTACCGTGTGGCTTCGTTAATGAGCCATAAACACCCCCAGTGTGAAGTGATTTCAGGTATCACTTATCCATTACTTGAGCGAATGCTGTCGTCGCGGGAATCGATGAGCAGCGCTGCGTTTCGCGACAGCATCGTCGCGCTTGGCGGGCCTGAAGTCTCCAGTCTCTGGCATCAGCAACAAAAAAATCCCCCCTTCGTGTTGAAGCATGATTTGTATGAGTATTAATCATTGGTATTGATGGCGTTTTTGCTACAATAGCCGGGGTTTCTCGCCTCGGTTATCTCATATGGTTATGCGCGTTCTGCTTATTTTATTGCTCCTGTTTTCTGGCAGCGTCACTGCGGCTTTGCCTGCTCGCTATATGCAAACCACCGAAGCCGCCGCCGTATGGGCGCAAATTGGCAATAAAATGGTGACGGTCGGGAATATTCGCGCCGGGCAGATCCTCGCCGTTGAGCCCATCGCGGCAGACTATTACGAATTTGCCTTTGGTTTTGGCACCGGGTTTATTGATAAGGGGCACCTGGAGCCCGTTCAGGGGCGGCAGAAAGTCGATGATGGCCTGGGCGATCTCAATAAACCGCTGAGTAATCAAAGTCTGATAACCTGGAAAGATACATCGGTTTATAACGCTCCGGATGTCGGTAGCGCCCCATTTGGTGTGCTGGCTGATAATCTGCGTTATCCGATTATCAGCAAGCTTAAAGACCGACTCAACCAGACCTGGTACCAGATCCGCATTGGTGGTCGACTGGCCTATGTTAGCTCGCTGGATGCGCAGGAAGACAACGGTATTCCGGTGCTAACTTACCATCATATTCTGCGCGATGAAGAGAATACCCGCTTTCGCCATACCTCCACCACAACCTCCGTACGTGCGTTCAGCAACCAGATGGCCTGGCTCCAGGATCGTGGCTACACCACGTTGACGATGTATCAACTGGAAGGCTACGTGCAGAATAAAATGAATCTCCCGGCGCGGGCGGTGGTGCTGACCTTTGATGATGGTCTCAAGTCGGTGAGCCGTTATGCTTACCCCATTTTGAAGCAGTACGGTATGAAGGCCACGGCGTTTATCATCTCCTCACGCATCAAGCGCCACCCGCAGAAGTGGGATCCGAAATCGCTGCAGTTTATGAGCCTCTCTGAACTGCAAGAGATCCGGGATGTGTTCGACTTCCAGTCGCATACCCATTTTTTACATCGGGTTGATGCGAATCACCGACCGATCCTGCTGAGTCGCAGCTATCACAATATTCTGTTCGATTTCGCCCGTTCGCGCCGGGCGTTGTCCCAGTTTAATCCTCACGTCCTGTATCTTTCGTATCCGTTTGGCGGTTATAACGCCACGGCGGTAAAAGCCGCAGGCGACGCAGGATTCCATATGGCGGTCACCACGGTGAGAGGGAAGGTTAAGCCGGGAGATAATCCGTTCTTATTGAAAAGACTTTATATTTTAAGAACGGATTCGCTGGAGACAATGTCGCGGCTGATAAGCAACCAGCCGCAGGGGTAATGGCTGTCAGGCAACCTGTACCGGAATGGCTTTCGCGGTGCGCTTCATTTCGTTGTCGCCTTCAAAGTAGGCTACTTTTGGACGCCAGGTACGGGCTTCTTCATCAGACATCGTGACGAAGCTGGCAATAATCACAATGTCGCCAACCTCGGCGCAATGCGCTGCCGCACCGTTCACTGAGATAATTCTGGAGCCGCGTTCAGCCGCAATCGCGTAGGTGGAGAAACGTTTCCCGTTGGTCACGTTCCAGATATCAATCGCTTCGTTTTCCAGAATACCAGAGGCGTCAAGAAAATCCTGGTCAATGGCGCAGGAGCCTTCATAGTGCAGGTCTGCCTGTGTGACTTTTACACGGTGGAGCTTGCCTTGCAGCATGGTGCGAATCATAACTTCTATACCCTGTCGTTTATCTTGGCTAAGCAGGCGCAATTGACCTGCTTTGAGAATTTCAGGCAGTATTGCCTGATTTTTAACCCCTGTCTACTGGGCTAATGTAACGCTTTGATTATCGATCAGACGCGCCTGGCCCAGCCAGGCGGCGACCAGAATCACTGCGCGTTTGCTGGTTTCAGTCAACTCCAACAGTGTGTCGGCATCACGGATCTGAATGTCGTCGGCGCGGAAGCCTTTTTCATTCAGTTCGTGCTCAGCAATGGCGACAATCTCTTCCAGATCGCGCTCACCAGCCTGTAATTTTTCACCGATATGGCTCATTACTTTGTATAAACCAGGGGCGATTTTACGCTGCTCTGCCGTGAGATAGCCGTTACGTGAGCTGAGGGCTAAGCCGTCTTTGGCACGAATAATGGGTACGCCGACGATCTCAATGTCATAACCCATATCCGCTACCATTTTGCGGATCAACGCCAGTTGCTGGAAATCTTTCTCGCCAAAGCAGGCGATATCTGGCTGGATCAGGTTAAACAGCTTGCTGACGATAGTGGAAACACCGCGGAAGTGACCCGGACGGCTGGCGCCTTCCAGCATAGTAGACAGTCCAGGAACATCTACATAGGTATGGCCTTCTGTGCCCTGCGGGTAGATTTCTTTCTCTGACGGTGCAAAGACGACATCGACTTTACGCTTGTTCAGTTTTTCGCAATCTTCCTGCAGCGTGCGTGGATAGCGCGCCAGGTCTTCCACACGATCAAATTGCATTGGGTTAACGAAAATACTGACGATCACGACATCAGCCTGAGCCTTTGCTTCATCAACCAACTTCATATGACCGTCGTGTAGGTTCCCCATGGTAGGGACCAGCGCGACGCGTTTGCCTTCCTGACGCAGACGACGAATATGCTGGCGCAGCAACGGCAGAGTTTCAATAATTAACACGTTGACTCCTTAATGGAAACTGTGTTCTTCACCCGGATAGACGCCGGATTCAACCTCAGCAATATACTGCCGTACTGCGGCGCGCATGTCGCCCGCTTCAGTGAGGAAATTTTTGGCAAATTTAGGGATATGGCCGCCGGTAATGCCGAAGGCATCGTGCATGACGAGGATTTGTCCATCAGTGACGTTACCTGCGCCAATACCGATAACCGGAATAGACAGCGCATTTGTGACTCGCCTCGCCAGCTCAACCGGTACGCATTCCAGCACCAGCAACTGAGCGCCAGCGGCTTCCAGCGCCAGCGCATCTTCCAGCAGAACGTCTCCGGCATTGCCGCGGCCCTGAATTTTATAGCCGCCAAATACGTTCACCGACTGCGGGGTTAACCCCAGATGACCGCAAACCGGCACGGCACGTTCGGTGAGCATTTTCACCGTATCAACCAGCCAAGCTCCGCCTTCAATTTTTACCATATTGGCGCCCGCACGCATAACCACCGCGGCGTTTTCAAACGCCTGTTGCGGCGTGGCATAAGCCATAAATGGCAGGTCTGAAAGCAGCAGGCAGTTGGGCGCACCACGACGCACGGCGCGGGTGTGGTAGGCAATATCTTCAACGGTCACAGGCAGGGTAGAATCATGACCCTGAACGGTCATTCCCAGGGAGTCACCGACCAGCATCACGTTAACGCCTTCGTCAGCAAACAGTTTGGCAAAACTGTAGTCATAGGCGGTGATGGTGGCGAAGCGTTTCTTTTCCTGTTTGCATTTCTGCAGCAAGGCGATGGTGGTTGGTTTCATCATAACCCCTATTGGTCATCAATAATCTGAATATAATGGCCGCATTGTAGGGGAAGCGACGATGGAAAGTTAGCCCTTTATGGAGATCTCCCGGCCATAGACGGCCGGGAGAGGGCGTTACTTGTAGTCCATCGTAAAGACACCGGTGGCTCTGAAATTACCCGCAGTGATTGGTAGGTTGCTGTCCTGCTTAAGCATAGCCAGAAAATTGAGCGTATTAGATTGACTTACACCCGGTTCATTGGTGCCGTAGATGTTGTTATCGTTAAGGGTATCGTTCTGATTGTGATATACCGACATGGCGTTATTGGGCATCATAATGGTTTGCGGGCTGTGGTTATTGGCCGCGCCGCTAATCTGCAAACCGACTCCATCGGCCCGGTTGTCGGCTAACGCATTGCCGAGTAGGGTTGGGTCGGTAGCGACATTGTTTGAGGTGAGCGTCACGTCAATAGTGTTGAGCCCCTGACAGCCAGTGAGCTGAAGAGAGAAAGGTACCTGTTTTGCGCCATTGATAATTTCGTTTGGGTTGTAGGAACCTAATTCGACGATGCCCTTATTGACGGCCGCACCGGTGACGGTTACCTGCCCCAGGCAAGTGGGTTCGCTGATCTTCAGTGCGCTAAGATCAAAATTAACATTGATGTAATAGCTGGCAATTCCAGGTCCGGGATTTCTGTTCCATAAGCGAAAGTGATAAGTGTCCTGCGACAGTAGTTGCAGAGCAGTACCTGATGGGGGAGGAGTATAGTTCTGGTCGGTATAAAAGGTAATTGAACTGTAAAATCCCAGGCCTCCATAGGTTGTGTATTCAACTTTGTCTGTGGTGCTTGTAGCGTCACACCACGTTGAAGCGGTAGGAATTGGGATCAGAGCTTCATATTGAATGCCGTTGCGAATATTCAGTTCCGTGACATTAAAAGTAAACTGCCCCGCCGAACTCAAATCACGCAGGTTAACTGAGAAATAGAGCCCCGGAATATTTGTTTTAAAGAGATCGACTCCATTATAGGTGGTGAAATAGACAAAGCCTGACTGCACCGAAAAACCGTTCCCTGTGCCGTTAGATGAGCGGGTACAGTATGCACCCTGCCCACTTTTTCCTGCACCGTGGCTGTCGTCCCAGTTTAACACCACGTGGGCCGGGGCCAGCGTAGCGCTACGGTTAAATATCACGGTAGGGCCGCTTGGATAATTGATATTAATATAACCATTGCCCGTTGGCCCTGAGCTGTATTGAGTGGAGCCCCCCGAATTGCCCAATACATAGGTTTTGGTCGCTGCCAGGCTACTCGCGCAGATGACAGACAACAGGAGCGCGATGGCCCCTTTTTTTCTACAGTTGGTACGTAGCCTGAATAATGTCCACATTGTTTTCAAATCCTTAGTGAGGGTCAATGATAAAAGCAATGGCCCATCCAATCTAAAAACGCCCTTGTATGCTATGTGCTGGCAATGGGCGAGGAATTAAGGGTAGTCGAGCGTGAAGATACCGGTGGCTCTGAAATTACCCGCGGAGATGGGTTGATTACTGTCTTGCTTCAGCGTTGCCAGGAAATTGAGGGTTTGAGATTGCGCAACGCCCGGCTCATTACCTACAACAGTGCCATCATAGATGTTGTTTTCACCGGTGGAATCGTGCCGGTCGCGATACACCGAGTTCTCGTCATTTGGCACCAGAATGGTCTGCGGGCCTAAATTATTCGCCGCGCCGCTGATCTGCACACCCACGCCGTCGGCCCGATCGTTGGCTAACGCATTGGCGAGCAGAGTACGATCTCTGGCCACAGAACCTGAGGCGAGCGTGACGTTAATATTGTTCAACCCTCTGCAGCCTGCTAACTGAATGGCGAAAGGCACTGGCGCTGCGCCTGAGAGAATATCGCGCGGGCTGTAGCGCCCCATGTCGACAACACCGCCGCTGACGCTGCGACCGCTGACAGCTGGTTGAGCCGTGCAGGTGGGTTCGCTGATTTTGATTTTGCTGATATCGTAAGTGACAAGGATGTCGTGGCTGGCAATACCTGGGCCGGGACTCTCATTCCAAATGCGAAGGCCGTAACCGTTCGTTAGCAGTTGAATAGAATTTCCACCAGGGACATAGGTCTGGTCGGTATAAAAGGTGATCGTATTGTAAAAAGCAAAGCCGCCATCGGTGGCGTAGTTCACACCACCGCTGGTGTTGGTTTTATCGCACCAGTTTCCACTGGGGATGGGTGTCAGCACATTGGACTGAATGCCATTACGAATATTCAATTCAGTGACGTTCAAGGTAAACTGATTTGCGGCGCTAAAGTTATGTAGCTTAAGCGAAAAGTAGAGTCCCTGAATATTGGTTTTAAAGATATCCACTCCGTTATAGCTGCCGGCGGAGATAAAACCCGACTGTACTGAAAATCCACGTTCCGTACCGCTGGATGACTGGGTGCAGAATGCGCCCGTTGAGTTTTTTCCCGAACCATGGTTGTTATCCCATTTCAACACCACGTTGGCTGGCGCCAGGGTGGCGTTACGGCTAAATACCACCGTGGGGGCTGCGTTGTAGGTGATATTAATTGTGCCATCTTTTGAGGGACCGCGGCCGTCCTGGTAAGAGGTCTGGTATTCGCCTAACACATAGGTTTTTTTTGCGAGGCTATCGGTGCTGACGCCAGACAGCAGGCTGACGAGCAGGAGGGCGGTAACGCCTCTCCCGCCTCGTCGTTCGAATAATGTCCTTATCATGCTCACTTCCTTATTCATAATAAACGGAAATCAGCACGCTGCTTTTGACCGGGCCGCCGGTAATCGACTGCGCAGAGACCACTTTCTGCATCCTGGCATAGAAGGTGTACATGCTGTCCTGATAGGTGGCGGCGGTCACGTCATATTGACTGCGCGGCGTGCCGTCGGGGTTCATCACGTTGACGATATGGCTGGGATCCTGAGTGGAGAAGATCACCACGCCCACGTTTTGTGCACCCGGCGTGGCGTCGTTTGGGAAAATTTGCGCTGACCCGGTGGCAAAACGCCCGGAAAGCGGCGAAAAGTTGAGGGTGATTTTTGACGGTTCTTTCCCACTGACCGGCATACAGTTTTTCACGCGGACGTAGAACGTAGAGCCCCCCTGGTAGGGATCTTCTGGTGTAATGCCGCGCGCGAAATAGTCGATATCTTTGGTGCCTAATTCCACCAGCCCATTGTTATCCAGGGAGATTTCGCAGCTGGTGTTCAGAATATTGGCTCTGATTTCCACCTCGTTATCGGCGTGGGCGAGAGAGGTTAATAACAACAGGCCAATCGCCAGCGTGCGGCGCAATAGTGTGCTCATGGCGTTTTACTCATAGGTGACGGTGAACAGGCCCTGGGTAGAGAACCCCCCGGTGTGTATATCGGCGATGGTGTTGCCATTGGCTATCACGATGCGGGCGCTGAGCGGCCACTTGACGATATTGTCGTCGTGCGCGTCGGTGACATTAACCGCTTGTTTAACCGGGTTGTTGCACTGCAGTTGTACGCTGCCGCTGCTGCCCGGCGAGGCGGTGGTCCACACTTCCGCCGAGACACCAGCGGCATCGTCGCTACCGTTTAGCGCGTTACGAAACCCGTTGCCGCTGCCGGAAAGACCATCGCAACCGGTTCTGGGCGTCAGGGTGACTGAGGCCTGATTCTTCACCAGCCCGGAGCAGTTTTTGAAGGCCAAATAAAAGGCTCTGTAATTGGTTTTATTCACCACCTGCGGAAGATAAATATCGCCGATATTGACCACTGAGTTCACCGTGCCGCTGCTGTCGGTGATCGTTGTTTCACAGGTTGGCTGGAGGAAGGAGGTGGACACCGTCATTTCCAGCGAGTTGATGCCCGCAAACCCAGGAAAGGCGATCAGCAGGGCCGGAAGCGCACCGCAGAGTGAGAAGAGAGATCGCATCAACGTAGCCTCATTGCTATTCATAGGTAAACGTAAACGTTGCCTTGGCCTGAAAATCCCCGCTGGTGGGGGTAATTGATGAACTGCTGCGACGGAAAAAGGCGCTGATATCAAAGCCGTTCTCTATCTGGTCGGCGCGCCATAGCACCTCTTGCGAACCATCCAGACGGAAAAGGGCGCCGTCATCGCTGCCTTTGGGCTTAAAACCAAGCGAAATGTTTTCTGCACCGCCACTCAGGCTGTTTTGCAGCTTGTAGTCGGTGCTGGGCATCCGGTCGGCTGACCATATGGTCATTTTCAGCGTGGTAATATTGTTATTGCACTCTTGCGGCAGAAGTTTGAAACTGCCTTCGGCCTCTGCTGTGGCATTAACCACTGCCGTCAGCGCCATGGTAGGTATCTTAAGCGAATATTGCGGGTCATTGCCGCTGACCGTGGCGTTCGTCACGCTGCTGACTTTCATGCTGCAGGTGGTTTCCGCTATTACGGCGGTAAAGTCGACGCTTAACCCTTGTTGGCCTGCAAAACAGGCCGGGGAAAACAGCAGTCCGGTTAGGCTCAACGTGGAGATTACGCGGCATATTTTCATCATCTTTCCTCGTAACCTATTGCATTATGCAGGGAACGGCATTGAACACGAGCGTTTTGCTGCCATTCTGCTCATCTTGCTGTGCCACCTGGTAGTGCAGGCGGCAGCTTTGGGATTGGTTTTTGAGCGTCCAGCGAACCACCAGATCGCCGCTATCGGCAATGCCGCGTACAAAGGCCTGGCTGCCCTGGCCTACGGTGCCTAATAGTGTCTTTTTCTCGTCGTAAACTTCGGCAGTGAAAGGAACCGGTTTATGGTCGCTGCGTACGAGGTTAATAATGGCTGCGCGGCCCTGGTCGGTCTCAAATCGGCTCAGCACCACCGCGCCACGGCGTGGGATCACCGTCGAGCTGGTACTTTTCAGTTCGACATCGTTTTCCAGCTGGTCAATATCCAGCGAGACCATATTTTCCCGGTACGGGGTCAGCGAACTGCCCACACCATAGCCAAAGCGGTCAACCGTACTATTGCCATAGTCAATTCGTGCTCCTTTGGCGCCGGGCGCTTCTATCAGCACCATCGTATCGCTATCGCCAAAGCTCTGGTTGCTGAAGGTCAGGCCGCCACGGTGCAAAATAAAGCCGCCGTCGGTGTTAAGGGAATATTGACGTGAGCTATCGTTGCTGGCAGAGGCGGACGCGGCCAGGCTGCCATATCCAGAGTCATAGCTGACGTAAGAGCTAACGGTGGAGAGGTTTTTATCCTCTTTGCGCATGTCATAGGCGGTGCTGACACTATAGTTCCAGCGGTTGTCGGCGCTGTAGCCGCTGGCGCTGGTGTTGAACTGGTTGCTGCCGTTAAAATCGCTGTTCACGCTGCTGTTTAAAGTATGGAAACCGCCGCCGCTGGTCTCTCTACCCAGTAGTTTATCCAGCGGAATGGTCAGACTGAGATACACCGAGTCGTCGCGGTTATTGTCTTCATCGTAGGTACGCTGCAGGCTCACGCTATAACTGGCCCAGCCCCAGTTGTTGCTGTAACCTGCCGAGAAGCTACTGCGTGAATCATTGGTGACCCAGTAATCAGACCAGCTGCCGGTAAGGTATATGGAGCCATAGGTCTCGTCGCCGCTTTGCAGGGTTTGGTTAAGACTGATGGTGAACTGGTTTTTCATTCGAGCGTAGCTATTCATGTTGCGGACTCTATCGCCACTACTGTGGTTCGCATCATCAATCAGCGTCAGCGCATCTTTCAGTCCCAGGTAGTCTTTCGTGGAGTAGCGGTAGGCCGCGATATTCAGTGAGGTGTCGGTCGGTGTGAAAAATTTGTTCCACGATACGCGATAGCTCTGGCCAGAGTAGGTTTGATCCTCCGGGATCCTGGCTTGCGATTGCGTCACGTCAAAGGAGATGGCGCCCGCCGAGGTATTCATCCCCAGGCCGAGCAGCCCGGCGAGATAGCCGTTATCTGTGGCCTGTATGCCGCTATAACCGGTAAACGTGCTGTTGAAGCCGTAATAGAACGTTCCCTGCGCCAGGCCGGGTTTATCTCTCAGACTGTCGTCATTGACTTCGCCTGCGCTGACGTCCCAACGGCCAACGCCTGGGTGCATCATTTGCACCAGCGATGAGAACGGCTGGCTGAAGGTATGTTTCGAGCCATCGGCCTCGGTGATGGTGACTTCTAAATCCGCGCCGTAGCCGGATGGTGAAAGATCGTCAATAACAAATGGCCCCGGCGGCACGGTGGTTTCGTAAATTTTATAGCCGTTCTGGGTAATGGTGACGCGGGCGTTGCTTTTCGCGACGCCACGTATGGTTGGCGCAAAGCTGGCAAGCTGCGGCGGCAACATTTGCGACTCGCTGTAAAGGCGCGCGCCGCGAATATTCACTGTGTCAAAGGTTTCACCGCTGGTGCCAGACTCGCCGAGAATGAGCTGCGAACGCAGAAAAGCAATGTCCCTCTGGACGTAACGGTTTTGGTAGTCAATGCGGCTGTCGCCGTCTTTCTGCCAGGAGTAGTTGCCCTGAGCGCGAAAATGCCATGCGCCAAGGTTGACCCCGCCATTAAAGCCAGCGTATACGCTGTCATCGGTACCCTCATTGTTTTGGTTTTTCCAGGCATTGAGGTTATACGACAGCATGGCGGCTGGGATACCATCGTCCCATAACGAAGGGTCAACGCTGTTGGCAAAACCTTTCTGCACCCACATTTGCGGCACACCGATATCCAGGCGCTGGTCGCCACCATCGAAGTGAACGCTTGACTGGTTAATGGCGCGCGGCAGCTTAAGGCAGCTGTTCGCGCGATCGTCGCGCTTGAGCCATACGGCATCTTCCGGCATATCGTCGGGCAGGCGGACGTGCAACTGGCTGAGTATTTTGGGCGTAATACAGGCTTCGGTTTTGCCGTTATTGGCGTCAATAAATTCAAGTTTTAGCGTGGTGACCAGCGTGTTATTGACATAGCCGCTGACGTCATAGAACCCGGCGGCAATGGCGTTACCGTTGGTGTAGCGGCTAAGGTCGACGCTGTTAGAGCCAGGCCCCATGAGAAATGAACTGTCAAATTCGACGTTTTCATTTTCGGCCCATGCGAGGGGGCAAGCCGAATAAACGGCGAACATAATCACACGGGCCAACAGCGAAACAGAGAACTTGTTTGACGACATATTCATCAGATGTCCAGAAGCTAAATTTAAAGATTGGCTTTGCCGTTGATGGCACCACCAAAATCGTTAATGGCCATATAATTGACGCTGGCTGTACCCGGCGTGCCGGTTAAGCCTGGGATCGCAAAGTCCGCTTCAGCTTTCGGTGCGACCATGGATGACGAAGCGACGTATTTCCGGCCATTTACATTTGTTTCTACCTTATTAAACGAAACAAAATAGCCAGTGGGATTGGTGACGTGCAGGACGGGTTTGCCCGCTTTTTGCTGCAGGCGCCACTGCAATTGATGCGGTGCTTCCGAGGCGTTGCCGTCCAGTCCGCCAGGGCGGTAGAACATTTTAATTCGCGTACGGAATGCCAGTTGCAGAAGATTTTTTTCGTTAACGTCTTCGTCTTTCATTTTGGGCGGTACTTCAAGGACGTTAAACCAATAGATACTTTCACGATCTTTCGGTAATGCGCGCCCGCCGGTAAAGGTGATTTTCACCGTCTGGCCGCGGCCCGCTTCAATGCGCGATACTGGCGGGGTGGCGTTGAAAGGAAGATTAATCGTGCTTGGGTCGGCGTTTTGATTGCCGTCATCCAGCCAGCTTTGCGTTAATGCCGGGCGCGAACCTTTATTTTCCAACCGAATGGTGATGTCTTTTTGAGCTTCGTTGTAAACGATTCGGGTGCCCGACAGAATAATATCAGCCAGCGCCGGGTTAATCGCCGAGGTAGCGGCGAGTAGAGATAATGCAATAAGAGTAGAACGACGCATCCTGGTCATTATTATTCCTCCATGTTTTTGATTAAAAGGGAATAATCGAATCCTTTATTCCCTTATAAAGCGTTAACGATTACTCATAGCTAACCGTATAGGCGGTATTCGATTTCACGTAGCCCGGTTTTACAGCAACTGCGCTGGCCTGTCTGACGTAGGACACCACAAAGTTAAAGGTGGCAATGCCGCTTTTGAATGCCACCTGGTGAGTGTCAGCAGGATTGTTGACTTTCACCTGTTTGTACGTCACGGCAGCACCAGACGAATCGACCATGTGAATCGCCAGGTTAACGCCGCTGGCCGGGCTGCTGATGGCATCATCGTTGTTCAGAGTGCCGTTAGCATTGCTGAAGAATGTGGAGGCCATGCTGAGATTGGCTTTGGTACTCGATGTAGCAGCGCCGCAGTCTACGGTAATGTAGAATTTTTCAGGCATAACGCCTGGCGTGGTGTCTGCTACGCCGGTGTTGGCAGCGATATCAGCCGTTTTGGCGGTTTTCAGCTGCACCTGTCCGTCCTGGCTGCCGCCGTTTACGTGCGGTGTACAAGTGTTGTCACTCACCAGACCGGCGAAGTCGACCTGACCGCCGTCCAATGCTGCTGCAAATGTCGTTGTGGTTGATGCAGCAGACAGCACCAGCGATAAAGCTATTAACTTTAATTTCATGTAGAAATATCCTTGTTAAAAATAATTTCATGTAAAGCGGCGCTCATTATATGGCGCATCAGTGAAATATAAAAATATAACATTTGGATGGTTTTGTTTTAAATTATTAATTAAGGTGATGATTCTTGTTCATTGCCTCATGTATATGCGATATAAAGCCTCGGTGTTTTTATCCTTTATGACACTTTGGATAATTATGCATTATTATTTTTGGGCCGTTTTTCGCAATCTTGCTGTTTACGCCATTGACTATATAAAATTATTTTATTTTTGCTTTTTGTTATTTTCGTTGTCTATTGTTACGGCAGGATAAAACCGCATCCGCCTGCTATGTGCTTATTATGCGGTAGCAGGGAAAAGAGGAGCTATCCCATTACTGCCGATAGCTCCAGAACCGAGCCTTTACTCGTAGGTCAGAGTATAGGCAGTGTTCGATTTCACGTAACCCGGTGTTACAGGAACCGCGCTGGCCTGTCTGACGTAGGACGCCACAAAGTTAAAGGTGGCAATGCCGCTTTTGAATGCCACCTGGTGAGTATCTGCAGGATTGTTGACTTTCACCTGTTTGTAGGCCACTGCTGCGCCAGACGAGTCGACCATGTGAATCGCCAGGTTAACGCCGCTGGCCGGGCTGGAGATGGCTTTATCGTTGTTCAGTGTGCCGTTGGCATTGCTGAAGAACGTGGAGGCCATGCTGAGATTGGCTTTGGTATTCGACGTCGCAGCGCCGCAGTCTACGGTGATATAGAATCTTTCTGGCATAACGCCCGGTGTGGTGTCTGATACGCCGGTGTTGGCAGAGATATCAGCAGTTTTGGCGGTTTTCAGCTGTACCTGGCCGTCCTGGCTACCGCCGTTTACATGTGGCGCACAGGTGTTGTCACTCACCAGACCAGCGAAGTCGACCTGACCGCCGTCTAATGCTGCAAGTGCAGAGGAGGAGAGCAGGGCAGCGGAGAAAGCAACCGATAGTGCGATGATTTTTTTCTTCACAAGAATATCCTTATATAAAGTTAATATGTGGCGCATTTTTTATCTGGTAAATAAAAATATGGTTTATATGAAATTAATTCGTGTGAATTAAACCTGAATGTGGTTACTTTGTAAAATCCATGAGTTGAATTTAAAAAGTTTTATCATTCATAAATTGAATATTATTTTTTTACGTTATCTCCTTTGTCTTGAAGAAGATGTCATTGATATGTCTTTTTTACGCTAAACCATAGGTTTTGATTAATTTTTGAATGAAATGAGCATTTTTTTGTTTTTTTATTCGTTTTGGGGTGGTTTTAATACATGTCGAAATGGTTATTAAATATTAGAGGAGTGTCGGTATATTATTTATATTATTTGTTTTAATGATGTAATTGCGTTATTTAGAATTTTTGAATTGTTTTGTTAGAAGATATAAGGAGATGTGGGTTAAAATTTCAGCTAATATTAAAGGCGTTTCGGTAGATTGATTTAATATTTCTCGATAGATTATATGGTGAAACTCGTCATCTACTCAAAACTCAGGCACGTGTTGTGACGCAAGCTGAATGATTCGTGCCTGCTTTATAAGCGCAATATTACCAGCGTTCGGGGCAGGGTGACACGTGACGCAGGCAGATAGCCAGCGGCTGGTTGTCATCGGGGAAGCGTAATTCAGGGGCTATTTCAAACAGTGGCCACAGCATAAATCCACGGTTCTTCATGTCATAATGTGGCACGGTCAGACGGTCGGTATTCATCACTTCATCACCAAACAGCATTATATCAAGGTCCAGCGTACGCGGCCCCCAGCGTTCGGCTTTACGCACGCGTCCCTGCTGTAGCTCAATGCGTTGGGTGTGATTAAGCAGTTCTTCGGGCGCGAGAGTCGTTTCCAGCGCCACGGCGGCGTTCAGGTAGTCTGGCTGATCCTGTGGGCCTAACGGCGGTGTACGGTAAAACGAGGAAACTGCGACGATGCGGCTGTCGGGAATGTCGCCTATCGCTTGCACGGCAGCATTAACCTGCTCCAGAGGTGAGGCTAAATTACTGCCGAGCGCAATATAAACGAGGGTCACGAAGAACCTTCACGACGCGGGGCACGTTTACGCGGGCGACGATGTCGACGGCGCTCTGGTTCTTCGTCGAGTTCGTTCAGCATGCCTTTTTGTTCCGGCGGCGCGGAAACCTGGAATTCACTCCACCACTGCGCCAGACGCTGCAGCTCTGCGTTGTGTTCCACTTCGGCGCGCAGGGCCAGTAGGTCGTAGGCAGCGCGGAATTTTGGATGCTCCATCAGCTTCCAGGCGCGTTTGCCCTGACGGCGGGACATACGTAGTTGTAGCTGCCAGATATCGCGGGTCAACGAGGTCAGGCGCTTAGGAATAGCCAGCGAGCGGCAGGCTTCGTCCAGTACGTCGTTCATCGCCAGCGCGAAAGCGTCGTAGTAGGCCAGACCGCTCTCCTGCGCGATTTTCTGCGCGGCTTCCAGTAACGGATACCAGAACATGGCGGCGAACAGGAACGCCGGGTTAACGCGCATATCATTGTTGATGCGGTTATCGGTATTCTTCAGCACTTGGGCGATGATGCGCTCCATCGGGCTGTCGCCGTCTTCGGTGAAATAGCGCGTAATAGTTGGGAACAACGGCTGGAACAGGCTGTACTCACGCAGTTTTTTATAGGTTTCATACCCATAGCCCGCCTGTAACAGCTTGAGCGCTTCTTCAAACAAGCGCGCGGGAGGAATATCGTTAAGCAGCGTTGCCAGACGCGGGATCGGTTCTGCGGTTTCCGGGCTGATGCGCATGTCGAGCTTGGCGGCAAAGCGTACGGCACGCAGCATACGTACAGGATCTTCACGATAGCGCGTTTCTGGATTACCGATCAGGCGGATGACGCCATCTTCGAGATCCTGCATGCCTCCGACGTAATCACGTACGGTGAAATCGGCCACGCTGTAATACAGGCTGTTAATCGTGAAGTCGCGGCGCTGAGCATCTTCCTCGATGGAGCCGAAGATGTTGTCGCGCAGCAGCATACCGTTTTGCCCGCGTTGTGACGTTGTGCGATCGGACTCGCTGCCTTCATGGTGTCCACGAAAGGTCGCGACTTCGATAATTTCCGGGCCAAACATGACATGGGCCAGACGGAATCGACGCCCAACAAGGCGACAGTTACGAAACAGTTTTCGCACCTGATCCGGCGTTGCATTGGTGGTGACATCAAAATCTTTCGGCTTTTTGCCCAGCAAAAGATCGCGTACGCCACCGCCTACCAGCCATGCCTCGTATCCGGCCTTATTGAGCCTGTACATTACCTTCAGGGCATTTTCACTGATATCTTTGCGGGAGATAGAGTGCTGCTCACGCGGGATTACCGTCATATGTGGACGGGCGACGGCAAGCTCGGCCTCGCGCTCCTCGCGGCTTAGCACCTTGCGGCAAAAATTAGCGACTCGGGTAAAAATAGTGCACCTCGGTAGTGTCAAACTTCAGTAAAGACAAGTGTTGCTGTGTAAAAATCGCGGCTAATCATAGCTCAGCATGAGGCATTTGAGAATGCCGGATTTATGCTTACCTGTTCTGGTACCCTGGTGAGATCCCAGTTAGCCACGGCAAATTGCAGGAGTTGTGCCACTGACATATCCCGCCAGTCGTTATAACTGGGCTGCCCCAAAAAGCGTAATGCATCAATCAGTACCGGGCGCGGATCGCCATTGGGCAGTGCAGGCGCATGATTCTGCTTGGAAAGTTTAGCGCCTTGTTCATTTAGCGCCAGTGGCAGATGAATATAGTCTGGTGCTTGCCAGCCGAACTGTTGATACAACGAAATCTGCCGTACCGTTGGTTCGATAAGATCGGCACCGCGCACAATCTCCGTCACGCCCTGGAAGTGATCGTCCACCACCACCGCGAGATTATAGGCAAACAGCCCGTCACGCCGATGGATGATAAAATCTTCCCTTGCGAGTTGCGGGTCAGCCTGAATCACACCGCGCAGTTGGTCGGTAAACTGCAGTACCGGGCGGCGCTGCTTAATGCGTACTGCTGCCTGTTCTGGTCCATGACGTCGCTCGCGGCAGTGACCGTCGTATATACCGCCGACGCTTTGAATACGCGCGCGCGTGCAGGTGCAGTAATAGCTCAGATCCTGCTGTTGCAGCCAGGCGAGCGCCTCGCGGTAGGCATCATGACGTTGGGATTGCCATAAAATGTCGCCGTCCCAGTGCAGTCCGTAATGTTCCAGCTGACGCAGAATTGTGTCTGCAGCACCGGGAACTTCACGAGGGGGGTCAATATCTTCAATACGTACGCGCCAGATTCCGCGATGAGCCCGCGCCTGCAGGTAGCTCCCGAGGGCGGCAATCAGTGAACCGAAATGTAGCTCGCCAGAGGGGGAAGGGGCGAAGCGGCCAGTATAGTGTGAATCGCTCATTTTGCGGGCTAACAAATAATAAGGCGGGAGAAGCTCCCGCCTGTAGTCAACGTGGTAAAATGGCCGGAATTAACCTGCCATTTGTTTTTCGCGGATTTCTGCCAGCGTTTTACAGTCGATGCACAGATCGGCTGTTGGACGCGCTTCCAGACGGCGAATACCAATTTCTACGCCGCATGATTCGCAGTAGCCGAAATCTTCATCTTCTACTTTCTTCAGCGTCTTCTCGATCTTTTTGATCAGTTTGCGCTCACGATCACGGTTACGCAGCTCAAGGCTGAATTCTTCTTCCTGCGCGGCACGGTCCACCGGATCAGGGAAGTTAGCCGCTTCGTCTTGCATATGAGATACGGTGCGATCAACTTCATCCCTAAGTTGATTACGCCATGCCTCAAGAATACGCCTGAAGTGCGACAGCTGGGCTTCGTTCATATACTCTTCGCCCGGTTTCTCCTGGTACGGCTCCACCCCAGCGATGGCGAGAATACTCAGGGACGATGTTTTACGGTTTTGCCCTTCTTGCATGTTGCTTCTCCTTAACACGCACTATCGATCCCCATGTTCGGGGGAAAAATCAGGTCGCTATAAATAGCAGATGCTTTTCCGGATAGCAATTATCTAAACGTAACACTTGACAACCCTGTGAGGAAAAGCGTATTTGCCCACGCGCCCAGAATACTAATTAACCAAATGTTTACACCATTACAAGGTAATGGGCAATGGCTCTTTAAGAGTCATACCATGGGCAGAAAGTTCCGCTTTATAAACCAGAATTTCTACCCCCTTAAGCTGTGCTTCAACTAATAATTGCGCATATTTAGCATCGATATGACGCGCGGGTGAAAACCGTGTAATGGCTGAATGCAACACCGCAAAAAATATCACGGCACGCTTGCCTTCAGCCGCTACGCTCATCAATTCCCGAAGATGTTTCTGACCTCGTTCAGTAATGGCATCGGGAAAATAACCCTGATCTTTTTCCGCCAACGTGACTGATTTCACTTCAATATAGCAGTCAGGTCGGGAATCCGCCTGTAACAAAAAGTCGATGCGACTTCCTTCGGTGCCGTATTTTACTTCACTTTTCAAGGTGCTGTAGCCTGAAACTTCTGAAATGAGCTCATTCTCAATAGCTTCTTTCGTTAATTTGTTGGCCCACAGCGTGTTAACACAAATAAAAGCGCCCTTTTGCGTTTGTGTTAATTCCCAGGTATGGGGATATTTCCGTTTAGTATTTTCTGATGTCGAATACCAGACTGTGTCCCCCGGCGTTGCACATCCGGTCATCGCTCCCGTATTGGGGCAGTGTAATGTTAGCTCTGTGCCATCCGGTGTAATCACATCCGCTAAAAAACGCTTATAGCGCAGGATGAGCGTGGCAGGTTGTAAAGGTGGAGAAAATTGCATGAACAGTCCCTTTGATTATTCAGTCAGCATCCAGCGTTGCAGTGGCGTGTAACGCGTGCGTCCCCGCGATAGTGAAGAGGAATACAGCACAAACTCCGTGACCGGAAATGACCAGCCAAAGCCAGGTGCGGGGAGAGATACCGCATGACCCGCATCGCGCAGCAGCGTGATATGTGGATGAAACGGCTGTGGGCTTTGGTAGCACCCGCTTCGTGCGGCCTGCGCCCGCAGCATATTCGCCAGTTGCAGCAGGCCGCGCGGCGGCTGACGCATTCCCAGCCACACAACCCGCGAGCGCAGCCATTGTCCGGCATCATCAAGTTTGAGGGTAAAACCCGGCTGGCGAATACGTCCGGCAAGCTGTGACAGCGCCTGCTGTTTCTCCGCGCTGACGTCGCCTAAAAAGGCCAGCGTCAGATGCAGATTATCAGCGGCGACGGGACGACCCGCTTCAGCGGGAAACTGCGCGGCCCGCCAGTGGATGAGCTGCTCCCGAACCTCGCCTGGCAATTCAATCGCAAAGAACAGCCTTTTTGGCTCAGTCATGATGGATACTCGGTTATGAATTAACGCGATGCTACAATGCAGCGCGAAGAATGTTAACCCTCTGGAGCCATTTGTGACGTCGTTGCCCGTTGCCGCCGTAGTGCCTGAACTGCTTACCGCCCTTGATGCCTCGTTGCAGGTTTTGCTGACGGCGCCGACTGGTGCCGGGAAATCGACCTGGCTGCCGTTGCGACTTCTTGAGCACCGCGGCATCAAGGGGCGCATTATTTTGCTGGAGCCTCGGCGTCTGGCTGCGCGTAATGTGGCGCAACGATTAGCGGAATTGCTGAATGAAAAGCCTGGTGAGACTGTCGGCTACCGGATGCGTGCGCAAAGCTGCGTAGGGCCGCAGACCCGCCTTGAGGTGGTGACGGAAGGTGTCCTGACGCGCATGATCCAGCGCGATCCTGAGTTGTCGGGCGTTGGGCTGGTGATCCTCGACGAATTTCACGAGCGGAGTTTGCAAGCTGACCTGGCGCTGGCGCTGTTACTGGATGTGCAGCAAGGGCTGCGCGACGACCTGAAGCTGTTGATCATGTCCGCCACTCTGGATAATGGGCGTTTGCAGCAGATGTTACCCGATGCGCCGACGATTGTCTCTGAAGGCCGGGCATTTCCTGTTGAACGGCGGTATCAGCCGTTGGCGGCACACCTGCGTTTTGATGAAGCGGTAGCGATAGCGGCGGCAGAATTCTTGCGCCATGAAAGCGGGTCGCTGCTGCTGTTTTTACCGGGCGTGGGGGAAATCCTGCGCGTGCAGGAACAGCTGACATCACGTGTGGGCAGTGATGTGCTGCTATGTCCACTATACGGTGCATTGACGCTTGCCGAGCAGCGTCAGGCGATTTTGCCCGCGCCGCAAGGTAAGCGCAAAGTGGTGCTGGCGACCAATATTGCCGAAACCAGCTTAACGATTGAAGGCATCCGGTTGGTGGTCGACTGCGCCCAGGAGCGAGTGGCGCGCTATGACGCGCGCACCGGTTTAACGCGGTTGATTACCCAGCGCATTAGCCAGGCATCGATGATCCAGCGAGCCGGGCGTGCAGGTCGTCTGGAGCCCGGTATCTGTCTGCATCTGCTTGCCAAAGAGCAGGCCGAAAGAGCGGCGGCGCAGGGAGAACCCGAGATATTACAGAGCGATCTGTCCGGACTGTTGATGGAACTGCTGCAATGGGGATGCACCGATCCTGCGCAGTTGAACTGGCTGGATACGCCGCCAGCTATCAACCTGCAGGCAGCAAAACGGCTGTTGCAGATGCTGGGCGCGCTTGAGGGCGACAGGCTCAGCGTCACGGGGCAAAAAATGGCGGCGTTGGGTAACGATCCCCGTTTAGCGGCTATGCTGGTTAGCACCAACAGTGACGATGAAGCGGCATCGGCGGCAAAACTGGCAGCAATTCTGGAAGAGCCGCCGCGCGGTGGCAGTAGCGATTTGGCTGTTGTGTTTTCACGAAATCAGCCCGTCTGGCAGCAGCGTAGTCAACAATTACTGAAACGGCTTAACGTTCGCAGCGGGCAGCCAGACAGCGCGCTGCTCCCCTCGTTGCTGGCGCAGGCGTTTGCCGATCGGATCGCGCGTCGACGTGGACAAGAAGGACGCTATCAACTGGCCAACGGCATGGGGGCAATGCTGGATGCCGATGACGCTCTTGGACGCCATGAATGGTTGATTGCGCCGTTGTTATTGCAAGGCAGCGCGTCACCAGATGCGCGTATTTTACTGGCCTTGCCGCTGGATATTGAAGTGTTGATGCAGAGGTGTCCTGAACTGCTGCAACAGTCCGACACCATCGAATGGGATGAAGCCCAGGGAACGTTAAAAGCACTGCGCCGTACGCGGATAGGCCAGTTGACGCTAAAAGTGCAGCCACTGGCCAAGCCCTCGGAAGAGGAGTTGCATCAGGCGATGCTGAATGGTATTCGCGATAAAGGGCTAAGTGTGCTCAACTGGACACCGGAGGCCGAGCAGTTTCGGCTGCGTTTGCAATGTGCGGCAATCTGGTTGCCGGAGTACGACTGGCCCGCGGTAGATGAGGATTCTCTGTTGAAGACGCTGGAGCGTTGGCTGCTGCCACACATGAGCGGTGTGCACTCTTTACGCGCGTTAAAAGCACTCAATGTGGGTCAGGCATTGCGAGGTTTGCTGGACTGGTCAATGCTGCAACGTCTGGATAGTGAACTGCCAGCGCATTACACTGTGCCAACGGGAAGCCGGATTGCCATTCGCTATCATGAGGATAATCCTCCTGTATTGGCCGTTCGGATGCAGGAAATGTTTGGTGAAGCAAACACTCCGACTATCGCCCAGGGACGCGTGCCGCTGGTGCTGGAGCTGTTGTCTCCGGCCCAAAGACCGCTACAGGTGACGAGCGATCTAAGCGCGTTCTGGCAGGGATCGTACCGCGAGGTGCAAAAAGAGATGAAAGGGCGTTATCCCAAACATGTCTGGCCGGACGATCCGGCGAATACCGCGCCAACGCGGCGCACCAAAAAGTATTCATAATTTGAGAGATTTCTTCTTCTGTCGCAGGGCGGAAGAACTGAGAATCGGCCTTTGCGCCTGAATGTTGCGGAGAAAAAGCATGGCGGGGAATGACCGCGAGCCAATTGGACGTAAAGGGAAACCCTCGCGTCCGGTGAAACAAAAGGTGAGCCGTCGTCAACTCAGAGATGAAGAGTATGACGACGATTATGATGATGATGACTATGAGGATGAAGAACCGATGCCGCGTAAGGGTAAAGGCAAAGGGCGTAAGCCTCGTGGTAAACGCGGCTGGTTCTGGCTGCTGGTAAAACTGTCGATTGTTTTTTTGGTGCTGATCGCCATTTACGGCGTGTATCTGGACCAAAAAATCCGTAGCCGTATAGACGGTAAAGTCTGGCAGCTTCCTGCTGCAGTATATGGTCGCATGGTTAACCTTGAGCCAGAAATGCCGATCGGCAAGAACGAAATGGTGAAGTTGCTGGAAGCCACGCAGTACCGTCAGGTAACGAAGATGACGCGTCCAGGCGAATTCACCGTGCAGGCGAAAAGCATTGAGATGATTCGTCGTCCGTTTGACTTCCCGGACAGTAAAGAAGGGCAGGTGCGCGCGCGTCTGACCTTTGACGGTGATCATCTGGACACCATCGAGAATATGGATAACAACCGCCAGTTCGGTTTCTTCCGTCTCGATCCACGCCTGATTACCATGCTCTCTTCACCTAATGGCGAGCAGCGCTTGTTTGTCCCGCGCAGTGGATTCCCGGATCTGCTGGTCGATACGCTACTGGCAACCGAAGACCGTCACTTCTATGAGCATGATGGCGTCAGCCTCTACTCGATTGGTCGTGCGGTGCTGGCCAACCTGACGGCCGGTCGCACGGTGCAGGGGGCGAGTACGCTGACTCAGCAGCTCGTGAAGAACCTGTTCCTGTCCAGCGAACGTTCTTACTGGCGTAAGGCCAACGAAGCTTACATGGCGCTGCTGATGGATGCGCGTTACAGCAAAGATCGCATTCTTGAGCTGTACATGAACGAAGTCTATCTCGGTCAAAGCGGCGATAATGAAATTCGCGGCTTCCCGCTGGCGAGCCTCTATTATTTCGGTCGTCCGGTGGAAGAACTGAGCCTCGACCAGCAGGCGTTGCTGGTGGGGATGGTTAAAGGGGCGTCAATCTATAACCCATGGCGTAACCCGAAGCTGGCGCTGGAGCGTCGTAACCTGGTGCTACGTTTGCTGCAACAGCAGCAGATTATCGACCAGGATCTGTATGACATGCTGAGCGCGCGTCCGTTAGGCGTACAGCCGCGTGGTGGAGTGATCTCGCCGCAGCCAGCCTTTATGCAGATGGTGCGTCAGGAGCTCCAGGCGAAGCTGGGCGATAAAGTTAAAGATCTCTCCGGCGTGAAGATTTTCACCACCTTTGATTCCGTGGCGCAGGACGCTGCGGAAAAAGCGGCGGTGGAAGGCATTCCGGTGCTGAAGAAACAGCGTAAGCTGAGCGATCTGGAAACCGCGATTGTAGTGGTTGACCGCTTCAGTGGCGAAGTGCGTGCCATGGTTGGTGGAGCAGAACCGCAGTTTGCGGGCTATAACCGTGCGATGCAGGCGCGTCGTTCGATTGGTTCTCTGGCAAAGCCAGCGACTTATCTGACCGCGCTCAGTCAGCCGAAACTGTATCGCCTGAATACCTGGATTGCTGATGCGCCGATTGCGCTGCGTCAGCCGAACGGACAGGTCTGGTCGCCACAGAACGATGATCGTCGCTATAGCGAAAGCGGAAAAGTGATGCTGGTGGATGCGTTAACCCGCTCCATGAACGTACCGACGGTAAATCTGGGGATGGCGCTGGGCTTGCCTGCTGTGACTGATACCTGGATTAAACTGGGTGTGCCGAAGGATCAGCTCCACCCGGTTCCGGCCATGCTGCTCGGGGCGTTGAACCTGACGCCGATCGAAGTGGCGCAGGCGTTCCAGACTATCGCCAGCGGCGGCAACCGCGCGCCGCTGTCGGCGTTGCGTTCGGTGATTGCTGAAGATGGCACCGTGCTGTATCAGAGCTTCCCGCAGGCCGAGCGCGCCGTGCCAGCACAGGCGGCGTATATGACGCTGTGGACCATGCAGCAGGTGGTTCAGCGTGGTACGGGTCGTCAGCTTGGCGCGAAATATCCAGGCTTGCATCTGGCAGGGAAAACCGGGACCACTAACAACAACGTGGATACCTGGTTTGCCGGGATCGACGGCAGCCAGGTGACCATCACCTGGGTGGGACGTGATAACAACCAGCCAACCAAGCTGTACGGTGCCAGCGGTGCAATGTCGATTTATCAGCGTTATCTGGCTAACCAAACGCCAACGCCGCTGGTGCTGACGCCGCCGGAAGATGTGGTGGATATGGGCGTGGACTACGATGGTAACTTCGTGTGTAGCGGCGGTATGCGCACGCTGCCGGTCTGGACTACCGATCCTGATTCACTGTGTCAGCAGGGTGAAATGATGCAGCAGCCGACCGGAAATCCGTTCGATCAATCTTCTCAACCGCAGCAGCAGCAACAGCAGCAACAGCAGCCACCGCAGCAAGAGAAGAAAGACAGCGATGGCGTAGCGGGCTGGATTAAGGATATGTTTGGCGGGAATTAATCTCGCTACCGTTGTACTTTCTCCCATATCAGCATGATGCCAATGCGTGCTGATGTGGGGATTTCCCCCTGTTTGACATCCCTGTTTTTACGCCGCTTCCTGACTAACCTCCAGTTTTTAAAGCAAATAGTATTGAAAATCGATTCGATTATTATGTGCCAATCATAAACAATAATTTTTTTGTATTTATTTCTGTGACAATTAAACGTTAAATTTTTTTTGTTTTCGTTTTCTGGTTGCATTTTACAGTAAATTCCATAATGGAAATAATTAAATCCATCTAAAGTATTCTTTTGGTGTATGTATTTTTATCTTCTTAATGTTGAATTAAGTATAAATAATTTATGGGGATATTCTTAATTTAATCAATGTGTTGATTGTTATATTATTTCACTGTGTGTGGGAAGGCTATTCGCTTTTATTCGTTTATCCTCGTATGATAAATCATCAAAGGGAATATTTTGATGTTGATAGATCTGATGTTTGTATAATATTCATGGAAATATATTGCTCATCATCATTTGCAGCCAGACTCTGTATTTCCTTTGATGCAATCCATTTATTTTAATGTTGATTTTTATGAGCATATGTAAGGAATGCGTTATGTGCAAAAAAATTCTCACCGACTTGTTCATGGGCGGTATGTTGGCAGGGATTGTGGCCCCAGCGTTAGCTGTTGATACGGGAAGCATTACTTTTACCGGGAAGATTGTCCCTGACTCTTGCGTAGTCGATGTCAATGGCGCTGGAGGAGAGGGGACGGTTACCTTTAATCAGTTGTCAAAAACTGCGTTCGGCGCAGATAAGAAAGTTGGCGATTCGCAATCTTTTGCCATCACCATCACGGGTTGTGATGAGGCGGTTCAAAACCTCAATATCAAGTTTGATGGGGCAAGCATCCCCGGATACAACGAGGAAGTATTGCAGCCTGGAGGAGAGGCAAAGAATGTCGGGGTTCGTATGCTGCCTGAAGGGAGCAGTAATTATGTGAAATTTGATGGTTCAGAACCGGATGTCGCGCTAAATAAGGCCAACGTTGGGAACGTAATATTTAACTATAAGGCTGAAGTGATTCAGGTTGGTAGCACTGCGCCGACCGCCGGTGATTACTCGGCACAAGCTACTTACACCCTGCTTTACCGTTAGTACCTGTCTAACCTGGCCCAGGCTGGGCCAGTATTTCAATGGAATGGAAATATGAAACGATTTATTATCGCATTAACCGCTATTTTCACTATCGGGATTCATCTTGCCCATGCTGGTGTTGTACTGGGGGGAACTCGCGTTATTTATCCTGCTAATCTGGCAGAGGTTCAGGTTGCCCTGAAAAATAAGGATAATGATAAGCGCTACCTCGTGCACAGTTGGGTGAGTAATATTGATGACAGCAAAGCCCCCTTTATTATTACTCCGCCAATTTATAAACTCGATGAAAATCATCAGACATTGTTGCATGTCGTTTATACCGGCAGTCAATCTTCTGTCCCTCAGGATCGTGAATCATTGTATATGGCAAATGTTAAATCTGTTTCTGCGATACCTGAAGCATTGCGTGATAATAATACACTGCAATTTGCCATTAAAACCAAATTAAAGTTGTTCTACCGCCCGGTATCGTTGAAAGAGAGCGAGGCTAAAACCGCCTGGCAGTCACTGCAGTTTAGTCGCAGCCAAAACCAGCTTATCGTGAAGAATCCTACGCCATTTTACGTCACTTTTGGCCAACTCACCGTTGCTGGAAAAGAAATTAAACCCGCTGCAGATGGGAAAACACCTTCTGCATTAGCGATGATGGTCGCGCCGTTTGGCGAGCAGCGTTTCCCTTTATCATCATCGGTGAAAGGGGATGTGGTCTGGACTGCAATTAATGATTTCGGTTCAGAAACCGGGCAGCACAAACAGTCGCTGTAAATCAACTATTGATTTATCACGGGTGGTATTTATGGCTTCTCATCATACTGTTCGGATACTGGCCCTCAATTCGCTGACATTGGCTTTATTTACGATGAGTGGTGCAGTCTATGCCGAGGATTATTTTAATCTCGATGTTCTGGAAACGGGAACACCATTGGAAAATACGGGGGCGCTTGAATCTTATTTACAGCATAACGGGTTATCACCCGGGCGTTATTTAACATCGATTGTCTGGGATCAGGACCGAATTGATAAGCGAAATATAAATTACCTCCTTTCAAAAGATAATAAAAAACTGATTCCACAACTGACCAAAGCAGAATGGCGCGAGCTCGGTGTGAAAGTGGATGCCATACCGACATTAAATAATATTGATGATAATACGCTGCTGGGCGATATCAGCGAATATATCGCCGATGCACACGATGACTTCAACCCGGAGACCCAGGTACTGCAATTACGCATCCCTCAGATATACCGTGACCGGCAAATGTCGGGGGAAAGCAACCCCGCTTCCTGGGATGACGGCATTCCGGCGCTGTGGACGAGCTACTATGTCTCGGGGACGCATCAACAATTGAACGGCGACAGCAATGTATCCAACTGGGCGAGCTTCAATTCTGGAATGAATATCGGCCCCTGGCGTTTGCGTAACGCCAGTAACTGGGGAAATGATGATGGCTGGCAATCCATTAGTACGACGCTTTCCCGTGATATCAAGCGCTTACGCAGCCAGCTTCAGTTTGGGCAAACCGCTACCAATGGTGAACTGTTCGACAGCGTGCAAATGACGGGTATGAAGCTGGAAACGGATACCAGCATGCTGCCCAGCGGGTTGCAGGGATTTGCGCCGGTCGTTCGTGGCATCGCCAACAGCGATGCCAAAGTGACCGTTAAGCAAAATGGTTACACCGTTTACCAGACAAACGTTTCACCGGGCCCATTTGAAATCCGTGATTTAGCGCAGGTGACGGCAGGGGCGGATCTGGAAGTCACTGTGACGGAAGCCGATGGCACGGAAAGGAGCTTTATTCAGGCGAGCTCCTCGGTGCCGATCATGCAGCGTGATGGCGCGTTGAAATACAGCCTGGCGATGGGGAAATATCGCGATACGGATAGCCATGAGAAACCAGAATTTGGTCAGGCAACGCTGATTTACGGCTTGCCGTATGGCATTACCGCTTACGGCGGTGTGCAGGGCGCGTCAATGTACCATGCCGGGCTGGTCGGTATCGGGGCGGATTTACATCATTTGGGCTCGCTGTCGATGGATTTAACCATGGCCAAAACGGCTTTTGACGACAGTCGCTCTGATACCAGCGGCCAGTCGTGGCGCGTGCAGTACGCCAAAGATTTTCCGCTGACCGATACCACGGTCACGTTAGCCAGCTATCGTTACTCCACGTCCGGGTTTTATACCTTTCAGGAGGCACTCGACCAGCGAAATAGTCGCTATGACGACGACAGCATCTACAGCTACCGCGACAGCTACAACCGTCGCAGCCGCCTGCAACTGAACGTGTCGCAGTCGTTACAGAGCTGGGGATCGGTGTATGCCAACGCTTATCAGCAGGACTACTGGGGAATGCAAGGCCATGAGCGCAGCGTCAGCATGGGCTACAGCAGCAGCTGGCAGGGCGTGAACTGGTCGCTGAATTACAGCCTCACCAAAACGCCGTCGACGGATAACGACCAGCAGTTTTCAGTATCGATTAACGTCCCGCTTTCGCGTTGGCTGCCGAATGCCTGGGGCACGTATAACCTGACGAGTTCGAAAACAGGCAACACGTCACATCAGGTTGGCGTTAACGGTACATTGCTGGAAAACAACAATTTAAATTACAACCTCCAGCAAACCTACACGGATAACAACGTGGGCTATGGGGCGTATCTCTCGTCACGCTATCGGGCTTCGGCGGGTGAATTCAGCGCCAATTACAGCTACCAGAAAAATAGCAAGCAGTGGGGCTATAGCGCGCAAGGATCTGTGGTGGCGCATTCGCAGGGGATTACGCTCGGGCAGTCAATTCAGGATGCCTTCGCCCTGGTGCATATCGCCGATGGTGACCACGTTAAAATACAGAATGCGCAGGGGATATACACCGATCGCTGGGGTAATGCGATCGTACCGAATTTAACTAACTATCGGCGTAATACTGTCACTGTGAATACCGTGGGGCGTGACGATCTGGATATTCAGGATGCTTCTGTGGATGTGGTTCCCACGAAAGGCGCGGTGGTGGCGGCTCACTTTAGTGCCCGTTCGGGGAAACGGGCCTTGCTGACGCTGCGGCATGGCCAGGGCGTGGTGCCGTTTGGCGCAGTGGTGAGTATGGACGGGACGACATCAATCGTCGGCGATGATGGTGAAGCGTATGTCACAGGGCTCAAAGGAACGCAACGTTTTGAGGCGCAATGGGGAAATACCGCACAGACCAAATGTTCGGGACGCGTGAGCGTGCCGGAGAACGTAGGCGCAGGAATTCTTACGGCTACAGTGAATTGCCAATAACGGAAGGCTAGCGAATGAACTCACAAAAAATAAGATGCAGTATACTAATTTTAATAGCATTTTTATCCTTTTGGTTGTCACCGGCAGTATTGGCCTCGTGTTATTTTTCTGGTGGTGGAGGAAATCCAGCGGAGGTGAATTTTACCATTCCTCAATTGATTGTGAATAGTGATGCACCGCCAGGAACTATTATTTACACGGCAGAAGCCACAAGCGCTTCGATTGCGGTGACATGTGATGCCGACGGCGATATTTATCAAGGATACAATAATGGTTTAATGCCAGAAAATGCCAGACCAGATAATCCACTCCAGGGGGTTTATGAAACGAATGTTCCGGGGATTGGTTTTCGCGCTGCCTGGGCGAATAATACCAGCGCAACATTAAATGAGGGGGCATTAATTAGCCTCTGGCATATGGGCAGTTCCAAAGTACGTAAATCAGATGGTTACTATCCCATAAAGCTTCATGCCATTATTCAGTTTGTGGTAACCGGTGCCGTTTATTCTGGCGGTGGCGTTGTGCATACCCCAAGGCTTTATGCAGACTGGAAATATGACAATCTGGTGATGGGGAAACTGCGTTTTTCCGATATAAGCGTTTTTGTACAATCACAAACCTGCGAGCTAACAGAAAAAAATATTACGGTGCCATTAAATGATATTACCGCTGGGGAGTTTACGAATAATGTCTCAAAAGTCGTTTCGGACGATCGTTTTAAAATCCAGTTAAATAATTGTGATGCCGGGATTCAAGTTGACTATCAGTTTACTTCTGCAGGCTCAACCGGTGTGACGGACGGCACTATTTTGAATATTGCTAATGGTGACAATGCCGCCAGCGGGGTGGGTATTCAAATTCTGGATAGCCACGATAATGTTCTTCGGTTTGATCAAAACTACACGGCGGTTGCGCAGACTACGCAGGATCAGTCTGTCACGATTCCGCTGAAAGCGCGTTATGCCAAAACCGGAACTGTGAAGGGAGGGCAGGTCAGCGCAGTGGCAACCTTTGAAGTGTATTATCGCTAAAGCCAGCCTCTGCTTGCCCTGAAACCGGGGGGTTTCTTTGACTCAACATTCCAGCTTATTTTATTAACCCTTTATTTTCATCTGGTTATTTCTTGAGCCCTTAGTTTTGGTAGGGGGCTGTATTGCTTGCTATCGCATCAAATTTTGGCCTATTATTCTCATCGTTATAATAATAATTCTCGTTTACGTTATCATTCACTTTCATCAGAGAAACACCAATGGCGCGTTTTAAAACTGCTAAGCCAAACTCATCGCTGCGTAAAATCGCAGTCGTGGTAGCCACAGCGGTTAGCGGCATGTCTGTCTATGCACAGGCGGCGGTTCAACCGAAAGAAGAAACCATCACTGTCACCGCAGCACCTGCCGTACAAGAAAGCGCATGGGGCCCCGCGGCGACGATTGCTGCTCGTCAGTCAGCGACGGCGACCAAAACCGACACACCGATTCAAAAAGTTCCTCAGTCTATTTCAGTGGTCACCGCCGAAGAGATGGCGTTGCATCAGCCGAAATCAGTAAAAGAGGCGCTCAGCTACACACCTGGTGTGGCAGTGGGTACTCGTGGCGCATCGAATACGTATGATTACCTGATCATCCGTGGCTTCGCTGCTGATGGCCAAAGTCAGAATAACTATCTGAATGGCCTGAAAATGCAGGGCAATTTCTACAATGATGCCGTGATCGACCCGTATATGTTGGAGCGTGCCGAAGTGATGCGCGGTCCGGTTTCCGTTCTCTACGGAAAAAGTAACCCAGGCGGTTTGTTGAACATGGTCAGCAAACGCCCGACCACAGAGCCGTTGAAAGAAATTCAGTTCAAGATGGGCACTGACAGCCTGTTCCAAACCGGTTTTGATTTCAGCGATGCGCTGGATGATGACGGCGTATACTCTTACCGCTTAACTGGCCTGGCGCGTTCCGCGAATGCCCAGCAACAGGGCGCAGAAGAACAACGCTATGCCATCGCGCCATCTTTCTCATGGCGTCCGGACGATAAGACAAACTTCACCTTCCTTTCCTACTTCCAGAACGAGCCGGAAACCGGTTATTACGGTTGGTTGCCGAAAGAAGGGACGGTGACTGAGCTGCCGAACGGCAAGCGTCTGCCTACCGATTTCAACGAAGGTGCGAACAACAATACCTATTCTCGTAACGAGAAGATGGTGGGCTACAGCTTCGACCACGAATTTAACGACACCTTTACCGTGCGTCAGAACCTGCGTTACGCGCAAAATAAAGTCTCGCAGAACAGCGTGTATGGCTACGGTATGTGCTCCGATCCACTCTATACCAAGGATCCGGCTAACAGTCCTTGCGCCAGTGTTCCTCAGGCCGAATGGAATCACACGCTGACTCGTCAGTATGTTATCGACAATGAGAAATTGCAGAACTTCTCCGTCGATACCCAGTTGCAAAGCAAGTTCGCGACTGCTGATGTGGATCACACGCTGCTGACCGGCGTTGACTTTATGCGTATGCGTAATGATATCAACTCCTGGTTTGGCTATGCGGGTTCTGTTGCGCCGTCCGATATCTATAACCTCGACCGTAGCGACTTCGATTTTGGCTCACACCCAGGCCCTTCAGGTCCTTACAAAGTGCTGAACAAACAGAAGCAGACCGGCTTGTATGTCCAGGATCAGGCGCAATGGGATAAGGTGCTGGTTACTCTGGGCGGCCGTTACGACTGGGCTAAACAGGACTCTCTGAACCGTGTTTCTGGCGTAACGGATTCCCGCGATGATAAGCAATTCACCTGGCGCGGTGGGGTTAACTATCTGTTCGACAACGGCGTAACCCCGTATTTCAGCTACAGCGAGTCGTTTGAACCAGCTTCCCAGACGGGGGCAAGCGGTAATATCTTTGCGCCGTCCAAAGGTAAGCAGTACGAAGCTGGCGTGAAGTACGTGCCGAACGATCGTCCAATCGTGATCACCGGTGCTGTCTATCAGTTGACCAAAACCAACAATCTGATGGCCGATCCGAACGGATCGTTCTGGTCAGTGGAAGGCGGTGAAATTCGTTCTCGCGGAGTGGAAATTGAAGCGAAAGCGGCGCTGTCTGCCAGTGTTAACGTTGTCGGCTCTTATACCTATACCGATGCGGAATACACCACCGACACCAACTACAAAGGCAATACGCCTGCGCAGGTGCCAAAACACATGGCATCGCTGTGGGGCGATTATACCCTTTATGACGGCGTGCTTTCCGGGCTGACGCTGGGTACGGGCGTTCGTTATACTGGCTCCAGCTATGGCGATCCGGCAAACTCCTTTAAAGTAGGGAGCTACACGCTGGTGGATGCGTTAGTTCGTTATGATCTGGCTCGTGTCGGCATGGCGGGCTCCAACGTGGCGTTGCATGTGAACAACCTGTTTGACCGCGAATACGTCGCCAGCTGCTTCAATACCTATGGCTGCTTCTGGGGCGCAGAACGTCAGGTCGTTGCAACCGCAACCTTCCGTTTCTAATTTCTTTTGGGCACGCTTTGCGTGCCCGTTTTACAAGTTGGCTGCTATGCAGGAAAACAGA
The DNA here is from genome assembly GCF_030332265.1 of Citrobacter sp. Cu231. Lineage (NCBI taxonomy): Bacteria > Pseudomonadati > Pseudomonadota > Gammaproteobacteria > Enterobacterales > Enterobacteriaceae > Citrobacter > Citrobacter sp. Cu231. The sequence continues at coordinate 52,742 of NZ_JAOWIE010000048.1, read as the reverse complement.
TCCCATCCCGACACCACCTTTGCGTTGCGTAATGTCTCCTTTCGTGTGCCTGGCCGCACGCTTTTGCATCCTCTCTCTTTAACTTTTCCTGTGGGGAAAGTGACTGGCCTTATCGGCCACAACGGTTCCGGAAAATCGACGTTATTGAAAATGCTGGGGCGCCATCAGCCGCCGTCGGAAGGTGAAATCCTGCTCAACGAACAGCCGCTGGAGAACTGGAGCAGTAAAGCGTTTGCCCGTAAGGTCGCCTATCTGCCGCAACAGCTGCCGCAAGCGGAAGGAATGACGGTACGGGAACTGGTGGCGATTGGCCGCTACCCGTGGCATGGCGCACTGGGACGTTTTGGTGTGGCTGACAGAGAGAAAGTAGAAGAAGCTATTTCGCTGGTCGGCTTAAAACCGCTGGCACATCGTCTGGTCGACAGCCTGTCCGGCGGGGAACGCCAGCGGGCGTGGATTGCGATGCTGGTGGCGCAGGACACCCGCTGCCTGCTGCTTGATGAACCGACTTCCGCGCTGGATATTGCCCATCAGGTTGATGTGCTTGCGCTGGTGCATCGCTTAAGTCAGCAGCGCGGGCTGACGGTGATTGCCGTACTGCATGATATCAACATGGCGGCTCGCTACTGCGATTATCTGGTGGCGCTGCGCGGTGGTGAAATGATTGCCCAGGGGTCGCCTGCTGAGCTGATGCGCAGTGAAACTCTGGAACAGATTTATGGTATCCCGATGGGCATTTTGCCACATCCGGCTGGTGCCGCACCCGTGAGTTTTGTCTATTAATGATTGAATTACATCATATTACCCGTCGGCGGCTGCTTGCGGCGATGGCGCTGTCGCCGCTGCTGTGGCGGATGAATACGGCACACGCTGCAGTGGTTGATACGCAACGCATTGTGGCGCTGGAATGGCTACCGGTAGAACTACTGCTGGCGCTGGGTATTACGCCGTATGGCATCGCGGATATCCCTAACTACAAGCTGTGGGTCAGTGAGCCCCCGTTGCCAGACTCGGTGATTGACGTTGGGCTACGCACGGAACCCAATCTCGAACTGCTGACCGAAATGAAACCCTCATTTCTGCTGTGGTCGGCAGGCTATGGTCCTTCTCCCGAAAAGCTGGCGCGAATTGCGCCTGGCCGGGGATTTAACTTCAGTGACGGTAAAAAGCCGCTGGCCGTTGCGCGACGATCGCTGCAGGAAATGGCGCAATTGTTCAATCTGCAAGCCTCTGCTGAACGCCATCTGACCGAGTACGATCGTTTTATCGCCAGCCTGAAACCGCGCTTTATTCAACGCGGTGCGCGTCCCGTGCTGCTGACATCCTTGCTTGATTCGCGACATATGCTGGTGTTTGGTCCGAACAGTCTGTTCCAGGACGTGCTGGACGAATATGCGATCCCCAACGCCTGGCAGGGCGAGACAAACTTTTGGGGCAGTACTGCCGTGAGTATTGACCGTCTGGCAGCCTTTCAGGATGCCGATGTTTTGTGCTTTGACCACGGCAACGATCAAGAGATGGCTGTGCTGATGTCTACGCCGTTGTGGCAAGCAATGCCGTTTGTCCGCAGCGGACGTTTTCAGCGTGTACCTGCCGTCTGGTTCTATGGCGCCACACTCTCGGCGATGCATTTTGCCCGCATTCTGGATAATGCGCTGGGAGGCAAAGCGTGAGTAAACGAATTGCGCTTTTCCCGCCCCTTCTGCTGGCGATTCTGTTTGTGGCTGCCTGCTGGTTGACCTGGATGAATTTTTCCGTTGCGTTGCCGCGCAGCCAGTGGCAGCAGGCTATCTGGTCACCAAACATCAATCTCATTGAGCAGATGGTTTTCCACTACAGTCTGCTGCCGAGGCTGGCGATTTCGCTGCTGGTCGGCGCCGGACTGGGGCTGGTTGGCGTCTTGTTTCAGCAGGTGCTGCGTAACCCGCTGGCAGAGCCAACCACGCTGGGCGTCGCGACCGGTGCGCAATTGGGCATTACCGTCACCACGCTATGGGCGATTCCTGGTACCCTGACCACGCAATTTGCGGCGCTGGCGGGAGCATGTGTCGTTGGGGCGCTGGTGTTTGGCGTCGCTTGGGGCAAGCGTCTTTCCCCGGTGACGTTAATCCTTGCCGGGCTGGTGGTCAGCCTGTACTGCGGGGCGATTAACCAGTTGATGGTTATCTTCCATCACGATCAACTGCAAAGCATGTTTTTATGGAGCAGCGGTACGTTAACCCAAACCGACTGGAGCGGCGTACAACGCCTGTGGCCGCAGTTGCTGGGCGGCGTGATGCTGACGCTGCTGTTACTGCGCCCAATGACGCTGATGGGACTGGATGACGGCGTAGCGCGTAACCTCGGTCTGGCGTTATCGCTGGCGCGCCTGGCGGCCTTGTCGCTGGCGATTGTTCTCAGCGCATTGCTGGTTAACGCCGTCGGGATTATCGGTTTTATTGGCCTGTTTGCACCGCTGCTGGCGAAAATGCTTGGCGCGCGGCGTTTGCTGTCGCGTCTGATGTTGGCTCCGCTGATTGGGGCATTAATCCTCTGGCTCTCTGACCAAATTATTCTGTGGCTGACCCGCGTATGGATGGAAGTTTCCACTGGTTCGGTGACGGCGCTGATTGGCGCGCCATTGTTGCTGTGGCTGTTGCCGCGCCTGAGGAGTATGAGCGCGCCGGATATGAATGCCGGCAACCGTATCGCCGCTGAGCGTCAGAATATACTGATGTTTGCGCTGGCGGGTGGGGCGATATTGCTGCTGACCGTTATTGTGGCGCTCGCGTTTGGCCGTGATGCGCACGGCTGGACATGGGCCAGCGGCGCGATGCTGGATGAACTCATGCCCTGGCGCTGGCCACGTGTTCTGGCAGCGCTGATTGCCGGGGTGATGCTGGCGGTAGCTGGCTGTATTATTCAGCGTCTGACCGGAAACCCAATGGCCAGCCCGGAAGTATTAGGTATTAGCTCCGGGGCGGCATTTGGCGTGGTATTAATGTTATTTCTGGTCCCCGGAAATGCCTTTGGCTGGCTGATGCCGGCCGGGAGCCTCGGGGCGGCAGCCACCTTGCTTATCATTATGATTGCCCCCGGGCGCGGGGGTTTTTCGCCGCACCGCATGTTGCTGGCAGGGATGGCGCTCAGCACGGCGTTTACAATGCTGCTGATGATGCTGCAGGCCAGCGGCGATCCGCGGATGGCGGGGGTGCTAACCTGGATCTCCGGCTCAACCTATAACGCGAGTGGCGAACAGGTGCTGCGCACCGGGATTGTAATGGTTATCCTGCTGGCGATGACGCCACTGTGTCGTCGTTGGCTGACGATATTACCGCTGGGCGGCGATACGGCGCGGGCGGTGGGGATGGCGATCACGCCGTCGCGCGTAGGGTTACTGCTGTTGGCTGCGGGGCTGACGGCAACCGCAACCATGACGATTGGACCGTTGAGTTTTGTCGGGTTAATGGCGCCGCATATTGCTCGTATGATGGGCTTTCGCCGGGCGATGCCGCATATGCTGATTTCGGCGCTGGCGGGCGGCGTGTTGCTGGTCTTTGCTGACTGGTGTGGGCGAATGGTGCTGTTTCCGTATCAGATCCCAGCGGGGTTACTGTCGACGTTTATTGGCGCGCCGTACTTTATCTATCTGCTGAGAAAGCAGAGCCGGTAATGTAAACGCCTCGCCTTTACAGGCGAGGCGAATGGATCACAACTTTGCAAATACCCGACGCGCGGCGTCGATGGTGTTATTGATATCGTCTTCGCTGTGCGCCACAGACATAAAGCCCGCTTCGAAGGCGGACGGCGCCAGATAAACACCTTCATCCAACATCATATGGAAGAAACGCTTGAAGCGTTCAACATCGCACGCCATTACGTCCTGATAGCAGGTCACGGTTTCGGCATCGGTGAAGAAAATCCCGAACATCCCACCCACATGGTTAACCACCAGCGGAATGTTTGCTTCCTCGGCGGCTTCCAGTAGACCTTCCGCCAGACGTGTCGTCAGTTCGTTCAGCGTTTCATGAATACCCGGTTGGGCCACTTCGGTCAGACAGGCAAAACCTGCCGCCATCGCAATCGGGTTACCGGAAAGCGTACCCGCCTGGTAAACTGGTCCGGTCGGTGCCAGTGCGTCCATCACATCGCGACGGCCGCCGAATGCGCCAACGGGCATGCCGCCACCGATGATTTTACCCAGGCAGGTGAGATCCGGCACGACACCGTAATAATCCTGCGCACCGGCCAGCGCTATGCGGAAACCGGTCATCACTTCATCGATAATCAACAGCGCACCGAACTCATCGCACAGTGCACGCAGGCCCGGCAGGAATTCCGGCAGCGGCGGGATACAGTTCATGTTGCCTGCGACTGGCTCAACGATGATGCAGGCGATCTCCTGCGGATATTGTTCAAATGCTGCACGTACTGAAACGAGATCGTTATAAGTGCAGGTCAGGGTGTGTTTCGCGAAATCAGCCGGAACGCCTGGAGAATTCGGCTGACCCAGCGTTAACGCGCCGGAACCGGCTTTGACCAGCAGGCAATCGGCATGACCGTGGTAGCAGCCTTCAAATTTGATGATCTTATCGCGGCCGGTGAAACCGCGCGCCAGGCGGATGGCGCTCATTGTCGCTTCCGTACCGGAGTTCACCATACGCACCATGTCCATGGTCGGCACGAGTTCAGTGACCAACTCCGCCATTTTCACTTCCATCTCGGTTGGTGCGCCGAAGCTTAAACCGCGCTCTGCGGCTTCAATCACCGCATTACGGATTGCCGGATGGTTATGACCCAGTACCATCGGTCCCCAGGATCCGACGTAATCGATATAGGCTTTACCATCGACATCGTACAGATACGCGCCGTCGGCTTTTTCAATAAACAACGGAGTGCCACCCACGCCGGTAAAGGCGCGAACGGGGGAGTTAACACCGCCGGGGATAAGTTCGCGTGCTGCGTTGTAGAGGTTTTCAGACTTACTCATGGATGGGGCCCTGGTTCGTAGAAAAAGTGAATGCGGGCTATTCTAGTTATTCAGCGAAGGTTATGAAAGTTTTACGCATTTGAAACAATGCGATTTGCAGGGGATTTTCGTGAAATGTGCGAGTAGAATGCCGATTTCGTATTTGTATTACCAATTAATGATCATCTGATGAAGACAGACACTCCCTCTTTTGAAGCACAGCAAATTGTGCGTTTACGCCGTAGGGATCAAATCCGTCGACTCCTGGAACGAGACAAAACGCCGTTGGCGATCCTGTTGATGGCAGCGGTAGTTGGTACCGTAACAGGGTTGGTTGGCGTGGCATTTGAGAAAGCGGTGACTTGGGTACAGAATCAACGCATTGGCGCGCTGGTTCAGGTTGCCGACCATGCCGTTCTGGTTTGGCCTCTGGCGTTTATTCTCTCTGCATTGCTGGCGATGGTCGGCTACTTTCTGGTGCGTAAATTTGCCCCGGAAGCGGGCGGCTCAGGGATACCAGAGATTGAAGGCGCGCTGGAAGAGCTGCGGCCTGTGCGCTGGTGGCGCGTACTGCCGGTGAAATTTTTCGGCGGTATGGGTACGCTGGGTGCCGGTATGGTGCTCGGACGTGAAGGGCCGACCGTACAGATTGGCGGTAATATTGGGCGCATGGTGCTGGATATTTTCCGCATGCGCAGCGCTGAGGCGCGGCATACTCTGCTGGCGACCGGCGCGGCTGCGGGGCTTTCGGCGGCGTTTAACGCTCCGCTGGCGGGGATCCTGTTCATTATTGAAGAGATGCGCCCGCAGTTTCGCTATAGCCTTGTGTCGATCAAAGCCGTGTTTACCGGCGTCATCATGTCGAGCATTGTGTTTCGTGTTTTCAACGGCGAGGCCCCGCTCATTGAGGTTGGTAAACTCTCCAATGCGCCAGTGAACACGCTGTGGTTGTATCTGGTCCTGGGGATTATTTTTGGCTGTGTCGGACCGTTGTTCAACACCATGGTGTTGCGGACTCAGGATATGTTCCAGCGTTTCCACGGCGGCGATCTCAAAAAATGGGTGCTGATGGGCGGTGCGATCGGCGGTCTGTGCGGGATCCTTGGCTTAATTACGCCTGAAGCGGCTGGTGGCGGGTTTAACCTGATACCTATCGCTGCGGCAGGGAATTTCAGCGTTGGTTTACTGCTGTTTATCTTTATTGCCCGCGTCATTACCACGTTGCTGTGCTTCTCGTCCGGCGCGCCAGGCGGGATATTTGCCCCGATGTTGGCATTAGGCACGTTACTTGGCACCGCGTTCGGTATGGCGGCAGCGGCCTCGTTTCCCCATTATCATCTGGAGGCCGGAACCTTTGCCATTGCCGGTATGGGGGCATTGTTGGCGGCCTCGGTGCGCGCGCCGTTAACGGGCATTATACTGGTACTGGAAATGACCGATAACTATCAGCTCATTTTGCCAATGATTATTACCTGTCTTGGCGCAACACTATTAGCCCAATTTATGGGCGGGAAGCCGCTATACTCGACAATCCTTGCCCGTACGCTGGCGAAACAGGAAGCGGAGCAGGCGGCAAAAAGCCAGAGTGCCGCCACGGGCGAGAATACTTGAACGAAATACCAGGGTATTAGATAATGGCCCAAAATATTGGGTTGAAATTTACCCAATTGCCGATGTCGTTTGGAGCAAAATATGAGTGATGACGTAGCGCTGCCACTGCAATTTACTGAAGCAGCAGCCAATAAAGTAAAAAGCCTGATCGCTGACGAAGATAACCCGAATCTGAAATTACGCGTGTATATCACTGGCGGTGGTTGCAGCGGTTTCCAGTACGGTTTCACCTTTGACGATCAGGTAAACGATGGTGATATGACCATTGAGAAACAAGGTGTTGGTCTGGTCGTTGACCCAATGAGCCTGCAATATCTGGTGGGCGGCGCGGTTGACTATACCGAAGGCCTGGAAGGTTCCCGCTTCGTTGTGACTAACCCGAATGCGAAAAGCACCTGCGGGTGTGGTTCTTCTTTCAGCATTTAAGTATGCGAGAATGAAAAAGCCGTGTTAATGACACGGCTTTTTGCTATCTGCTGTTATCATCCAGCGCAAACGTGGGTAATTTCAAATGCCAGCGAATAGCGGCGAGCCGAATTAGCAGGGTGACAACCATTCCCATCATACTGGCGTTTTCCAGCGAAACATTAAAAGTATAAAACGCCGTCGCATGCACGATCCCGCCGATAATACACGCGGTGGCGTAGATTTCGGTGCGCAAAATCATCGGAACTTCACGTGCTAACACGTCGCGAATGATCCCGCCGCCGACGCCGGTAATCACTCCCATACAAATCGCCACTAACGGCCCGGTTCCGGCGAGAAACGCTTTATTTACACCAATACCTACAAACACCGCCAGGCCAACGGCATCGAGTACCGGAAGGATCCACTTAGGTATTCGTCTGGGCTGGCGTACCAGTACGATCGTCAGCATGCTGGTGATCATCGCCACGACCAGATCGGTCGGATCCTTAACCCAAAAAACTGGCCCATTATCCAGCGCCATATCGCGGATTGTACCGCCGCCAACGGCGGTAACCACGCCAAGAACCAGGACACCAAACGGGTCCATACGTAATTTTCCGGCCAGTAATACGCCAGAGATAGCAAATACCGCAGTGCCTACAATATCAAGCCAATAGACGAGCATTGTCGAATCCCCACTGATAGCCCGACAGGCAGGCTCTATTTCACTTGTGAAAGCGCATTACAGAGTTGTTTTGCGGCGAGGATAATACGCGGGCTCGCGCGTTCGAACCAGTCACTATTCAGCGTAATAACGGGAATTTTTAGCTGGTTTCCCCAGTATTGCTCAATTTTCAGAGTTTCGCCCGGACCTCCGGTTGCAACAATTGCCTGAGGGGCGCGTGCCAGGACCTGCTCGCGACTAACCTGTGGCCAGGGAACCCGGCTGCCGGCAAAGATGTTTTCTCCGCCGCATACCTCAAGAACCTCGTGCTGAATGGAGCCTTTTCCACTGGTAAACAGAGGATTTGCGCCAAACTGGAGAAACACCCGTTTTTTGGGTTTGTTGCCATACTGAGATTTTAGTAAAGCATAATCATCAAGCAGGGTTTGCGCCGCCTGTTTGGCCTGCTCAGGTTTAGGGCTCCACGCTGCCAGCTGGCGGAGCGCATCAGCGACTTGCTCAATGGTAACGGCATCCACCCAGATGACCTTAATTCCCAGGGCGGTCAATTGATTCACCTGGCGTTCAGCATTGCCCCCGCGCCAGGCGACGACTAAATCCGGTTTGAGCGCCACAATGCGTTCAAGATTCATGCCTTGCCAGGTTGATACCTCTTCGATATTTTTCGCTTCGGGCGGATAGTTCGAGTAGCTGCTGACGCCTACGGGCGTAATGCCAGCGGCAAAGGCAAGTTCGGTATTGGCAGGAGAAAGCGTCACAACACGCGGCGCGGCGTAAAGGAACGCCGGGAGAGTGAAAAGCAGGGCGACCAGCGCCCTGGAGAATGATTTAGCCATGCGCCAGTTTCTGCACCAGCGTTTCAACCATCAGGCTTGACTGTTTGGCGGCAACCACCAGGAACTCGTCAAAGCTAAGGTGGGACTGCTGATCGGCGACGTCAGAGATGGCGCGAACCACGACAAACGGCACGTTAAAGTTGTGGCAAACGTGCGCAATTGCAGTGGCTTCCATTTCTACGGCAATGGCCTGTGGGAAGTTATGCTGAATTTTTGCCAGACCAACAGAACCGTTAATGAAGGCGTCACCGCTGACGATAAGACCACGAACAGCGTTCAGGTTGAGTTCTGCGATGCAGGATTCCGCCGCAGCGATAAGTGCGGGATCGGCTTTAAAACCTGCCGGGCAACCCGGGAGCTGACCAAATTCATAGCCAAAGGCGGTGACGTCAGCGTCGTGATAACGCGCTTCGTCAGAAACCACAATATCACCAACTTTCAGCGTAGAGGCCAGGCCGCCCGCGGAACCGGTATTAATGATGGCATCTGGTTTGCAGCGTTCGAGCAGTAGCGTTGCGCCCAGCGCCGCAGCCACTTTACCGATACCCGATTTCAGTAGCGCAACCTCAGTACCGTTCAGTTGGCCGGTATAAATTTCACAACCGCCGAGAGCGATGGTCTGACGGTTTTCGATTTTGTCACGCAGCAGCGTAACTTCTTCTTCCATTGCACCAATGATGCCGATTTTCATAGATTTACTCGCGATAAGCCAGATTTGAGGGCATAGTCTATCATGCGCTTAAGGGGTAGCGCATTTCTCAGGCGGGAGAGGATATGGTACAGATCGATTTCCGAAAAAAAATAAACTGGCATCGTCGTTACCGTTCGCCGCAGGGCATGAAGACGGAGCATGAGATCCTGCGTATTTTTGAAAGCGATCGTGGACGTATTATCAACTCTCCTGCTATTCGCCGGCTGCAGCAAAAAACCCAGGTCTTTCCGCTGGAGCGTAATGCCGCGGTGCGCACGCGCCTGACGCACTCGATGGAAGTTCAGCAGGTTGGGCGCTATATCGCGAAAGAGATCCTCAGTCGGCTGAAAGAACTCAAGCTGCTGGAGCAGTATGGCCTGGATGAACTGACGGGGCCGTTTGAGAGTATTGTCGAAATGTCGTGCCTGATGCATGACATCGGGAATCCACCGTTTGGCCATTTTGGTGAAGCGGCGATCAATGACTGGTTCCGCCAGCGACTGTATCCCGCCGACGCGGAAAGTCAGCCCCTTAGCGACGACCGCTGCCTGGTTGCGGCGCTACGTTTACGCGAAGGCGAAGAGTCGCTGAATGATATTCGCCGCAAGGTGCGTCAGGATCTCTGTCATTTTGAAGGCAATGCGCAGGGTATTCGTCTGGTGCATACTTTGATGCGAATGAATCTTACCTGGGCGCAGGTTGGCGGTATTTTAAAATATACCCGTCCGGCATGGTGGCGCGGCAGTACACCTGAAACACATAACTATTTAATGAAGAAACCGGGCTATTATCTTTCCGAGGAACCGTATATTGAGCGGTTGCGTAAAGAATTATCATTAGCGCCTTACAGTCGTTTTCCATTAACCTGGATTATGGAAGCTGCCGACGATATCTCTTATTGCGTAGCCGATCTTGAGGATGCCGTTGAGAAAAGAATCTTCAGCGTCGAGCAACTTTATCACCATTTGTATGAGGCGTGGGGACACCATGAAAAGGGTTCCCTGTTTAGTCAGGTTGTTGAGAACGCCTGGGAAAAATCACGTTCAAATACATTAAGCCGCAGCACCGAAGATCAGTTCTTTATGTATTTACGCGTCAATACGCTGAATAAACTGGTGCCGTATGCGGCCCAGCGGTTTATTGATAATTTACCGCAGATTTTTGCGGGTAGCTTTAATCACGCGCTGTTAGAAGATGCGAGTAGCTTCAGTCAGTTGCTGGGTGTCTATAAAAACGTGGCGGTAAAACATGTGTTTAGCCATCCAGACGTTGAGCAACTGGAATTGCAGGGCTACCGAGTCATCAGCGGGTTGCTGGAGATCTATCAGCCTTTATTAAAAATGTCCCAGTCAGATTTTACTGAACTGGTCGACAATGAAAGAGTTAAACGTTTCCCTATCGAATCACGATTATTTCAGAAGTTGTCTACTCGCCATCGTCTTGCTTATGTAGAAGCGGTTAGTAAAATATCAACAGGTTGCGCTGAGTTTTCGGTACTGGAATATTATTATCGCTGCCGGCTGATTCAGGATTATATCAGCGGTATGACAGATTTGTATGCCTGGGATGAATATCGTCGCTTGATGGCCGTAGAACAATAAATACTCATTTGTAAAGACGACCAATAAAATTTTACTTTTTCCTTAAACTCAATTCTGGAACTTAGCGCTATAAAACGACTCTGACGTATACAGCAATTTTGCGTTACCTGTTAATCGAGAACGAAACACATGAAAAAAACCACATTAGCAATGAGTGCACTGGCTCTGAGTTTAGGCTTGGCGTTGTCCCCTCTGTCTGCAACTGCGGCTGAGACGTCGTCTTCAGCAATGACCGCCCAACAGATGCCAAGCCTGGCCCCGATGCTCGAAAAAGTGATGCCATCGGTGGTAAGTATTAACGTCGAGGGGAGCACGACGGTGAATACGCCGCGTATGCCGCGTAATTTCCAGCAGTTCTTTGGTGATAATTCACCGTTCTGTCAGGACGGTTCTCCGTTCCAGAGTTCACCGTTCTGCCAGGGCGGCGCGCCGGGTGCTGACAATGGCGGCGGCCAGCAGCAGAAATTTATGGCGCTGGGTTCCGGTGTAATTATTGATGCCGCGAAAGGATATGTCGTGACTAACAATCACGTGGTGGATAATGCCACGGTGATTAAAGTCCAGTTGAGCGATGGTCGTAAATTTGACGCGAAGATCGTGGGTAAAGATCCACGTTCTGATATCGCGCTGATCCAAATTCAGGATCCGAAAAACCTGACAGCAATTAAGCTGGCAGATTCCGACGCGTTACGCGTGGGGGATTACACCGTGGCGATTGGTAACCCGTTTGGCCTCGGTGAGACCGTGACCTCCGGTATCGTTTCTGCGTTGGGGCGTAGCGGCCTGAACGCGGAGAACTACGAAAACTTTATTCAGACGGATGCCGCGATTAACCGGGGTAACTCCGGTGGTGCGCTGGTCAATTTGAACGGCGAGCTGATCGGCATTAACACCGCGATCCTCGCACCGGACGGCGGTAACATCGGTATCGGTTTTGCGATCCCAAGCAACATGGTGAAAAACCTGACTTCGCAGATGGTTGAGTTTGGCCAGGTTAAACGTGGTGAGCTGGGTATTATGGGGACCGAGCTGAGCTCTGAGCTGGCGAAAGCGATGAAAGTTGACGCTCAGCGCGGCGCATTTGTCAGCCAGGTGATGCCAAACTCTTCGGCAGCGAAAGCAGGTATTAAAGCCGGGGATGTGATTACCTCCCTGAACGGTAAACCTATCAGCAGCTTTGCCGCTCTGCGTGCGCAAGTGGGGACGATGCCGGTAGGCAGCAAAATTAGCCTTGGCCTGCTGCGCGACGGTAAGCCAGTCACCGTGAATCTGGAACTGCAGCAGAGCAGCCAGACTCAGGTTGATTCCAGCTCTATCTTCAAAGGCATTGAAGGTGCTGATATGAGCAACAAAGGTCAGGACAAAGGGGTCGTGGTTAGCGACGTTAAACCGAATAGTCCGGCTGCACAGATCGGCCTGAAGAAAGGTGATGTGATTATCGGTGCGAACCAACAGCCGGTGAAAAACATCGCCGAACTGCGCAAAATCCTCGAGAGCAAACCGGCTGTACTGGCGCTGAACATTCAGCGTGGCGACAGCTCCATCTATCTGTTGATGCAGTAATCTCCCTCAACCCCTTCCTGCACAGGAAGGGGTTCTTTTTGTGATACCTCCCACAACTCCATATTTATCCCTTCTGCTTTGTGCATTTGCACAATGTCGCCGCTTATTATCTTCCCTATGCTTGAGCTCTGCTCACAGGAGGAGTTTATGGCTGGCTGGCATCTTGATACCAAAATGGCACAGGATATCGTGGCGCGAACCATGCGCATTATTGATACCAATATCAACGTAATGGATGCCCGTGGGCGGATCATTGGCAGCGGCGATCGCGAACGTATTGGTGAATTGCACGAAGGTGCGCTGGTGGTGCTTTCGCAGGGTCGGGTGGTGGACATTGACGATGCGGTGGCCCGGCATTTACACGGTGTGCGGCAGGGGATAAACCTGCCGTTGCGTCTTGAAGGCGAAATCGTTGGCGTTATCGGGCTTACCGGCGAACCGGAACATCTGCGCAAGTATGGCGAACTGGTGTGTATGACTGCGGAAATGATGCTGGAGCAGTCGCGTCTGATGCATCTGTTAGCGCAGGATAGTCGCCTGCGTGAAGAACTGGTGATGAACCTGATCCAGGCAGAAGAGAATACCCCAGCGCTGATGGAATGGGCGCAGCGATTAGGCATTGATTTAAACCAGCCGCGTGTGGTGGCTGTGGTGGAGGTCGATAGCGGTCAGCTTGGTGTTGATAGTGCGATGGCGGAGCTACAGCAATTGCAGAGCGCATTGACTACGCCCGAACGTAATAATCTGATTGCGATTGTTTCTTTGACCGAGATGGTGGTGTTGAAACCGGCTCTCAATCAGTTTGGCCGCTGGGACGCTGAGGATCATCGCAAGCGGGTTGAGCAGCTCATTGCTCGCATGAAAGAGAACGGACAGCTGCGTTTTCGCGTGTCGCTGGGCAACTATTTTACCGGGCCTGGCAGTATTGCCCGTTCGTATCGTACGGCGCGCACGACCATGATGGTCGGTAAGCAACGGATGCCGGAAAGCCGTAGCTATTTCTACCAGGATTTAATGCTGCCGGTGCTGCTGGACAGTTTGCGCGGTGGCTGGCAGGCTAACGAGCTGGCGCGTCCGCTGGTACGGCTGAAAGCAATGGATAACAACGGCTTACTGCGTCGCACATTAGCGGCGTGGTTTCGGCATAACGTTCAGCCGCTGGCGACCTCAAAAGCGTTATTTATCCACCGCAATACGCTGGAATATCGCCTGAACCGAATTTCAGAGCTGACCGGGCTGGATTTAGGGAATTTTGACGACCGACTGCTTCTGTATGTCGCGTTACAGTTGGATGAGCAGCATTAATTTCTTGCCTGTTGGCGCTACGCTTATCAGGCAAAATGCCGGGGGCGGCTTCGCCTTACCCGGCATACGAACACATTCACTCGCGGTTATTTACGCGTTAGCTTTTCCAGATCGGCTTCAATTTCGCTGATCTTGTTGGTCACGACGCTTTCCAGATGACGTAAATCATCGAGGATCTTGCGTTTAAGATCGACTTCGCTGCGATCGCGCTGGCAGATCTGATCCAGTTCGTCGATCACATAACGCAGGTTGGGGCTGATCTCCTGCACTTCTTTGTAACCCTGGCCGACGCCATCGGCGACAACCGTTTTACGCTGACGGGGATATTTGAACTTCACGCTCTTGGCAAAAAACTCACCTTTATCCTTCTGGAAATAGATTTTCAGGATATCGTTGTTGGCTTCTTGCCGCAGGCTGTAACGATCGATTTCTTCAGGATTAGTAATGCCCAGACTTTTCAGATTGTCATACATAGCGGTACCCTTAAGCTCACTATAACCATTGAATAATTAACGAAAAGCCTTGTTTATGCCACTCGTAGATGTAAAAAAAGCGGGCTAAGCCCGCTTTTTCAAATCGCTGTTAGTCGATGGTGCGTAACAGTTCGTTGATTCCTACTTTGCCACGCGTTTTGGCATCGACTTTCTTCACAATTACCGCGCAGTACAGGCTATATTTGCCATCTTTCGACGGCAGGTTGCCGGAGACAACCACAGAGCCTGCCGGAACGCGGCCATAATGCACTTCGCCGGTTTCGCGATCGTAAATACGGGTGCTTTGACCGATGTACACGCCCATAGAGATAACAGAGCCTTCTTCGACGATCACGCCTTCAACCACTTCAGAGCGCGCGCCGATGAAGCAGTTGTCCTCGATGATGGTCGGGTTAGCCTGTAACGGCTCCAGTACGCCGCCGATGCCAACGCCACCGGACAGGTGAACGTTTTTACCGATTTGCGCGCAGGAACCCACGGTCGCCCAGGTATCAACCATTGTACCTTCATCAACATAAGCGCCGATGTTTACGTAAGAAGGCATCAGTACGGTGTTACGTGCGATAAACGCACCCTGACGTACTGCTGCTGGCGGAACCACGCGGAAACCCTCTTTCTGGAAGCGTGCTTCATCATAGTTGGCGAATTTCATCGGTACTTTATCGAAGTAACGACTTTCCGCACCCTCGATAACCTGATTATCGTTAATACGGAAAGAGAGCAGGACCGCCTTTTTCAGCCACTGATGCGTGACCCACTGACCCTCAATCTTCTCTGCGACGCGCAGTGCACCGGAATCCAGTAAAGCAATAACCTGATTTACCGCTTCGCGGGTTACGGTATCTACATTTGCCGGAGTAATGTCGGCACGGCGCTCGAAAGCGGACTCAATAACGTTCTGTAACTGCTGCATTGTTAAACTCTTTCCATAATAAATAAAAACATTACCCTTTATCGTTTGGATTGAGGGCCTCTGTCAACCGTTGATGTACTTCCTGCTGCAGCTCATTATTAAGGGCGCGCCGGTCGGCAGTGGCGATTATGAATAAATCTTCTACTCGCTCGCCAATGGTTGTAATTCGGGCGCCATGCAGCGAAATTCCCAGATCGGCAAAAATTTGCCCGACCCGCGCCAGCAGTCCTGGCTGGTCGAGGGCGATAAGCTCAAGGAATGATTTTCGGTCGGTATGGGTCGGCAGGAAAGTGACCTCGGTATCGACGGTAAAGTGGCGTAATTTTGCCGGTTGGCGACGCGGCTGCGGCGGCTGCCAGCTCCGCTGCGTGATCGCCTGTTCCAGTCCAAAACGGATCGCTTCGTGTCGGTCTGACGACAGCGGGCTACCGTCCGGCTCCAGTACAATGAACGTATCCATCGCCATCCCATCGCGGGTGGTAAAGATCTGCGCATCGTGGACGCTTAGATTGCGCCTGTCCAGTTCGGCGCAAACGGCGGCAAACAGGTAAGGGCGATCGGGGCTCCAAATGAATATTTCCGTTCCGCCGCGCGTGGCCTGCGGGCTGAGCAGGATTAGCGGCTTACTGAGATCGTGTTGCAGCAGATGACGCGCATGCCAGGCCAGTTGATTTGGGCTGTGGCGCACGAAATAGTTGGCGCGACAGCGCGACCAGATGTGGTGCAGCGCTTCTTCATCAATGTTATCCATACGCAGTAGCGCCAGCGCCTGAAGCTGATGATGGCGAACGCGTTCGCGCATATCCGGCGTGTTTTGCATCCCGCGACGTAGCTGTTTTTCCGTCGCAAAGTACAACTCACGCAGCAAACTTTGCTTCCAGCTATTCCACAGCGTTTCGTTAGTAGCGCAAATATCCGCGACGGTCAGGCACACTAAAAAGCGCAGACGGTGTTCCGTTTGTACTTCTTCAGCGAATTGCTTGATCACTTCCGGATCCTGAATATCACGGCGCTGAGCGGTCACCGACATCAGCAAATGCTGACGCACCAGCCAGACGATCAGCTGTGTTTCACGTGAGTTCAGACCGTGCAGTTCGGCGAATTTGAGCACGTCCTGGGCGCCGAGAACCGAGTGATCGCCGCCGCGACCTTTAGCGATATCGTGGAACAGCGCGGCAATCAGAATCAGTTCAGGTTGTCGCAAGCGCGGCCACAGATCCACGCACAGCGGATGGCGCGGGCGGGTCTCTTCGTTAGCAAAACTTTCCAGCTTGAGCATCACGCGGATGGTGTGTTCATCCACCGTGTAGGCATGAAACAGGTCAAACTGCATTTGGCCGACAATATGTGACCATTGCGGCATATAGGCCCACAAAACGCTATGGCGATGCATCGGCAGCAGGCCGCGACTCACTGCTCCCGGATGGCGCAACATACTCAGAAATAGTGAGCGCGCTTCCGGGATGTAGCACAGCGGCTGGGTTAAATGACGGCGGGCATGACGCAGATGGCGCAGCGTGGTGGAGTAAATCCCAGCGATCGCGCTGTTACGCACCATGATGTAAAACATCCGCAATATCGCTTCGGGTTTGCGGATAAACAGGTCGTCGTTGCGCAGATCAATCAACGAGCCGCGTAGTTGAAAGTCGTCGTCAATCGGACGAGGTTTTTCATCGGCGGGCAGGGCGAGGATTGCCTCGTCAAATAGCTGCAGCAGCATGTGGTTCAGTTCGCTGACCCGCCGCGTAACGCGGAAATAGTCTTTCATCATCCGCTCGATTGGCTCGTTGCCTTCACCGCCGTAGTTCAGGCGTTGCGCCACGCTGAGCTGACGATCAAACAGCAGGCGGTTATCGTAGCGACTGACCTCCAGATGCAGGGCGAAGCGAATGCGCCAGAGGATGTGCAGACATTCATTCAATTCGGCGCGTTCTGCCAGCGTCAGGAAGCCAAAGCCGACCATTTCATCCAGCGAGGTAGCGCCAAAATGGCGGCGGGCGACCCATTGCAGAGTATGAATATCGCGCAGGCCGCCGGGGCTGCTTTTGATATCCGGCTCCAGGTTGTAGCTCGTGCCGTGATAGCGTTGGTGGCGCTGATTTTGCTCTTCCACTTTGGCGGCGTAAAATTTATCGGACGGCCAGAAACCTTCGCTAAAAATATGCTTTTGTAGCTCAAGAAACAGCGCCACGTCGCCAATCAGCAGGCGTGTTTCTATCAGGTTGGTGGCGACGGTTAAGTCTGACAATCCTTCCAGCAGACACTCTTCCAGCGTGCGCACGCTGTGCCCAACCTCGAGCCTCACGTCCCACAGCAGCGTTAACAACTCGCCGACTTTTTCGGCCTGCGCGTCAGGGAGCTTTTTACGACTGAGGATTAGCAGGTCAATATCGGAAAGCGGATGCAGTTCGCCGCGTCCGTAACCGCCAACTGCAACCAGCGCCAGGTCGGCAATTTGACCAAAACCAGCTTCAATCCACAGACGCTGAAGCAACTGGTCAATAAACTCGGTGCGGGCCTCAATCAGCTGTTCAGCGGAGATCCCGCTGTCAAACGCTTCACCTAACCAGTGCTGGAACGCGTCGATATGCGCTTTAATGCCGGGACAGTTGAGGTCGTGCTGCGGCCAGGTTCCGGGATTTTGCGGTTGGCCAGGCAGGGTGGGGAGGGCAGTATTTGCGTGCTGTTCAGGAAGAGTATTCATTTTGCGCCACCCATTAAAAAGCCGGATGGCGGCTAATGCGCCTTACCCGGCCTACGGATTTACTCTTCATCCTTCAAGCTGCTTCTGCGTTGGCTGCGCTCGTTCACTCCAGTCACGTACTTTTGTACGCTTCTGGAGGTTCACTCTCTTGCCGTCTTGAATCAATTCGAATGATTTTGAGTAAAGGTGCAACTTGTAGGCCTGATAAGATGCAGGGGCATCGCCATCAGGCAAAACATTATTCGCCGTGTGTGATGATCGCCGGGATGGTGTCATCCTTGCGTAACGTCAGAATTTCACAGCCGTTTTCCGTCACCACAATAGTATGCTCGTACTGAGCAGACAAGCTCCGGTCTTTGGTTTTTACCGTCCAGCCGTCTTTCATGGTGCGGATGCGGTAATCACCGGCATTCAGCATAGGTTCTACGGTGAAGGTCATGCCCGGCTGCAGTACCACGCCGCCGTCGTCTGCATCGTAATGCAGAACCTGCGGTTCTTCATGGAAGCCGCGACCGATGCCGTGACCGCAGTATTCACGGACCACAGAGAACCCTTCGCCTTCCGCATATTTCTGAATCGCAGCGCCCAGTGTGCGCAGGCGAATACCCGGTTTTACCATCCGCAGCGCCAGGTACAGGCTTTCCTGCGTGACGCGGCACAGACGCTCGCCCAAAATGGTAGGTTTGCCGACGATGAACATTTTCGAGGTGTCGCCGTGGAATTCGTCTTTAATTACGGTGACGTCAATGTTGACGATATCACCGTCTTTCAGGAGTTTGGCGTCGTCCGGGATCCCGTGGCATACCACCTCATTAATAGAGATGCACACGGATTTCGGATAACCGTGGTAGCCAAGGCATGCGGAAATAGCCTGCTGCTCGTTCACGATGTAGTCATTACAGATGCGATCCAGCTCGCCAGTGCTGACGCCCGGTTTAACAAATGGTTCGATCATTTCCAGTACATCAGCGGCCAGGCGACCAGCGACGCGCATTTTTTCGATTTCTTCAGGGGTCTTGATTGAGATAGCCATGAATTCTGTCCATCAGTACCGATGATATCGGCAATAATTGTTTAAGTGCTGCCAATGGTATCAGTCAGGGGTGTACCCTGCCAAATTGAGAATCATTCTGAACTTCGCCTTTCGTGCCACAGGTGCGTTAGCTCTATTTTTTCACTCCGCTCACTTACTACATGTAAGCTCCCGGAGATTCGAAAATTTGCCGCCTTCCTGTAACACGAAATTCATCGTTCATTCAGCACACAGTGCCAACAATTATTGGTGTCGGCGGCGTATTTGTGGTATAAAGCGCGCCGGACTTCCGATCCGTTCGAAGACTACACACGATGGACGGGAGCGACAAATCTCACTTTGTGTAACAACACACACGTATCGACACATATTCCGGGGTGCCCTTTGGGTCGGTAATATGGGATGCGTGGAGGCTTAACCCCAACTTTTATATATAGAGGTTTTAATCATGGCAACTGTTTCCATGCGCGACATGCTCAAGGCTGGTGTTCACTTTGGTCACCAGACCCGTTACTGGAACCCGAAAATGAAGCCGTTCATCTTCGGTGCGCGTAACAAAGTTCACATCATCAACCTTGAGAAAACTGTACCGATGTTCAACGAAGCTCTGGCTGAACTGAACAAGATCTCTGCTCGTAAAGGTAAAATCCTTTTCGTTGGTACTAAACGCGCTGCAAGCGAAGCGGTGAAAGAAGCTGCTAACAACTGCGACCAGTTCTTCGTGAACCATCGCTGGTTGGGCGGTATGCTGACTAACTGGAAAACCGTTCGTCAGTCCATCAAACGTCTGAAAGATCTGGAAACTCAGTCTCAGGACGGTACTTTCGAAAAGCTGACCAAGAAAGAAGCGCTGATGCGCACTCGTGAGCTTGAGAAACTGGAAAACAGCCTGGGCGGTATCAAAGACATGGGCGGTCTGCCGGACGCTCTGTTCGTAATCGATGCTGACCACGAGCACATTGCTATCAAAGAAGCAAACAACCTGGGTATCCCAGTATTTGCTATCGTTGATACCAACTCTGATCCGGACGGTGTTGACTTCGTTATCCCGGGTAACGACGACGCAATCCGTGCTGTGACCCTGTACCTGGGCGCTGTAGCTACTACCGTTCGTGAAGGCCGTTCTCAGGATCTGGCTTCCCAGGCGGAAGAAAGCTTCGTAGAAGCTGAATAATAAGGCACGCTCGTTAGAGCGACCCCTTATATATCCTGGATAATTCGAGTTGCTGGAAGGCGTTGACGCAACGAATCCCCCGGAGCTTACGTCAGTAAGTGACTGGGGTGAGTAAGGAAAACAACGCACCAGCAGCTTGAAGAATGACGGATATAGGCCAGGTAGTATCACGTTTGGTTAGGGGGCCTGTATATGGCCCCCTTTTTCACTTTTAAATCTGTGCGGTTTCATGCCGGGCAGATCAAATCTTCCGAGGATTTTAGAATGGCTGAAATTACCGCATCCCTGGTAAAAGAGCTGCGTGAGCGTACTGGCGCAGGCATGATGGATTGCAAAAAAGCACTGACTGAAGCTAATGGCGACATCGAGCTGGCAATCGAAAACATGCGTAAGTCCGGCGCAATCAAAGCGGCGAAAAAAGCAGGCAACGTGGCTGCTGACGGCGTAATCAAAACCAAAATCGACGGCAACATCGCTTTCATTCTGGAAGTTAACTGCCAGACTGACTTCGTTGCTAAAGATGCTGGTTTCCAGGCATTTGCTGACAAAGTACTGGACGCTGCCGTTGCTGGCAAAATCACTGACGTTGAAGTTCTGAAAGCACAGTTCGAAGAAGAACGTGTTGCACTGGTTGCTAAAATCGGTGAGAACATCAACATCCGTCGCGTTGCTTCCCTGGAAGGCGACGTTCTGGGTAACTACCAGCACGGTGCTCGTATCGGTGTTCTGGTTGCTGCAACTGGCGCTGACGAAGAACTGGTTAAACAGCTGGCAATGCACGTTGCTGCAAGCAAACCAGAATTCGTTAAGCCGGAAGACGTTTCCGCTGAAGTGGTAGAGAAAGAATACCAGGTTCAGCTGGATATCGCGATGCAGTCTGGTAAGCCGAAAGAAATCGCAGAGAAAATGGTTGAAGGCCGCATGAAGAAATTCACCGGCGAAGTTTCTCTGACTGGCCAGCCTTTCGTTATGGATCCGAGCAAATCTGTTGGTCAGCTGCTGAAAGAGCACAATGCTGACGTAACAGGCTTCATCCGCTTTGAAGTGGGTGAAGGTATCGAGAAAGTTGAGACTGACTTTGCAGCAGAAGTTGCTGCAATGTCCAAGCAGTCTTAATTTTTAAAGGAGCCGCCTGAGGGCGGCTTCTTTTTGTGTCTGGCTTGTAAATTCAGCGAACCGCTATAGTGGTCATGCTGAAAAGCGGCATACAATGTCGCCGGAATTAACTCATCTCATTCGTTGACAGTCTCAGGAAAGAAACATGGCTACCAATGCAAAACCCGTCTACAAACGTATTCTGCTTAAGTTAAGTGGCGAAGCTCTGCAAGGTTCAGAAGGCTTCGGTATTGATGCAAGCATCCTTGACCGTATGGCTCAGGAAATCAAAGAGCTGGTTGAGCTGGGTATCCAGGTTGGCGTAGTGATTGGTGGTGGTAACCTGTTCCGTGGCGCTGGTCTGGCGAAAGCAGGGATGAACCGTGTTGTGGGCGACCACATGGGCATGTTAGCCACCGTCATGAACGGTCTGGCGATGCGCGATGCGCTTCACCGCGCCTATGTGAACGCTCGCTTGATGTCCGCTATTCCTCTGAATGGCGTGTGTGATAACTACAGCTGGGCAGAGGCTATCAGCCTGCTGCGCAACAACCGCGTTGTTATTTTGTCTGCGGGTACCGGCAACCCATTCTTTACCACCGATTCTGCAGCCTGCCTGCGTGGTATTGAAATTGAAGCGGATGTGGTACTGAAAGCCACCAAAGTCGACGGCGTATTTACGGCTGATCCGGCTAAAGATCCAACCGCGACCATGTACGAGCAGTTGACCTATTCGGAAGTGCTGGATAAAGAACTGAAAGTGATGGATCTGGCGGCGTTCACGCTGGCTCGTGACCACAAATTGCCGATTCGTGTCTTTAACATGAACAAACCGGGTGCGCTGCGCCGTGTTGTTATGGGTGAAAAAGAAGGCACGTTAATCACGGAATAATTCCCGTTGCGGCTAAATGCAGGTAATATTCCGCTTTAATGTCGCGGGATACGTCCCTCAAAATTAATCAAGACTATACTTGTCACATCTTGCGTGGTGGGTATGGTCTGACTGAAACAAGCTTTCAAGGATTCGTAACGTGATCAACGATATCAGAAAAGATGCTGAAGTACGCATGGACAAATGCGTCGAAGCGTTCAAAAACCAAATCAGCAAAATTCGCACGGGTCGTGCTTCTCCTAGCCTGCTGGATGGTATTGTCGTGGAATATTACGGCACACCGACTCCGCTGCGCCAGTTGGCAAGCGTAACGGTTGAAGATTCCCGTACCCTGAAAATTAACGTGTTTGACCGTTCTATGGGACCAGCCGTTGAGAAAGCCATTATGGCTTCCGACCTCGGTCTGAACCCAAGCTCTGCGGGTTCCGATATCCGCGTTCCGCTGCCGCCGCTGACTGAAGAACGTCGTAAAGATCTGACCAAGATCGTGCGTGGCGAAGCTGAAGGCGCGCGCGTTGCCGTACGTAACGTACGCCGTGATGCCAACGACAAAGTGAAAGCATTGTTGAAAGAAAAAGAGATCAGCGAAGATGACGATCGCCGTTCTCAGGATGACGTGCAGAAACTGACTGACGCAGCTATCAAGAAAGTTGATGCGGCGCTGGCAGAGAAAGAAACGGAACTGATGCAGTTCTGATTCGCCTGTACGCTAAAAACGCCGCTTAGAAGGCCTGAGAAGGCTGGAGAGCGGCGTTTTGCTTTATTCTGCCTATATACCTTAAAGGGTAAAATTCTTCTGGATGTCTCATGAAGCAATTAACCATCCTGGGATCAACCGGTTCCATTGGTTGCAGTACGCTGGATGTAGTACGCCATAACCCGGAAAAATTTCGTGTTGCTGCGTTAGTGGCGGGTAAAAATGTCGCCCGTATGGTCGAGCAATGCCTGGAGTTTGCTCCTCGCTATGCGGTAATGGACGATGAAAAAAGCGCGACGTTGGTAAAAATAGCTCTGCTGGAGCAGGGCTGTCGTACTGAGGTAATGAGTGGACAGCAGGCGGCCTGTGATATGGCTGCGCTGGATGATGTTGATCAGGTGATGGCGGCGATTGTTGGCGCGGCGGGATTGCTGCCGACGCTGGCTGCAATTCGTGCGAGCAAAAGCATTTTACTGGCGAATAAAGAATCTCTGGTGACCTGTGGTCGTCTGTTTATGGACGACGTGAAACGTCACAAAGCGCAACTTTTGCCGGTAGATAGCGAACATAACGCGATTTTTCAGAGTTTACCGCAACCTATCCAACACAATCTGGGATACGCTGACCTTGAGCAAAATGGCGTCATGTCAGTTTTGCTTACCGGGTCTGGTGGCCCTTTCCGTGAAACGCCATTGTCCGATCTGATTTCTATGACCCCCGATCAGGCATGTCGTCATCCGAATTGGTCGATGGGACGAAAAATCTCTGTCGATTCCGCCACCATGATGAATAAAGGTCTGGAATACATTGAAGCGCGTTGGTTGTTTAATGCCAGTGCGAGTCAGATGGAAGTGCTGATTCATCCGCAGTCGGTTATTCATTCGATGGTTCGTTATCAGGATGGTAGCGTTCTGGCGCAGTTGGGGGAACCTGATATGCGTACACCTATTGCCCATACGATGGCATGGCCAGAACGTGTGACGTCTGGTGTTAAGCCTGTCGACTTTTGCCAACTCAGTGCGTTGACGTTTTCCGCACCTGATTATCAGCGTTATCCCTGCCTGAAACTGGCGATGGACGCGTTTGAGCAAGGGCAAGCGGCGACGACCGCGCTGAACGCCGCGAATGAAATTACCGTTGCCGCATTTTTGGCGCAGCAGATCCGATTTACCGATATTGCTGACCTGAATTTATCCGTACTGGATAAGATGGATTTGCAGGAGCCACAGAGCGTTGATGATGTGCTGAAGGTTGATGCCATCGCGCGGGATGTCGCCAGAAAAGAAGTGATGCGACTCTCAAGCTGATGATAATCCCTGTACGCAGAATCGCGCTATTTGTTAGCGTTGGGCTTCAGTGATATAGTCTGCGCCACTCGATCGCGGGTATTTGCTTTTTTCCGGTCGGGTAAGCCGTGGTTTGACACGGCTTTTTTGTGGATGGGCTTCAGTATTCCTGAGTACCGTTAATCCTTTCAGGGACTAAAAACGCGTTATGTTGTCTGCAACTAAACCATTAAGCGAAAATTTGCCAGCACATGGTTGTCGCCATGTAGCAATTATCATGGATGGCAATGGCCGCTGGGCGAAAAAGCAAGGGAAGATTCGCGCCTTTGGGCATAAGGCCGGAGCTAAATCCGTCCGCCGGGCTGTCTCTTTTGCTGCCAATAACGGTATTGATGCGTTAACGCTGTATGCCTTTAGCAGTGAGAACTGGAACCGACCTGCGCAGGAAGTGAGCGCGTTAATGGAGCTGTTCGTGTGGGCGCTTGATAGCGAAGTGAAAAACCTGCACCGCCATAACGTACGTCTGCGTATTATCGGGGATATCAGTCGATTTAACTCACGTTTGCAAGAACGGATTCGCAAATCAGAAGCGATTACCGCCCAGAATACCGGGTTGACGCTGAATATTGCAGCGAATTACGGTGGACGGTGGGATATAGTCCAGGGAGTCAGGCAACTGGCACAACAGGTGCAGGATGGTCTGCTGCGACCAGAGCAAATCGATGAAGAGATGCTTGGGCAGCAAATTTGTATGCATGAACTGGCTCCTGTGGATTTAGTGATAAGGACTGGGGGGGAGCATCGAATTAGTAATTTTCTGTTGTGGCAAATTGCCTATGCCGAACTTTACTTTACGGATGTTCTCTGGCCCGATTTCGATGAACAAGACTTTGAAGGTGCGCTGCATGCCTTTGCTAATCGTGAGCGTCGTTTCGGCGGCACCGAGCCCGGTGATGAAAAAGCCTGATGGGGGTCGCTTTTGCTGAAGTATCGCCTGATTTCTGCTTTTGTTTTAATACCCGTTGTCATCGCGGCGTTGTTTTTGCTGCCGCCTGTGGGGTTCGCCATTGTCACGCTGGTTGTCTGTATGCTGGCCGCCTGGGAATGGGGACAGTTAAGCGGTTTTACCACGCGTACACAGCGAGTATGGCTGGCGGTTTTGTGTGGGCTATTGCTGGCACTGATGCTGTTTTTACTGCCAGAATACCATCGCAATATTCATCAGCCTCTGGTTGAAGTCTCGCTGTGGGCGTCGCTGGGCTGGTGGGTCGTGGCGCTGTTGCTGGTACTGTTTTATCCCGGCTCTGCGGCGGTATGGCGTAATTCCAAAACATTACGCATAATTTTCGGCGTGTTGACCATTGTCCCGTTCTTTTGGGGAATGCTGGCGCTACGTGCATGGCACTATGATGAGAATCATTATAGTGGCGCGCTATGGCTGCTGTATGTCATGATCCTCGTCTGGGGAGCTGACTCTGGTGCCTATATGTTTGGTAAGCTGTTTGGCAAACATAAGCTGGCGCCGAAGGTTTCTCCTGGTAAAACCTGGCAGGGTTTTTTTGGCGGACTCGCCACTGCGGCCGTGATCTCATGGGGTTATGGCATGTGGGCGAATCTTGAGGTTGCGCCTGTCACCTTGCTTATTTGCTCCATCGTTGCAGCCCTGGCCTCCGTGCTGGGTGACCTGACCGAGAGTATGTTTAAGCGTGAAGCAGGAATAAAGGACAGTGGTCACTTAATTCCAGGACACGGTGGTATTCTGGATCGCATTGATAGCCTGACGGCTGCGGTACCGGTCTTTGCCTGCCTGTTGTTATTGGTATTCAGGACGCTTTAACGGATGGTCTTATGCTGAGTATTCTCTGGAATCTGGCTGCATTCATTGTTGCACTTGGTGTGCTTATCACCGTGCATGAATTTGGTCATTTCTGGGTTGCGCGGCGCTGCGGAGTTCGCGTCGAACGCTTTTCCATTGGTTTTGGAAAAGCGCTTTGGCGGCGTACCGATAAATCAGGTACGGAATACGTCATCGCCCTGATTCCTCTCGGCGGTTACGTCAAAATGTTGGATGAGCGCGCTGAACCGGTCGCACCGGAGTTGCGCCATTACGCTTTCAACAATAAAACGGTTGGACAACGCGCAGCCATCATCGCCGCAGGTCCGATTGCAAACTTCCTTTTTGCTATTTTCGCTTATTGGCTGGTGTTTATCATCGGTGTTCCTGGCGTTCGCCCGGTTGTTGGTGAAATAACGCCCAACTCGATTGCTGCGCAGGCGCAAATTCAGCCGGGTACGGAACTAAAAGCGGTTGATGGTATCGAAACCCCTGATTGGGATGCCGTAAGATTGCAACTGGTAGCCAAAATTGGCGATCAGCATACGACTCTCAGCGTAGCGCAATTTGGCAGTAACCAGCGTCAGGACAAAACGCTGGATTTACGTCAGTGGGCATTTGAGCCAGACAAGCAGGATCCCGTCTCCAGTTTAGGGATTCGTCCGCGCGGTCCGCAGATTGAACCGGTGCTGTCAGAAGTGCAGGTTAACTCCGCTGCAAGTAAGGCGGGTTTGCAAGCTGGCGACAGGATCGTTAAAGTCAATGGTCAGCCGCTGACACAATGGATGACGTTTGTCACGCAGGTGCGCGATAATCCGGATAAGCCGTTAGCGCTAGATATTGAAAGACAAGGAAGTTCCTTGTCTTTAACGTTAACCCCAGATTCAAAAGAGGTTAACGGGAAGGCAGAGGGTTTTGCGGGCGTGGTGCCTAAAGTTATTCCTCTGCCTGATGAGTATAAGACTGTACGCCAGTATGGGCCATTCAGCGCCATCCTCGAAGCCTCGGATAAAACGTGGCAGTTGATGAAGCTGACGGTCAGTATGCTGGGAAAATTGATTACCGGTGATGTAAAACTGAACAACCTCAGTGGGCCGATTTCTATCGCCCAGGGGGCTGGGATGTCAGCGGAGTTCGGGGTTATTTATTACCTGATGTTCCTTGCGCTTATCAGCGTGAACTTAGGGATAATCAACCTGTTTCCGTTGCCCGTTCTTGACGGGGGGCATCTGCTGTTCCTGGCGATTGAAAAGCTGAAGGGCGGTCCGGTATCCGAGCGGGTTCAAGACTTTAGTTATCGCATTGGCTCTATCTTGCTGGTGTTGTTAATGGGGCTTGCACTTTTCAATGATTTCTCTCGGTTGTAAGAGAGTGTTAGGAAGAACGCATAATAACGATGGCGATGAAAAAGTTGCTCATAGCGTCGCTGCTGTTTAGCAGCGCCACCGTATACGGTGCTGAAGGGTTCGTAGTGAAGGACATTCATTTCGAAGGCCTACAGCGAGTCGCCGTTGGTGCGGCTCTCCTCAGTATGCCGGTGCGCACAGGCGACACGGTTAATGATGAAGACATCAGTAATACCATTCGTGCTCTGTTCGCCACCGGTAACTTTGAGGATGTCCGCGTCCTGCGCGATGGTGATACCCTTCTGGTTCAGGTAAAAGAACGCCCGACGATTGCCAGCATCACTTTCTCCGGTAATAAATCGGTGAAAGATGACATGTTGAAGCAGAATCTCGAGGCGTCTGGCGTGCGTGTTGGCGAGTCTCTGGATCGCACCACGCTTGCTGATATCGAAAAAGGCCTGGAAGATTTCTACTATAGCGTCGGTAAGTACAGCGCCAGTGTGAAAGCAGTGGTTACGCCGTTGCCGCGTAACCGCGTTGACCTCAAACTGGTCTTCCAGGAAGGGGTTTCGGCGAAGATCCAACAGATCAATATCGTCGGCAACCATGCCTTCACAACTGAGGAACTTATCTCTCACTTCCAGTTGCGTGATGAAGTTCCGTGGTGGAACGTGGTGGGCGATCGTAAATACCAGAAACAGAAACTGGCGGGCGACCTTGAAACCCTGCGCAGCTACTATCTGGATCGCGGCTATGCTCGTTTCAACATCGATTCCACCCAGGTCAGCCTGACGCCGGATAAAAAAGGTATCTATATCACCGTTAACATCACTGAAGGCGATCAGTACAAGCTTTCAGGGGTACAGGTGAGCGGTAATCTGGCCGGGCATTCTGCCGAAATTGAGACCCTGACGAAAATCGAACCAGGCGAACTTTATAACGGCACTAAAGTGACCAAAATGGAAGATGATATCAAGAAGCTTCTGGGTCGCTATGGCTATGCCTATCCGCGCGTACAGTCGCAGCCTGAAATCAACGATGCAGACAAAACCGTTAAATTGCGCGTAAACGTGGATGCGGGTAACCGTTTCTATGTGCGTAAGATCCGCTTTGAAGGTAACGACACTTCTAAAGATTCCGTTCTGCGTCGCGAAATGCGTCAGATGGAAGGTGCCTGGTTGGGTAGCGATCTGGTCGATCAGGGTAAAGAGCGTCTGAACCGCCTGGGTTACTTTGAAACCGTCGATACCGATACTCAGCGTATTCCGGGCAGTCCGGATCAGGTTGATGTGGTTTATAAGGTCAAAGAGCGTAACACCGGTAGCTTTAACTTCGGCGTCGGTTACGGTACCGAGAGCGGCGTGAGCTTCCAGGCTGGCGTTCAGCAAGATAACTGGTTAGGTACTGGCTATTCTGTTGGTATCAATGGCACCAAAAACGACTACCAGACCTATACTGAGTTGTCTGTTACTAACCCGTACTTCACCGTTGATGGTGTGAGTCTGGGGGGCCGTGTCTTCTACAATGACTTTGAAGCGAATGATGCGGATCTGTCCGACTATACCAACAAAAGTTATGGTACAGACGTAACGCTTGGCTTCCCGGTAAACGAATACAACACGTTGCGTGCTGGCCTGGGTTATGTACACAACAAACTGTCCAACATGCAGCCGCAGGTTGCGATGGATCGTTATCTTGAGTCAATGGGCGAGACCAATACCAACAGCTTTGCCGCTGATGACTTCACCTTTAACTATGGTTGGACGTACAACAAACTGGACCGTGGGTACTTCCCAACGGACGGTACACGCGTCAACCTGAACGGTAAAGTGACCATTCCGGGTTCTGATAACGAATACTACAAAGTGTCGATGGATACCGCGACCTATGTGCCGATCGATGACGATCACAAGTGGGTGGTTTTAGGACGTACGAAGGTAGGCTATGGTGACGGCATTGGCAGTAAAGAAATGCCGTTCTATGAAAACTTCTATGCAGGTGGTTCCAGCACCGTGCGTGGTTTCCAGTCGAATACCATCGGTCCAAAAGCGGTCTATAAAAACGGTGCCTACGCCAGTGGTTCCGATAATAACGATTACGAAGAGTGTTCCAACGCAGACGGTAAAGACTGTAAATCGGATGATGCAGTGGGCGGTAACGCCATGGCTGTCGCCAGCCTGGAGTTTATTACCCCAACGCCGTTCATTAGTGACAAGTATGCTAACTCGGTCCGTACCTCGTTCTTCTGGGATATGGGTACCGTTTGGGATACTAACTGGCAGGATAGCGCTCAAACAAGAGCTATAGGTGTGCCGGACTACAGTGATCCAAGCAATATCCGTATGTCAGCGGGTATCGCTTTACAATGGATGTCCCCATTGGGGCCGTTGGTTTTCTCCTACGCCCAGCCGTTCAAGAAGTACGATGGAGACAAAGCGGAACAGTTCCAGTTTAACATTGGTAAAACCTGGTAATTGTTCTTCGCAAAGGAATGTAGTGGTAGTGTAGCGATGACTTTAGGCGATCTTGCATGGGATCGCCTGGCCACGCAAAGAACTGTACCCTCGGGTGCAAATGGGATGGTAAGGAGTTAATTGTGAAAAAGTGGTTATTAGCTGCAGGTCTCGGTTTAGCGATGGCAACGTCCGCACAAGCGGCTGACAAAATTGCAATCGTCAACATGGGTAGCCTGTTCCAACAGGTTGCACAGAAGACAGGCGTTTCTGCTACGCTGGAAAACGAGTTCAAAGGCCGTGCCAGCGAACTGCAGCGTATGGAATCCGATCTGCAATCTAAGATGCAGCGTCTGCAATCAATGAAAGCAGGTAGCGATCGTACCAAGCTGGAAAAAGACGTTATGGCTCAGCGTCAGACTTTCTCTCAGAAAGCTCAGGCTTTTGAGCAGGATCGTGCGCGTCGCTCCAACGAAGAACGTGGCAAACTGGTTACTCGTATCCAGACTGCTGTGAAATCTGTTGCCAGCAGCCAGAGCATCGATCTGGTCGTTGACGCAAACACCGTTGCATACAACAGCAGCGATGTAAAAGACATCACCGCTGACGTACTGAAACAGGTTAAATAAGTAATGCCTTCAATTCGACTGGCTGATTTAGCAGAGCAGTTGGATGCAGAATTACACGGTGATGGCGATATCGTCATCACCGGCGTAGCGTCCATGCAATCTGCGCAAACTGGCAATATTACGTTCATGGTGAATCCTAAGTACCGTGAGCACTTAGGCGTATGCCAGGCTTCTGCCGTAGTGATGACGCAGGACGATCTTCCTTTTGCTAAGAGTGCAGCGCTGGTAGTGAAGAATCCCTACCTGACCTATGCTCGCATGGCGCAAATCTTAGATACCACGCCGCAGCCGGCACAAAACATTGCACCGAGTGCAGTAATTGATGCGACGGCGAAGCTGGGTAACAATGTCTCTGTGGGCGCAAATGCGGTCATTGAGTCTGGCGTAGAACTGGGCGATAACGTCGTTATCGGCGCAGGTTGCTTCGTCGGAAAAAATACTAAAATCGGCGCAGGTTCACGCTTGTGGGCGAATGTGACGATTTACCATGACATTCAGATCGGTGAGAATTGCCTGATCCAGTCCAGCACGGTCGTTGGATCTGATGGATTTGGTTACGCGAACGATCGCGGTAACTGGGTGAAGATCCCCCAGCTTGGTCGCGTGATTATTGGCGATCGCGTCGAGATCGGCGCGTGTACCACTATTGACCGTGGTGCCCTGGACGATACTGTGATCGGTAATGGTGTTATCATTGATAACCAGTGCCAGATTGCGCATAACGTTGTGATTGGCGACAATACGGCGGTAGCCGGTGGCGTCATTATGGCGGGTAGCCTGAAGATTGGCCGTTACTGCATGATTGGCGGTGCCAGCGTGATTAATGGGCATATGGAAATATGCGACAAAGTCACGGTGACTGGCATGGGTATGGTGATGCGTCCTATCACTGAACCGGGCGTCTACTCCTCAGGCATTCCGCTGCAACCTAACAAGGTATGGCGTAAAACAGCTGCACTGGTGATGAACATTGATGATATGAGCAAGCGCCTCAAATCGATTGAGCGCAAGGTTAATCAACAAGACTAAAGCACTTTTTTTGCATGTCTGACTTTTCGGCCTGTCCCATTCATACGATTGCGACAGGCCGTGTTATTATTGCCTTTTAGTATATTTTGACAGGAAGAGTATTTTGACTACTAACACTCATACTCTGCATATTGAAGAGATTCTAGAACTTCTGCCGCACCGTTTTCCGTTTTTGCTGGTTGACCGCGTGCTGGATTTTGAAGAAGGTCGTTTTCTGCGCGCAGTGAAAAATGTATCCGTTAACGAGCCTTTCTTCCAGGGCCACTTCCCGGGTAAACCTATTTTTCCAGGCGTACTGATTCTGGAAGCGATGGCGCAGGCCACCGGCATCCTCGCGTTTAAAAGCGTAGGAAAACTGGAACCAGGCGAACTGTACTATTTCGCGGGTATTGACGAAGCACGCTTTAAGCGTCCTGTCGTACCTGGCGATCAGATGATCATGGAAGTGACTTTCGAGAAAACGCGCCGTGGCCTGACCCGTTTTAAAGGGGTTGCGCTGGTCGACGGTAAAGTTGTATGCGAAGCAACGATGATGTGTGCCCGTAGCCGGGAGGCCTGATACGTGATTGATAAATCCGCCTTTATTCACCCGACCGCCATTGTGGAAGAGGGCGCCAGCATTGGCGCTAACGCTCACATTGGCCCATTTTGTATTGTTGGACCCCATGTTGAAATTGGTGAGGGTACCGTACTGAAGTCTCACGTTGTCGTGAATGGCCATACCAAAATTGGTCGCGATAACGAGATCTATCAGTTTGCCTCCATCGGTGAAGTTAACCAGGATCTGAAATATGCTGGCGAACCAACCCGCGTGGAAATTGGCGATCGCAACCGCATCCGCGAAAGCGTCACCATTCATCGTGGCACAGTGCAGGGCGGTGGAGTGACGAAGGTGGGCAGCGATAACTTACTGATGATTAATGCGCACGTTGCGCATGATTGTACGGTAGGCAACCGCTGTATTCTGGCAAATAACGCCACGCTTGCCGGACATGTATCGCTTGATGATTTTGTTATCATCGGCGGCATGACCGCGGTGCATCAGTTCTGCATCATCGGCGCGCATGTGATGGTTGGCGGTTGTTCTGGCGTTGCCCAGGATGTGCCTCCGTACGTTATCGCCCAGGGCAACCACGCCACGCCGTTTGGCGTTAACATCGAAGGTCTGAAGCGTCGCGGATTTACCCGCGAAGCGATCACCGCGATTCGTAACGCCTATAAAGCGTTGTACCGTAACGGTAAAACGTTGGAAGAAGCGAAGCCGGAAATCGCGGAACTGGCGCAACAGTACCCCGAAGTCCAGGCTTTCAGCGATTTCTTTGAGCGCTCAACGCGTGGCCTGATTCGTTAATGACTGAACAGCGTCCTTTAACGATAGCCCTCGTCGCCGGAGAAACCTCCGGCGATATTCTTGGTGCAGGGTTAATCCGTGCACTCAAGGCGCGTGTTCCCAATGCGCGTTTTGTTGGCGTGGCGGGCCCGCTGATGCAGGCCGAAGGCTGTGAGGCCTGGTACGAAATGGAAGAGTTGGCGGTAATGGGCATTGTTGAAGTGCTCGGACGCCTGCGCCGCTTACTACATATTCGTGCCGATCTCACTCGCCGTTTCACTGAACTTAAGCCGGATGTTTTCGTCGGCATTGATGCGCCTGACTTCAATATTACCCTCGAAGGCAACCTGAAAAAGCAGGGCATAAAAACCATTCATTATGTCAGTCCTTCTGTATGGGCCTGGCGACAGAAACGTGTTTTCAAAATAGGCAGATCCACCAATATGGTGCTGGCCTTTCTGCCTTTCGAAAAAGCGTTTTATGACAAATTTAACGTTCCGTGCCGCTTTATCGGCCACACCATGGCGGATGCCATGCCGCTGGATCCGGATAAAAACGCGGCACGCGACGTGCTGGGTATTCCCCATGATGCTCACTGTCTGGCTCTATTGCCAGGAAGCCGTGGCGCAGAAGTGGAGATGCTCAGTGCCGATTTTCTGAAAACGGCGCAGCTGTTGCGCCAGCATTATCCGGATCTCGAAGTCGTGGTGCCGTTGGTGAATGCCAAACGTCGCGAGCAGTTTGAGCGTATCAAAGCTGAAGTTGCACCGGATCTTTCCGTACATCTGCTCAATGGGATGGGACGTGAAGCGATGGTGGCCAGCGATGCAGCACTGTTGGCTTCAGGCACGGCAGCGCTGGAATGTATGCTGGCAAAATGCCCGATGGTGGTTGGCTACCGTATGAAACCCTTTACCTTCTGGTTGGCGAAGCGTCTGGTGAAAACGGATTACGTTTCGCTACCTAACCTGCTGGCAGGAAGAGAACTGGTTAAAGAGTTGTTGCAGGAAGAGTGTGAACCGCAGGCGCTGTCGCAAGCGCTGCTGCCGTTGCTGGCGAAGGGTAAAACCAGCCATGCGATGCACGACACATTCCGTGAACTGCACCAGCAGATCCGTTGCAATGCTGATGAGCAGGCGGCGGATGCAGTCCTGGAGTTAGCACAATGATTGAGTTTGTTTATCCACATACGCATTTAGTGGCGGGTGTGGATGAAGTTGGACGTGGTCCTTTGGTCGGCGCGGTTGTTACTGCCGCCGTTATTCTGGATCCGGCTCGTCCTGTTATTGGTCTGAACGACTCAAAAAAACTGTCGGAAAAACGTCGCCTGGCGCTGTTTGATGAGATTAAAGAAAAAGCGTTAAGCTGGAGTCTGGGCCGTGCGGAACCGCATGAAATCGACGAGCTGAATATTTTACATGCCACCATGCTGGCGATGCAGCGTGCGGTTGCGGGTCTGCATATTGCGCCGGAATACGTACTGATTGACGGCAATCGTTGCCCGGCATTACCGATGCCGTCAATGGCGGTGGTCAAAGGTGATAGCCGCGTGGCGGAGATTAGCGCTGCTTCGATACTGGCAAAAGTCACCCGTGACGCTGAAATGGCGGCACTGGATACGGTTTTCCCGCAGTATGGCTTTGCACAGCACAAAGGTTATCCAACTGCTTTTCATCTGGAAAAGTTGGCACTACATGGTGCAACAGAGCACCATCGCCGTAGTTTTGGCCCCGTCAAACGCGCTCTGGGACTCACGTCCTGATTCTTGTGTCGAAGGAATCTGAAGATGTCTGAACCTCGTTTCGTCCACCTGCGGGTGCACAGCGACTACTCCATGATCGATGGGCTGGCGAAAACCGGGCCGCTGGTAAAAAAGGCGGCCGCGTTAGGTATGCCTGCGCTGGCGATCACCGATTTTACCAACCTGTGTGGTCTGGTGAAGTTTTACGGAGCGGGTCACGGTGCGGGTATCAAGCCGATAGTTGGCGCAGATTTTCATGTCCGTAGCGAACTGTTGGGCGATGAACTTGCGCAGCTCACCGTGCTGGCCGCAAATAATACCGGCTATCAGAACCTGACGTTGTTGATATCGAAAGCCTATCAGCGTGGCTATGGCGCAGAAGGACCTGTCATCGACAGAGACTGGCTGATCGAACTAAAAGAAGGTTTGATTTTGCTCTCCGGCGGTCGTATGGGTGACGTCGGGCGCAGCCTGCTGCGCGGCAATAGCGCACTGGTTGATGAGTGCGTGGCGTTTTATGAAGAACATTTTCCTGATTGCTATTTTTTAGAACTGATTCGCACCGGCAGGCAGGATGAAGAAAATTATCTGCATGCTGCGGTAGAACTGGCTGAAACGCGTGGTCTTCCGGTGGTGGCGACCAACGATGTTCGCTTCCTTGAAACCGGTGATTTTGACGCGCATGAAATCCGCGTGGCAATCCACGACGGGTTTACCCTTGATGATCCAAAACGACCGCGTAATTATTCGCCGCAGCAGTACATGCGCAGCGAAGATGAGATGTGCGATCTATTCTCCGATATCCCGGAGGCGTTGCAAAACACTGTTGAGATAGCCAAGCGCTGTAACGTGACGGTGCGTCTGGGTGAGTATTTCCTGCCACAGTTCCCGACTGGTGATATGACCACCGAGGATTTCCTTGTGGCAAAATCACGCGAAGGGCTGGAAGAGCGTCTGGCGTTTTTATTCCCGGATCCTGAAGTTCGCGCGCAGAGGCGGCCGCCTTATGACGAACGTCTGGAAGTTGAACTTAAAGTTATCAACCAGATGGGCTTCCCGGGTTACTTCCTGATCGTTATGGAGTTTATCCAGTGGTCGAAAGATAACGGCGTACCGGTAGGCCCGGGACGTGGTTCTGGTGCTGGTTCGCTGGTCGCCTACGCGCTGAAAATTACCGACCTTGATCCGCTGGAATTTGACCTGCTGTTCGAACGTTTCCTTAACCCGGAACGTGTTTCAATGCCCGATTTTGACGTTGATTTCTGTATGGAAAAACGTGACCAGGTCATTGAACACGTGGCGGAAATGTACGGTCGTGATGCGGTTTCGCAGATTATTACCTTCGGTACGATGGCGGCAAAAGCGGTTATCCGTGACGTGGGCCGCGTACTGGGTCACCCGTATGGCTTCGTTGACCGTATTTCGAAACTGGTACCGCCCGACCCGGGCATGACGCTGGCCAAAGCCTTTGAAGCTGAACCTCAACTGCCGGAAATCTATGAGGCAGATGAAGAGGTTAGAGCGCTGATCGATATGGCGCGCAAGCTGGAAGGCGTCACGCGTAACGCTGGTAAGCACGCCGGTGGCGTGGTTATAGCACCGACCAAAATTACTGATTTTGCGCCGCTGTACTGTGATGAGCAAGGGCTGCACCCGGTCACCCAGTTTGATAAAAACGACGTGGAATACGCCGGCCTCGTGAAGTTCGACTTCCTCGGTCTGCGTACGCTCACTATCATCAACTGGGCGTTGGAAATGATCAACGCGCGCCGTGAAAAGAACGGTGAACCGCCGTTGGATATCGCCGCTATCCCGCTGGATGACAAAAAAAGCTTCGACATGCTGCAACGTTCGGAGACCACGGCGGTGTTCCAGCTTGAATCCCGCGGCATGAAAGATCTGATCAAACGTCTGCAGCCTGACTGCTTCGAAGATATGATCGCACTGGTGGCTCTGTTCCGACCTGGTCCGCTACAGTCGGGGATGGTAGATAACTTTATCGACCGTAAGCATGGTCGTGAAGAGATTTCCTACCCGGACGTACAATGGCAGCATGAGTGTCTGAAACCGGTACTGGAGCCGACCTACGGCATTATCCTGTATCAGGAACAGGTTATGCAGATTGCCCAGGAACTGTCCGGATACACCCTTGGCGGCGCGGATATGCTGCGTCGTGCGATGGGTAAGAAAAAACCGGAAGAGATGGCTAAGCAGCGCGGTACCTTTGAAGAAGGGGCGAAAAAGCGCGGCGTCGACGGCGAACTGGCGATGAAAATCTTTGACCTGGTGGAGAAATTCGCCGGTTACGGATTTAACAAATCGCACTCCGCAGCCTATGCGCTGGTCTCCTACCAGACGCTGTGGCTGAAGGCGCATTACCCTGCCGAATTTATGGCGGCGGTAATGACCGCCGATATGGATAACACCGAGAAAGTCGTCGGACTGGTGGATGAATGCTGGCGCATGGGGCTCAAAATCCTGCCACCGGACATCAACTCCGGGCTTTATCATTTTCACGTGAATGATGATGGCGAGATTGTCTACGGCATCGGCGCGATAAAAGGCGTGGGTGAAGGGCCAATTGAGGCTATTATTGAGGCGCGAAATGAAGGCGGTTACTTCCGCGAACTATTTGATCTTTGTGCGCGTACGGATATCAAAAAACTTAACCGCCGGGTGCTGGAAAAGTTAATCATGTCCGGGGCGTTTGACCGCCTTGGTCCGCATCGCGCGGCGTTGATGAACTCACTCAGCGATGCCCTAAAAGCCGCCGATCAGCATGCGAAAGCCGAGGCAATTGGTCAGGCGGATATGTTTGGCGTACTGGCGGAAGAGCCGGAACAAATTGAACAGTCTTATGCCAACTGTACACCGTGGCCGGAGCAGGTGGTATTAGACGGTGAGCGTGAAACGTTAGGTCTTTACCTGACGGGACACCCTATCAATCAGTATTTAAAAGAAATTGAGCGCTATGTTGGAGGCCACAGGCTGAAAGACATGCATCCGACAGAACGTGGTAAAGTCACCACGGCTGCGGGGCTCGTCATTGCTGCGCGGGTAATGGTCACCAAGCGCGGCAATCGTATCGGCATCTGTACACTGGATGACCGTTCCGGGCGTCTGGAAGTGATGTTATTTACCGATGCTCTGGATAAATACCAGCAATTGCTGGAAAAAGACCGCATACTTATCGTCAGCGGACAGGTCAGCTTTGATGACTTCAGCGGCGGGCTTAAAATGATGGCCCGTGAAGTCATGGATATTGACGAAGCCCGGGAAAAATATGCTCGCGGGCTTGCTATCTCGCTGACGGACAGGCAAATTGATGACCAGCTTTTAAACCGACTCCGTCAGTCTCTGGAACCCCACCGCTCTGGGACAATTCCAGTACATCTCTACTATCAGAGGGCGGATGCGCGTGCGCGATTGCGTTTTGGCGCAACGTGGCGTGTCTCTCCGAGCGATCGTTTGCTAAACGATCTCCGTGGCCTTATTGGTTCGGAGCAGGTGGAACTGGAGTTTGACTAATACAGGAATACTATGAGTCTGAATTTCCTTGATTTTGAACAGCCGATTGCAGAGCTGGAAGCAAAAATCGATTCTCTGACTGCGGTTAGCCGTCAGGATGAGAAACTGGATATTAACATCGATGAAGAAGTGCATCGTCTGCGTGAAAAAAGCGTAGAACTGACGCGTAAAATCTTCGCCGATCTTGGCGCATGGCAGGTAGCCCAACTGGCGCGCCATCCACAGCGTCCGTACACCCTGGATTATGTCCGCCTGGCATTTGATGAATTTGATGAGCTGGCGGGCGATCGTGCCTATGCGGATGATAAAGCAATTGTCGGCGGCATCGCGCGTCTGGATGGCCGTCCGGTGATGATCATTGGTCATCAGAAAGGCCGTGAGACCAAAGAAAAAATCCGTCGTAATTTTGGCATGCCAGCGCCAGAAGGCTATCGCAAAGCGCTGCGTCTGATGGAAATGGCTGAACGTTTCAATATGCCGATCATTACCTTCATCGACACCCCTGGGGCATACCCGGGCGTAGGCGCGGAAGAGCGTGGTCAGTCTGAAGCGATTGCGCGCAACCTGCGTGAAATGTCGCGTCTGAGTGTGCCGGTTATCTGTACCGTTATCGGTGAAGGTGGCTCCGGCGGCGCACTGGCGATCGGCGTGGGCGATAAAGTGAATATGCTGCAGTACAGCACCTATTCCGTTATCTCTCCGGAAGGCTGCGCATCCATTCTGTGGAAAAGCGCCGACAAAGCGCCGCTGGCCGCAGAAGCGATGGGCATCATCGCCCCACGTTTGAAAGAGCTGAAGTTGATTGACTCTATCATCCCGGAACCGCTGGGCGGCGCCCATCGTAACCCGGAAGTGATGGCGGCGTCCCTGAAAGCACAGCTGCTGGCCGATCTCGCCGATCTCGACGTGTTAAGCAAAGAAGATTTGAAAAACCGTCGTTATCAGCGTCTGATGAGCTATGGTTACGCGTAAACTGCATTAATTCTGAAAAGGGCCACAACGCTGTGGCCCTTTTTTTTACCTGCAGTTTGACCAGGCTATGCTTAACTAAGGTTTTTCCAGGAGGAACGCATGAATATCATTGCCATCATGGGACCGCATGGCGTCTTTTATAAAGATGAGCCCATCAAGGAGCTTGAACGTGCGCTGCAGCAGCAGGGATTTCAGATTATCTGGCCGCAGAATAGCGTCGACCTGCTGAAGTTTATCGAGCATAACCCGCGAATTTGCGGCGTCATTTTTGACTGGGATGAATACAGTCTGGATCTGTGTAGTGACATCAATCAGCTCAATGAGTATCTCCCGCTCTACGCTTTTATTAATACTCATTCGACGATGGATGTCAGCGCACACGACCTACGCATGGCGCTGTGGTTCTTTGAGTACGCATTGGGCCAGTCTGACGATATTGCTACGCGTATTCGCCAGTACACCAATGAATACCTCGATAACATCACGCCACCTTTTACCAAAGCGCTGTTTACCTATGTGAAGGAAGGGAAGTATACCTTTTGCACGCCGGGCCATATGGCGGGAACGGCGTACCAGAAAAGCCCGGTCGGCTGTCTGTTCTGTGATTTCTTTGGCGGTAACACGCTGAAGGCCGATGTGTCCATTTCCGTGACTGAGTTGGGCTCGTTGTTGGATCATACCGGTCCGCATCTGGAAGCCGAGGAGTACATCGCACGTACCTTTGGCGCTGAACAGAGCTATATGGTGACTAACGGCACCTCAACGTCGAACAAGATTGTCGGCATGTATGCCGCGCCTTCAGGCAGTACGCTCCTGATTGATCGCAACTGCCATAAATCGCTGGCGCATTTGCTGATGATGAGCGATGTGGTGCCAATCTGGCTGAAGCCTACCCGTAATGCGCTGGGGATCCTCGGCGGTATACCCCGTTGGGAATTCACTCGCGAAAGCATAGAACGTAAGGTAGAAGAGAGCCCTCAGGCGCAATGGCCAGTCCACGCGGTCATCACCAATTCCACTTATGATGGTCTGTTGTATAACACTAACTGGATCAAGCAAACCCTGGATGTGCCCTCCATTCATTTTGATTCTGCCTGGGTGCCATATACCCATTTTCATCCGATCTATCAGGGGAAAAGCGGAATGAGCGGCGAGCGGGTGCCAGGGAAGGTGATTTTTGAAACCCAGTCTACCCACAAAATGTTGGCGGCATTGTCACAGGCTTCGTTAATCCACATTAAGGGCGACTACGATGAAGAGACGTTCAACGAAGCCTTTATGATGCACACCTCCACTTCGCCGAGCTACCCGATTGTTGCGTCTATCGAAACGGCGGCGGCAATGCTTCGTGGCAATTCAGGCAAGCGCCTGATCAATCGTTCGGTTGAGAGGGCGCTGCATTTCCGTAAGGAAGTCCAGCGGCTGCGAGAAGAGTCAGATGGTTGGTTCTTTGATATCTGGCAGCCGGAAAAGGTAGATGAAGCAGAGTGCTGGCCGGTAGCACCAGGCGAAGACTGGCACGGATTTGTCGATGCTGATCCCGACCACATGTTCCTCGATCCGGTGAAAGTTACCATTCTGACACCGGGGATGGATGAGCAAGGAAATATGAGCGAAGAGGGGATCCCCGCGGCTCTGGTGGCGAAATTCCTCGATGAACGCGGCGTCGTCGTTGAGAAAACAGGGCCGTATAATCTGTTGTTCCTGTTCAGTATTGGTATTGATAAAACCCGGGCGATGGGGCTGCTACGCGGCCTGACG
Source organism: Citrobacter sp. Cu231 (assembly GCF_030332265.1). Classification (NCBI taxonomy): domain Bacteria; kingdom Pseudomonadati; phylum Pseudomonadota; class Gammaproteobacteria; order Enterobacterales; family Enterobacteriaceae; genus Citrobacter; species Citrobacter sp. Cu231. The sequence goes on along the minus strand of NZ_JAOWIE010000048.1, from coordinate 12,183 downwards.
GAATTTAAACGTTCATACGACCTGAATTTACGCGTGAAAAATATGCTGCCGGATCTGTATGCCGAAGATCCTGATTTCTATCGTAATATGCGTATTCAGGAGCTGGCGCTGGGGATCCACAAACTGATCCGCCAGCACGATCTCTCTGGGCTGATGTTGCGGGCGTTTGATACCTTACCGGAAATGAAAATGACGCCGCACCAGGCCTGGCAGCGGCAGATCAAAGGTGAAGTCGAAACGGTGACGCTCGATCAACTGGTGGGGCGTGTTTCCGCTAATATGATCCTGCCTTATCCTCCCGGCGTGCCGTTGTTGATGCCAGGGGAAATGATCACGGAGAAAAGCCGGACGGTGCTCGATTTTCTGCTGATGCTGTGTTCGGTGGGGCAACATTATCCTGGATTTGAAACCGATATCCATGGCGCTAAACTGGGTGAGGATGGTGTGTATCGCGTGAGAGTCCTGAAAATGGCATAACGACTTGCCTGACTTTGTTACGCACGAGTAACGTTTTAAAAGAAAAAAGAAAGAGGCGATGACGCTATGCTGGGATTAAAACAGGTTCACCATATTGCCATTATTGCGACAGACTATGCGGCGAGTAAGAGATTTTACTGTGATGTGCTGGGCTTTACGCTAATCAGCGAAGCCTACCGGGAAGAACGTGATTCCTGGAAAGGCGATTTGGCATTGAACGGACAGTATGTGATTGAGCTGTTTTCTTTTCCGTTTCCGCCGTGCCGCCCGAGCCGCCCGGAAGCTTGCGGTTTGCGCCATCTGGCGTTCAGCGTAGATGACGTGGAAAAAGCGATCGCGCACCTGGAAGCTCACCAGGTGAAGTGCGAATCCGTGCGAATCGATCCGTTTACCGGCAAACGCTTTACGTTTTTTAACGACCCGGACGGATTACCCCTCGAACTGTACGAGCTGTAAGGCTTGTCATTGTGGCGTTTGCCCGGTAACGTGCCGGGCAATGCCATTGTAAGAAACCATCATGACGACACTCACGCTGAACACTGCACTGCTGAATTCCCAATCGATTCTGGTCGCCTTTAGCGGCGGGCTGGACTCTACCGTGCTGTTGCATCAGTTAGTGCTGTGGCGAGCACAAAATCCTGGGGTTGTGTTGCGCGCAATCCATATTCATCACGGATTAAGCCCCCATGCAGAGGGTTGGGTGCAACACTGTGAGTCGGTATGTGCGCAGTGGCAGGTGCCGCTGGTGGTTGAGCGGGTCCATCTTGAGGATGATGGGCTGGGAATTGAAGCTCAGGCGCGGCGAGCACGCTATCAGGCATTTGCGCAGACTTTACTCCCGGGTGAGGTGTTGATGACCGCCCAGCATCTGGATGACCAGTGTGAAACTTTCCTGCTGGCGCTTAAGCGCGGCAGTGGTCCCGCCGGACTTTCCGCCATGGGGGAAAGCTCACCGTTTGCCGGAACCCAACTGATTCGACCGTTGCTGGCGCAAACGCGAGAGGCGCTTGAAGCATGGGCGCGACAGCATGAATTATGCTGGATAGAAGATGAAAGCAATCAGGATGATACCTACGATCGCAATTTTCTCAGATTGCGCGTTACCCCCTTACTCCAACAGCGCTGGCCGCACTTCGCACAAGCCACGGCCCGTAGCGCCGCGCTGTGCGCTGAGCAGGAAAGTTTACTGGATGAATTGCTGGCCAACGATTTAGCCGACTGCGTCACATCCCATGGCGCACTGTTACTGGCACCGTTAATGGTGATGAGCGATGTGCGGCGTGCCGCTCTGCTTCGTCGTTGGCTGGCGGGATTAAATGCGCCGATGCCTTCCCGTGATGGGCTGGAACGTATTTGGCAGGAAGTTGCGTTGGCACGGGAAGATGCTGCGCCCTGTTTTCGCCTTGGAGAATACGCGGTTCGTCGCTATCAGTCACAGCTGTGGTGGGTTAAATCGAACCACGGTCAAAGCGAAACCGTTCTTCCGTGGCCATGTTGGAAAACGCCGCTGACGCTGCCTGCCGGGTTAGGCTCGGTGCAGCTCATCTCTGCTGGCGAATTGCGCATGCCGCAAGCGGATGAAGCTGTCAGCATCCGTTTTAAAGCGCCAGGAGTATTGCATATTGTCGGGCGTAACGGTGGGCGGAAATTAAAGAAAATCTGGCAGGAACAGGGGATCCCACCCTGGCGACGAGATACCACGCCGTTGCTGTTTTATGGTGAAACGTTGATTGCAGCTGCAGGTGTTTTTGTGACGCGTGAGGGCGCGGCGGTAGATGAAGAAGGTGTAAGTCTGATTTGGCATGTCTGATGGTGCTGCGCTTATTCGGCCTACTCTCCAGAGGATGTGTAGGCCGGATAAGGTGCAAGAAAAGTTAAGATTCGCTGACTACCACGGTACCGATTTGCGGGTGGCTGAAGCTGGCAATTTTGTCGAGGCGAAGCTCCCGGGTTTCGCCCGCGACATCTGCGACCAGATATTCCACGTTTTTGCGTGAAACCAGGTCATTCGCTTTCGCCTGCAAAACTTCGCCATCTTTTAGCGCCAGCGTCAGTAACAAATGGTGCTGGCAGGCGAGTTCTAGATTATCGTAATCATCGCAGTTGATGGGTTGATATGTTTCATTCATTGACATAATCGCTCACCAGTAAGTTCGCGGCAGCATAGGCCGCTTTTTCCCTGACCGACTCTGGAAGGGCGTTGTCTGTCGCCACTTCATTAAGCACCTTCAATACGCAACCCAGCGCATCCGGGATATACCCTAAATCTCCGCTGGCGATTTCCGCGTACCGCTTGCGTATTAACTCACAATATTTTTCCACATGCCCTCCTGTCAGCACTCTGACTTAACCGTGGATGCAAGTCTAAGCCTACGAAGATAAACTCTGTTTAGCAAGGTGACTATACCATACTCATTCAAGCAATATCAGCGCCTTGATACAGGAGCAGTTAGCAGCCTTTTGCCGTAGTTTTCGCTACAATGTGCGCCTGATTCGAAAGGAGTTCTCTCATGGCGCTTAAAGCGACAATTTATAAAGCCGTTGTCAACGTCGCGGATCTTGACCGCAACCAGTTCCTCGACGCGGCCTTGACGCTGGCGCGTCATCCCTCTGAAACCCAGGAACGCATGATGCTGCGTCTGCTGGCCTGGATTAAATATGCCGATGAACGGCTGCAGTTCACGCGTGGCCTGAGTGCGGAGGATGAGCCTGAAGCATGGTTGCGTAACGACCATCTGGGCATCGATCTCTGGATTGAGTTGGGCCTGCCGGATGAGCGTCGTATTAAGAAAGCCTGTACCCAGTCCGCTGAGGTAGCCCTGTTTGCTTACAACAGCCGTGCGGCTCAGATCTGGTGGCAGCAAAACCAGAGCAAGTGTGCACAGTTTAAAAATCTTACCGTGTGGTATCTGGATGATGAACAGCTTGCACAGCTGAGTGACTTTGCTGGTCGTACAATGGCGCTACAGGCGACTATTCAGGACGGTGCTATCTGGCTGTCCGATTCTCAGAATAATCTGGAAGTTCATCTGGCCGCGTGGCAGCCGCGTTCATGATCGTTATATCCCGAAATGTCGCTATCCCAGATAACGAGCTGGAAATTACGGCGATTCGGGCACAGGGCGCGGGCGGTCAGCACGTTAATAAGACCTCGACGGCTATCCATTTGCGCTTTGACATTCGGGCCTCTGGGCTGCCAGAGTATTATAAGGAACGTTTGCTGGCTGCCAGCCATCATCTGATTACAGGCGATGGCGTGATTATCATTAAGGCGCAGGAATACCGTAGCCAGGAGCTAAATCGGGAAGCGGCAATCTCCCGGCTGGTGGCGTTGATAAAAGAATTAACCGCGGTGCAAAAAAGCCGACAGGCAACTCGCCCTACGCGCGCCTCGAAAGAGCGCAGGTTGTCATCGAAGGCGCAAAAATCCACAGTGAAGGCACTGCGCGGGAAAGTTCGTCGAACGCAAGACTGACGAGCGGGAATTAAAATTTATAAGGAATTCATAGTGAAAACAGCAATATTGTCCGTAGTCGCTGCATGTACGCTCTTTTCCTTGATCGGCTGTAACAACCGTACTGAAGTCGAAGTACTACAGCCGACGCGGGCGGCAGAATTAAAACCGATGCAGCAAAGCTGGCGCGGCATTTTGCCTTGCGCGGACTGCGAAGGGATTGAAACTTCTCTGTTCCTGGAAAAAGACGGCACATGGGTGATGAACGAACGCTACCAGGGCGTACGGGATGAACCGTCCTCTTTTGCCTCTTATGGCACATGGGCGCGTACAGCCGACAAACTGGTCCTGACGGACAGTAAAGGCGAAAAATCGTACTACCGCGCAAAAGGTGAAGCGCTGGAAATGCTCGATCGTGAAGGTAATCCGATAGAGTCGCAGTTCAACTACACCCTCCAGCCAGTTTCCGCCAGCTTACCGGTGACGCCAATGCCGATGCGAGGGATGTACTTTTATATGGCTGACGCGGCAACTTTCACTGATTGTGCGACGGGTAAAAGAGTCTCTGTCGCGAACAATGCACAACTGGAGCGAGATTATCTGACTGCGCGTGGTGCAACGGATAAGGCAGTTCTGCTTACGGTGGAAGGGCACTTCACGATGGAAGAAAATCCTGATACGGGCGCGCCAGTGAAAACCTTAAGAGCGGATAAAGAAATTAAGTTTATCCCTGGCCAGAGTTGTGCTGATTGATCTGCTGCTTATAAAAACTGTCCGGCGATCGCCCGGGCAGTTTTTCCTTATCGGGTCAATCCAACAAAACGGCTGGTTTTGATATAAATCCCTAACTTCAGGTGGCCGACATACTGTAGCTGCGTTTCAGACTTAAACGCGGAAATATCACCTTCGCGCATATGCATCAGGTCGGAAGGGCTAATCCAGCCCGACTGCGCCAGCGTTAGCGGGTGTCCGGCGGTGGCAAACGCATCGGTTACGAATTCGGAGCAAAACCACGCCTTCTTTTCTCCCTCGCTGATATTGCTCAACTGTGCTTTTGCCAGCCCGCTAACGCATTGCTGGCGAAAATCCGCTGAGAAAGGATTCAACGAACATATTTGCCGGGTCACCATAAACGGAATAAATTCGACGATGCCGCGGTAGTTATAGCCGCTATCTTTGATTTTATAAGCGAATGTTTTGATTTCTTCGGCCTGCTGCGGTGTGAGGTCGGGTACCCGCAGAGCAAAAAGCTTATCACTGTGATTTTCAGCCTTTTTGAGCGAAACGATTTGTACTCCCGCCCCGGTCGCTTCGGCAACTTCATTACCGCCAAGGTAAACGGCCACATGGCTGACAGAAGAGGTGCTGAACGCGCGAATACCCAATGAGGTCACCCCAAGACTGGAGGAGAATAGCAGGTCGCCTGGCCTGAGATCGGTATCAGTAATTTCATGCAGCGCTTGATCGGTAAATGAGCTTTGATGCTGGAGTTTTACCTCCCATTTCTTTGCCTGGGCATCAACAACCTTTGCCGATGAATTTTGCTGACTGACGTCAATCGTGCAGGCTGAAAGCAGAAGACAGAAGAGGAGGTGCAGGCGGTAATACGCCATTGGTTTAAGCATTTTATACAATCCATGTAAAAAAGGCCCTGATCCTCAGGGCCTTGCGCTGGTATTAGCCTTTAATAGCTTTGACCAGGTAGTCGACGATGTCGCCTGTTTTAATCAGCTGCTTCTCGCCATTACGACGGTATTTATATTCGATATCGTCGTTGTCGAGGTTACGGTCGCCCAGCACGATAGTGTGCGGAATACCGATCAGCTCCATATCGGCGAACATCACGCCCGGACGCTCTTTACGATCGTCCATCAGCACTTCGATACCCTGCGCGCGCAGTTCAGCGTACAGCTTCTCAGCCAGCTCCTGAACGCGGTAGGATTTGTGCATGTTCATCGGCAGAATCGCCACCTGGAAAGGCGCGATAGCGTCTGGCCATACAATGCCGCGATCGTCAAAGTTCTGTTCAATAGCTGCAGCAACCACGCGAGTGACACCGATGCCGTAGCAGCCCATGGTCAGCGTCTGGTTACGACCATCTTCGCCCTGAACTGCGGCTTTCATCGCTTCAGAGTATTTGGTACCCAACTGGAAGATGTGGCCCACTTCGATACCGCGTTTGATCATCAGCGTACCTTTACCGTCCGGGCTCGGGTCGCCTGCAACCACGTTACGGATGTCAGCTACTTCCGGCGTCGCCACGTCGCGATCCCAGTTGATACCGAAATAGTGCTTACCGTCGATGTTGGCGCCGGCGGCAAAATCGCTCATTACCGCAACGGTACGGTCGATAACTACCGGAATCGGCATGTTCACCGGACCCAGAGATCCTGGACCTGCTTTCACCAACGCGCGAATTTCTTCTTCGGTGGCGAAGGTCAGCGGACTGGCAACCTGCGGCAATTTTTCCGCTTTGACTTCGTTCAGCTCGTGATCGCCGCGAACCAGCAGGGCAATCAACGGAGATTTGCTGCCTTCAACCGCTTTCACCAGCAGGGTTTTCACGGTTTTCTCGATCGGCAGGTTGAACTGTTCAACCAGCTCGGCGATGGTTTTCGCGTTCGGCGTATCAACCAGCGTCATTTCCTGGGTTGCCGCCGCGCGCGGTTCTTTCGGCGCAAGCGCTTCGGCAAATTCAATGTTGGCCGCGTAGTCGGAGGAGTCAGAGAAGATCACGTCATCTTCGCCGCTCTGCGCCAGTACCTGGAATTCATGAGAGGCATTGCCGCCGATGGAGCCGGTGTCAGCCTGTACTGCACGGAAATCCAGGCCCATACGGCTGAAGATTTTGCTATATGCGGTATACATCGCATCATACGTTTCCTGCAGGGATTCCTGAGAAGTATGGAAAGAGTAGGCATCTTTCATCAGGAATTCACGGGAGCGCATCACGCCAAAACGCGGACGGACTTCGTCACGGAATTTAGTCTGGATCTGATAGAAGTTCAGCGGCAGCTGTTTGTAAGAGCTCAGCTCATTACGGATCAGGTCGGTGATCACTTCTTCATGCGTTGGACCGAGTACAAACGAACGATCGCCACGGTCAGCAATACGCAGCAGTTCCGGGCCGTATTGTTCCCAACGGCCGCTCTCTTCCCACAGTTCAGAAGGCTGAACGACCGGCATCAACACCTCGATCGCACCGGCGTTGTTCATTTCTTCACGCACGATGTTTTCGACTTTTTTCAGGACGCGCACGCCGGTCGGCAGCCAGGTATATAACCCGGAGGCCAGCTTGCGGATCATCCCGGCGCGCAGCATCAGCTGGTGGCTGATGACTTCGGCGTCGGCAGGTGTCTCCTTCAGAGTGGAGAGCAGATATTGGCTAGTACGCATGTTGTTACGGTTCCAGTTGAACGATCGAACAGGCTCAAAACGAGCCTGGCACAAAACAAAAGTGGTTTAGTTTACCAGCGAGAAAGGGATGTCAAAAGAGTACACGACGCAAATTAGCGGGCTTCCAGCGCAAAGACCTCAAATCCTGCCGGCGTGACGCGCCAGCGGACGTTAAAGTCCAGCAGCCAGACGGCATAGGTTTTGCCTTCTTCCTCATTTTTACGGTAGGCAGGACGCGGATCCTGCGCCAGCACTTCGGCAATAAACTGACGAAGATGCGGATAACGCTTTTCGAGCGTTGGTAGTTGCTCAGCAAGTTCGTCACTGAACGTCACGTCTACGCTGGCCTGGGGGGCATTCTGTGCATAGCTGGCGCGCGCGTCGGGCAGCGACTCGGCAAACGGCAGATACGGTTTAATATCAATGACCGGCGTGCCATCAACAAGATCCAGTCCACCGAGCTCAAGGATTACATGCTCTTTATGACAGCGAATACCCCGCAGCTCAACTAACGACATGCCAACAGGGTTAGGACGAAACGTTGAACGCGTGGCAAAGACCCCCATTCTGGCGTTGCCGCCCAGGCGAGGAGGGCGCACGGTTGGACGCCATCCACCCTCCATTGTCTGGTGAAAAACAAAAATCACCCACAAATGACTGAAGGCTTCCAGGCCGCGAACGGCATCGGCCTGGTTATAGGGTGCGAGCAAATGCAGTTCGCCGCTGGCACTTTTCACCAAACCTGGCTGACGTGGAACAGCGAACTTTTCTTTATAAGGTGAGCGGATAACGCCTATTTGCTCGAACTGAAAATGGCTCATTTCGCCGTAATGTTCAGTGCAGAACCGATACAAACCGCCTGGCGATAGCAACCCGGCGTTCCGCTGGTTACTTCGCAACTGTGCAGCAATACCGCATTTGCTTTCATTTTAGATGCGTTAATCTGCATGCGTTTGCGTGCGGTTGGAATGCTTGGAGGGGAATCCTGGTTGGATGCCTGGCAGGATTCGCCGCTGACTTCGCCGAGATCGCGGAACGGTTTGCCCACTAAATCTTCAGCGTTCGTAATGATTCTTACCGGCGTCGCGCGCGGTGCTTTTGGTTTTTCCGGCTCCGCTTTAGGTGGGGTAGCGGTGCTTTGAACGGGTTCAACAGGGGATCTGCTTAACATAGAACAGCCGCTCAGCATGAGTGCTACTAAACAGATCGGTAAAGCACGCATAATATTTCCTCAATGAATGATCTAAACGTCAGATATTGAATCAGGTGCTTGCATAAATGACAAGACGGGCAAGCGCCCGTCCTGATGATATTACAGATTCTGGAAACAGCCTAAATTTACCAGCCCTTAACAGCACCGCCGTTGAAGACTTTATTTGCCGCTTCGTATACTTCGTCAGACTGGTATGCCTGAACGAATTTCTTCACGTTTTCAGCATCTTTGTTGTCTTCGCGCGTCACAATCAGGTTTACGTACGGGGAATCTTTATCTTCAACAAAAATACCGTCTTTTGCCGGCGTCAGGCCGATCTGGCTGGCGTAGGTGGTGTTGATGACCGCCAGTGCGATTTGTGCATCGTCTAGGGAACGTGGCAGTTGCGGCGCTTCCAGCTCAACCAGCTTCAGGTTTTTCGGGTTTTCAATCACGTCCAGCGCGGTCGGCAGCAGGCCAACACCGTCTTTCAGTTTGATTAAGCCCACTTTTTGCAACAGCAGCAGGGAGCGGCCAAGGTTAGTCGGATCGTTTGGAATCGCCACCTGTGAACCATCCTGCAGTTCATCCAGTGATTTGATTTTTTTGGAGTAGCCTGCAATCGGGTAAACAAAAGTATTACCTGCGGCAACCAGTTTGTAACCGCGATCTTTGATCTGCTGATCCAGGTACGGTTTATGCTGGAAGGCGTTGGCATCGATATCGCCTTTGCTCAAGGCTTCGTTAGGCAGGACGTAATCGTTAAACGTGACCAGTTCAACGTCCAGGCCGTATTTTTCTTTTGCCACTTTCTGTGCGACTTCGGCAACCTGCTGCTCTGCGCCAACAATAACACCCACTTTGATGTGGTTAGGATCTTTTTCATCCTGACCGCAACCCACAAGTGCCAGAGAACCGATCAGGGCTCCAACTGCCGCAAAGGTTTTGAATTTGAACGCCATGCTTATTTCCTTTTCTTAATGAGTTTTTTGTGTTGTGTGCAACGTTATTTGTGCGTGACAGCCCGGACGATGCGATCACCGGATAACTGAATTAAATAAACCAGAACGACGAGCAATACCAGCACTGTATTCATTACGGTAGCGTTGTAGCCAATGTAACCGTACTGATAGCCAATCTGCCCAAGACCACCGGCACCAACGGCGCCCCCCATCGCGGAGTAACCAACCAGCGTGATGAGGGTTATGGTGGCCGCATTGACCAGTCCAGGCAGCGCTTCTGGCAGTAAAACCTTACGTACAATCTGCAGCGGCGTGGCGCCCATCGCACGGGAGGCCTCAATCAGCCCGGTTGGAATTTCGAGCAGGGCGTTTTCCACCATACGGGCGATAAACGGCGCGGCGCCGACGGTCAGTGGGACGATAGCGGCCTGCAGTCCGATGGATGTGCCAACAATCATGCGGGTGAATGGAATCATCCATACCAGCAAGATAATGAACGGGATGGAACGGAAAATATTAACCAGCGCAGAGAGTGTACGGTAGAGCTTCGCGTTCTCAATGATTTGCCCCGGGCGCGTGACGTACAGCAACACGCCAACCGGCAAGCCAATCACAAAACCAAAAAAACCGGACACAAAGGTCATTGCCAGCGTTTCCCATACGCCGCGAACCAGCAGCCACATCATCGGCTCAGACATAACCCAGTACCTCTACTTTTACATGGTGTTCCTGCAACCAGTTAATGGCTGCTTGTGTATCTTCCTGTGTACCGTGCATTTCAGTCAGCATGATGCCGAACTTCACACCGCCGGCGTAATCCATCTGCGCGCTAATAATGTTGTTATTCACATTAAAGCGGCGGGCCGTCTCAGAGAGCAATGGCGCATCAACGGAATGACCGGTGAATTCCATGCGTAGCATTGGCACGCTGTCTGCTTCTGGCTCGGCTTTTAACCGTTCCAGATAATCTTCCGGGATATCAAGGTGCAGCGTGGACTGAATAAATTTCTGTGCCAGCGGCGTTTTCGGGTGTGAGAACACTTCGCTGACGGTGTCTTGTTCAATCAGTTCACCATTACTGATGACCGCCACGCAGTCACAAATGCGTTTTACAACGTCCATCTCATGGGTAATCAGCAGAATGGTGAGTCCCAGACGACGGTTAATGTCTTTCAATAATTCCAGAATCGATCGGGTTGTTGCCGGATCGAGTGCGCTGGTTGCTTCATCACACAGCAGCACTTTGGGATTGCTTGCCAGCGCACGGGCGATCGCCACACGCTGTTTTTGTCCACCGGAAAGGTTGGCCGGGTAGCTGTCGTGCTTGTCGCCAAGACCGACTAAGTCCAGCAGCTCTGTTACACGGCGTTTAATTTCTTCTTTTGGTGTGTTATCCAGTTCCAGCGGTAGCGCGACGTTGCCAAACACGGTGCGGGAAGAGAGCAGGTTAAAGTGTTGGAAAATCATGCCGATTTGACGGCGAGCTTTGGTCAGCTCTGACTCAGAAAGCGTCGTGAGCTCCTGACCGCCGACCTGGACGCTGCCTTCGGTTGGGCGTTCAAGTAAGTTAACGCAGCGGATGAGCGTACTTTTACCTGCACCGGAGGCGCCAATGACGCCATAAATCTGCCCGGCAGGAACGTGCAGGCTGACATTATTAAGCGCCTGAATGGTGCGAGTCCCCTGCTGGAACACTTTGGTGATATTCGAAAGTTTTATCATTAGTTATTTATTATCGTAATTAAGTTAGTCGTGGCATTTTCGTCTGTCAGGGACGGTCGAAGCCGTCAACAAGATGGATGTTAAGGCATCCAGACGTCTAAATCAATCTAGCTTTGCACGATGAGCACTTTCTTGCCCGCCGAAACATGCGATACTAGGGCCACATGCCTTATTCAGGAGCTATAAAAGGTGGCAAAATCTGTACCCGCAATTTTTCTCGACCGTGATGGCACCATTAATGTGGACCACGGTTACGTACATGAGATTGACGAGTTCGAGTTTATCGACGGCGTTATTGATGCCATGCGTGAACTTAAAAATATGGGTTACGCGCTGATTGTCGTGACGAACCAGTCTGGTATCGCTCGCGGTAAATTTACTGAGGCACAGTTTGAAACGTTGACCGAATGGATGGACTGGTCGCTGGCCGATCGCGACGTTGATCTGGACGGCATCTACTATTGTCCGCATCACCCGCAGGGTACTGTAGAAGAGTATCGTCAGGTTTGCGACTGCCGTAAACCGCATCCTGGAATGTTGATCTCCGCCCGAGACTTCCTGCACATCGATATGGCCGCTTCTTATATGGTGGGCGACAAAATAGAAGATATGCAGGCGGCGGCAGCTGCGAATGTTGGCACGAAGGTTCTGGTGCGCACGGGGAAACCTGTTACGCCGGAAGCAGAAAATGCGGCGGATTTGGTCATAAATAGTCTGGCAGACCTGCCAATGGCGATAAAAAAGCAGCAAAAGTAAGCGTAATGGATAAAAGGTGAGCGGTTGAAACAAAAAAGCATTTTTCCGCTTGTCTTCCTGATTCGACTCCCTATAATGCGCCTCCATCGACACGGCGGATGTGAATCACTTCACACAAACAGCCGGTCCGGTTGAAGAGAAAAACCTGAAAATGAGGGTTGACTCTGAAAGAGGAAAGCGTAATATACGCCACCTCGCGACAGAGCGCTAAAGCGCGTCGCAAC